>DATARR010000178.1:0-15562 GCA_036264085.1 Thermoanaerobaculia bacterium | reverse complement strand
CTTGACCACCCGGAGCTTCTTCCCGAGGTTGCAGAGGGAGCCGCTTACGAAGACGGAGTACGAGTTCTACGAGAAGTCAACTCTGCGGCCGACGAGGAGGCCGCCGCCTGACGCGTTTACACACCTATTGACGGGACCTCGATCTTCTCCTCTCTCGGCGTTAAGGGTGAGTGCTCGACAACTGCAGCGCGGCGCGAACACTCAAGCTGGCCACGTCTGCATGATTCTCAAGTCCTTTGAGCCAAATCCTCTGTAGAGCCTGCTTTGGATTTTGCCCGGCATTCAGGCTCTCATAGAACTCGGAGATGGCCGCAGATGTCTCCCGGTCAGGTATATCCCAAAGAGTCCCGAGTACCTCGTCTGCTCCGGCACTCAGAAAAGCGTTCGCGAAATCGAGGCTGCCGGCAATTCTCGCGGGCGCTGCCGTTGCGCTTGAGCAGGACGCCACAACGGCAAGTCGCAGGCTCGGAAAGCGCTCTCGGGCCACCTCGTCCGCTGAGACTCGGCCATCGGGTCGGGTGGCCTCGGGAGTCATTTGAAGCCGTGCGCTCAGCGGCACACGAGAGCCACTTGAAATATGGGTCGCTAAGTGCAAGAGATCGAATGAGCCACGCTGCTGAAGCAGGGAGGTCCAAGTAGCTTCCGCGCCAACTCTCGCGTTAGAGCCTGGAAAGAGGGTGAGAATCCGTTCCACCTCGGCGCGCGCAAAAGGCAACCTCGCTACCGAGGCCTCGGGACCAGGGTTGGGGTCGCCGATTCCCAGCCCCTTCCATAGAGTTGCTGGGCGAGCCGGCTTGTCCGAAAGCTGGGACCATGAGGGCGCTACTTTCACAACCCGGTCTTGAAAGACGAAGCGACCGTCCATAGTGAGCCACGCCACTGGAATTGCAGGAAAGAGGGCATCCGGGATCACAGTCCATGAGACGGACCGGAAAAGCGATTTCCCGATCGGTGCAACTAGCCATGTAGACGCCGAGGCGGATCGCTGACGGATGTCGGCTAGGTCTCCCCGCTGGGCGGTTTGCCTAAAGTCTCTGAGTTCTCGAAGTAGCTCGTCTCGCGAGACCTTGATGCGATCGAGATGCGGTGCTTTACCGTCGCACGAGGTCCAGGCAAGCAACTCTGCCGGGGCGGCCCAATACTCTGTAATACAGCTGCCGTATGGCGCGCTGCTGAGGTTGCGTCGGCGGCGCAGTCTCGCATTCCTGGAGCCGAATCCAAGGCCAATCTGCTCGGCGCGGAGCTTCTCAATCCAGCGGAGGGCTTGGCTGGATCCGTCTGGCCTACGAAGGAGCAAGTCAACGAACAGATCGAGTGCCTCGCGAGCCCGGTCCAGCAGAACCACCGACTGTACTCGGTCTTCCAACCGCTCGCTCTGACTCGCAATCTCACCTAACGCTGCGGCAAGGTCCTCTTCGGCTCCGGGCAACTTTCCCAGCAGCAGCCTCGCCTCGGCTCGGTCGATTAGCGCTTCTGCGCGAAAGAACCGCTCACCGAAAGCGGCAAATTCTGAGAGAAAGCGATCGAGCGCCATCTCGGCAGCTACTGGATCCGAATCCCTAACCCCCGAAGCCTCGACCTGCGCGAGAATGGCCTCCGCCCTCCGGCGTGGCTGCGCGCTCTCGATATGCCGGGTGGCCACCTTAGCCTCCTGGAGGATCTGGTTGCCTTCCGCGCGTGCACCGGCTCGAAAGAGCTGCTCAGCGAGGACCGCCTTTGCCTCGGCAACTAGTTGAGGAGTGGCGTCGGCGCTGTCCAGGGTTGTACTCTCCCGCTGCAGTTCGACTGCGAGGTGGGGGCGGCCGGCCCGACTCTGTTGGCGAGCGAAAAGCGCCAAGGCACCGGCGAGCAGGCGTGTGTCTCCTGCTTTGTGAATGCGACTCACGGCGTTTAGATAGGCCGAGGAAGCTGCCTCTTCCGCGACTTGCGACTCGAGAGCAACCCCGCGTACCACATCCTGGTAGCCCGAGTTGGCTAGCTCGCCCAAACTGGTATAGATCCGCCCGGCATCCTCGGCGCATCGGAGCGACTCCGACCAATCCGCCTTTGCCTGGAGCGCTAACGCTTCGAGCCAGAGAGAGCGCGCCCATGCCCATGGATAGGCCTCTCGGGAGACGCTACGCCGGACGGCGAGTGACCTCTCCAGCATCCCGCGATCGTCTCCGAGGTGAAAGCGCGCTGCCGCCAGCGCGAGATCGATTGATGGCAGGAGCACGGGTAGCCACGATGCTAGCTCACGGCGCGCGGGACCGAGTTCGCTCTCTACGCGGTCGGGTTCGTAGCGGGACAAGGCAGTCATTCCGTCCCGCCAATGGGTTAGGCTCTCTTTCACAGTCCGCTCATAACGCGGAGGAACCGCTGCCAACTGCGCCCAAAGGTGAACTGGCGCGGGGTTCGCGTTCGCTTCGGTGTAGAGCATAGCGAGCGGCGCCACGCGCTTCTCAACGGCCCGGCGCCCGACTTCGCTAACGGCGGTTCGCCACAACTCAAGTGCGTCGCGCTCGAACCAAACCCGCCACGCTTGGCTAGAGAGCCGGATTACCACTCTGGCATGCGCTTGATTCCCTTGAACAAGTAGCGTCTCTACTTCGTTCAACTCGGAGGCCGCAAGCTGGTCAGCCGAGTGCCGATGACCGTCAAGTGGGAATCGAGGCTCGGGATTGAGCTTAAGGTCAAGAGTCCTAAGGCACGGGCAGTCGCCTGCTCCTTCGGCCAGTCGATAGCGTAACCCGAGACTATGGAGGACCAACAGTCGATTGCACCGTGCTGCTAGGTCGCCGTCACCAATTGACAGGATCTCGCCAGCATCAAGTAGGTCGCTGACCGCACCAGAATGGATAAAGCGTGCCAGCAGAGCGGCCGCCGCCACACTACGAACTTCTGGCTGCTTGCCTGCGAGCGCGAGTCCAGCGAGAGCAGCCTTGGCCGCGAGATTCACATCTCCGACTTCTGCTGCAAGCCTCGCCAGTTGGAGCGTCGAGCGTAGGTCCGATGCTTGGCCATCTGCTAGAGCCCGGATCCGGGTGAAGACCTGCCGTTTAAGGGCCGCGTCGTTTGGATCCATCCGCTTCATTATGCCTGGCCACACGACCCCGAGCGCAACGCTAGTCGATCCCTTGCAGATCGCGGACTGCGCGGGACCGCCAGAGCAGGAAGGGAAGAGCAGGCTGCAGTAGCTAAAGGCCAAGCCGCTGGCTATGTGCAATCCTCGCCGAACACGTAGGTTCACGACTGGAGTCAGGAGCACTTTGATGAACGCAACTCTAGTACAAACAGGTGTTACAGGCAACTAGCGGGCCCTGTCGTGGCTATTTCGAGCCTGCCTCTCCTAAGGCGGAGCTGTTGACGGGCCTCCCTCCTTCCCATACCTTCCCAGGTAGAGAAGGAAGGAGCCCCCGTGCCGTACACCTACACCAGCTATCTCCGCCTCGACGAGATCCTTGACCTCCAGACGCCGGCGTCTGGGGGCGAGGAGTATGACGAGATGCTGTTCTTCGTCATCCATCGAATATGAGCTGTAGCTCAAACAGGTGCTGCCCCCATGTTACTCCAAGGTAGTCAGCGGTCGGTGTTCCGGACCTTGTCCAACTCGGCCCGAAGCCGGGCGATCTCGGCTTCGGCGGCCTTGGCCCGTTTCTCAGCGGCCTTGCGGGCTTCGGCCTCTCGCACAGCCCACTGCTCGGCGGCCTTGCGGGCTTGCGTTTCCAAGGCCCTCTCCACCTTCGGGTCCAGCAGGCGCTGGCCGGTCAGAGCGTCGAAGACGAGAAGGGTCTGGCCGTCCCCGTCGACACCCAAAGCCAGGCCCGTGGTCTCGGAGAGCAGCCGGCCCTGCGAATCCGGCTGTACTGGCTGATACCGCCCGTCAGGGCCAAGGCGATAACCGCTCAGCAGCAGGAAGCCCCTCGTGACGCTGGTCGGCGGGTCGAGGAGGAAGTATTCCGGAATTCCCGCCTGCCGATAGATCTCGACCTTTTTCTCATAGTCATTGCGGCGGATCTCAGGATCTTCCGAGGAAACCACTTCGATGATCAGAGAAGGGCGGACCCCCTCTTTGATCACGTCGAAGCTGCGGCGGTCCGGCTCGAACTTCTGACGCACCCCCTGAACGATGGCGAGGTCGGGGGAGCTGCCATGAGACCCGGGAATCCCCCAGGACATCTTCAGGTCCACGACCAAGGACACGTCTTCCCGGAATTCATAATACTGGTCGAGGATTCTCGCCAGCAGGAACAGCAGCTCCCAATGGGCTTGGCTCTGGCCCACTTCGTCTCCAGGTTGGGGATCGAGAAGGTCTTCCGCGGTCAGCGGAACCTGCTCGTCGACGACTTTGCCGCCGGGCAGGCGGACGCTCCGCCAGCGCCATCCGTAGCGGAACGGGTCGGTGCTCTCGGGAGCGGGCTCCGGCTCCCAGTCGGCCGGCATTTTGCGAGCGGGCTCGCCCATGGAGAGAGTATAGGAGGTCTCGGGCCTCCGGTCAATATAACGTATCCTGGCAACCGGCATTGGCCGGCACTGGCCGCCACAGGCCCACTCCTCGATTGACCCCACCTCCCTCCTTCCCATACCGTCACTGGCAGGAAGGAGCCCCATGCCCTACACCTACACCAGCTATCTCCGCCTCAACGAGCTCCTCGACCTCCAGACGCCGGCGTCTGGAGGCGAGGAGCATGACGAGATGCTGTTCATCGTGATCCATCAGGTCTATGAGCTGTGGTTCAAGCAGGTGCTTCACGAGACGGACCTGCTGCGCGGGGCCTTCGAGAAGAACGACCGGCCCGCGGCCCTGGCCACGCTCAAGCGTATCCTCACGATCTTCAAGACGCTCGTCTCCCAGGTGGACGTCCTGGAGACGATGACTCCCGTGTCGTTCCTCTCTTTCCGCGACCGGCTGGACAGCGCCAGCGGCTTCCAGTCGTTCCAGTTCCGCGAGATCGAGGTCGCCCTTGGGTCTCGCGAGCCCGGTCTCGCCGCCCGGCTGCCCGAGGGGAGCGCCGAGCGCCGGCGGGTGGAGGAGCGGCTGGCCCGGCCGAGCGTCTATCAGTCGTTCCTGCGCTTCCTGTCCCTCAACGACTACCCGATCCCGGAGGACGTGCTGGACCGCGACTCCTCCCTGCCCGTCGTGGAGGACGAGCGGGTGCGGGAGAGCCTCGTCCGCATCTACCGTACGGACCCCTGGAACCGCGAGGTCTGCGAGCGCCTGGTGGACCTCGACGAGGGGCTTCAGGAATGGCGCTACCGCCACGTGAAGATGGTGCAGCGCACGATCGGCATGAAGACCGGCACCGGCGGCTCGGCCGGAGTCGAGTACCTGAAGAACACTCTCTTCAAGCCGCTCTTCCCCGACCTGTGGTCAATCCGCACGGCGCTGTAAGGAGGACGCTCCCTCTACGACGATCCCGCCTACTTGGGGACCAGCCGCACGTTGTCCACCTGGAACCGGAAGGTCCCCAGCGCCGGACCGCCGCCGACGAAGATGCCGATGACGTCGGTGCCGTCGAGGCCCAGCTCGGCGAAGGGGACGGTCACCTGCTGCCAGTCCGGGCCGGCGGTGAAGGTCTTCTGGGCGGGCATCCGTCCCAGGTGGGTGGCGAAGAGCATGAGCTGATAGCTGCGGGCGTCCCCTTTGGTCCAGAAGGAGACGCCGGAGAATTTGGACAGGTTCACCGCGGTCATGGGTTGAGCGCCGGGGAAGAAGATCATTCCCGACCAGGGGAAGCCGAAGCCCGCCTTCACCTCGCCCGAGATGGCGAGCGACTTGGCCGAGCCTCCGGCACCTTCGGCGACGACCTCCTTCTGCACGACCGAATTGCCCCCCGCGAGCTTGTCCGTGGACTCCTGCCAGCCGGCGCCGAAGGCGGTCTTCAGGGTGCCGTCCTCGAAGTCGCTGATCTCGCCCGAGGCGGGCACCTGCGCCGCGGGAGCCGCCGCCGAGGCCGCGGCGGCCTGAGACGCCGTCTTCGCTCGTGGCACTTCCTGGCCGATCTTCCAGACCTTCAGGATGTCGCGGCTGGCCGTGACGTCGGTCGTCGGGTCCCCCTTGACCAGCACCAGGTCGGCGCGCAGGCCGGGAGCGATGCGTCCGCGGTCTTGCAAGCCGAAGATCCTCGCCGGAACCGAGGTGGCGGCGGCCAGGGCCTCGGCGGGGGAGAGGCCGGCCTGGACGAGCAGCTCGAGCTCGCGGTGGATGCTGGCTCCATGGGTGGTGCCCGGGTTCGGCGCGTCGGTGCCGGCGAGGATGGGCACGCCCGCCGCTTTGAGCTGGCGGACGGCGTCCAGAGCGTTCTGGAACCGCTGCTCGCCGTGCTTGGGGAAGCTGCGGCGCAGGCCCTGGACCTCGTCGGCCGTCAGGTAGGGCGCCAGGCGGGGATCGTCCGGCAGGGCCCGGCCGCTGGCGACGCCGGTGGTGCCCTCCACGACGGTCAGCGTCGGCGTGACGAAGGCCTTGCGCTTCACGGCCAGGGCGATGAAGGCCGGCTCGGGCGCGCGGTCGGTGAAGATGTGGACGAGGCCGTCCGCGCCCGCCTCCAGGGCTTCCGTGGCCGCGGTCTCGGTGCTGATGTGGACCACCGCGAGCTTGCCCCGCTTGTGGGCGGCCTGGACGAGGGCGGCGATGGTGGCCTTGTCGAGGGTGGGGATGGTGCGGCCGTAGAGCTTGCCATCCTCAGAGATGATCTTGACGTAGTCCGAGCCCTCGGCGATGCGGGCATCGACCCAGGCTTGCGCTTCTTCGGGCTTGGTGAGGGTGGGGACGGGCATGCCGTACTCGGTGCCGTGGCCGCCCGGAGCGGTGGCGAGGAAGCCCGCGCTCAGCAGGTCAGCCCGGCCGGGAGCGCCGGTCTTCGCCTGCTCTTCGCGCTGAGAGCGGGCGAACCGCGGATCGGTGAACATGTCGAGCTCGGTGGTGACGCCGAAGACGGCGGCGCGGGTCAGGGCATCGGCCCAGGTGTGGGTGTGGCCGTCGATCAGACCGGGCAGCAGCGTGTCCCCGGAGCCGTCGATCATTTCGGCGCCAGCGGGCACGGCGACTTTGGGGCCCACGGCGCGGAGGGTCCGGCCCTCGACGACGACCGTAGCGTCAGGGATCGCCCTGGAGCCGTCGAAGACGCGGACGTGGACGATGGCGATGGGCCTCGCGGCTTCGGCCGCTTCGCCGCGGGAATTGAGGGTCAGGCTCCCGGTCATCGTCAAGGCCAGGAGCAGGGTGGCAAGTGTCCTGAATCGGATCATGGGGTTCTCTCTTCCTCTGAAAGGGATGTCCAACGACGAGGGCAGTATCGCCCGATCCGGAGGAGCCGGATAGTCACGAGCGTCACGTAGGAGGGGTGACGATCGTCATGCCAGGGTTTATGCTTGGCGAAGCTCCGGCAGACTTCTGGTTGCTATCGTTTTGTATGAAGAGGGGAAACGAGCATGGCCCGTCCTTCGGTCCTGGTGGTGGATCCAGAGACCTCCCGCCGCCGGGAGATCGCCCATGGCCTGACCGGGTTCGGCTATGAGGTGATCCCCGCGGTGGGCGCGGCGGAGGGCCGGCGGTTCGCCGCGGGCCTCGGGCCGGGGATCGTGGTGCTCCCCGCCGGGCTCGCCCGCAATCCGGCCGGCGCCGTCGTCGACGTCGACCTCTTCCCCTCGCCGGACCCTGCCCATCCGCGGACTCTCCTGCTCTTGGGCGAAGGCGAGGAGGATGGCAGCGAGCTGCCCGAGGAGGTCCTCTTCCTCAAGGCCAACGGCCTGGCGCCGGCGGACCTGGTGCGGCGCATCCATCTCGTCCTCCTGGGACGGGAGATCGGCGTCGAGCCGGACGCGGACCTCGAATCGCTGGTGGGCGACCTGGCGCTGCTGCCGATCCTCGAGCTGCTGCGGGCGGCGAACCGGGTGCGGCTCACGGGCCGCATCCTCTGCGGCGAGGGCGAGTTGGCGCTCGCCGACGGCGAGGTGATCGCAGCCACGGCGGGGCGGGCGCGGGGCCTCAAGGCGTTCCTGCGGCTGAGCACGCTGTCCGCCGGCCCCTTCTGGGTGCAGCTCCGGCCGTCCGCCGGAGGGGCGGCCGTCGAGCGGGAGATCCGGCAGGATCTGAAATCCCTCATCTTCCAGGCCCTGGAGGACCGGGTCTTCGACGCGCCGGACCCCCGGGCGCGGGCGCGGGTGGAGCTCGGACCCGCCTTCTTCGAGACCCGCTTCACCCCCAGCCAGCAGGAGCTGCTGGCCGTGCTGCCCAACTGCGTCACCGTGGGCCGGCTGCTGGACGCCCTGCCGGCGACGGACAACGCAATCCTGCGCGACCTGCTGGGCCTGCGGGAGCTGGGGATCATCACCCTGGAGGAGCCGGAGGAGCTGGTGGGGGTGGTCACCGATTCGACGTCGGACCTGCCGCCCGAGGTGGCCCGCGTCCACGGCATCCACGTGGTGCCGGTGCTGGTGCTCTTCGGCGACCGGGTGTATCACGACGGCGTGGACCTCAAGGCCAAGGAGTTCTACGAGCTGCTGGAGAAGGGGCCGCTGGTGCCGCGGACGAACCCGGTGCCGGAGGCGGATTTCCAGGACGCCTACCGGGCGCTGGCGCCGAAGAAGGACCTGATCTCCGTCCACATCTCGGAGCGGCTGTCGCAGACGGTGGTCCACGCCCGCAAGGCGGCGGAGGAGGGGTTGCCCCACTACCAGGAGCTGCGGGGAGAGGCCGAGAAGGTGGCGATCAAGGTGGTGGACAGCCGCAGCGCCAGTCTCGGCCTCGGCATGCTGGCCCTCTTCGCCGCCCGCATGGCGCGGCGGGGCGTGAAGCCGGACGCCGTCGTCGAGCGCCTGGAGGCGATGCGCGAGCGCATCCACGTCCTTTTCGTGGTGGACACGCTGGAGTACCTGGCGCGTAGCGGGCGCATCGGCAAGGCGCGGGCGCTGATGGGGAACCTCCTCGGCATCAAGCCCATCCTCGGCGTGGTGGACGGCGAGATCGTGGCGGTCGATCGCGTCCGCGGCAGCCGTGCGGCCCATCCCAAGCTGGTGGATCTCTTCAAAGAGCGGGTCGATCCCAAGCGGCCCGTCGTGGTGACGGTCGCCCACGCCAAGGCCCCCGTCTGGGCGGACCGCCTGCGGGGGCTGATCGAAAAGAGCCTCACGGTCGAAGAGGTGATCATCGCCGAGATGGGACCCGTGGTGGTGGCCAACGCCGGCCCGGGCACGGTGGGAGCGGCGGTGTTCCAGCCCACCGAGGAGGAGATGGAGCTGATCGCGGCCCCTGGGAACGCCGGCGTCTCCGCCGGCCTCTAACTCCGTTTTGAAAAACCAGAGTTAGAAGGCCGGCAGGGATGCCGGCGCTCCCAGGTCTTTTCCTACTTCGCCGTGCTCACCGCCCCCTGCAGCGGCGCGACGGCGTCCTGGAGCGCCAGCAGGAAGTCACGATGCGCCTTCTCCAGGGCCGTCGGGTCGCTGACGCTGCTGCGCATGTTGGCGAGGGCCTGCTCCATGGCCGCGCCGCTGGTGCCCCCCAGGTTCTTCGCCGTCTCGTCGAAGCAGGTGAACAGTGCGGTGAGGAAACCGGGGAAGTCCTTCGCGCCGGCCTTGCTCTGCTGGAAGGCATCCATGAACGCGCGCGACTGATCGGCGAGCGTGGCGGAGCACGAGGGGGCGAGGGTCGCTGGGATACGGAGGTAGAGCTCCGACTGCCAGCGTACCATCTGGAGGATGTCCGCCACGTCGCCCAGGGCAAGAGCCCGCTGGGTGATCAGCGATTCGAGGCGGTTGAGCAACGAGGCGTGCGCGACGGAGACCTGGTCCACCACGCCGGAGCCGAGCGCGGAGGCCAACACGGAGATCGCCCGCTGAATGAAGAAGACGTCGGCGTCCGTTCCGAGATAACGAGAGGCGAGATCGGTCAAGCTGGAAGACCTGACGAAACCGAAGTAATCCGATTCCAGGAGCTGATCCCCGCGCGAGAAGAGGCTGTAGGCGAGGTCGGCCTCGGGCTGGGCTCGCGAGTCGAAACCTGCCGCCGCCAGACGGGTGAGCACCGACCGGTGGATCTCCAGGTTCTGGAGCATGACGGCGTTCATCGAGGCGAGCTGGGCCTCGAGGGTGAAGCCGTTGACCGGCGTCCCGCCCACGATTTCCTGGATCTCGACGGGGAAGGTCTCCCCCTCTTTGCCTCCCGAGGTCGTGAAGGAGAGACCGACCCAGCGGTTCTCGCCCGGCTGCACGTTGGGGATCACGATCGTATCGCCCGGACGGAACGTTTGCGCCGTGTTGCCGATCACCTGGAGGGTGGCGTTCCCCAGCCGCGGGGCCACGTCCGGCGAGACCTGGGTGCTGAGGAGGATGTCACGAGGGAACGTCGCGGCATTGTGAATGATGCCGTAGGCGTCGATACCGCCGATGCCACGGGCTGGCGTGGTCGACAGGCTGAGATTGCGCTGGGCTTTGTTGTTGTCGAAGATCACCCGCAGGTCGGTCGTGGGCCAGCCCGGAGCGCTGCCCACGAGGCTGGGCGCCACGAAAGGGTCGCCCGGCGCCGAGATCTGGACCGCCATGCAGAGGTGGGTGGAAGCGATCGCATTGAGATGCCAGTGCCAGGCGGTGGTGATGAAGGGGCCGAGGTCGGCGGCGGTGAAATTCACGGTGGGGTCCGGATCGGGGAAGGAGAGGTCCGGATCGGCGACGCCGGCATCGACGTAGTTGCTCCCCGTGCCGAACTTCGACACCAGGAAGTGCGCCGTCACGGTCTTGGTGCCACTGGCTGGCAGGGCGTTGCGGCGGATGCGCGCGAAGGCCCAGTTGTCGCCGATGATGCCGGCGCCGTTGCCGGCGGCCTCGCTCGGGGGCTGGTCGTTGACGAACGTGCCGGGCAGGGTGCCGCGGCGGTTCCAGACGTCGCTGGTGGCGTAGAAGACGGGGTGTGTGGAGGGCTCCAGCCCGGTGTCGCCGTTGCCGGGGCCGTCCGTCCAGTCGCGGACGTAGAAGTCATCCGCCGCCGCGAGCTCCGTGGTGCGGAAGAAGAAGGGATCGATCGAAACCGTGACCGGGTTGTTGGCCAGGTCCTTCAGCACATGGCCGACCCAGTCCACGTTGCGCTGGTATGTGATGCCGCTAGGGAAGTTCGCCGCGTCCGGAGTGTTGTTGCCGGAGAAGACGCCGTAGAAGTTCTTGCCCACCGCCATCAGATGGGTGTAGTCGCCGATGGGGTTGGTCCCGCCGTAGGTGCCGTTGGCGTCTGGAACGTTGGCCAGGATTACGTCGGTCGGCACCGTGGCGAAGCCGTCGTTCGACCGCTCGAGGTGGGTCTCCCACCGCTGGCTGCCGGGAGCGCCCGTGAGCTTCTGATAGAGGAAACCGACGAGGCCGTTGGTGTTGACGGCGAGCGACGGGTTGGTCGCCTTGACCATCGTCCGCCGGTCCGCGCTCCAGGTGGCGCCGCCGTCGGTGGACCGGCGGAGGTGGAGGGTGTAGGTGTTGGCCGTCGTGCCATCCGCCCAGACGACGTACACCGTCCGGCTGTTGCGCGGATCGACGGCGATCGACAGGCTGCTGCCGATTCTCTGGGTGCCGAGCAGCGTGCTCAGCGCGGCGATGTTGACCCCGGTCGCCACCCGCACGCCGGCCAAGCCGCCGTCGGTGATCGCCTGGTAGGGAGGGGCTCCCGTGCCCCAGAGATTGTCACGGACCACCACGATGTCGGCGGTGTTGTTGCCGCCGGCGCAGCCGGCGGACCAGCGGAAGAAAGCGGCGTAGACGGTGCCATCGGCGTGGAAGGCCGGCCGGATCGAGGGGCCGTCCTGGTTGCAGGTGGTCCGCACCTCGATGCGCTGCGTGGTGAGGTTCGCCGGGGGCGCCGCCGTGGCCGCGTCGAGCGACTGCTCGATCGTGGCGGTCTTGCCGGTGGTGCCGAAGACGCTGAGGTCGTTGTGGCCGATGTAGACCCGATCCAGGCCAACTCCCGGGCCACCGAGGACGGTCGTGGCCTGCGTGTAGGGCTGGTCCTCGTTGCCGCGGTCGAGGAGGGTCGTCATCAGGCCCGCGGCCAGGAAGTTGCTCTTGCGCAGCAGGCCCATGTGGCTGTTGTCAGAGCGTATAATACCGGCGTAGAGGATGTTCGAGGTGCCGCCGAAGCGCAGGGTCACGTCGACCGTGCGGTTGCCCCCGGGCAGGACGACGTTGAGGGTCCAGGTGAGGCCGCCGTTGGTGGAGACGAAGATGGGGCCGTTGCCTGAATTCAAGGGATCGGGAGTGAACGCGGTGGCCGCGACCTGAGACGGGTTCGCGGGATTGACGGCGACGTTGGGCTCGCTGTCGCGGTTGGTCTCCCCGCTCAGGGAGTTGGGGATCATGTTGATGACCTGTATGGCCTGGGTCTGCCCGGCTCGCGCGAGGGCGAAAAAGCCGAGGGACAGGAACAGGAGGATTCTTGAGCTGGCTCGAAGCGCTGGACGGTTCATGAGGTCCTCGTCTTTCTGGTCTGGCCGAAGCAAGGGTTGGCTTAGCGTGGCGCCTTGATCAGCGCCCGCAGACGCGCGATGCGAGCGGGCGGCTGAACGTCCAGCGGATCGAGAGCGGTCCAGCCCGACAGGCGCAGCGCCGGCATTCCCTTCTCCTGCTGGTCTCGGCGCAGGAGGAACACGGCGGTCTCTCCCTTGCGCAGCTTCGGCGAGTCGATCCACATCTCGTCCGTGCTGTTGGCGAAGAGCACGCGCAGCTCGGACGGGCGCTGCCCTTTTTCGACGGAGTCGACGGCGATCGTGGCCTCCCACCAATCCGGATCGTGCTCCGTGATCGGACCCCTGCCCTTCCCACCCGGAGCCGGCCGTACCCGGGTCACCGTGCCGAGGACGATGAGCTCGGCCGTGGCGATCCGTCCCCCGAGCTTCTCGTCCGCTGCTTTCACCTCGGTCTCTTCGATCTGGCTCGAGAGCGCTTTCTCGTCCTTGGCCTTGCCGCGGCCGACTTCCACCACGGCGAGGCTCTTGCCGTAGAGCCAGCTCCGGGTGAAGAAGACGGCGGTATCGCCCTTCGCCGCCGGCTGCTCCGGGCGGAGCTGCACCGTCACCTCCAGTCCATTGAGGGCCCGGAACTGATCCGTGGACCGCAGGACGCGGTCGACCCGGACGACTGCCGTCCGATCGTCTACCGGGATGTTGGCCTCGGTGGCGGCGCCGACCTTCTGGATGGTGCCCACAAAGACGAGCTGCGATTGCCGCCTCAGGGCGGCGAAATCGAGGTCCTGAGCCCTCGCCGCCCCCGTTGGCAGGAGAAAGAGGAGGCCCAGGAGGCAGGCCTGAGGCAGACGGCGAGCGGCCGAGAGAGACCGTCTGGCCTCGCTCACCGTCCCGCAGTGGCGGGGTCGTTCGGATGGCATATCGGACCTCCTTGTAGCGGTAGAAATTGAGACATCTCTACACCATAGAGTGCCTGTGCGCGCGCCGGGCGAGCCAGAAGGGCTGTACAATCCGCAGACAGGCCAGGGAGGCGCCATGTCCGACGGACCGAAGTACAGGCAGCGGGGCTACAAGGATTCAGAGCGCGACGAGAAGCCGCGGCCGGGCTTCCAGGGTCCGCGCGAGAAGAAGGACGGCCCGCGGGGCCGCGGGCTCGGCGCGCCCTCCGAGGCGGTGTTCCGCTGCAACGCCTGTGGCGAGAAGCGGCTCATCATGCTCGGCGACGTGCTGCCCCCGGACGCCACCTGCGCGAAATGCGGCGCCGACCTCCACACCTGCTCGAACTGCATCCACTTCGACACCTCGGTGCGTTGGGAGTGCCGCAAGAACGCGGAGATCCCCGCCCGCATCGCCAAGAAGCGGGACCGCAACGAGTGCCCTCTCTTCACCCCCAAGCTCGTCCAGGAGTTCGCCAAGGATTCCGACAAGCCGTCGCCAGGGGATGCGCGCTCGGCGTTCGACGCGCTGTTCAAATTTTGAAGAACACGGACTGGACAAGGACAAACACGGACGCCCCTGAATTTTTCGTCGTCCTTGAAAATCCGTGCGAAGTCCGTGTTCGTCCGTGTTCTTTCACCCGCGCCCTCCCGCCCCGTTCCGAATCAACTGCGCGTAGAACCGCACCGCCTCGCCATAGCTCGCGACGCCCACCCGCTCGTTGGTGCCGTGGCGAGCCCTTCTCGGCCGTGCCCACCAGGGCCGCCGGCCGCTCGAGCCCCGGCACCAGGCCCTCGACGATGGTGCCCCCCTCGTCGAGGATGAGCTCGGGGTGGACTCCCGCTGCGTCAGGAGGGCGGCGAGGGCCGCGGCGCCGTGCGCTCCCCCCACCTCCTCGTCGTGGCCGAAGGCGAGGAGGACGGTGCGCTGCGGCTGGAGGCCTTTGCCAATCAGGATCTCGATCGCCTCCAGGATCGCCGTCACGCCCGCCTTGATCGTCGGACTCCCGGAGCTGGAATCTCGGAGGACCGAGACTCTACCGCAGAAGGATGGGGATCATCGACCCTCTGGCGCTTGTCTTCTCGTGGGGATCTGTATATGTTCTGTACATAGGTCAGGAGCCTCTCATGCCTCAGCTAAACATCCACCTCACACCTGAATTCGAAGAAGCCCTCACTGAGTTTATGAGGCTCCGCCGCGTCAGGACCAAGTCCGACGCCGTTCGGTTGGCGGTCCAGGAGGCTGTTGAGCGGGAGCGACGGCACCGGACCGCACCCGACTTTGCGCGTTGGCTGGGCATGGCGAAGCAGGTCCCCGAGAATCCGAATCCGCGGTTCCGTTCTGACGACGATCTCTGGAGTTGACGCATGGTCGTCGACACCTCGGCGCTGCTTGCCGTTTTCTTCGATGAGCCGGAGGGTAAATGGGTGACCGACCGTCTCGCGGAGCACGCGACAGAGTTGCGGATGAGCACGGTCAATCTGGCCGAGACGCTGATCGGGTCCGAGATCGCCAGCCCCAGCTCTACGACCAGATTGAAGAGGAGCTGCTGAGCAGCGGGATTCGCTTCGTGCCGCCCGATGTCGAGCAGGCACGAATTGTCGCGGAGGCGAGGTTTCGTTATCCCTTGAACTTGGGGGACTGCTTTGCCTATGCGCTGGCCATCATCGAGAACGTCCGATCCTCGCCAAGGATTCGGATTTCCGGAAAGTAGACAGGCCTGTTCTGTTTCCTCCCGAACCTTCTGATCTCTAGGGGTTCGCAGAAAGACCAAAGCAGGGACTTGAGTGGCTCAACCGGCCGGTGATCCCGCTCCCGCCCCGTTCCGAATCAACTGCGCGTAGAACCGCACCGCCTCGCGCGACGGGTCATCCCCGCCCGGGCATGAATGCCATACATTACACACATCTTCTCTCTGGGGTCGCGACGCTGGAGGTGGGGGAGGACCGGACCGGCATCGCCGCTTCGGAGACTCGCGATGGCAAAGGGTGGCGATTGCGGGGGCATCGCGAAAGCGGAGTCTCCCAACCCCTCCGGAACCTCTGTCTCTGGCCGCCTCTTCGAGGTTGCGTAGAGATGGGATGAGAAGGCCAACCTCCTGGGCGCAGTGCCATACTCTGGCCTGCAAACAGGGTAAAAAGCGCTACGAGGCGCAAAAGGAGGTTGGCCATGATCGAGTCTATCAAAGTCGACGGGCAAGGGATTGTAGG
>DATARR010000155.1:0-34866 GCA_036264085.1 Thermoanaerobaculia bacterium | reverse complement strand
AAACACCCGTTCCCATTCCGAACACGGCAGTTAAGCCCCCCAGCGCCGATGGTACTGCGCGCGCAAGTGTGTGGGAGAGTAGGTCGTCGCCGGGAATTATCTTCAGAGTACGGCCCATGAGAAATCATGGGCCGTCAGTTTCTGCAGCCCATCCGTTCAGTTCCAGATCTTCTTCCACCAGGCATCGCTGTCCGCCGGGATCGCCGGGACAGTCGAGCCGGCCTTGAGGTTCATCTTGCGGCGGATCTTGTTGACGTCCCAGCCGGTCAGGGAGGCCAGGGTCTCGGCCTGCCGCTCGAAGCGTTTCGGCAGCTCGCGGCGGTAGGATTGGGCCGCCTCGCAGCGGTCGCCGCCCGTCCAGGGGTGGCGCAGGATGAAGCGCCCCTGGAAGTTCTGCCGGTCGGCGGTCTGCTGGAACGAGAGGTCCTCGGGGAAGTGCTCCGAGTCGTAGCGCAGGTGGAGCCGGGTGAGGAAGACGTTCTGGGCGCCGGAGAGGTTGTCTCCTCCCCGCTCGAGCCAGAAGACCCCGAGCTGCCGCAGCTCGTCCGCGGAGAGCGGGTCGGCGGAGCAGGGGTCGCACCAGGCCATGTCCCAGGCATACTCGAGGAACACGGTGCGCATGTCCTGCCGTTTGACCTGCTGGCTGAACAGCGATTTATAGAAGCCGGGGAACTCCTCCTTGACGAAGAGGGGGACTTCGGCGTCGGAGGGGAAGCGGACGGTGCGGTAGTTGGTGGTCTCCACTCGGCCCTGGCGGGTGAGGGCGTAGACGAAGAGCTCCTGGGGACCGTTGGCATTGACCATTCCCAGGCGGATGGGGAGCATGAACTTGGGGCTCTCATAGGCGACCTGGATAGGGCGCAGATAGGTGAAACCGAGCTTCGACTGCTCCTTGAGGTTCACCTTGGCGACGAAGAACCGCATCCCCTGCTTGAGGTAGCCGTTGAGGACGCGGGAGGCCCCGGGGGGAATGCGGTAGCCGTTCTCGATCAGCCAGGTCTCCAGTCCGTCGCTCTCCTTGGCTGAGAGGATCAGGATGTCGTACTCGCCGACCGTGTAGCGGGCTTCCACCGTGACTCCCAGGCTGCGGTCGCGCGCGCCTCCGCCCATTACTCCCCCGGCCGCTTTCTCCGCCATCATGGGCGCTTCGACACGGCGGAGGTACTGCTGGCAGGGATTCTCGTCGAAGTACTCCACCAGGCGCGGCGCCGAGTAGGCGTCCAGGTGGTCGAGCAGCGCCCGGTTGGCGATGTGGATCTGCTCCTTTTGCAGGAAAGTCGGAACCGGGATGACGATGGCGAATTCCTTCGGGTCGCCCTTGAAATCGTTGGCCATGGTGAGCACGGTGCGGTCGGCGTCGCGCACCAGGACCACCTGGGAGGCCTGGTTGAAAAGCCTGGCATCGGCCTTGGCCACGTAGAAACCACAGAAGGCGAGCGCGGTGCCGGCGGCAGTCGCCAGCACGGCGGTGGCCAGGAGCGGAACGAGGCGGCGTCTCATGCGAATCTCCTTTCTTTGAGGAGAGGTTGTATGGGAGCTGCGTCTGGGACCGGAGCCTCCCGCCAGACGTACCGCGTGCCGGGCAGCAGCCGGTCGAGAAGCATCACCAGGGGGGAGAGGAAGGCCAGGGACAGGATCAGGCCGTTGGGCCGGTAGAGCACGAAGTGGACGCACCCGGCGCCAAGGGCCACCAGCAGGGCGAAGAGGATGCGGCCGGCCCGGGTGTCGGGAGTGGTCTTCGGGTCCGAGATCATGAAGAAGGTGAAGATCAGGAAGGCGCCGCTCGTGAGCTGGTGGAGGGGGATGGCCATGGGTTGGCCGAGCCACAGGGCGCGCCCGAACAGGATCCCGAGATAGAAGGCGAGGAAGGCGTAGGTGACGTCGCTGCGGGCGGCGCGGTTGACCACCAGCCCGCCCAGGCAGGCGACGAGGAAGCCCAGGAACGCCGCGCTCCCCCACTGACCTGGAGAGACCCACACCTGGCCGGTGGCGAGCATCAAAGCCACGATGCCGAAATTGGTGGGATTGAAGACGTGCTTGCCGCGGATGCGGAGCACGAACTTGCTGGCGATGGTGACCACGGCGGCGAGGACTGCCAGGGCGGCCGAGCTCGTGCGCAGCAACAGACAGAGGGATAGGCCGGAGATCAGGGCGCTCTTCGGATCGAAGGCGGGGAGGCGCCACAGCCGGGTGCAGGCGAGCTGGGTGAGGAGGGCCGTCCCCAGCAGCAGCAGAGCCCGTCCGGCGCCGATCTCGAAATCCAGGCGGACGACGCCATAGACGAGCAGGCAGGCGAGGACGAGGATCTGGTAGAGGCGGGGGTCCTGCAGCCAGGGTCGGGAGCCGTTCATTTCGGGTCCTCCGTGGGGGCGGCTCCTGTGAGCTCGCCTCTCTTCCTTGGACACCTCAAGCCCCGGCAAAGAAACCAGGATTTATAGGCGGCGGCGCTTCACCCCCGAGGCGTAATGACGGGATCAGGCGGCGTCCGTGCCGCCACCAGGGCGGTGACGGCTGCCGCTCCCGCGCGCTTGAGCGTCTCGGCCGCGGCGTCGAGGGTCGCCCCGGTGGTGGCGACGTCGTCGACCAGCAGGAGGTGGAGCCCGCGGACCTCCTGGGGCCGCGGCACCCGGAAGGCCCGCCGCAGATTCGCCAGCCGCTGCGTACGGCCGAGGAGGCTCTGGGGCGGGGTGGCCCGGCCGCGGGAGAGAGCCGTGGAGAAGGGGAGCCCCAGGAGTCCCGCCAGGGGGCGGGCGATCCGCTCCGCCTGGTTGTAGCCGCGGGCCAGGTGCCGGCGCCAGTGGAGCGGCACGGGGACGACCCGGTCGATCTCGGTAATTCCGGTAGGCCCGGCGAGCCGGGGACCGAGCTCCGCGGCCAGGGCCGCCGCGAGATGCCGGCCGAGGTAGTCCAGCCGCCGGAACTTGAGCGCCCGCACCACCGCGTCCAGGGGTGGGAGATAGCTCCAGAGGGCCAGCAGCCGGTCGAAGGCCGGCGGGTCCCCGCGGCAGGACCCGCAGAGGTAGCCCGGCGGCAGGGCGTACGTTTCGCGGAGCGGGAGCGCGCACACGGCGCAGGCCTGCGCAGGCTGCCGGGAGAGCGCCGCCCGGCACACTCCGCAGAGCCCGAGCGTCGCGCCCCGGGCGGAAAGCGGCTGGCCGCAGGCCAGGCAGGGGGCGGGCAGCAGGGCGTGAACCAGCCGGTCGAGCAGCCGGAAGGGGGGCGGTGTGACGCCGGGGGGCTCCGATCCGTATACAGAATTGGTCATGGGATGGCCGTTCCGCCGGGGAGAGCGAGACGTGACGCTATACTCTCACCCAACCGGGCGGCCATCCGCCGCAAAGGAGGGATCTTGACGCAACACCACCGCCTGCTGGGCAGGCTCCTGCTGATGGGAGCCCTTCTCCTGCTCCCTGGCGTCGCCGGCGCGCAGGAGCTCTACACCTATTCCGTGGGCCTCCTGGGCGGCATCGGCGGCTCCTTCGACGCCAATCCCGGAGGCAGCCTCACCAACCAGAGCTTCCAGCTCAATCTGGGGATGGTCACCGAGCCTCACACCCACCTCATCCTCCGCGTTGGAAAGCTGTCATTGGACAAGGACAGCCTCTTCGGTTCTCTGAGCAACGCCAATCTCGACTACGTGACGATCGGCGGTGAGTACCGGGCCCGCCAGAGCGTTTGGGATTCGGGCCTCTATCTCGCCCTGGGCGGCTACCGGCTGGACGGCAACCAGCCCTCCGGCCGGGACCGGCAGGAGACCTCCGTCGGGCTGGCGGTGGGAGCCACCGGCGAGCTGCCCATTACTCGCCACTTCGCCGTTCTGGCCGAGGTCTCGGGCCACTACATCCACTTCAGGGACGCCCAGTTCTTCGGCATGGCCCACGGCGGTTTTGCCATCCACTTCTAGGCGGGGCGGGGCCGCTCCCGGTCGCGGAGCGGCCCTCTCTCGGGTCAGGTGTGCGCGCCTTTGAGCTTCGCCTGGATCTCCTGCCGCAGAGCGGCGTCGTCCCAGTCCGTCGTGCCTACGAACTTCCGCACCACCTGCCCGTTGACCACGAGGTAGGTCTCGGGGAGCTTGTCGGTGCCGTAACGGTTGGCCACCTCCCAGGAGGGGTCGAAGAGCACCATATCGGCACCGCGGCCGAGGAAGGCGCGAACCTTGGCATTGGAGTCGGAGACGGCGACCATCAGGACGGAGAAGTCCTCGTGTCCGGCGAAGTCCCGGGTCAGGCGCTGCAGGGCCGGGATCTCCTGGATGCAGGGCGGGCACCAGGTGGCCCAGAAGTGGACCAGGGTGACCGGGGCGAGGTGCGGACCGATGGTGGCGGCTCGGCCGTTGGCGTCGTAGAGGAAGCCGCCGGGTTCCTTGAAGGTGGCCTCGCCACGGGGCCAGAAGAGCGCCGCCAGGGCACAGATGGCCAGGGCGGCGAGCCCCAGCTTGGCGGGAAGGCCAAGGTGAGAGCCGGAGACTGGCGCCGGGGAGGCTTCGGCTGGCGCGCCGGAATCGGAAGGGGAATGCATACAGTCGCTCCCATGTTGGGGAGAGAGGGCCGGATCTGGCCCTCAGCTCTCGCCTCCTCTAGAATACCCCACGGACTCAAAGAACCTTGCAAAACCTCGAAGAACGCCGTGCCGTCGATCCCCGGCGGGCCATCCTGGTGGGCCTCGTCCTGCCGGGTCAGCCCGTCCATGTCGTCGAGGAACACCTCGATGAGCTGGCGCAGCTCGCCGACACCGCCGGTGCGCGGGTCGCCGGCCGCGCCCTGCAGGCGCGCAAGGCGCCGGACCCCGCCACCTTCGTCGGTCATGGCAAGGCGGAGGAGATCAGCGCCAGCGCCCGCGAGCTGGGCGCCGACCTGCTGATCTTCGATGACGACCTCTCGGGCAGCCAGGTGAAGAACCTGGAGGAACTGACCAGGCTCGCGGTCATGGACCGCAGCTCCCTGATCCTCGACATCTTCGACCAGCGGGCGCGCAGCCGCGAGGCTCGCACCCAGGTGGAGTTGGCGCGCCTCAAGTACTCGCTCCCCCGGCTGACCCGGCGGTGGAGCCACCTCTCGCGCCAGGGCGGTGGCGTGGGCCTGCGCGGCGGCGAGGGTGAGAGCCAGCTCGAGCAGGACCGCCGTGTGCTGCGCTCCCGCATCCGACGCCTGGAAGAGGACCTCGAGAAGATCGAGCGCACCCGCAACGTGCAGCGTCACGGCCGCACGGGCGCACCCACGGTGGCGCTGACCGGCTACACCAATGCTGGCAAGTCGACCCTGTTCAACCGTCTCACCGCCGCCGGCACGTTGGCCGAGGACCGCCTCTTCGCCACGCTGGACGCGAAGCTGCGCCGGGGCTCCGTGGACGGCGCCAGGACGGCGGTCTTCGCCGATACGGTCGGCTTCATCCGCAAGCTGCCGCACCATCTCGTCTCCTCGTTCCGCAGCACCCTGGGGGAGGTCACGGCGGCGGACCTCGTGCTCCACGTCATCGACCGCAGCCACCCGCGCTGGGAAGAGCAGGCGGCGGTGGCCGAGCAGGTGATGGACGAGCTGGGGGTGGACCGCGCGCGGGTAGTGAACGTCTACAACAAGACCGACCTGCTGCCGGCGGACGAGCCGAGGAACGGCCAGGCGCTCTGGGTGTCGGCCGCGACGGGGGAGGGCATCCCCGCGCTGAAGGCCGAGCTCGCCCGGCGTCTCAGGTTCGACAAGTCCCGGCGGGAGGCGGCGCGCGAGTCCGTTCCGGGTCTGCCCGCGGTTTGACACCCCGAGTCCCGACTCTGTACAATCCGCGTCCCTGTGGGGCCGTAGCTCAGTTGGGAGAGCGCTTGAATGGCATTCAAGAGGTCGTCGGTTCGATCCCGATCGGCTCCACCAATCTCCCCTTCCTTCTCCAGCTTCTACTGATCCGGCGGCACGATCAGCAGCGACTTGCCCGATCCGGCAAGGATCTCGAAGGTGAAATCGTGGCGTCGTGACCTTCCGGCGGCGGGCCGTGAGGCGGCGTGGCGGCCGAGGACGATGAGGTCGTAGCCCCTCTCTTTCGCCTCGTCGAGGATGCCCTGGACCGCGGTGCGCGCGGGGCGCAGGGCAGTGCGGCTGGTCACCTCCAGGGCCCGCAGGGTGGCGAGGCCGGCATCCAGGTGGGCCTTCACCCAGGGCGCGGGCTCGCCCCCGTCGAGCAGCACGTGGAGCAGGGTCACCTCGGCGCCCAACCGGCGGGCGAGCCAGCCCCCCACGCGGACGTCCGCCTTGCCGGGCTCGCCCACGGCCGTGCAGATGAGGATGCGGGCGAAGGAGGCGGGCGTCTCCTGCACGGCGAGGAGCGGCGTGGAGAGCGTCGCCAGGATGTCGCCCAGGATTTCGGACGGGCCGCTCTCCGGCATCTTCAGGACCAGGAAGTCGTAGAGGCTCTGCACCTGCTCGGCGGCGATCTCCTCTGCCGGCTCGCCCCGCCGCACCACCGGCTCCGCGTCGGGCAGGCCCTGACTGGCCGCGCGTTCCGTCTGAGAAGCGCGGAGAGCCTCCACCTGATCCGTGTCGTCCGTCACGCTCAGCAGGGAGATCCGGGCGTCGAGGGGACCTTCCAGGGCCTGGAGCAGAGCGAACGGCGCCGGGCTGCCCGCGTCCGGCAGGTCGCAGGCGAGGATCCGCGGCCGGGGCGGAGCGAGGATGTGCCAGCTCTTGAGGCTCACCCACACCTCGGGTCCGGCCAGGTCCTCCCCGGCCGGGAGCACCGCGTCGACCAGCAGGCTCTCCTCGCCGTAGACGGCGGGCGAGGCCTGCCGGGTCCCCGAAATGGCCGGCAGGCGGACCCGCACCCGGCGCAGGGCTCCCAGGAAGCTCTGCTCCACGATCATTCCCCGGCCCAGCAGGCGCACCCCCCGCTCCGGCGGCTCGGCGGCGACTGCAAACAGCGCCACCTGCTCAGGCCGGACGAGCACCCGCACCCGGGCGTCCTCCTCGTGCTCCACCTCGGGCGGGATGGGGAGGGACAGCGCCCCGAGCTGGGCGGCGCCGTCCCGGGCCCGGCCCACGAGCACGGTGCCGGCGCCCAGGAAGGTGGCGCCGAAGAGGGTGCGCGGACGGGCATAGAGGGCCTCGGGCTCGCCCACCTCCAGCAGCTCCCCCCGCTCCATGAGACCCACGCGGTCGGCCAACTCAAAGGCCTCCTCCTGGTCGTGGGTCACGAGGATGGTGGTGACGTGGACCTGCCGCTGGATCTCCTTCAAGTTGCGCCGGAGCTGGCCGCGGATCTTCACGTCGAGCGCCCCGAAGGGCTCGTCCAGGAGGAGCACCGAGGGCTCGTGGACGAGGGCCCGGGCCAGGGCCACCCGCTGCTGCTGGCCCCCGGAGAGCTGGGAGGCGTAGCGGTTGCCGAGCCCGCCCAAGCCCACGAGGTCGAGGAGCTGCTCGCGCCGCCGGGTCCGCTCAGGTCCCGCCACCTTGCGGATCTTCAGCGGGAACTCGATGTTCTCGGCTACGCTCATGTGACGGAAGATCGAGTAGTTCTGAAAGACGAAGCCGATCCCCCGCGCCTGGGGCGGCAGGTCCGTGACGTCGCGGCCGTGGAGCCAGATCCGCCCCGAGTCCGGCGCCGAGAGGCCGGCGATCAGACGCAGGATGGTGCTCTTGCCGCTGCCGCTCGCCCCCAGCAGGACGAAGAGCTCGCCGTCTTCCACCTCCAGCGACGTGGACTTGACCACCCGCTGGCCGCCGAAGCTCTTGGTGAGCTGCTCGAGGCGGATCGACATCTAGGGCCGCTCCTTGCCGGAATAGCGGAGCAGGAAGAAGAAGATGACGAAGGAGAGGGCCGCCAGCACCGCGGCCACGGCGTTGGCCTGGGCCACCTTGCCGGCCTCGAACTGGGCGAAGATGTAGAGTGGCGCCGTCTGGGTGCGCAGCCGCAGGTTCCCCGACACCATCACGGTCGCTCCGAACTCCCCCAGCGAATGGGCGAAGGTCAGCAGCGTGCCGCTGAACAGGCCTCCCTTCAAGGCCGGCAGGATGACGTAGCGGAACGTCTGCCAGCGTCCGGCCCCAAGGGTGTAGGCCGCCTCCTCGTAGGTCACCTCCAGCTCGTCGAGGAGCGGCTTGACCGCTCCCAGCATGTAGGGGAAGGTGACGAAGAGGTGAGCGAGGAGCACCCCGGCGGGAGTGAACATCGGCTGCAGCCCCAAGGGCGCCAGGAGCTTGCCGAACAGGCCGATGGGCCCCCAGAGGAGGAGGAGCGAGGTGCCCACCACGACCGTGGGGATGGCCACCGGCAGGTTGATGGCGATGGCCAGCGGCCGTTCGCCGCGAAAGCGATGCTTGGCCAGCACGTAGGCGGCCCAGGTGCCCAGCACGGCGTTGATGGCCGCGGTCAGGAAGGCGATCAGCAGGCTGAAGCGGAGGGCGAACTGGGCGTCCTCGGTGCTCAGGACCTTGAGGAACTCTCCCGGACCGCCGCGGAAGGCGAAGACGAACACCGCCGCGATGGGCATGAGGATCAGCGGCAGCAGGACGAGCACGAGCAGGCCCACGGGGATCCCCGCCCCGTTCCGCCGGCCGATCACTTGCCGATCTCCTTCATCACCCGGTCCCTCCAGATCCCGTCCACGATCTCCTTCTTGACCCGGTCCCAGCCGCCGAAGTCGGCCACCCGGAAGGGGTCCTGGATCCTGCCAAAGGCGGGGTTGGCCGCGTTCAGCCCTTCGTCGACGCTACGGAAGCCGCGGCGCACGAAGAGCCGCTGGGCCGTCCCGCTCCACAGGAACTGCACCAGGGCGCCGATCAGCGGCCGGTCCGCCAAAGCAACGTTCCGGTCGACCACCACCAGGGTGTGCTCCGACAGGACCGTGCTGGGAGGATAGACGATCTCCCCCGGCAGCATGCCGCGGGCGGCGTCGCGCAGGACGTCCTGCTCGTAGGTGACGAGCACGTCGCCGAAGCCGTTCTCGAACTGGGTGCGGGCGGCGCGGGCGGAGGCGGCCTGGGCCACGACGTGGCGCCAGACGCCGCGCAGGGCCTCGAACCCGGCCTCTCCCTCCCGCCCCGGAGCCCGGCGGGCGGCCGCGCCGTACTCGGCGAGCAGGGCCCAGTTGGCGCCGCCCGAGGTCATGGGATCGGGGTGGACCACCCGCACCCCCGGGCGGGCCAGGTCGGAGAAGTCGTGAATCCTCAAGGGATTCCCCCGGCGCACCACGAGCACGAAGGGGGTGCGGTTGACCACGCCGCCGTGGGGGAGGCGGCGCCAGGAGCCGGGAGCGACCACTCCGGCGGCGGCGAGCCGCTCGGCGTCGAGCTCCAGAGAGAGGAGGGCGAGCTCGGCCGGAACGCCGAGGGTGAGCTGGTTGGTCACCGTGCCCGAGCCCGCGAAAGAGGTGATGAACTCCACCCGCTCCCCGGTCCGCTGCCGCCATTGCCGGGCGAACTCGGGCAGCACGTCCTCGTTCAGAGCCTCGCCCAGGATGCTGAAACCGTAGAAGACCACGGTGCGCGGCCGGGCTGGCCCCCCCGGCCTCCCCGAAAATGGGAGCCAGGGCCAGACGGCATAGAGGAGCAACGCCACCCCGGCGGCGGTGACGAGTCCTCCTTCGAGGCGGGATCGGGAGGGGCGCGGCATGGCCCGGCAAGACTACCCCGGCGGACCGTTCCTTGAAACCTCTGCTCCGCTTTGGCTACACTCCCCGGGGATCGAGAGCCAGTTGCGCTAGAATCCAGGGTTCCAATCGCGCGAGGTCCGGGAGAGAGCCGTGCAGCCAAGGAAAGTGCTCGTCGTCGACGACTCGAAGTTGATGCACAAGATGTACGAGGTGATGCTGCGCCAGTATGCCCTCGTCTACGCGTCCGACGGCCGCCAGGCCCTCGATCGCCTGCGGGAGCACCCGGACATCGACCTCGTGCTGCTGGACGTGAACATGCCGAACATGAACGGCCTGGAGTTCCTCGCCCAGCTCCGCGCCGACGGCGCACGGGCCGATCTGCCCGTCATCATCATCAGCACCGAGGGTCGCGACGAGGACACGGTGCGGGGCATGGAGGCGGGAGCCACCGCCTACGTCAAGAAGCCGTTCCACACCGAGGAGATCCTCGACGTGATCGCGCGCCTGGAGACGAAGGGTTCCGCCGCTTGAGCGAGCGCAGCGCCACTCAGACGCCCACGGGAGGCAAATCGCGGCTGGAGTCGCCGGCCGTCGGCTTGGACCTCGTCGCCGAGCTGCGCTCGACCCTCGAGCGGGCGGGCGAGCTGATCCGCGTCGTCGAGTCGAACCTCCGGGGTGCGGAAGGGAACGAAGGGGCGAGCGCCGACGAACGGATCGCCGAGCTCGAGCGCCGGCTGTCGACCGCGGAGTCGGACGTCAAGGAGCTCGCCTCCCGGCTGGTCGACTCGGAGCACCAGGGCGGCCGGCTGATGAACCTCTACGTCGCCACCTACCAGCTCCACGCCACCCTCGACCCGCCGGAGGTGCAGGCCACCATCGCCGAGATCGCCATCAACCTCCTGGGCGCCGAGCAGTTCGTGCTGCTGCTGCGCCGCGACGAGGGGGAAGGCTGCGAAATCGCCCTCCTCGAGGGGATGTACGAAGGCGGTAAGACGTTCTATGACGGCGAGGACTACACCGGCGGCGACCCGATGGTGGATGCCACCTTGAAGGACGGCGTGCTGCGCCTGGGCCCCACGGCCGAGTCGCAGGCGCTGGCGGCGGTGCCCCTGCGGGTGCAGCACGAGATCGTCGGCGCCCTCGTGCTGCTCAAGCTGCTGGACCACAAGCCGATTCTGCGGGCCGAGGACCGCGACCTGCTCGACCTGCTCTCCGCCCATGCCGCGTCGGCCCTCTTCGCCGCGCGGCTGTTCGCCACCAAGGATCGCAAGCTGCGCACGCTGGAGAGCCTGGTCAAGCTGGCGCGCGGGGAGTAGTCTCCCGCACCCCATCTTGCGAGGACTGGCCTGATCCGGCCGTCAACCGCCAACCGCCATCCCATGGGAATCTCCGGCAGCCTCAAAGACGTCTCCGTCGCCGACGTGATGCAGTTCATTCACCTCGGCCGGCGGACGGGCACGCTGCTCCTCTCGCGGGCCACCGAGCGGGCGATGATCGGCTTCCACGGCGGCCGGCTGGTCTCCGCCCAGGCGCCGCGCACCCCCAAGCTGGGCGACCTGCTCGTCACTTCGGGGATGATCGACCGGGGCATCCTGGACCACGCCATCCGCTCCCAGAACGAGGAGCGCGAGCGCCGGTCGCTGGGCCAGATCCTCATGTCCTCCGGCTCCATCGACGCCGAGGGGTTGCGGCAGGTGATCGCCCAGCAGATCGAGCAGGCGGTCTCGGAGGTGATGATCTGGGAGACCGGGACGTTCGAGTTCGCCATCGACGACCTGCGGCCCATCGACGACATCGCCCTCTACCCGAGCGACGTGCTGCCGGACGCGGACATCAACACCCAGATGGTGCTGCTCGAAGCGGCGCGGATCTTCGACGAGCGCAACCGCGACGACACCCAGCCCGGCGCCGCCGACGGCCGCCACACCTCCGCGGGTGACGGCTATGAGGAGGGGGATTCGACCCACCCCGCCCTCCTCGATCCGAGGCCGGCGAGAAGCACCGCCCTGGCGGTGGCCGAGCCCGGTCTCGAGCTCGACGACCTCGGCGAGCCGAAGCACGCCGCCGAGCTGTTGCGCCTGCACGTGGTCTCGGCCGACACGGAGTTCGCCGAGGGGCTGGCCGAGGCTCTGCTGCACGAGGTGGCGGGGGTGGAGCTGGTGCCGCTGGGGCAGGCGGGCCTCGTATCGCGCGGCGAGCCGCAACCGATCGTGCTCGTCGACCTGCGGCGTGGCGGCGTCACCCTGGACGAGGCGGCGGCGTTGCGGCGGGCTCGTCCGCGGGCGTCGTTCATCGCCCTGGTCGAGCCCGGCACCTCCTTCACCCGGGTCTACGAGACGGGTATGCTGGCCGCCCTGCCGGCCGAGGTCGAGGCGGTGTCGGCCTGCGTCGAGAACGTCATCGAGAGCCGGCGCGACCTGGTGCGCGGCGCGCCGCGGCCGGATACCCGGTCGGGCGTCGCTCGTCTGCGCCGGGTCTTCGGCGACCTGCGCTCGGGGCTGATCTCGGCGACGGTGGCCCTGAACCTCATGCACATCATCTCGGAATCGGTGGAGCGCGCCGTCCTCTTCCTGGTCAAGCGCGACCACCTGGTGGCCCTGGGCGCCTTCGGCAGCGACTCCAAGGGCCGGCCCCTCGCCGAGGTCACCCGTGGCCTCAAGGTGGACCTGGAGATCGACAGCGCCCTCGCCCGCAGCCTCGACACCAGCGAGGTGCAGAGCCTCACCTTCGAGGACGCCGACCTGCCCGAGCCTTTCCGCACCATGGTCGGACCGCCGAAGAACAACCAGGTGGTGATCTTCCCGGTGCTCGGCGCCCAGCGGGTGATCTCGGTGATCTACACCGACAACGGCGACAACGAGAAGCCGATCGAGGACATCGACATCCTGGAGCTGGCCACGGCCCAGGTCGGCATGGCCTTCGAGAACGAGCTGCTGCGGCGGCAGATCTCTCAGGGGAAATAGGGCGGCGTTTGACCAGCCGGATTACCCCTCGTCCAGGAAGGCCGTCCAGTCGGCCACCGTCTCCTTGAGCTGAGCGAGGGGGAGCTCGAAGGGCTTTGCGTTCTCGTCGATCTCGTTGACCAGGGAGGCTCCCTGGGGAGAAAGACTGAGGGTGTAGGCGTTGCCCGTGACCTCCCAGCGGTCGAGCTTGCCGGCCTCGATGCGGTCGATGGCGTGCAGGATCGCGCGCCCCTGCTTGCCGCTGCCCTGGAGATCGCCTTCGAGGAAGTGGGCCAGCGCCTCGCCCTGACCCTTGCCGCGGGCGCGGGGGTCGCCGGCGGTGTCCCGATAGAATTCGAGCTGCATCGCGCCTCAGCCTTTCCTCAATTTCCTCGATTGGGGGTGAAGATGGGGTAGGCCGTGTTGATGCGGCCGTTCTGGTAGTACCCCTCGATGGTGAACCCCTGGCCGGAGGGGCCGCGGAACTTCTCCGCGCCGCCGGTGGTGCGCCCGGCGAAGGCGTGGAGCACGGCCTGGATCACGGCGTCGCGGTCCAGACGGTCGGGATAGAGGGTCGAGCGCTTGGGCAGCCATTCCGCGCCGGAGCGGATCTCCACCTCGGCGGTGTAGACCCCGGCGCGGTTCGGCCGATCGACGATCCGCACCAGCCGCGCTCCCTGCGGGTCCCGGCCGCCGGGCCGGGAGTGGAAGCCCACCGGCTTGCCCCGCGAGTTGACCTCCCCCTCGAAGATGTGAGTGACGTTGACCGGCGGCGAGGTGCGGCTCCACGCCTCTGCCGGCCGTCGCCCGGGCCGCCCGGATCGCGACCGGGATCGCGACCACCCTTCACCGCCCGCCAGGAGCGCGATGACGAGCGCCAGCGCCACGGTCGTCCACAGCGGCCTCGAACGTTTCAGCACGGGCGGATCCTCCGCGGGCACGATATCACCACCCCCTGTGGGGCTCACCGCGGCGACTTGCGCCAGACCCGCCAGTCGTCGTTGAGGAAGATGGTGAGGATGAGGGCGAAGCCGCAGGCCGCCGCCAGCAGGAAGAGGAGCATGGCAAGTCCCGGGTAGCCGAAGAGGCGGAAGCGGGTCTGCACCTGCATCAGGAGCGCCGCGCCCACGATGAGGGCCGCCAGCACCAGCCCCAGGGCGATACGGTTGGCGATCTTCTGCAGGTTGTCCATCAGGCGCGCCTCGTCGAAGGCGTTGACCTTGATCTGGAGCTTGTTGCCCGCCAGGTTGTCCAGCACGGAGTTCATCCGCCCCGGGAGCTGCTGGGCGAACTCCTGGAGCTCCAGGACGGACGCGAAGACGCTGCCCGGCGAGAGCTTCTTCAGCATGTGCCGGGTCATCAGGGAATCGCTGTACCGCCGCACCGTCTGGTTGGGATCGAAGTCCGGATCGAGGGTGCGGGCGGCCTCGTCGAGCTGCAGCAGGGCACGGCCCATCATGGTCAGCTCGGGCGCCGGGCGCACGCCGTTCTCGGCCGACAGCCGGGCGAGATGGATCAGGGTCTTGCCCGCCTGGATCTGGCTGCCCTGAACGTTCTGATAGCTCCCCACCAGGTCCGCCACCTGCCGCCGGTAGCGGTCCTCGTCGTAGTCCTCCAGCGTCGTGCCGATCTGTACCGTGAGTTGCGCCGCCTCCTGCCCCCGCCCCTCGGTGACGGCGAGGAGGAGCTTGAGCAGCCGCTCCTGCATCACCGGCTCGAGCCGCGCCACCATGCCGAGGTCGAGGAGGGCCAGGCGGCCGTCGTCCGTCACCAGCAGGTTGCCCGGGTGGGGATCGGCGTGGAAGAAGCCGTCCACCAGGATCTGGTCGAGGTAGGCCCGGCACAAGTCCTCGGCCAGGGCGCGGCCGTCGATGTCGATGCGCGCCAGGGGCGAGAGGTCGGTGATCTTCGTCCCCTTCACATAGTCCATGGTCAGCACGCGCGAGGTGGTGTAATCGTCGACCGGCCGGGGGATGACCAGGCGGTCGTACGCCTTGAGGTTGGTGGCGAGCAGGGTGAGGTTCTGGGCCTCGCGCCGGTAGTCGAGCTCCCGCAGCAGGGTCTTGCGGAACTCGTCCAGGATGTCCTGGAAGGCGAAGCGCCGGCCGACGTCCGTATGGCGGTCGACGACGCCGGCGATCTGCTCGAAGGCCTCCAGGTCCTCCAGGATCACTTTCTGGATGCCCGGACGCTGCACTTTGACGGCCACCTGCCGGCCGTCGCGCATCCGCGCCCGGTGCACCTGCCCGAGCGAGGCCGCCGCCAGGGGCTCGGATTCGAACTCCTCGAAGGCCTTGGACAGCCGCACTCCCAGCTCGCTCGAGACGATCTCCTCCACCTCGGCGAAGGAGAAGGGTTCGACCTTGTCCTGGAGACGGGCGAGGGCGTCGAGGTAGGGCGCGGGCAAGAGGTCCGAGCGGGTGGACAGGAGCTGGCCGAGCTTGATGAAGGTCGGCCCGAGCTCTTCGAGGTCCTTGGCGAGCTTCTCCGGATCGCCCCCGCTCTCGGCAGCGCCGGCCTCCTCGCCGAGCGCGGCCTCGGCGTCGACCGACTTCACCAGGTCGCCACGCCCATGCTGCACCAGCAGCCGCGCGATGTCCTTGTAGCGTTTCAGGTGCTCCGGCTTGAGCGAGAGCGGCATCCCGGATCCTCCATCGAAGAGCCCTACGGCTTCGATGGCTGGGAATGCATGGGGGATGCCAAGAATCGAAAATCCAAAATCGTCAGTCCTCTCCCACCAGCAGCCCCAGGAGATCGGACGTCGTGATGATCCCGACCGCCCGGTCCTCGCGGGTGACGAGGATGCGGTGGATGTGTCCCTTGAGCATCAGTGAGGCGATCTCGGCGACCGTGGCGTCCTCGCGCACGGAGTAGATCCTGGGGTTCATGATGTCGGCCACGCGCAGGCCGTCGTGGTCGAGCTGGAGCTCCTCCACGTCCTCCTCGTCGAGGCCGTCGTCCCAATCGGGGCCAAAAAAGCTGGAGCCCTCCTCGCCCGTGGGCCGCCCTTCGCCCGAGGCCAGGGCAGCGATGTCCATCAGAGAGACGACACCCACCAGACGGTCCTGGGCGTCCGCCACCGGCGCGCCGCTGATCTCGTTCTCCATGAGGAAGCCGGCCAGCTCCCGCACGGTCATGTCCTCCCGGACCGTGAGGACCCCCGGGTTCATGAGGTCGCTGGCCGTGATCGGTCGCATCGCAAGTCCCCACCTGGGTGCAGGCGTTCCTGCCTACGATATACGAAAACGTTGCGGTGCGCCGTCACATCGGCGTTACAGGACCCGCAGCATGGCCTCCAGGGCCTCCGGGTGGCTGGCCCGCATCCGCGCCTCGTCGTCGCTGATCACGCCGCGGTGGACGAGCTGGGCCAGGGACTCCTCCAGGGCGATCATCCCCTGGCGTTTGCCGAGAGCGATCTCGTTGTAGAGCTTCTGCAGGGCGTCGCTGCGGATGTGATGGCGGATGGGGTAGTTGGCGAGGAGCAGCTCGATGGCCGGCACCCGCCCCCGGCCGTCGGCCCGCGGCACGAGCTGCTGCACCACGATGGCGTGGAGGGACAGGGCGAGCTGGTGGCGGATCTGCGACTGCTGGGCGGGCGGGAAGACGTCGACGACGCGGTGCACGGCCTGCTGGGCGTCGTTGGTGTGGAGCGTCGAGAGCACCAGATGGCCGGTCTCCGCCGCCGTCAGCGCCGTCGCCACCGTCTCCAGGTCGCGCATCTCGCCCACCAGGATGACGTCCGGGTCCTGGCGCAACGACGCCCGCAGCGCCTCGTGGAAAGAGCGTGCGTCCCGCCCCACCTCGACGTGCTCGACGACCGAGCGGATGGAGCGATGCTCGTACTCGATGGGATCTTCGATGGTGATGACGTGGCTGGTGCGGGTGCGGTTGATCTCCCCCACCATCGCCGCCAGGGTCGAGGACTTCCCCGAGCCCGTGGGGCCGCAGACGAGGATGAGCCCGCGGCTCGGCTTGACCAGCTCGGCCAGCGTGGGCGGCAGGTTGAGGCTCGCCAGGGTGGGGATCTCCGACGGCAGGGCGCGGATCGCCGCCGCCGGCTCGCCGCGCTGGCGGTGGAGGTTGACCCGGAAGCGCCACGCCGGGCCGCTGCCGTCGTCGAGGGAACCGCCGCGGCCGAGGCTCAGGGTGAAGTCCGTGGCGCCCCTCTCCTCCAGGTCCAGCCGCTCCTTGCCCCCCAGGTGGGAGAGGAACAGCCGTCCCACGTCGTCGCCCTCCAGGGGGGCGGACTCCTCCATGCGGCTGAGACGGCCGTTGATGCGGAAGACGGGCGGCAGACCGGCGATGAGCAGCAGGTCGCTCGCCTTGCGATACACCAGCTCGGCGAGGAAGCGGTTGAGGGTCTCCCCCTCGTTGACCAGGGCCTGCTCTGGCCGCCGCAGGGTCAGCGGCCGCTCGGATGGCAGGTGGATCGCTTCTTCCTGGGGCTCGAACGCGAAGCCTGCCTCGGAGTCGGCCGCCGCCTCCTGGGTGCGGCGGTTCAGCTCGCGGACGAGCTCGTCGAGATCGGGATCGTGGAGGTGCTCGGCCATTTCAAAGAGAGCATACGTCGGAGGCGGGCGGTTCGTCGCGGGAGTCCTGGAAATTCAAACCACGAGCCGTTTCCAGGCCATGGCCGTGGGATACCGGCCCTTCTCCCTCAGAACCTCTCGTTCCTCGATGCGATCTTCTCGATTGAGTCCCAGGATCTGCGCGGTAACCCATCCGGTATCCGTCAAGGGGGAAATGGTCACGCCAACAAGCCGGAAGTGCTCTGACCAGCGATCTTGACGGGGATTGAACAGGCGCGTAAGCCTCCCTGTCACTGAGAGCGAGGCAATGTTCGTTCCTTTTGTGCGATTGCAGACCAAGCACGCGAAGGCCAGGTTGTCCTCCCGGGTCACCCCCCCATGCTGCTCGCTGATAATGTGGTCGACCTCGCAGCCGAAGAATGTATGATCTTCGTGAATCAGGCAGTACTCGCAGAGCTGATCCGCACGCGTTGCCACGTGCCGCCTCAACTCGACTCCGATATAGGAGCTGCTCAACTCTTCGGCTGAGAGGGGAGATACTTCGTTGCGCGCGCCTTGGCCAAGCGCATGATGTGCTCAAGCTGAAGGTAGTGGTCCAGCTCTAAAGTCTCTTCTGGGGTTAAAGTCCCAGTCTTCTCACGGGTCACAAGATCCGTGACCCGAGCCTTCGCGGCTGCGGAGGGTCGAAAGGCGATCACTTCGCTGGGAGTGCTGCCAGCGGCGATGAATTCGATGACCTCATCGTAGGCACGTGAGTACCTCATAGGAAGCTAGTATATCTCCACTCCGTGGCTGGAACCATCCACGGTTCTGGCATCCTGCTCCACCTCGGCACGCCGGTGGAGTCCCTCACAACCCCATCGGCGCGCTGGTCTTTACGCCACCGCCGCCCCCAGCGCCTGGAGCGCCGCCCTCTCGCCCTCGTAGAGCTTCTCGATCCTGCCCTTCAGATCCTGACGCAGCCCCTCGGCCTGCGCCGCGGTGAGGGGGAAGCAATCCTGCGCCTGCCGCTCCAGCTCGCCGAGACGGGTCCACGCGCTTCGCACCTCGTCCACCTCGCCGCTCAGCCTCAGCTCGGACCGGCTCGTCAGCAGCTCCTTCGCCTCCCGGAACAGGGGCACGCCGCTCGGCAGGGCCGCATCGGCCAGGGCGCTCCAGCCGCGGCCCAGCTCCGCGTACCGCTCCCCCAGCTCCCGCAGAGCCGGTCTGCCCAGCGCGTCGGCGGCCTCGGCGAAAAACTCCGCATAGACCGGCCGCATCAGGCCGCCTCCGGTCCCATAGTGCTCGACGTACTCGTAGATGGAGGTGAGACCGCGCCAGAGGTGTCTTCCGGGCGGGAACATCTGATCCCAGCTCTCCTTGCCGCTCGACCCGTGCAGGCCCTCGGCCCAGACCTTGAAAGCTTCGAGGCTGAAGTTCTTCATCTTCGGCGAGGTCAGCGCCTGATGGCAGGCGCGCAGCCCATCGTCCACCGCCTTCCCAAGGTCGAGCGGCCGGGCCGGGCCCTTCACGCCGAGAAGCCGGTGCTTCTGCGACTTGATGCGCCCCCTCGCCTCGGCGAGAGCGGCGAGGGGGATCTCGATGGGATCGTCGGCGAGGTCGCCGATCCGCGCCGTGCCTCCCCTGGCGTCCGCGTCGTAGACCGTGACGAGGTGATAGACCATCCCGCTGAAGGCTTTCGGCAGGGCGCGATGGGGCAGGTGGGCCATGTCCACCCAGGCGAGGACCGGACCCGCGCCGAGCGCCGCCAGCAACTGTTTCTCCGCGCTCTTGCCGCCGCTCGACTCCTGGAGCACCGGTTCGAGACCCACCCGCTCGCAGGCGCCCTTCGTGTAGGCGACCTCGTCGTTCCAGAGGTGACGGCCGGCGACGAAGAAGCTGGAGAAGTCCTCCTGCTCATAGTGGAAGGCGAACACTCCCGCGCCGATGCCGCCGGCGAGGCCGAAGACCATGGCCTCGCTGAGCGGCTGACCGGTGTGGGGAGCCCGGAGGCCGGCCTGAGCCCAGAGCACCCGCAGCCCCGTCGCGGCCGGCACGATCCCGGGGAGATGTGGAGAGCTCGGCTGAGTTGGAAGGGGGACGACCTGCTGAACGATCTGGTGGCGTGCCGCCGCGTAACTCTCGCCCGTCTTCTCCATGCGGGCGCGGACGAGCTGCTTGAGATGCTTCTGCTGCGTCATCGTCGACTCCTCTTCTCGGCTTGGAGAGACGGGGAACCTGCGCTTCCCCACCTCTCGCCGTGAAAAGTGGGTCGACCAGCGGACGCATCGTCCTCGAGGACATCCACCCCCTTTACCCTCGCGTTCGCCGGGCGGCGCAGGCACCGGTCAGAGAGTCGGGCGAGAGGAATCGCCGAGGGGGAATGATAGCGGAAGACCGGGAGAGAGGGGAGAGGGTCAACGGCCGCCGCGCAAGCGTTCCATCTCGGTCCGCAGACGGATCAGCTCCGCTTCGGCTCCGGCGGCTTTCGCTTCGGCGACCTGGCGGGCCTCGGCTTCCGTGGCGGCTTTCGCTTCAGCAGCCAGGCGGGCTTCTGCTTCCCGGGCGGCCTTGTCCTCAGCGCACTTCCGGCCCTGCCCTTCCTGCAGGAAGGTCGGCACGAGCTCCCCGGTCGCGACATCGCGGATCACCACCCGCTCTCCCTCCGGGGGAATCGAGAACCACAGGCCGGTCGTCTCGGAAAGCAGCCGTCCCTGCTCATCGGGCACCATCCGCTGATACTTCCCGGCCGGGTCCAGCCGGTATCCGAAGATCCCGAGGCGGTCGGCAGGCTTGCGCGGCAGCTCCAGCAGCAGGTACTCGCGGACACCGGCCCGCTGGTAGATCTCCACCTTGTCCTGCTCGTCGATCTCCCGGATGCGGGGGTCCCTCGGCGAGATCACCTCGATGATCAGACACGGAGGCACTCCCTGCTTGACGACGCTGTAGCTGCCGTCCACCCGGTCCGGATTGCGCGCGCCACGGATGACCGAGACGTCCGGGCAGGGTTTCGGCAGACCCGGACCGAGAAGGTGCTGGACGTCGAAAAGGACCAGGAAGTCCGGCGAGGAGTGAAACCAGTACCCCAGCCGCCCGCCCAGGTCGAAGATAGCCTCCCCGTGTTTTCTCCCCTGCACCCATTTGTCTCCGAGCTGCGGATTGAGGTAGTCCTCCCGGGTGAGCGGAATCTCGATCAGCTCCCTGCGGCCGTCCGGACGCTCCACCCAGCGCAGGAGCATTGCCCTGCCGATCTCCTCCCGGCTCTCGCTCGCCGCCGGGCCGCCTTCGCGCTGCAGCGCTCTCCTCGTGGGCTCGCTCATGATTCGAGTATAAGGAGTCTTCCCCGTTCCGTCAAAGATAGCGCATTCTGGCGACGTAAGGGAAGAGGCAGGGGTGAACGGACGCGGATGGAGACGACGGAGCGCGGGACTGTGAGAGGTGGTTCCTGGTACCATGTCCCCGAATTTGGAGCGTCGCGCAGCCGGAGGCGGGGGATATACCGCGAAGGTGGTCTCCCTACGGAGAGGAAAGGCAGAGCATGATTTTCCATGTGACTCTCGAGCAGGCTGAAGACGGCTGGATCGTTGCGGAGTGCCCGGCCCTCCCGGGCTGCGTCTCTCAAGGCCCGCCTTGAAGTGCTTGCAGAAACATCTCGCCATCGCACGTGAGGTTGGCGATCGAGGCAGTGAGGCCAGCGCTCTCTGCAACCTGGGTCTCGCACACAGCAACCTGGGCAACGTAAGGCGAGCCATCAAGTTCTACGAACAGAGTCTCGCCATCGTACGCCAGATCGGGGACCGCCGCGGCGAGGCGGGGTCTTGGCCAGATCCAACTCGCCATCGGATCTTTCGAGAAGCATCACGCTTTAGCCCAGAAGATCGGAGATCGGCTCGGTGAAGCCACCGCAAATTGGAGTCTCGGTTCGATCCATGAAAACAACGGAGACTTGGCCTGTGCTGTGGAGCTGATGCAGCTCTGTGTGGACTACGAGCGCCAGATCGGACATTCCGATGCTGAGATACATTCCTCGCACGTCGAGGACCTCCGAAGCCGCCTTGCCGCGTCTGGCTAAACCCTCACCATCAACTTCCCCCTATTGCTCCCATCGAAAAGCCGCAGCAGCGCCTTCGGCGCGTTTTCCAGTCCTTCGACCACGTCCTCCCGGTAGTGGAGCTTCCCCTCGGCGAGCCAGCGGCCGAGTTGGGCTTGAGCTTCGGGGAAGCGCGGGGTGAAATCCATGACGACGAAGCCTTCCATGCGGGCGCGCTGGACGAGGAGGGCGAGGTAGTTGGCCGGCCCCTTCGGCGGCTGGGTGGCATTGTATTGGGAGATGGCGCCGCAGATCACCACCCGCGCGTGGAGGGCGAGGTTGCGCAGGGCCGTGTCCAGGATCTCGCCGCCGACGTTGTCGAAATAGACGTCGACCCCCTTGGGACAGGCGCCGCGGATCTCCTCGTGGAGGTCCTTCGCCGTCCGGTAGTTGATGGCGGCGTCGAAGCCCAGCTCTTCGGTCAGCCAGCGGCATTTGTCGTCCGTGCCGGCGATGCCCACGGCGCGGCAGCCGTGGAGCTTGGCGATCTGACCCACGATCGAGCCCACGGCCCCGGCGGCGCCGGAGACGAGGACGGTCTCGCCCGATTTGAGCTGGCCCACGTCCAGCAGGCCGAAGTACGCCGTCAGCCCCGTCATTCCCAGTGGTCCCAGGGCCACGGTCGGCGCGATGCCGGGCGGGATGCGGTTCAGGCCCTTGGCCACGGCCACGGCGTAGCGCTGCCAACCCAGGACGCCGGAGACGACGTCGCCCGGCTTGAAGTCCGGATGGCGGGACTCCACCACCTCGCCCACCGTGAGGCCGCGCATCACCTCGCCGATTCCGATCGGGGGCACGTAGCTGCGCCCCTCGTTCATCCAGCCGCGCATGGCGGGATCGAGGGACAGGAAGAGGTTGCGCACCAGCACCTGCCCCTCCCCGGGCTGCGGGATGGGCTCCTCGGTATGCTGGAAGTCGCTCTCCTGCGGCAGCCCCTTGGGGCGGGCGGCGAGCCGGATCTGGAGGTTGGTTTCGGGTGTCTGCGTCATGGGGCTGCTCCTTTTCCCCGCTGAGCGGTGGGGAACCGGTGGGTGATGAGGGCCTACTGGGCCGGCGCGCCCTTGTACCCCGCCGGCGGCTCGTACGTACCGGCCGGGGCGTCCTTGGTCTCCACGGCGACCAGCTCCTCGCGGGTCTTGAAGCGGCTGCCGCCCACGGTGACGTCGGCTTCCTGGACTACGGGGAACCCTTCGATCTGCTGCATCTGGCGCGCCCACTCCCCGGAGCCCGGCTGCATGGCGGCGAGAGAGGCGGCGAGCTTGCCATAGGCCTGATAGGAGGCGACGTCCTTGCTCGCCCAGATGGTGGTGTCCAGGTGCAGGCCCTCCTGATTGGTGATGTCGACCTTGTACTTGCGGGCGTTCCAGGCGCCGACCTTCTTCGTCTCGCCGGTGGCGGTGACCTGCACCTTCATCTGGGCTTCCGCCGGCGCGCCGAGCTTCTGGAGGTCCGGCGCCGCCAGCTCCAGGTAGGTCTTGTCCGTGTGATTGAGGACGTAGACCTTGCCGCGGTCGAGACGGACGATGGTGGAGGTCTCCCCCTCGTCGCGCCGCAGCTTGCCGGCCGCGATCCAGATGTGGACCTGGCCCGTCGTGGGCTGGTCCATCTTCAGCCCCTCGACGCTGCTGTGGACGGTCAGCAGGGTGTCGGCGGTGGCCGGCGCGGCGAGCAGCAGGCAGAGCAGGACGGTGCGTCGAAGCATGAAGGCGTTCCTCAGGGTCGGCGGTGCGAAGACGAGTGTAGCTTAGCCGTCCCTGGAAGGCGTTGACAAGGCGGTCTTGCGGCGGACGTAGAGGAGCTTCTCGACCGATGCCACGACCTCCCCCTGCTCGTCGACGACGTCCACCGTGAATAGGGGCTCGACCTTCCGGCCGGCATCCGCGGCGGCGCGGATCTCGTCGATCCTCTCCTGGGGGATGTGGAACGTGGCCTTCACCGTGCCCTTACCCGGGCGGCGGAAGCGGATGGTGGCCGCCTTGTCCCACACCACGTAGTCGCGCCCCAGGGCCTCGAACAGGATGAGCATGAAGATCGGATCGCACATCGAGTACAGCGAGCCGCCGAAGTGGGTGCCCACGTAGTTCCGGTTCCACCAGCGCAGCTTCAGCCGCACCTCGAAGGTGCGCAGGTCGGGAGAGGGCCGCACCCGCACGCCGGCGCCGAGATACGGCGCGTACAGGCTCAACAGACGAATCCTCCAGCGTGCTGCCATCCCTCCCCTCCTCCAGGTGAGGGGGATTATCGCTCAGATGGTCGCCCCGCATATGCCCAGCTACCCCGCAAAGTCTCCGGATCGGCCGCAAACTCTGGAGCTACACCGCGATCTCCGCGAGTACACTGCAAATTTTCCAGATACACCACAAAATCTATAGGTACACCGCATTTCCCCGAGCTACACCGCAAAGCTTCAGGATGCGCCGCAAAGTCTGTAGATACGCCGCAAGATGAGCTGAGACATCGCAAAGCAACGGGCTATGCCGCAATTTGTCGAGCTACGCCGCAAACTCCGCAGCTATGCCGCAACCTTGCGCCATACACGCAATGTCAGCGGATATCATTCGTCGCCAGGATGTGTTGAACCAAGTTGAGGGATATCTTGTAGCAATGGCCGGCAAGCTCTTCCTTTCCCATGCCACCGTGGACAAGCACGAGGCCCAGGCGCTGCGGCGGGCCTTGGAGGACAGCGGCGTCGCGGTCTGGGAGGACGTGCTCGGGCTCCGTGCCGGGGACGGACTGAGCGACCTTGAAAGAGAGGTGAAGGGTGCGCGGGGCCTGCTGCTGCTCTGGACCCCGGCGGCGAACGAATCCGCATGGGTCGAGAGCGAAGCGGCATGGGCGCGGCAGGCCCGGGAGGACAACCCCGAGTACCGGCTCCTGGTCGTGCTGCGCGGCGGCGGCCGGATCTCGGCCCGGCGTCTCCTGGGCGAAGAGCTGCTGTTCATCCCCGTGGACGCCGCCGTCGAGGACGCCGTGCCCGAAATCCGCCGGGCTCTCGGAGAGCTGGCCCCCTCGGGCCGCATGGCCGAAGCTCCGGCCCCCGCGCCGCTCCTCGAAGAGCTGGTGATCTCCTTCAGCGACGCCCGCATTGACGAGACCGGCGGGCGCCATCGGGCCGCGGCCCGGTTCCGGCTTCACCACAACCCGGCCCAGGGCGCCGGGAGCCGCAGCGCCTGGCACGACTTCGAAAGCCCCCTCGGCCCCATCGAGATCGAGGAGATCCGATGGTACCTGGAGCGCTACCCCGGCTGGCCGTTCGGGACCTTCCGCGACCGCGCCAGAGCCTTGGAGTCCAAGCTGCCGGAATGGGGACGTGATCTCTACGGCCGGACGCTGGGTACAGGCGCCGAGCAGACCTCCGCCTGGCGCCGCGCCTCCGGATACGACCGGCGCGTCGTCGTCGAGGTGGACGATCCCGGCCCCGCCGAGGGGGAGGGCGCCGGAGCCGCCGCCCTGCTGGCCCTCCCCTGGGAGCTGCTCGCCGATCCGGAGGGCTACCTCTTCGAAGGCGCCCTCCGCGCCCGGGTCGTCCGCCGCATCCCGAGAGAGCAGTCCAAGGAGCCGCTGCCCACCGCGGACCGCCTGCGCGTCCTGCTGGTCATCGCGCGGCCCGAGGAAGAGGGCGTGGCCTTCCTCGATCCCCGGGCCAGCGCCCGTCCCCTGATCCAAGCCCTCGCTCCCCTGGGCCACCGCGCCGAGCTGGAGGTGCTCGAAGACGGGACCTTCCCAGCCCTGCGCGACGCGCTCATGAAGGCTGAGAAAGCGGGCCGTCCCTTCCACGTGGTCCACTTCGACGGCCACGGGGTCTACGACCGGCGCGTCGGCCTGGGGATGCTCTGCTTCGAGAATCCCGAGGACGCGGAGGAGAACAAGCTCAAGCGGCGCGCGGAGCGCGTCGATGCCGACCGCCTGGGTGCATTGCTGCGGGAGCGCCGGGTGCCGCTCTTCGTGCTCGAAGCCTGCCAGACCGCCAAGGCTGACGAGAAGGTCACCGCCTCGGTGGCCGCCCGTCTGCTGCGGGCGGGCGTGGCCTCGGTCCTCGCCATGACCCACGCGGTGCTGGTCGAGACGGCCCGCCGCTTCGTCGGCCGTTTCTACGAGAGGCTCGCAGCGGGCGAGCGCATCGGCACCGCCATGGTGGCGGCCGAGCACTTCCTGCGGGACGAGCCCTACCGCGGGGAGATTGGCGGTCAAGGCGAGCTGCGCCTTCAGGACTGGTTCGTGCCCGTGCTCTTCCAAGAGGAGGAAGGCGACCGCCAGCTCCTCCAGGCCGGCTCCAGGGCGGACCCGCAAGACCTGTTGGATCGACGCAAGGGGCAGGAGGGAGAGCTTCCGCGATCCCCCGATCACGGCTTCGTAGGGCGTGCCCGCGAGCTTCTGGAGGTCCAGCGCCGGCTGCGCGACGAGCGCTGCCTCACCGTGCTGGGCGAAGGAGGCCAGGGAAAGACCGCCCTTGCCGTCGAGTGCGCCCGCTGGCTCCTGGACCTCCGCCGCTTCGAGCGCGTCGCCTTCGCGACCGTCGAGGACCTGCCCGGCGCGCGGCTCCTCCTGGAGCGGCTGGGCCGCCAGCTCGTCCCGGGCTACTCGGTCGCCAAGGAAGAGGGGATCGGCACGCCTCAAGAGCAGCTACGACGGGCGCGTCTCCCCGTGGAGGAGAAGCTGGCGGAGAGGCGGGTCCTCCTGGTGATCGACAACCTGGAATCCATCCTTCCCGCTCCGAGCCAGCCCGCCGCGCCCGGGTTGGACGAGGTGCTCGGCCTGCTGGACGGCCTGGCCCGGATCGGTAAAACGCGCCTGCTGCTCACCAGCCGCGAAAAGCCGCCAGCCCCCCTCGACGGCCCAGCAATCCGTCTGGGTGCTCTCTCCAAGCGCGAAGGCCGCGAGTTGGTGGCGGGCGTCCTGGCTCGGGAGGGACGGGACCCTGCCGGTGACGCCGATGAGGAGTGGGTTGACGAGCTCATCGAGAGGGTGGGCGGCCACGCGCGCAGCCTGGTCCTGCTGGCGCCGCTCGTGGCGGAGCGCGGACTCCAGGTCACGGCGGAGTCGGTGGCACGCAGCATGGCGGAGCTTGAGAAGCGCCACCCTGAGTCGCGCGAGCTTTCGCTGCTGGCGAGCGTGCGGCTGTCGCTGGACCGTTTGCCTGAGAAAGCGCGTCGGCAGGTGCGGGCGCTTGCTGTGTTTCATGGGGGTGTACGCGTCGAGGCGCTCGCTTATGTTTTGGAGGTCGCACCCGAGGAGGCATTGGAGCTCGGCCGTCAACTCTTGGCGCTCGGGCTTGCCGATGCGGAGGGCCACTATCTCTTCCCCGATCCCGCTTTAGGTCCGGCGGTGGCCGACGAGCTCAGCGCTGAAGAGCGCCACGGGATGGAGGAACGCTGGCTTGAGGCGATGCTGGGTTTGATCGGATCTCTCTATCAAATGCATTTCCAGGACGCAGAGGTGGCGGCGGAGGGGACGCTGGCAAGTCTAAAGAGCTTCCTCGCAGCAGTGACGAAGGCCGAAGAGAAGGTAGAAGCTGACAAGCTCTCTGCCGATCTTTTGATGCATGCCCTGATTCGTCTGCAAGAACTCGTCAGTTCCCTAGGACGACCCGCAGTCCGCGCAAAATTGGAAGAAATGCGTCTGCGTGTGGACCGGCGGCTCGGAGACTGGAGCAGCGCAGGGTTTGGGTCAGCCCGCGTCGATATTGAACAGCGGTTACATGTAGATGACATGGGCGGGGCCGTCCAAGCTGCTGAGCAGCTTAAGGAGCGGGCTGAGGCGGCCGGGGATGCCTACGAAGGTTCAGCCTACGATCGGGCGATGGCCTGCTGGTTAGTAGGTCAAGCGCTACAAAGGAGTGGCAGAGCCTCAGACGCACTTGCTGATCTCAGGGAAGCCCAAGCGAGGTTCACAGAGTTAGCTGAGGCTGGGAGTGACTCGGCAGCCCAAATGCTTGGGGTAGTAGCTGGTGAGCTTGGGGACTCTTTACAAGCCTTGGGCCGATTTGACGAAGCAGCAGAGGCCCAGGAGCACGGTATCGCAATCAGCGAACAGTGGGAGAATCGCCGGAGCGCTGCAGTCGGTCGTGGGCAACTCGGAACCATTAGATTCTTGCAAGGCCGGCTTCGAGAGGCGCTTACTGCTCACGAGCAGGCCCGCCAGACTTTCGAAGCACTCCATGAGCCTGAACATGTAGCTACTTCGTGGCATCAGATCGGGGTAGTGCATCAGGAGTCTGGAGATTTTGACCGTGCAGAGGCGGCCTATCAGAGATCTCTGCGCATTGAGGTCGAGCTTGGGAATAGGGGTGCTCAGGCATTGACTCTTGACCAAATGGGAGTTCTCTACGCAAAGTCGAGACGATTAGAAGAGGCCGCACAACTTCATAAGCAGGCGGCGACGCTTCGCGAAGAGCTTAGAGATTCCTTCGGTCAGGCGCGCTCCCTCAGTAACTTGGCGATCGTTCTCCAAAAGCTTGGGCGCCTAGACGAAGCCCGCAGGGCCGCTATCCAGGCAGGTTGCCTTAAAACTCCCTTCGGTCATGCGGCTGAACCGTGGAAGACCTGGAGCATCCTTAGTGACATCGAGACCCAATCCTGCCGCCCGGAGGCAGCGGCGGCGGCTCGCTCCCAGGCAATCGAAATGTATACCGCGTATAGGCGAGGCGGCGGCGAACCCCAGCTCCCCGTGGCTCGGCTGATTGTTGCCGTTGGGGAAACGCTTCGGGGGCAGGGGGCAGAGGCGGCAAGCGATCTGATCCCGCGGCCTGATTGGTTTGGAGAAGGATTTCTTCCGACTCGTGAGGCCATTCTCGCCATTATCGGCGGTTTCCGTGATACGGCGCTCGCTCGGGATACACGGCTCGTCTACATCGATGCCGTGGAGCTTGCTCTTCTCCTTGAATCGCTTGGGGGTTCCGGGACGGCCGACGCGGTTGACCGCGATGTCCCAGGGTGAATAACGCGGGTCCGGCGGGGTGTCTCTCCCGGAGCCCAGGCTCGAAGAGGCGGCGGCGTAGAGCCTGGGGCGCCAGCCCATGCCATTACATAGATCTCCCTTTTGGGACTCGCGACGCTGGAGGCGGTGGAAGACGGAGGCGACATCGCCGCGCCGGAGACGCCCCGCCGTCCCCGTGGCCTGCCACGGGTATCGTATCGGGTCTGGGTCGTCTCTACGGACCGGAGTCGCGACGGCAAAAGGATGGTGATTCCGGAGGCGTCGCGAAGTGGAATCTTCCAACCCCTCCGGAACCGCTATCGCTGGCCGCGCCTCCAAGGGTGCGTAGAGACGACACAGACCCGATACGATTTCGTTTCGGAGGCCACGGGGACGGCGGGTCGTCTCTGATGCGACGATGCCGGTCCGCGCCACTCCTACCTAAGGCGTCGCGAATCCAGACGCGAGATGTGTGGAATGGCATGGGCGTCAGCCCTAGGGAAGGATCCACCACAAATCTCAAAGCCCCAAGGGGCGGCGGCAGTGGACTTCCAACGACGAGCTGCCGTCGCCCTTTCAGGGCTTTTGGGTTCTGTGGGATCGGCTGGTCCTGGGGCTGGCTCCTACTTGACCACCGGGCATGCACCCACTAGAGTCTTACAAGGGGGTTGGAATCCCAGTCGTCGTTGGAGATAACTAAATGACGCACTACCCGTTGCTCTTCGGTTTCAGGGACCTCGTGGCCGGGAACGGCTTCGTCGCAGGTGTGAACCTCAACGGGCGCGCTCTACTGGCGGACGAAGGCGACGGCTTCTTGATGTACGGAGTCAATCCGGGTGGGATCGCGGCTGGCGGCTCGAACCGCGGTGAGGCACAGGCTGAGTTCCGCCAAAGCTACAGGTCCGTCTTGTTCGACATCGCTGCCGAAGCCAAGGACTTCGCGGAATTCGAGCGTCAGGTGAGGAACTTCGTCGACGAGACCAATCGACCCACGGCAGCCGAGTGGGAGGAAGCCGTGTTGCGAGTCCGCAGTGGAGAGGTCAACGCGGATTGGCTGCCGAAGCGCAAGGCGGATTCAAGCATCGGAGTCGAAGTGGTACTCTTGGAGCACCCGTCGCCCTCCGTCAACCTCTTGGATGAGGCAGAGCTCGCGGCTTGATCTCGTTTGGACAGATCCCGCTCAAAGAGATTTGGGCAATGTTGGAGCAGTGCGCGCCCGGGTACAGGCGGAAAGCCCGTGATCACAACCATGTCGTCTATTTTCAGAATCGGTCTTTTCCCATCCTGCCTCTGGGAAAGCATGGGAGAAGAGAGAAGAGACAACCTCCCATCCAGGCGTTCCACGTCAAGCAAACTGGTCCGGCAACTCGAGCTCGATCCAGAGTGTGTGAAACGCTTCCTTCCCCAACTCAAGCTCCAGTAATCGCCGCCCCCGCGTCCGCCCGATCCACCTCGGCCAGATACGCCTCCTCCAGGTTGGGCTCCACGATCTCCCCGGCCGGCTCCTCGCCCGGGCGGGCGATGGCGCGGACCTGGATGCCTTCGAGGATTCGCACCCGCGAGGTGGTGCGGTAGCGGTGGCCGAAGGCGAGGAGCTCGGCGTCGGCGACGAGGGTGCGAAAGACGCGGCCGTGGGCTCGTTCCACCAATTCTTCGGGCGTGCCGTCGAAGCGCAGCCGGCCGCGGTGGAGGAGGAGGATGCGGCGGGCGGCGGCTTCGACGTCGCTCGCGATGTGGGTGGAGAAGACGACGATGCGCTCGCCGGCCTGTTCCAGGAGGATCTGGCGGAAGCGGCTGCGCGACTCGACGTCGAGGCCGGTCGTGGGCTCGTCCACGACGAGGATGGGCGGCGCTCCCAGGAGGGCGCGGGCGATGCCCACGCGCTGGCGCATGCCGCCGGAGAAGTCCCGTACTTTGCGGCCGGCGTGCTCGGCGAGGCCCACGGCGGCGAGGAGATGATCGATCTCGGCCCGCCGCGCTTGCGGGTCGTTCATCCCCCGCTCCAGGGCCCAGTGATCGAGGAACTGCTCGGCGGTGAAGCCCGGGTAGGCGTTGAATTCCTGGGGGAGGAAGCCGATCCGCCGCCGGTAGGCCGCCAGGTTCACTGAGCTGATGGGGACGCCCCGGTAACGCACCGAGCCGCGGGTGGGCTCCAGCAGGCCGGTGAGGATGCGCAGCAGCGTCGTCTTGCCCGCGCCGTTCGGTCCCAGCAGGCCGACGATGCCCGGCGTCAGGGTGAAGTCCACGGCGGCGAGGGCCCGAAAGCGGCCGCCGTAAATCTTGGTCAGGCTCCGCACCTCCAGGACCGGCTCGCCCGGCTCGCTCCAGACGGGGGGATTCCGCCGCCGCTTCTCCTCTTCGGGATCGCGCCGGCGCCAGCGGTTGCCGGCGAGGAGGAGGGCGGGCACCAGCAGGGCCGATCCGGCCAGGGCCGCTCCCCCGGCCACGGCCGCCGCGCGCAGGGGCACGGACCACGGATGGGAGGCGGGCTCCGCTCCCAGGGTGGCTGCCGCCAGGGTCAGCACCAGCACCGGCGCCGCGGCGGCGAGCCAGGGGACCTGCCGGCGCAGGTCGCCGTAGAGCCTGACCCCGTTGATCTCCGCCAGGGCTGAGCCCGCGGCCACTTCGGCGGCGGTGGGGAGGGCCAGGGCGAGGCTGGCGGCGAGGGTGAAGACGGTGAGCTCGTCCAGCCGGCCGATGCCGGCCGCCACCAGGGGGAGCGCCGCCACCAGCCCCAGAGCCAGTGGGAGCAGGGCCGTGGCGCCGCGCAGCAGCGAGCCGAGCCGGCAGGCGGCCACGGCGAAGAGGAGCAGGGGGATGGAGAGGACGAGGGCGATCACCCGCAGGCGGTCCGGCCGCCAGAAGTCGGTGCCGAGGTCGGGGCGTTCGAGGTCGCACCCCGGAGGGAGAGGGAGAACGGCGAGACTGCGGTCGATCTCCTTGCGCTTCTCCTTGCGCACCTCCTCGCTGGAGAGCAGGAGCTGGACCTCCACCGGCACCACGAAGCGGCCCGACTGGCGCTTCACCCGGGGGTAGAGGACCTCCTCGGTGGGCGCGACGAGGGCGCCGGGCGTCACCACCCGGCCGTCCAGGGAGAGGGGACGGCCGAGGAGGGCCGCGAGCTGAGGCACGGCGCGGTCCGGGTCCGCGGGCGCGCCGGCGGGGACCACGGTGAGGGAGCGCTGCGGACCGCCGGGGTGGGCCGGCGGCAGACCGAGGGCCGGAGGCGGGGCGCTCTCCCGCCGCAGCCGGCCGGCGAGGGTTGCCGCCTCGGCGGGGGTGGTGCCGGCGCGGGGCCTCAGGACGAGCTGCACCGCCGGCTCGCCCCAGCCTGAGATCCAGAAGCGCCGCACCTTGAGACTGTCCAGCCGCTCCAGCAGACGGTCGTAGCCCGCCCTCACGGCCCCGAGGCCGGCACCGCGCAGCACGACGCGCCAGGTCTCGGCGTGCTCGTCCGTCTCCGCCTTCTCTTCGAGATCGGCGAGGAAGCCGGCGCCGGCCCCTCCCGCGGAGGACGTCCGGGCGCCTTGAGCGATCTCCAGGGAGCCCGCGCCGCCCATCTCGTAGCGCAGGCGGGTGGCGAGCAGTGCCCGGTGCTCGGGATCGCGGGCGTTGGAACGCAGCTCGGCCACGACGCGGGCCACGCCGGGGGTCGAGTAGCTCCAGAAGCGCTTCACCTCCGCGGCCTTGGCGAGCAGGTCCTCGGCCTTGGCCGCGCGGCGGACGGTCTCCTCCAAGGTGGTTCCCGGCGGCAGGCGCAGGAGCAGCGTGAGGTTCGCCTGATCGGGCCGCAGGGTCCCGGGCCGCGGGACGAGCGCGGCGCCGCAGAGGGCGATGGCGAGGAAGGAGGCCGTGGCCGCCGCCAGCAGGACGGTGCCGGGATCGCGCAGGGCGGTGCGGACGACGGGGATTTCAATCCCGGGCGAAGAGGCGTGAGGCCGCGGCAGCACCGCCACCGCCCCCACCCCCGTCGCCACGGCGAGGAGGAACGCCCGCGCGGGCTCGGCGAGGAGGGGACCCAATTCGGCGCTCGCCAGGGCCACGGCCACGGGCACGGCGGCGGCCGAGGCGATGGCGGTGAGGCCCCAGGTCCAGAAGCCATCCCTTCGCGTCAGGCGCAGGGCGGCGAGGGGGAGGAGGCCGGCAGCGGCCACGGCCAGGGCCGCCAGGGTGGTGACGTCGAGCGGTACGCCGGCCAGCAGGAAGGCGTTGGCCGCCGCGGCCACGACGGCGGGGAGGGCCAGCCCCAGAGCGAGGGCTCCCCAGAGGCCGCGCCGCCAGGCTCCGGCCGCGGCGGCGAGGCCCACCCCCAGGAGACCGGCCAGGGCCAGGCGCAGGACCAGGTCGCGGAGTGGATCGGCGTCGCTCAGGCCGATCTCGCCTCTCACGCCTCCCGGCAGGTGCCCCAGCCGCCGGCGCAGGGCCCGGTCCACGGTCAGGGGATCGGCGTCGTGCGTTCTATAGATATAGGCGGCCCGGGCCGGCCGGCCGCGGAAACGCACCTCGTCCCGGGGAGGTTTTCGCCCATCGTGGATCGTGGCGGTGGCGGCCAGGGGAACGGCCCCTCCGGCGGCGGGGATGGGGAGCGCTGCCAACCTCTCCCGGGCGGCTGCGATCACGGGCCGGCGGCGGTCCCCGCCATCTCCGTAGCGGCTCCAGCCCAGGGCGGGCACCTGCAGCCAGCGCCGGGCCTCGCCCAGCACGGCGCCGGCCTGCCCCCAGGGATCGAGGGCGCCGCCGGCGAGCTCGATCCTCACCTCCTCGTCCCGCACGCCCACGAGCTCCACCTCCCGCACGCCGGGCACGGCCTTCAGGACCTCGGCGGCGGCCCGCGCGTCGGCGTCCTCGCGGGCGCCGGCCAGCCAGACGAGGGCCAGGAAATCCCCGTTCCGCTCCGTGGCGGGGTCCACCCAGAGGGAGGCGCCCGGGGACGCCGCGGACATCTGAGAACGCAGCCGCACCAGCTCCGAGTCCAGCCGTGCGGCCTTGCGCTCGGGATCGGTCCCGGGGTCGAAGCGCACCGTCAGCTCGGCGCCGTCCGTCCGCACCTCGCCGGCCATTCCCCGCACTCCGCCCAGGGAGCGAACGGCGCTCTCGATGGGCTCCACCCACTCGCGGGCCACCTCGCCCGGATCGCGTTCCTCGCCGAGGCCGAACCCCACGGTCAGCTCCGGAAAGCTCTGGCGCGGCAGGTAGTCCAGGGGCAGGCGCGACAGGGCCACGCCCCCCAGCACCAGCAGCGCCAGGGTGCAGATGAGCCGGGCGATCGGACGTCCTTCTTTCATCGTCTGTGGGCAAACCGGTAAAGCACCGGCACCAGGAGGAGTGAAGCGAAGACCGCGGTCGTCATGCCCCCGATCACGGCGAGGGCGAGGGCGCGGCGCAGCTCCACCCCCTGGCCGCCGAGGAGGGCCAGGGGGAGCATGCCGGCCACGGTGGCCAGGGTCGTCATCAGGATGGGCCGGTAGCGCTCGGCGCCGGCGAGGCGGATGGCCTCGTCCATCGCCCGGCCGGCTCGCCGATGGTCCTCGACGCGATGGACGAGGACGATGGCGTTGTTGACCACGATCCCGGCCAGGAGGATCAGCCCCAGGAAGGAGAGGATGTTGAGCGTCTGTCCCGCCGCCGCCAGCAGGCCGAGGGCGCCGCCGAGGGCGACCGGGACGGTGCTCATCACCACCAGCGGCGTGGCGAGCGATTCGTAGAGGGCCGCCACGGTGAGGAAGACGAGGACGAGCGAGAGGGCGAGGGCGAGGCGGAGCTGGCCGAAGGCCCGCCGCAGCTCCAGGGCCTGGCCGGCGGGGGAGACCTCCTCGTCCGCCGCCCGGGCGAGGCCCGCCAGCAGCGCGTCCGGATCGCGCCCGGTGACATCCGAAGGCCCTTCGAACGATTGGCGCACGGCGGGCACGCCCCCCTCGCGCTCCAGGGCGGGCGGACGCGCACCGCCGGCGAGGCGGGCCACGGCCGCCAGGGGAATGACGTTGCCGTTGCCGGCCGAGATCGGGATCAATCCCGGGTCCGCCGGCTCCGTGGCCTTCACCAGGATCTCGGGCTCCACGCCGTCGATCCGCACCCGGCCAGCCGTCTGATCCCCCAGCCCCGAGCGGACCTGGTCTTCCAGCCTGTCGCGATCGGCCGTCCCCGCGGTCATCCCGGCCAGCCGGGGCACGTCCCAGGCGAGGAGGACGGCGGGGGTCGGTCCGTCCCGCCGGCTGCCGGACGCGCGCAGCCCGGCCCGGGAGAGGCGTTCGGCCGTGCGGCGGGCGAGATCGGCCGCGCGCTCGGGGGTGGCGGCCGAGGCCACCACCTCCAGCCGGCGGCCGGTGTGCTCGATCGACTCCACGAAGGCGCTGGCCCGGGGTTCCACCCAGACCTCCACGCCGGGCAGGCGGGCGAGGGCGGCCTGGAGACGTTTTCGCGCTTCGGCCGCCGTGGCGCTGTCGGCGAAGCGCAGCTCGATGCGCCCCGTCTCTCCGCGGTCCGCATTCCCCGTCTCTCCGGTCCCGGGGAGCTGCACGGCGAGGCGGGAGGCGGGGACGCCCGTCACGCCGGAAAGCACCGCCGCCGTCCTCGCCTCGACGGCCTGGCCTTGGCGGCGGGAGGCTTCGGGCGTGAGGTCGCGGTCCAATCGATAGCGCACCACGAGGTCCCGCGCCGCGGCCTCGGGCACCAGTTCGTGGGGGAGGACGCCGAGGGCCAGGACCGCCAGGGCCGCTACGGCGACGGCTGCAAGGACCGCGACGGAGGGGCGGGCGAGGGCGCGGTCGAGGAGGTGCAGGTAGGTTGTCCTTCCCGGCGCCCGCCCCCACCCAAGACCCTCATCACCCCGGCCCTCTTCTC
>DATARR010000152.1:0-105776 GCA_036264085.1 Thermoanaerobaculia bacterium | reverse complement strand
TGCTGACCCTTCGCCTCCAGACTCTGGAGGCCCTCTGGGGGCCTCGCGCCCACCTGGTCCAGGTCACTCTGGCCCCGCTGAGCGGCACGGAGTCGGCGACGCTCATCGACCGGGTGCTGGGAGGGCAGTCGCTGCCGGCGGAGGTGCGGCGGCAGATCGTCGCCAGGACGGACGGGGTCCCCCTGTTCCTCGAAGAGCTGACCAAGGCCGTCGTGGAATCGCACGACTCCGGCGAGAGGCAGGAGCTGCCGGCGACCCTGCGCGATTCGCTGGCGGCGCGGCTCGACCGGCTGGGGACGGCCAAGGAGGTCGCGCAGATCGCGGCCGTCATCGGCCGTGTCTTTTCCTTCGAGCTGCTGGCGGCGGTCTGCGCCTTGGACGAGGCGGCGCTGCAGCAGGAGCTGCGGCGTCTGATGCAGGCGGAGCTCGTCTACCGCAAGGGTTTCGGCAGCCAGGCGCGGTACCTGTTCAAGCACGCCCTGGTCCAGGACGCGGCCTACGAGTCGCTGCTCAGGCGCGAGCGTCAGCAGATCCACCGCCAGATCGCCGAGACGCTGGCGAGCCGTTTTCCCGAGACCGCGGAGACGACGCCCGAGATCCTCGCCCATCACTACACCGAGGCCGGCCTCCCCGAGCCGGCGATCGATTTCTGGGTGCGCGCCGGCGGCCTCGCCAGCCGCCGGTCGGCCAGCCTGGAGGCGATCAGCCATCTGGACCGGGCTCTGCGGCTGCTCCAGAGCCTCGCGGAAAGCCCCGGGCGCGACCGCCGGGAGCTGAGCATTCAGAATGCCCGGGCGGCTGCGGTGATCACCGGGAGGGGGTACCTGGACCCGGAGGTCGAGCAGACCTACGCCCGGGCGGAGGTCCTGGCGGACCGTCTCGAGGAGACCGAAGAGCGCTTCTGGGCCCTGTATGGGCTGTACACCCACCACGTCATCTTCGGCAACCTGGCGCAGGCCCTGGACCTCGCCGAGCGCCTGCTGCGGATCGCCGAGAGCGAGCAGCGCCCCGGCTTCCTCTCCGTCGCCTGGTTCACGTTCGGCGTCTATCACTTCTATCAGTCCGACTACGCCGAGGCCGTCTCCGAGCTGGAGAGAGCGTACGAGCTCGCCCTGCCGGACGACGACTCGTTCCGCATCCGCACCGGGACGGACCTGCGGGTGATGGCCCTGTCCTTCGGCACGCCGGCTCTCTGGCACCGGGGCGAGCTCGACCGGGCGCGGGACTGGATCGAGCGGGCCGTCGCTCTCGCCCGCCAGCTCGGCTCTCCGTTCACGCTGGCGTTCGCCTGCACGTATGCCGCGATGCTCGCTCAGGCTCTGCGCGACGTGGAGACCGTGCGGCGGATGGCCGGAGAGGTGCACGACCTCGCTGGGGAGCTGGGTCTCTCCCAGTGGGCCTGGCGGGCTCCTTTCCTCCTCGCCTGGTCGGACCTGTACGCGCCGGCGGCCGGCCGGCCGGCTTGCGAGCTGGGCGATTTCGACAGCTCGCAGCGGGTCATCGCGCAGAAGGGGGGGAGCAACATGGGCTACTACTACTGCCTGCACGGCGAGATCCTGATCCTGCGCCAGCGCCCGGGGGACGCCTGGCGGGCGCTGGACGAGGGTCTGCGTCTCACCCGGGCGCGGGGAGTGTCGATCTGGATCGAAGAGATCTACCGCTTGCAGGGAGAGGTCCTGCTGACCGCGAAAAGCCCCGAAGGGCTGCCGGAGGGGGACCGGCCGGCCGAGGCCGAGCGACGGTTCCAGACGGCCCTGGAGCTGGCCCGGCGCCATGGCTCCAGAGCGATGGAGCTGCGCACCGCGTTGAGCCTGGGGAGGCTCTGGCAGAGCCAGGGCCGGACGCAGGCCGCCCGCGAGCTCGTCGCCCAGGCCCGGCAGGGCTTCACCGGGGAGCTCGAGAGCGGCGACCTGCGCGAGGCGCGGGCGTTTCTGGATTCCTCCAACCTGCGCTAAGATCCGGTCGTGAAATCCAGCCAGCCGGGCGAGGCGCTCGATCTTCCTGCGAAGATCGCCAGCTACAGGATTGAGCAGCGTCTCGGCGCGGGCGGCATGGGGGTCGTCTACCGCGCTTTCGACGAAGCGCTCCGGCGTCCGCTGGCGATCAAGCACCTCCTGCCAAGCCAGCGGAATCCGATCGCCTCGCGACGATTCCGGCGCGAGGCACAGGCCGCTGCCCGGCTCAATCATCCGGCCATCGTCCACGTCTACGACGTCGTCGAGACCGCGGCCGGGGACTGGATCGTCATGGAGCTGGTCGAGGGGATGCCCCTCTCGCAGAAGATCCGTGAGGGCGGCCTCGACCTGGGTCAGGCGATCCGCCTCGGCCGCGAGATCGCCGAGGGGCTCGCCGAGGCTCACGCCCAGGGGGTGATCCATCGGGACCTGAAAGCGGGCAACGTCATGGTGACGGCGTCCGGGCGGGCCAAGATCCTCGACTTCGGGCTCGCCAAGCTCGTCCATCACGAGGGCGACACGGACCTCTCGCAGCCCGGGATCGTGCTCGGGACCTGCCACGCCATGTCCCCGGAGCAACTTCAGGCAATGCCGGTCGATCACCGCTCGGATCTGTTCTCCCTGGGATCGCTGCTTTACGAGATGGTCACCGGCGTGTCTCCGTTCCTCGGCGGGACGCCGCAGGAGACGCTGGGCCGGATTTTCCACTTCCAACCGCCTCCGGTCTGCGCGCTCCGTCCGGAGGTTCCGCTGGAGCTCTCGGCTCTGATCGGCCGGCTGCTGGTCAAGGAGCCGGACCGGCGGCTCGCGAGCGCCGGGGAGGTCGTCAGGCGCCTCGCGGCTCTCGAGGGCGTGGTGACCGAGGGCTCCGGTCGCGGGAGCGCAGGAGCAGAGGATCTCGGCGAGCAGAGCACCATCGTCGAAGGGCTCGCCAGGATGGCGGCGGAGCGCCTCGGGGCCGGTCTCAGGATCGATATGGCGCCGGGAACGAGCCCGGACGCCAGGCCCACCTCCGCCCCGCGCCCGGTCAACGAGCGCCGGCAGGTGACGGTGGTCTACTGCGAGCTGGTGGGCACGGATGGGCTCTCCGGCCTGCCGCAGGCGTTCGATCCCGAAACGCTCCACGACCTGATGCGCGGGCTTCGCGCCCTGGCGGACGGGGTTGCGAGGCGTTACGACGGCCAGCTCGGCAACGTCCTGGGCGGCCCGCGGGTGCTGATCTATTTCGGTTATCCCCAGGCGCATGAGGACAACGCCCGGCGCGCCGTGCGCTCCGCCCTCGAGCTGGTGGACCAGGCAGGGCGGATGAAAGCCAGCTCCGAGCCGGGGAGGCCGATCGTCCTGGCGCTGCGGGCCGGCATCCATACCGGACCCGCCGTGGTGTCGGTCCCACCGCAGGATCAGGAGCCGATCACTCTGGGAGCGACCCTCGACTTGGCGGTCGCGCTCCAGTCCCGGGCGGAGCCGGGGGGCGTGATCGTGAGCCCCGCCACCTGCTCCCTGGTCGGCAGGAGCTTCTCCTTCGAGGCCTTGCCGGCCTTGACGGTGCCGGGGCTCGCCGCGCCGCTGACTCCCTGCCGGGTGCTGGAGCCCATCGAATCACCGGACGACAGCTTTGCGGGCCTCGTGCCCCTGGTGGGCCGCGAGCGGGAGATGGAGCTGCTGCTGAGCCGCTGGGCTCAGGTGCGCGAGGGGAATGGACAGGTGATCCTGATCAGCGGCGAGGCCGGGATCGGCAAATCGCGTCTGGTGCTCGCGTTGCGGGAAAAACTGCAACAGAGCCCGGCGCCATGGTGGTCCTGCTTCGGCTCGCCCTACGTCCAGAGCTCGCCGCTCCAGCCGGTCGTCGATCTGTTGCGGCAGGTCCTCCGCCAGCGACAAGGGGCCTCACCGCTCTCCCAGCTTGAAAACCTCCTCCAGGAAGCCGGGCTGTTGAGCGCCGTGCCGCTCCTGGCGCCGCTGCTCGACCTGCCGCTCGACGAGCGCTACCCCGCTCCTCCTCTGACCCCCCAGCGACAGAGAGAAAAGACGCTGGAGGCGCTGGCGTCCTGGGTGGTGGAGACGGCGGAGCGGCAGCCTCTGGTGTTGCTGATCGAAGATCTCCACTGGCTCGACCCCACGACCCTCGAATGGCTCGGTCAACTGATCGATCAGGCGGCGAGCGCGCCTCTGCTCCTCCTCTTGACCCTGCGCCTCCACACCGTGGAGTCGCTCTGGGGACCTCGCTCCCATCTGACACAGATCACCCTGACCCCGCTCAACGATGGCGAGGCGGCGACGCTCATCGATCGGGTGGTGGGAGAGCTGCCCCTGCCGGCGCAGGTCCGGCGGCAGATCGTGGCGAGGACCGACGGCGTCCCCCTGTTTCTCGAGGAGCTGACCAAGACCGTCCTGGAATCGCACTCAGCCGGAGCGCGGCAGGAATTGCCGATCACCCTGCGCGATTCGCTGGCGGCACGGCTCGACCGGCTGGGGGCGGCCAAGGAGGTCGCCCAGATCGCGGCCGTGATCGGCCGCGTCTTCACCCTGGAGCTGCTGGCGGCCGTCTGTGCCTGCGATGAGTCGGCGCTGCAGCAGAGACTTCAGCGTCTGGTGCAGGTGGAGCTCGTCTATCGCAAGGGTTTCGGTGCCCAGGCGAGATATCTGTTCAAGCACGCTCTGGTTCAGGACGCGGCGTACGAGTCGCTGCTCAAGCGCGAGCGACGGCAGATCCACCGCCAGATCGCCGAGACGCTGGCGAGCCGTTTTCCGGCGACCGCGGAGACGACGCCCGAGATCCTGGCCCACCACTACACCGAGGCCGGCCTCCCCGAGCCGGCCGTCGACTTCTGGGTGCGTGCCGGCGACCTCGCCAGCCGCCGGTCGGCCAGCGCGGAGGCGATCAGCCATCTGGACCGGGCCTTGCGGCTGCTCCAAAGCCTTCCGGAAAGTCCCGCGCGCGATCGCCGGGAGCTGGCGATCCAGAAGGGCCGGGCGGCTGCGCTCATGACCTGGAGCTACATCAATGCGGAGGTCGAGCAGGCCTTCGCTCGCGCGGAGGTCCTGGCCGAACGCCTCGCGGAAGCCGAAGAGCGCTTCTGGGCCGTGCTCGGATTGCAGATTTTTAACGTCGTCTCCGGCAATCTGCCACAGGGACTGGAGCTCTCCGAGCGCCTGTTGCGGATCGCCGAGAGCGAAGGGCGCCCCAACCTCCTCTCCATCGCGTGGCTCTCGCTCGGCACCTACCACTTCCACCACGTCGATTACGCCGAAGCCATCCCCGAATTTGAAAAAGCGTACGAGCTCGCCCCGCCGGACGACGACTCCTTCCGGGTCCGCACCGGCGTGGACCCGCGGGTGGTGGCCCTCTCGTTCGCCGCGATTTGTGTCGGGCACCTGGGCCAGTTCGATCGCGCGCGGCAAATGAACGAGCAGTCCATCGCTCTCGCCCGCCAGCTCGGCCACCCGTTCTCGCTGGGATTCGCTTGCCTGCACGCGGCGCAATACTCGCAAGGTCAGCACGACGCGGCGAGCATCCGGCCACTGGCCCGGGAGGTGTACGAGATCTCCACGGAGCTGGGCTTCTCCCGGTTTTCCTGGATCTGCCCTCTCCTCCTCGTCTGGGCGGAGCTGTACGCGCCGACCGGTGATCCGCCCGCCGTCGGGCTGGGCGATTTCGACAGCGTGCAGCAGGCGATCGCGGAAAACAGCGGGCGCGGTATGCCCTATTTCTTCCACCTGCACGGCCATATCCTGCTTTTACAAGGGCGCCTCCGGGATGCCTGGCGGGCTTTGGACGAGGGGCTCCGCATCGCCCAGGCGCAGGGCGTGGCGAGCTGGACCGAATACATCTACCTCTTGCAGGGCGAGATCCTGCTGCACGCCGAAAGCCCTCCAGAGATCTGGGAAGGAGACCGGACGGCCGAAGCCGAGCGCCTGTTCCAGAGGGCCCTGGAGCAGGCTCGGTGCAACGGCTCCAAGGCTCTGGTGCTGCGCAGCGCCTTGGGCCTGGGAAAACTCTGGCAAGCCCAAGGCCGGACCGAGGCCGCTCGCGAGCTCGTGGCCCAGGCCCGGCAGGGCTTCACCGGCGTGCTCGAGAGCCATGACCTGGACCTGCGAGAGGCAAGGGCCTTTCTGGATTCCTGCTCGACAGAGTAGAAATGAGATCTATAATCCCTCTTGAATGCTTCCGACAACAGGGGATTCTCCGGGCCGCCCCACGGTCTTCATCAGCTACAGCCAGAGGGATGAAGCCTGGAAAGACCGCGTCGTCGGCCATCTGAAAGTCCTGGAGGTGGAGGGCGAGCTGGCGGTCTGGGACGACAAGCGGATCGCCGCCGGCGACGGCTGGTGGCCCGAGATCGAAGGGGCCATGAATCGCGCGGCGGTGGCCGTGCTGCTGATCTCCAAGGACTTCCTCACCTCGGGTTTCATCCGCGGCACCGAGGTCCCGCGCCTGCTCGCACGGCGGCAGACCGAGGGGCTGCGGGTGATCCCCGTGTTCGTACACCCCTGCGCCTGGGAAGCGGTGGACTGGCTCGCCGCCCTCCAGGGCCGGCCCGGCAAGGGCCGCACGCTCTCGGAGGGCAGGAAGCCGCAGATCGAAAAGCACCTCTCCGCCCTGGTGCTGGAGATCCGCGAGATCCTCCGCCAGAGGGCGGCGGGAGAGGAACGCGGAGCGAAGAGCGCCGCCGTCGAGCCCACCGTCAAACCGTCTTCCCACCCCACCAGCGAGCGCCGGCAGGTGACGGTGGTGTGCTGCGAGCTGGTGGGTACGGAGGGGCCTTCCGGCCCGGCGCAGGCGTTCGATCCCGAGACCCTCCAGGAGCTGATGCTCCAGCTCCGCGCCCTGGCGGAGGGGGTGGCAGGGCGCTACGACGGCCACCTCGGAGGCATCCTGGGCGGCCATCGCATGCTGATCTATTTCGGTTATCCGCAGGCCCATGAGGACAACGCCCAGCGCGCCGTCCGCGCCGCTCTCGAGCTGGCGGAGCAGGTGGCGCAGAGGAGCGCCGACTCCGAACAGGGGCGGCCGGTCTCTCTGGCGCTGCGGGTCGGCATCCATAGCGGCTCGGCCGTGGTGGCCGTCTCGCCGCAGGCGCAGGAGCCGATGACCCTGGGAGCGACCCTCGACCAGGCGGTCGAGCTCCAGTCGCTGGCCGCGCCGGGCCAGGTGATCGTCAGCCCGGCCACCGCCTCGCTGATCGACAAGAGCTTCGCTCTCGCGGCTCTGCCGGCCGTCCAGGCGCCGGGCCGCGCGCCGCTGATCCCCCACCGGGTGCTGGAGCTCGTGGACTCGCAGGAGGCCGGCGCCGCGGGCCTCCTGCCGTTGGTGGGCCGCGACCAGGAGCTGGAGCTGCTGCTGAGCCGCTGGGCTCTGGCCCGCGAAGGGAACGGCCAGGTGATCCTGATCAGCGGTGAAGCCGGGATGGGCAAATCGCGCCTGGTGCGCGCGCTGCGGGAGCGCCTGGAAGAGGGTACGGCGCAATGGTGGTCCTGCTTCGGCTCCCCCTACACCCAGGGCTCTCCCCTCCAGCCGGTCGTCGCTCTGCTGCGCCAGGTCTTCCTGCGGCGGGAAGGCGTCCCGCCGCTCGACCAGCTCGCCAGCGCGCTGGGCGAGCTCGGGCTCGCCGAAACCGTGCCGCTCTTCGCCTCGCTGCTCGACGTGCCGCTCGACGACCGCCACCCGGCCCCGCCGCTGTCTCCCGAGCGGCAGCGGGAGAAGACGCTGGAGGCCCTGGTGGCGCTGGTGCTGGAGACGGCGGAGCGCCGGCCTCTGGTCCTGCTGATCGAGGACCTGCACTGGCTCGATCCCACGAGCCTCGACTGTCTCGACCTCCTGATCGACCAGATGGCGAGCGCCCCCCTGCTGCTGCTGCTGACCCTGCGCCTCCATACCCTGGAGTCCCTCTGGCGACCGCGCGCCCACCTCTCCCAGATCACCCTGACGTCGCTGACCGGCACGGAGGCGGAGCAGCTCGTCGAGCGGGTGGCGGGAGCCGAGGACCTGCCGGCCGAGGTGCGGCGGCAGATCGTGGCGCGCACGGACGGCGTCCCCCTGTTCCTCGAAGAGCTGACCAAGGCGATTCTGGAATCGCATGGATCGGGCGAGCGGCAGGAGCTGCCGGCGATGCCCGCGACGTTGCGCGATTCGCTGGCGGCGCGGCTCGACCGGCTGGGGACGGCGAAGGAGATCGCCCAGGTCGCCGCCGTGATCGGCCGCGTCTTCACCTTCGAGCTGCTGGCGGCCGTCTGCTCCTTCGCCGAAGCGGCGCTGCAAACTGAGCTGCAGCGCCTGGTGCAGGCGGAGCTCGTCTACCGCAAGGGTTTTGGCGGCCAGGCGCGGTACCTGTTCAAGCACGCCCTGGTGCAGGACGCGGCGTACCAGTCGCTGCTCAAGCGCGAGCGCCAGCAGATCCACCGCCAGATCGCCGAGGCCCTGGCGATCCGCTTCGCCGAGAGCGCGGAGACGACACCCGAGATCCTCGCCCATCACTACACCGAGGCCGGCCTCACCGAGCCGGCCATCGACTTCTGGGTGCGCGCCGGCGCCCTCGCCGGCCGCCGGTCGGCCAGCTCCGAGGCGATCGGCCATCTGGACCGGGCCCTGCGGCTGCTCCAGAGCCTCCCGGCAGGCCCCGAGCGCGACCGCCGGGAGCTGGGAATCCAGAATTTTCGGGCCGCTGCGATCATCACCGGGAGAGGGTACACGGATCCGGAGGTCGAGCAGACCTTCGCCCGGGCGGAGGTCCTGGCCGAACGTCTGGAGGAGGCTGACGAGCGGTTCTGGGCCGTGCTCGGGCTGCACACCTATCACGTCCTCTTCGGCAATCTGACGCAGGCCCTGGACCTTGCCGAGCGCCTGCTGCAGATCGCCGAGGGCGAGGGGCGCCCCGCCCTGCTCTCCATCGCCTGGCTCTCTCTCGGCACCTACCATTTCTACCAGCCCGACTACACCAAAGCTCTCTCCGAGGTGGAGAGGGCGTACGAGCTCGCGCCGCCGGACGACGACTCCTACCGCATCCGCACCGGCGCGGACCTGCGGATGGTGGCCCTCGCATTCGCCGCGCAGTGTCTCGGGAACCTGGGCCGGCTCGACGGCGCGCTGCAACGGATCGAGCAGGCCGTGGGGCTCGCGCGCCAGCTCGGCTCCCCGTTCACGCTGGCGTTCGCCTGCCTGATCCACGCGCTGCTCGGTCACGCTCTGCGTGAGCCGGAGAGCGTCCGGCGGATGGCCCGGGAGGCGTACGACCTCGCCGTGGAGCTGGGCTTCTCCCAACTGGCCTGGGACGCTTCCCTCCTGCTGGCCTGGGCGGACCTGGTCGCACCGGCGGCCGGCCTGCCCGCGGTCACGCCGGATTTCGACAGCGCGCAGCGGGCCATCGCGCAGCGGGGGGGCAGCATGGTCTTTCTCTTCTGCCTGCATGCGGAGATCCTGCTCCTGCAAGGGCGCCCCGGGGACGCCTGGCGAGCCTTGGACGAGGGCCTGCGCCTCGCCCAGGCGCGCGGGGTGTCGATCTGGCTCGAAGAGCTCTATCGCCTGCAGGGAGAGATCCTGCTGCACGCCCAGGGACAGGAAGCGCTCGGGGAGAAAGGCGGACCGGCCGCAGCCGAGCAATTGTTCCAGACCGCCCTGGAGCTGGCCCGGCGCCATGATTCCAGATTTCTGGAGCTGCGTATCGCCCTGAGCCTGGGGAGACTCTGGCAGAGCCAGGGCCGGACGCAGGCCGCCCACGAGCTCGTCGGCTCGTCCCTTCAGCGCACCTCAGGGCTCGAGAGCCGCGACCTGCAAGAGGCCCGGGCGTTTCTGGAGGCCTGCGCGGCAGAGGAGAAGGCTTGAATGCCGGCGACGACAGGGGATCCTCCGGGCCGTCCGACGGTCTTCATCAGCTACAGCCAGAAGGATGCAGCCTGGAAGGACCGCGTCGTCGGCCATCTGAAAGTTCTGGAGGTGGAGGGCGAGCTGGCGGTCTGGGACGACCAGCGGCTCGTTGCCGGAGAGGAATGGTGGCCGGAGATCGAGGGGGCCATGAATCGCGCGGCGGTGGCCGTGCTGCTGATCTCCAAGGACTTCCTCACCTCGGGCTTCATCCGCGGCACCGAGGTCCCGCGCCTCCTGGCACGGCGGCAGACCGAGGGGCTGCGGGTCATCCCCGTGTTCGTGCACCCCTGCGCCTGGGAAGCGGTGGACTGGCTCGCCGCCCTCCAAGGCCGGCCCGGCAAGGGCCGCACGCTGTCGGAAGGCAGGAAGCCGCAGATCGAAAAGCACCTCTCCGCTCTGGCGCTGGAGGTCCGCGACCTCCTCCGCCAGGCACCGGCGGTGGGAGAGGACCGCGGCGAGAAAAGCGCCCCGCCGTCCGCCGGCCCCCATCCGACCGGCGAGCGCCGGCAGGTGACGGTGGTGTGCTGCGAGCTGGTGGGCACGGACGGCCCCTCCGGCCCGCCGCAGGCGTTCGATCCCGAAGAGCTCCAGGATCTCATGCTCCGGCTCCGCGCCCTGGCGCAGGAGGTGGCGGGGCGCTACGACGGCCACCTCGGCAATGCCCTGGGCGGCCAGCGGCTGCTGATCTGTTTCGGCTATCCCCAGGCGCATGAGGACAACGCCGAGCGCGCGGTCCGCGCCGCTCTCGAGCTGGCGGACCAGGTGGCGCAGACGAGCTTGGAGGCGGGGAGACCGATCGTCCTGGCGTTGCGGGCCGGCGTCCACAGCGGCTCGGCCGTGGTGGCCGCCTCGCCGCAGGGCCAGGAGCCGATGACTCTGGGCACGACCCTCGACCTGGCGGTCGAGCTCCAGTCCCTGGCGGCGCCGGGGTGTGTCCTCGTGAGCCCCGCCACCCGTTCCTTGATCGAGAAGAGCTTCGCTCTGGAGGCTCTGCCTCCCATCCAGATGCCGGGGCTCGCCGCACCGCTGATTCCCCACCGGGTGCTGGAGCTCGTGGAATCGCCGGAGGACAGCTTCGCGGGCCTCCCGCCCATGGTGGGCCGCCAGGGGGAGATGGAGCTGCTGCTGAGCCGCTGGGCCCGGGCCCGCGAGGGCAACGGCCAGGTCGTCCTGATCAGCGGTGAAGCCGGGATGGGCAAGTCGCGCCTGGTGCTCGGCGTCCGGGAGCGCCTGGCGCCGGGCACGGCGCAATGGCGGTCCTGCTTCGGCTCCCCCTACACCCAGGGCTCACCCCTCCAGCCGGTCGTCGACCTGTTGCGCCAGGTCCTCCTGCGGCGGGAAGGGCCCTCGCCGCTGGACCAGCTCGCCGGTGCGCTGGGGGACCTCGGGCTCGCGACCGCCGTGCCGCTCTTCGCCCCGCTGCTCGACCTGCCGCTCGACGCACGCCACCCCGCGCTCCCTCTGACCCCCGAGCGTCAGAGGGAGAAGACACTGGAGGCGCTGGTGACGCTGGTCCTGGAGCTGGCGGAGCGGCAGCCCCTCGTCCTGCTGATCGAAGACCTGCATTGGCTGGACCCCACCACCCTCGACTGCCTCGGCCACCTGATCGACCAGATGGCGAGCTCGCCTCTCCTCCTCCTGCTGACCCTGCGTCTCCAAACCCTGGAGACCAGGTGGGAGCCTCGCTCCCACCTGACCCAGATCACCCTGACACCGCTGAACGAGACGGAGGCGGCGACGCTCGTCGATCGGGTGCTGGGCGAGCAGCCCCTGCCGGCGGAGGTGCGGCAGCAGATCGTCGCCAGGACGGACGGCGTCCCCCTGTTCCTGGAGGAGTTGACCAAGACCGTCCTGGAAGCGCACGACTCCGGCGAGCGCCAGGAGCTGCCGGCGATGCCCACGACGCTACGCGATTCGCTGGCGGCGCGGCTCGACCGGCTGGGCACGGCCAAGGAGGTCGCCCAGATGGCGGCCGTGATCGGCCGCGTCTTCTCCTTCGAGCTGCTGGCGGCCATCTGCTCCTGCGACGAGGCGGGGCTGCAGCAGGAGCTGCGGCGTCTGGTGCAGGCGGAGCTCGTCTACCGCAAGGGTTTCGGCGCGCAGGCGAGGTACCTGTTCAAGCACGCCCTGGTCCGCGACGCGGCTTACGAGTCGCTGCTCCGGCGCGAGCGGCAGCAGATCCACCGGCGGATCGCCGAGACGCTGGCAAGCCGTTTTCCCGCGACCGCGGAGACGACACCCGAGATCCTCGCCCATCACTACACCGAGGCCGGCCTGACCGCGCCGGCCATCGACTTCTGGGTGCGCGCCGGCGGTCTCGCCAGCCGCCGGTCGGCCAGCGCCGAGGCCATCAGCCATCTGGACCGCGCTCTGCGGCTGCTCCAGAGCCTCCCGGAGAGCCCGGAGCGCGACCGCTGGGAGCTGAGGATCCAGAATTTCCGGGCGCCTGCGATCATCACCGGCAGAGGGTACCTGGATCCGGAGGTCGGGCAGACCTACGCCCGGGCGGCGGTCCTGGCGGAGCGTCTGGAGGCGGCTGACGAACGCTTCTGGGCCGTGTACGGGCTGTACACCGCTCATTTCTCCTCCGGCCGCCTGGCACAAGCCCTGGAACTCGCCGAGCGCCTGCTGCGGATCGCCGAGAGCGAGCGGCGCCCCGATTTCCTCTCCATCGCCTGGTTCTCTCTCGGCAGCTACCATCTCTACCAGCCCGACTACGCACAGGCGGCCGCCGAGCTGGAGAGGGCGTACGAGCTCGCCCCGCCGGACGACGACTCTTTCCGCATCCGCACCGGCACGGACCTGCGGGTGCTGGCCCTGTCCTTCAACACGGCGGCCCTCTGGCACCTGGGCCAGCTCGACCGCGCGCGGCACCGGATCGAGCAGGCCGTCGCTCTTGCCCGCGAGCTCCGCTCCCCATTCACACTGGCCTTCGCCTGCAGTTACGCCGCGGTGCTCGCTTACGTTCTGGGCGACGCGGAGACCGTCCGGCGGATGGCCGGAGAGGTGCACGAGCTCGCCGTGGGGCTGGGTCTCTCCCTCTGGCTCTGGCAGACTCCATTCCTTCTCGCCTGGGCGGAGCTGTACGCGCCGGCGGGCGACCCGCTCGCGATCGAGCTGGGTGATTGCGACAGCGTGCAGCGAACGATCGAGAAGAATGGCGGCGGCAGCCTGGCCCATTTCTTCTGCCTGTACGCCGAGATCCTGATCTTGAAGGGGTGCCTCGCGGACGCCTGGCGGGCGTTGGACGAGGGCCTGCGTCTGGTCGAGGCGCGCGGAGTGCGGGACTTCACTGAAGACATGCACCGTTTGCAGGGAGAGATCCTGCTGAACGCGGAGAGCGCTGAAGGGCTCCCGGAAGGCGACCGGGCTGCCGCAGCCGAGCGGCGGTTTCAGACGGCCCTGGAGCTGGCCCGGCGCCATGGCTCCAGAGCGCTGGAGCTGCGTGCCGCGCTGAGCCTGGGGAGACTCTGGAAAAGTCAAGGCCGGACGCGGGATGCCCACCAGCTCGTCGCCCAGGCCCGACAGGGCATCACCGGAGAGAGCGGTGACCTGCGCAAGGCCCGGGCCTTTCTCGATTCACTGTAGCGCCAATGGCGTCTTTCTTGCATATAGTAAAACTCTGATCTCTGTCTCCTCGGCAGGGCCTCGCCGGCCCGAGGACAGGAGGAAAACGCCCTAAGAAGCCCACACCAACAAGGAGGTATGCTCATGATCGACCCGCGTGCAGGCACTCCCGCGCACACCTTCTCTCTCCCTCCCCGCTCCGGTAGGAGCCAGTGCCTCCGGATCGTCCTCTCTCTCGTGCTCCTCGCGGCGGCGCCCGGTCTCAGGGCTGCCACGATCAACGTCGCCGCCGGCGCCGACCTGCAGGCGGCGATCGACGCGGCGCAGCCGGGCGACACCCTGCTCCTCGCGGCCGGGGCGACCTTCACCGGGCCCATCACGCTGCGCTACAAGGCGGGCACCGGCACGGACGCCGACTGGATCACGATCCGCACCGCAACGGCGGATTCGAGCCTGCCACCCGGCAGGCGGGTCTCGCCCGCCGACGCGGGCAAGCTGGCGAAGATCGTCTCGCCCGGTAGTGGCGAGCACGCGCTCCAGACCGAGCCCCAGGCTCATCACTACAAGCTGATCGGCCTCGAGATCGCGCCGCAGGATGATCAGGTCCTGGTCTACGACCTCGTCGCGCTCGGCTCGACCGACGCCGAACAGAACACGCTCGCCCAGGTGCCGAACCATTTCGTGGTCGATCGTTGCTACATCCACGCCTTCCCGACTCAGGGCGTGAAACGGGGCATTCAGCTCAACAGCGCCGCGACCGACGTCGTCAACAACTACATCGCCGATTTCAAGGAGGTGGGCCAGGACACGCAGGCGATCGCCGGCTGGAACGGCCCCGGCCCCTACACGATCACCAACAACTACCTCGAAGCAGCGGGGGAGAACCTGATCTTCGGCGGCGCCGATCCCTCGATCCAGAACCTCGTGCCTTCCGACATCGTGATCCGCGGCAACCATTTCTACAAGCAGCTCTCCTGGTATTTCAACGATCCGAGCTACGCCGGTGTCCACTGGGGAGTCAAGAACCTGCTCGAGCTCAAGAACGCCCAGCGGGTGACGATCGACGGCAACGTTTTCGAGAACTGCTGGGGGGACGCGCAGGACGGCTACGCCATCCTCTTCACGGTGCGCAACCAGGACGGCCACGCGCCGTGGAGCACCGTGCAGGACGTGCAGTTCACGCACAACGTCGTCCGCCACGCGGCTTCCGCCATCCAGACCCTGGGCACGGACTACGACTTCCCGAGCCAGCAGGAGCAGCGCGTCACGGTGGCGAACAACGTCTTCGAGGACATCGACTACGCGCGGTGGAACGGCGCCGGCTGGTTCCTCGAAATGACCGACGGCATGGTCGACTTCACCGTCGATCACAACACGGTCTTCCAGACCAGCAACCTCATCTCGGTGGGCGGCACGCCGAGCACCCGGTTCATCTTCACGAACAACATCGGGCCGCACAACACCTACGGCGTGCATGGGGACAACCACGGGGGTGGCAACGACTCGATCAATACCTTTTTTCCCGGCGGCACCTTCCGGCGCAACGTCATTCCCGGAGCGCCGGCGAGCTCCTATCCGGCGGACAACTTCTATCCCGCGACGCTCGACGACGTCGGCTTCGTGAACCGCACCGGCGGCGACTATCATCTCGCGGCCGGCAGCCCCTATGAGAGCCAGGGCACGGACGGCAAGGACCCCGGCGCCGACATCGACGCGGTGGCCTCGGCCACGGCCCATGCCATCGACGGCGCGCCGCCGTCCGGGCGGTCGCCGTTCCACGGCACCCCGTCCGCCGTGCCCGGAACGCTCAAGGCCGCCGACTTCGACAACGGCGGCGAGGGCGTGGCCTATCACGATACGACGCCCGGCAACTCCTCGACTTCCACGTATCGGACGAGCGACGTCGACCTGTACGACGACAACGTCGTCGCGCTCGCCGCCGGCGAATGGCTCGAATATACGGTGAACGTCGCCGCCACCGCTTCGACCTACGCCATCGTGGCCCAGGTGAGCGCAATCTCCGGGAGCGGCTCGTTCCACGTCGAGGTGGACGGCGTGGACAAGACGGGGCCGCTCACCGCGCCGGTCACCGGGAACTGGTCGATCTGGGGCTCGGCGGTCAAGACCGGCGTGACGCTGTCCGCCGGGACCCACGTGCTGCGCTTCGCGGCCGACAGCGACTTCGACGGGTTCTACTCGCTGCGCATCGTCGATACCTCGACGGCGGAGACGCCCTTCGGCGGCACCGCCCGGACGCTCCCCGGCAGCCTCAACGCCGCCGACTTCGACGACGGCGGCGAAATGGTCGGCTATCACGACAACACCGCCGGCTGCTCGGGAAGCTGCGGCTACCGCACGGCGGACGTCGACCGCTGGGATATGATCGTCTACCAGACCGGCACTGGAGAATGGCTGAAGTACACGGTGGACGTCACCGCCGGGACCTACACGATCACCCTCCGCGTCGCCTCCGATAACGGTGGCGCGAGGTTCCACGTCGAATTCGACGGCGTCGACGTGACCGGTCCCCTCACCATGCCGGCGACCGGCGGCTGGAACACCTTCCAGACCATCACCAAGACCGGCGTCACCCTGTCCGCCGGCCGCAAGGTGATGCGCATCATGATCGACGACGCCGCGGGAGCGGTGGACGCGGGCTCGTTCGATACGATCACGGTCGGGCCGTGAAAAGTGGAGGTCCAAGGGGCCGGCGGCGGCCGGCCCCTTGGTGCCAAATGGCATTGAAACCATCCGTTCACTTCCCCGCCGCAGGCAGGAACGGTATCCAGCGGGACCGCCGGGCGGTGGCCCACCGCGCCTCCTGCGACAGCGAGCGGAGCAGGGCGTGCCCGATGAAGAGGATGGGGGAGGTGCCGCCGAAGGCGCCGGTGATCGCGTACAGGGTGCGCAGGGAGACCCGCGGCCGGTCGGTGACCGCGTAGATCGGCTCCCAGCTCTCCGGCAGGAACTTGCGCTTGAAATTCTCCAGCCCCTCGAAATTGTAGTAGCGCCGCGCGTGGACGCGCACCCAGGCGAACAGTGGACGGACGCTCCAGGGCGGCGCCGGACGTTGCGGCACGGCCCGCGAGAGGGGAGAGAGTCCCAAGGTGACATAGCCTGCTCCTTCCTCTGCGAGAGCGCAGATCGCCGTGTCGAGCAGCAGCTCGGCGATACCGTTCGGTGCCGCGCGGCCACGGACGATCTGTTCGATCAACCAGCCGTTGCGCAGCGGGATCGGGGAGGCGATCAGGAATCCGAGGGTCTCTCCTCCTTGCTCCGCCACGAAGAGTCGCCGGTCGAGGAGACGGGGGAGGATGTTCCATTCGACGAGGAAGTGCATCGGCGGCAGCCCGCGCCTCTCGATCCACTCGTTGAGGCAGCGTTGCAAGCCAGGCTCCTGAGAGTCTTGCGAGGAGCGGACGATCACCCCCTTGTTGCGCGCCCGGGCCAGTTGCGCCCGCAGGGAGGCCTTGCCGGCGAGGGTGGCGTGCCAGTGCGCCGGGTTCCAGGCCGGCTGGGCGCCCAAAAGCAGAGCCGAGATCGGACCGCGCGCCGCCAGCAGGTCGATCAGCCGGTCCTGGGCCCCGAAGTAGCAGAGCCGCTGCCGTGCCTGGCGAGTGTCCGCCGCGAATTCGGCCGCGATCCCGGCCAGGCGTTCCGGCGGGCAGACCGGAGAGCCGGCGACGACGCGGTACTTGCCGGCGCACGTGTAGCCGACGACCCCCTCGCCGCCGCTGGAGAACCAGAGCCGCATCCCCGGATTGAGGATCTGATAGGACATGGCGTTCCAACCCCAGCGGACGACGACATCGCGGGCACGCTGGACGGCGGGGGAGAGCATGGCTCAGTTTAGCGTGTGCAGGGTGCCCCGCGAGCTCGCATTGGGCCAGCGGGCCGGATGATTGCAAGGTTCTGGTCCGGCCGATTGAAACCTTCCGTTCACTTCAGGTCATCCTAAAGCGATTCAGCACCCTTCCCTCGATTGCAATCGCGGCACAACGTCCAAAGGTTCGTCTCTTCAGTTCTCCCCCACTGATCAATAGAGAGTCTGTGATCGACCTCAAGCTTAACGCCATTCTCGTCGGCGGCAGAGCGACCGCAGAGCCTGCATTTGTAACTGTCACGGCGCAGGATAAAGTATCTCAATCCCGCTGTTAGCTTGGCTCGCTCTTGGGCACGCCACTCTAGGGAGGGCCTTCCTGCAGCTTGGCTGCTCGTTCTTTCTGAAGTATCTAGGCTCTTGTGGGTTGTGTTGGGCTGGCTGGCGCTCACTTCCTGTGATAGGAGTACATCGCGCCCGTACGAGAGGGGCTCCTTAATGTTTATGACAACGGAGGATGAACGATTCTCGGTCGATGTAGGAAAGGGATATGGAGTTCGTAGCCCTTTTTCATAGTCACGCACCCATGTCCTTCCTGGCACAGGTTTTCCATATTGATCGCGACCTGTTCGGTTCTGATCGCCAAGAGCCCTCCAGTGTCCTCTTATCGCAATCCGATGTGAAGGTGGCGACCAAGGTCGACGGTGGTAGTGCTCACTCACGCTGGCTTGGGGACGAATTACCCGAATGCTCTTAATCGTTCTATACCTAGTGCCGTTCTCGGTTCCAGATTGAATTGTTCCGCGCCTCCCTTTGGCGGGTCGAGCTGTCGGACAGGTCAAGACTTTTTCTTTTACCACCAGATCATACATAAAACGCACATAGTAGGGTAGCACCAACGCAAGCCTGGCAAGTTCGAATTCAACAGCATATGTAGTTCCATTGTTCTTGCCGCCGTCTCGAATCCGTTGAATCTGATCGGGTGTAATTCCGCCCGGTCGATGAGGATTCTGTAGGCATTCATCGAGAAAAGAATCGGTATAGGTGCCGCTCAGTATAAATCTCCACTCCAGATCCGAAGGAATGGGAGGCATAATGTAGTATCGATCCCATTCTTCGAGCGGCTGTTTGTCGAGCAGACGCCTGTCAAGGCTCGCTGTTCCGGGAAGAATCTTGGCAGCGAAGAGCATCGTGGTAAGGACGGTTGCTCCTGCAACATCTTCGGGATCTAGGTCGCCGTACTGCTGTCGGTAAGTACGCTTGGGATCTCGATACACTAATAGGCGAATAGTAACGGATACAAAGACCTTGAAGCGGGTAATGACGGCGTCTAGGATTGAGAGGCCGAAATCCTTTCCGAACCAACTTGTCGTAAAGAGCGGCTCTTCCGGTCGCCGGTCTATACCTTCGAATACTAATGCTCGGTTGTCTGGATAGGAACCAGTCAGAGGTTCGGTTGGGAGCGTGGACGTTGCATAATCGGCGAAATCTGCGAAGTCAACTCGATAGTATTCTCGATTGCTTACGAGCTCGCGTACGTTTGGGTCGGGCATCAACTCGCCCAGCACGGGGGCTAACAAAGGTTTAAGGGCACGTCCTCTCGTGCCGATCGGTGGACAAACCTCATCAAAGAGTCGATCTATGATCGTCTCTATTTGGAAGACAGGGTTCATTTCAGTTGCTCACATCGCCTGCTTCAAGCGAATTCCAGGACGTTTCTTCTTTCGAGTGGAGCAGTGAGGCGAAAGCCACCTCACTGCTCTCAGACCGCCGCCAGGCGACTCTCCTCCGGGCTAGGAGTGACAGCCGTCGGTGTAGACGATCCAGCCCGGTGGCACGTCGCAAGGACTCATCGGGTAGCACTCGCCGGTGGCGGGATTGGTGCCGTACACGACGACGTCGTTGCAGTCCGCCTGGGCGGGGGTGAAGACACCGCCCAGGACCATCAGGACGAGGGCGATGAAGCTCAAGCCGGTGAGACGCAGCATCTTCCTGGACATTCGTTCCTCCTTGGTTAGGGGCCTCCGAGCTGAACGAGATTATAACCTAGGACGGTCTGTCTGTTCGCGGATCCATGCGCAGGACTGGTATTACGTCGACGAAGTTCGTTCCGGGTTTGTGCTCGGTAGAACGAGAGAATGAGGTTGACCGGCTGTTCCGGGCCGAAGGTCCGGGCTCCCCTCAGCCCAGCCCAACGGGCTGGGTCAGCAACCACACCACAGAACCCCAGCCCCAACGGGGCGCGATAATTCGTTGTAGCGTAGCGCGGCCCTTCAGGCCGCATCGCCCACACACCCCTCCAAACCCAGGGCGTTGCCCTGGGCTGAGGGAGGACGGCCCTTTGGGCCTCCAAAAGGATCGTTGGATGGTGCCGATGGCGAGGCCGGCGCGGTGGTGAAACCGCGGCAGGCACCTGATATAACGTAGGAGCTCCCAGGCGTCAGCTCGGTACGCGCTTCTTGCTGCGCCCCGTCAAAGGCCGCGCCAGGCTGGTGGACAGCCGAGCAAATTCCAGGATCGACCGGAGCGCCGAATTGACCGCGGCGGAATCAGGGAAGGCCTCGGCAATGTCCGGCTCCAGGAGCACAATATTCGAGCCCTCTTTCAGCAGCCTCTTGTAGTATCGGCCCCTCTCTCCCTCGGAGAAGTCGAAGTCGTACTCGGCGCGGAGGTCGTCGTCTTCAACGAGGAGTTTGCGTTTCATAGCGCCTCTTCTCTTCTCTTGAGTGGTGGCTACTCGCGCACTGATCAGTCGAATCGCATCGTCCCGTTCCGTATGCGCGACGACCACGAGGCGCTGGTTGGTCTTGGCCTTCTCTCGGTCCCACTCAAATCTCACCGGCCTGTTATAGGTCTCGATCAGCCTCCCCTAGCTCCTCCTTGGACAGGAACTCCCGCACCGCCGTCAGATCCCACCCGTCCCCCTCCCGCTGTACTGCCTGGTGCTCCACCCGCATCTCCCGCAGGAAACCCAGGAAGCCCGCCTCCTCTCTGGCCGCATCCGTGACGGCGAGCAGCGGCTTGCCGTACCGCACCGCCAGCCGGATCTCCGCCCGCGTCCCCTCGCCGCCGGGCAGGGCGAGGATGCGCGAGGCGGTGAGGACGTTGATGGGATTGCGGCTGTCTTCGCCGTCGGGGCCGAGGCGGCCGGCGAGGTGGGTGAGGATGGGGAGCTCGACCCAGGGATTGGGATAGCCTGCCTTGACTTCGTCGCCGGCGGCGGATCGTGGGATGATGCCGATGGCGAGGCCGGCGCGGTCCGGCACGGCGGTGAAGCCGCGGCAGGCGTCTGACATCACGCCGCGGCCGCCGCCGGTGAGGAGGTGGAAGCCCATCTCCGCGATCAGGCGGCCGACCGCCGCGGCCAGCTCCGGATTGTCGTGGTCCGGATCGCCGGAGCCGATCACGGCTACAATGGGGAGACGGCGGACGGGGTTCATTGGTTATATCTGCCGGGCCAGACCAACTCGGTCTTGGTGATGTCGATTTTGCCCTCAGTTGTTGTCCGCTCGGAGCCTCTTCAAGACTTCTTTCCCAAGGGGGGTGATCCGGTAGCGCTGCTTAGAGCTATGAGGCTTGTCGGGGAGGGTCCTTTCGATCAGGCCTGCCTGAAGGGCTGGGAGTAGATAAGCTGCGCGGAAGTGATTCTCGTGCTTCAGCCCCAAAGCTGCCTGTATCTCGAGTCGTTTCATCTCCCCTTTCATAACTGAGAGCAGCCGGAGAACTTTCTCGGTGACTTCCCCGGTGACTTCCTCGGTGACTTCCCCGGTGACTTCCCCGGTGACTTCCGGGGTGACTTCCGGGGTGGCCTCTCCCGGTGGGGGCGCAATCTGGGCCCTGATCTCAGGATTCGGGAAAAAGACGGCCGTGAAGAAGCCGTTCTCGGTGAAGACCGGCTCCGGGCAGCCCTGCTCGCGGGCCGTGTCGCGCATCCGGTTGATGCCGGTGCCTGCCTTTTCGATGAAGGAGATACGATGTAGCAGATCGGCGATGAGAGAGTTGCGCCTCACGCTCTTGTGGCCGAGATCGGCAGGTCGCATTCCCTTGGGCAGGCCACCTGGGCTGCTGACCTCGATCCGGTCCGCATAGATCTCCACGAAGACGTTGGCGCCCTCATTGAACCAGTCACGGTGCATCACGGCGTTGGTGATCGCCTCGCGCAAAGCGGCAACGGGATACTCAGGGATCTCGTCGCGTTGCAGGCGTTCAATCCGGTAGGCGGTGCGCGTGTTGCGCTCGACGAAGCGCAGGCTCTCTTCGATGTCGGCGACCACGCCACCCGCGAAGTCCTTGCGGTCCAGGATGTGCACCTTGTCGGTGCCTTTCGCGAGCAGGCAGGTGATGTAGGCCTGGTTGAAGAAGCGCCGGACGTCCCGCGCGAAAAAGAGAACTCCGGCATTGCGGAAGATGAGCCGTCCGCCGGAACGCTCGGCGGCCTCGATGTTCACCAGGACGTCCTCGGTGCGGGGGCGGCCGCTGATGCCGCTCAGGCGGAGCCAGGCACTGTACTTCTCGCGATCGAAGTCTTTGGGGTAGCGAAATTGGGAGCAGAGGGAACGGTCGAAACGGATGGCTCCCTCGCTGCGAAAAAAGTTTCGGATCTCGTCGCGGCTGAGCTTCTGGGTCGTCGCACCCTGGCGCCAGAAGAACCCGTCGCTGCATTGCACCGGCTTGGTGCCGCTCTCGCGCACCGTAACGACCACCACGGCGCCAACCAGCTCCACGGTCACCCGAATTGGCGGGTCGCAATTGCGAGCGATGTCTTGAATACGGGCGCGCAGCTCGTTGGAATCCCGGATCCCCGCCACGGTGCCATCGTCACGCACTCCCAGCAGGATCTTGCCGCCCAGCGTATTCGCCAACGCTACCAACTCGCGGGCGAAGGACGACGACAGACTCTCTTTGAGCTCCAGCGTCGTGCCTTCGCCCTCCTGGAGCAGGATCTCAAGATCGGATGGCTTCATCGCTCCCTCCCCGACGTGGCGAACCCTGTCGGCGAACACCCTGGATCACGCCTGACAGAGAGAGCATATCCCGCTGGTCTTTTGGCGGCTCTGAGGCCGCCAGCTTCGTCGCCGGCCGGAGATCGTGGGATGATGCCGAGGGTCAGGCCGGCGCGGTTCGGGCTGACCGCCGAGGAGAGCCCGGATCGCCGGAGCCAGGGAGAATGGAGTCACCTATTCCGCGAATGGGATCAACTGCCCCGCGAATCGAGTCACCTGCTCCGCGAACGGAGTCTCCCGCTTCGCGGGGCAAGTCACCCGCCCCGCGAATGGAGTCACCTGCCTCGCGGTTCAGGTCACCTGCCCCGCGAGCGAGGTCATCCACAACTCGGGGCCAGTCATCCGCCCCGCGAATGAGGTCATCCGCAACTCGGATGAAGTCACCTGCTTCGCGGGGCGAGTCGTTCGCCCCGCGAAGCCGGAGACCGGCAACTCGGGGCGGCTCAGTCGCCCGGGGTGGGGCGCGACCCGACTCGGGAGATCGGCACCGCTCGGATCGGGGCGGATCGCACCCAGGCAGTTTCCAGAGGAGGCCCGCTTGAGCGTTCTCGACCGCGTCTACAAAGATTCGCTGTCGCTCGTCAACGACCTCTATCAGCTCACCATGGCCTATGCCCACTGGCAGGAGGGCACGGCGACGAAGGAGGCGGCATTTCACCTCTCGTTTCGCAAGAACCCCTTCGGCGGCGGCTTCGCCGTGGCCTGCGGTCTCGCCCTCGCCGTGGAGTACGTCGAGAACCTCCACTTCCGCGACGACGACGTCGAGTACCTGGGGAGCCTGGAGGGCAATGACGGCGCACCCCTCTTCGAGCGGGGCTTCCTCGATCACCTGCGCGAGCTCTCCTTCTGCTGCGATCTCGACGCCATCCCCGAGGGGACGGTGGTCTTCGCCCAGGAGCCGCTGCTGCGGGTGACCGGCCCCATCCTGGTGGCCCAGCTCCTGGAGACGCCGCTGCTCAATCTGATCAACTTCCAGACGCTGGTCGCCACCAAGGCGGCGCGGATGCGGCTGTCGGCCGGGGACGATCCGATCGTCGAGTTCGGGCTGCGCCGTGCCCAGGGGATCGACGGCGGCCTCGCCGCCTCCCGGGCGGCCTATGCCGGCGGCTGCGATGGCACGTCGAACCTGCTGGCGGGAAAGGTTTTCGGCATTCCCGTGAAGGGCACTCATGCCCATTCGTGGGTGCTCGCCTTCGACTCCGAGCTGGAGGCGTTCGAGGCCTACGCCCAGGCCATGCCCAACAACTGCGTCTTCCTCGTGGACACCTTCGATTCGCTTCAGGGCGTGCGCCACGCCGTGGAGGTGGGCCGGCGGCTGCGCGCCCAGGGGCACGAGATGATCGGCATCCGGCTCGACTCGGGGGACCTCGCCTATCTCAGCCGCGAGGCGCGGCGGATCCTCGACGAGGCCGGTTTCCCCGGCGCCTCGATCCTGGCCAGCAACGAGCTGGACGAGACGATCATCTCCAGTCTGAAGCACGAGCAGGGGGCGGAGATCGGCGTCTGGGGCGTGGGCACGCGGCTGGTGGTGGCCCACGGCGATCCGGCCCTGGGCGGCGTCTACAAGCTGTCGGCGGTGCGCGATCCGGGCGGCCCCTGGGAGTACAAGGTGAAGCTCTCGGAGCAGGCGGTGAAGACGACCCATCCGGGCCTGCAGCAGGTGCGGCGCTACACCCACCACGGCGAGCTGATCGGCGACCTGATCTGGGACGAGCCGAGCGGGCTGCCGGAGTCGCCCGTCATGGTCGATCCCCTGGACATGACGCGGCGCAAGGTGATCCCGCCCGAGGCCACGGGGGAGGACCTGCTGGTGCCGGTCTTCCGCCAGGGACTGCGGGTCTACGATCCGCCGGGCCTTGAGGAGATCCGCCGCCGGGTGGGGGAGCAGCTCGCCCGTTTCCACGGCGGCGTGAAGCGCTTCGTCAATCCCCACCGCTATCCGGTGGGTCTGGAGCTGGGGTATTTCGACCTGAAGACGCGGCTGATCCTGGAGGCGCGGGGGGTGGCGCGCTCTTAGCGCTTCTGGGGCCAGCGGACGAAGAAGCCGTCAGCCCAGACGACGTCCTGATCGTAATCGGTGGGATCGAAGCCCGCGAGCTCGTAGACGTCCGCGGAATAGCGGCCGTCCCGTCCCGGGCTCCGGATGCTCATGACGGTCTTGGCCATGAGGTCGTCGGTATTGAGCCGCACCTCGTAGGGGTTGCCCCAGCCGTCGACCTCCGGGATCTCCGCGAGGTATTTGGGGACGAGGAGGTCCTCGAGGTCCAGGGTGGAGATCAGGGGAGAGCTCTCGACGTCGAAGGCCTTGTCCGGCTTGGCGCCCTGGGCATCGCTCTTGGGCGGCTGCCCGGCGGCGGGGACGCGGTGATGAGTCTTCGGTCCGGCCGGGGCGGCGCCCGGGTCGCCTGGGTGGGCCTGCTGTCCGGCCGTGGTGTCGACCTGGTCGGTGAGCCAACTGAAGAGCGCCGTGCCGAGGTTGCGCATGTCGGCCACGGTCTGCTTCTGCTTCTCCGCGTCGGTCTTCTCCCGCGGCGCGGCCGGAACCGCGCGGGCGGCGCCGGCGGGCTGGCCGGGGGGAGCCGCCGCGCTGGCCGGAAAGCCGGGACCCGGCAGCAGCAGGGCCAGGGAGAGCAGCGACAGGCGAAGCAGGTTGGACCGGCTCATGAGGAATGGAAATGGAACAAACCGGCCCCCGGAATCGCCGCGGGCGCGGCGACCGGTCCAGGCCACGAGAGCGAAGCCCGGACCGGCCCGGGGACCGGTACGGCCGCGCGAGCGGGCTGCGCGGCGTCTACAGGATCGTGCGGCGGCGCCTGCGGGAATGCTCTCCGCGAGGTCCGCACGCGGGCGGGATGGCCGTCCCCGGTCCCAGGCTCCTGACGAGCCGCGCCAGCCGGCGCCACGTCCTTCCGGAGCGGAAGGAGGAGAACGCCAGATCTACGAGATCTACGGGCCGCGGTGGAGGCGCGAGGGTCTGAGGAGACGACCATGAAACCGATACTACTCCTCGCCGGGAGGAGGTGCAAATGGGGGGGACGCCTAGGAGCCTGTCGGGAAACCCGAAAAATGAGCCTTTCGACCCCAATTAGCGGTGCTCTCTTCTGGGATATACCACAACATATGGGCACGCTCAGAGGTTTTCCGACAGGCTCCTAGGGCCAGAAGCGGGTGTCAGGCGGCTCTCCGGAAGACCCTTGCCACGGCTTCCGGAACGGTGATGGGGACAAAAGACTCTCTGGGGTAGAGATAATCTTCGCCAGACTCGTCGATGATCCGGATCAAGCCGTCCTGCTCTGCCCGTGGGTCGGGCAGGCGTTGGTAGATCTTGCAGAGCTCGAGAGACGCGGGGTACCCGTGATTGTCGATACAGACGACGTAGAGTGTTTCTGAATGGGACATGAGTTACTCCAAGTAACGCTTGATCTTGAGCTCTTGCCGGCCTTTGCCATGCGCTTCGTACCAGTGTAGCTCAACATGGCAAAGTGTTCCGTTCCGTAGCTCGACGATCCCGTTGCCCTTGCGTTTGCGCCATTGCCCACGCCCGTACGTCTTGGTCAGCCGGGCCAGGTCGCGGATAGAGCTACCCTCAGCGATCGTCTCCGTGTCGTCGATCTCGCCGATGAGCCGAAAGGTTACCACTCGGTCATTCTATGCTCGGGGTGGCCGTCACCCCATGAACCTCCCCGGCCGGCCAAAGAGGGAACGGCCCTACCGCACCCCGGCGTGGGCTCCCGCCATCCGGTGGCACGACTCGGCGCAGCGGTGGCAGGTCTGGGCGCAGCGGCGCATCACCTCGTCGTCGCCCAGGCGCTCGCAATCTTCCGCGCAGCGGTCGCAGACCTCGGCGCAGGCGCCGCAGGTGGCGGCGTGGAGCTTCGAGCCGCGGACCATGAAGTCGGCGCTGGTGGCGCAGATCTCCGCGCAGTCGAGGAGCAGCACGATGTGATCCGCCGCGGCGTGCCGGCCCCCCTTGCCCAGACAGTGGGGGACGGTGTGCAGGCAGACGTCGTGGCACTCGCGGCAGAGGGTGATACAGCGTTGAAGGTCTTCGGTGAGGTTCTGGAGCATGGCGGGGCCTCCTTGGTCGATGTCCGAGGATGGAAAAGCTGCAAGCTCCGAGCCCACGGCGAGCGCCCGGCGACCTTCGAGCCTGCGGTAAGATGCCGCGGGTCCATCTCAAACTCCGGGCCCGGAGGTCTCTGATCATGCGTAAGCTCTTTACCTGTCTCGCGCTCCTCGCCCTCACCGCCATCGCCTCCGCTCCGCGAGCGGACGCGGCCTTCTGCGCCTCCTACACGTATAAATGCTCGTGCTCGGGTGCGCCGCTGAAGTGCTGCATCCTCAATGGCCAGGAGGTCTGCCAGCCCACGTCCGACATCCAGTGCCCGCAGGTCTACAACTGCTGATCCCCGCCGTCTGATCGGATCCCGCCGGCGGTGGCGGGGCGGTCCCGCGCCGCCTCGCCCCGGGATACTCCGGTATGCTAAAATCTCAATAGAACAAAGTCCCTCGTCGGTCGTGCCGCCCCAAGGTGGTCGTGCTTGGGGGATGAAGAAGGGAAGGAGTCGTCGATGCGCATCCTGTCCGTCGCGCTGGCCTTGGCCGTCTCTCTCGTCGCTTCGCCGCTGCTGGGAGCCAACAACCTCATCCACGTGCCTCAGGACGCGCCGACCCTCGACGTGGCCATCCAGAACGTGGCCGATGGTGGAGCGATCGAGATGGCGGCTGGGACCTATCCCACGCCTCCCAGCGGTTTCGCGATCAAGAACGGGAATGCGCGCAAGAGCTTCACCATCCGGGCCGCGGCCGGCGCCGCGGTGGCCCTCGACGGCGGCGGCAGCAACAGCCTGGTGCGCATCACCGCCAACACCGGCCGGCTGGTGGTCTTCGAGGGTCTCACCTTCCAGAACGGTTTCACCGCGGACGTCGTGGGCTCCGGCGGCGTCACCCTCACGCGGGCCCATGCAGAGTTCCACAACTGCTCGTTCGTGGGCAACCGGGTGGCGGCGACGTCCACCGCCGGCGGCGCGGTAGGGGTGCTGGAGAGCTCGAGCGCCACGTTCGTCAACTGCTCGTTCCGCGACAACTCTTCGGCCCTCTCGGGGGGCGCCATCGTGGAGCGATCGGCCGACGTCACCATCCTGGGCGGCGAGTTCCTGCGCAATCGCGTGAACCTTCCCGGACATCAGCCAAATTCGGCCGGTGGAGCGATCAATCTGCTCGACGGTACGCTGCGGATCTCCGGCACTCGCTTCCAGGGCAACGAGGCGGGCTTCGTGGGCGGGGCGATCTATGCCATCGGGACCTGGAGCAAGGGCTCGGACGTGCAGGTGACCGGCTCCACCTTCCAGGCCAACCAGGCGGTGGCCGATCCCTGCTGCGCCGGCCCCGATCCCACGACCGGCGGGGCGATCCACGCCGAGGACCTGACCAATCTGCAGATCCAGCAGTCCCTCTTCCTGGTCAACCGGGCCGACCTCAGCGGCGCGATCGACGACTACCGGGCGGTGGTGGAGATCGACGGCTCGGTGTTGCGCGGCAATCAGTCGACGCGCGCCAAACCCGCGGGCAAGGCGGGGGGCGCGATCTCGGCCCTGTCCCCCGACTTCCCCGACCCGTCGACCGACGGCGGCGCCATCAACCGGCGGCCGGCCCGACTGGTGATCAACCAGTCGCTGCTCCAGGGGGGCGGCGAGGTGGAGACGCCCGCCGCCATGGGCGCCTGCGTGCTGGCCAGCGGCGACACGGCGCGAGTCTACGGGGGGACCGGGGTCCCGCTGGCCGGCTCGCCGGCCGACAACCGGGCGCAGGTGGTGATCCACGGCTCGGTCTTCTTCGACTGCGACGTGACCACCACGGTGGCGGATGGCAACGGCAACGGCGGCGCCATCGCCGGCAACCTGATCGACCTGGACCTAGAGGACTCGATGATCCTCGACTCGGACGCCCGCGGGCCGGGGTCCGGCGGCGGCGGCATCAGCCTGGTGCAGGAGTCGACGGCGCGCATCGTCCGCACCACCTTCGCCCGCGACTCGGCGGTGTTCTGGGGCGGCGCCCTGGCGGTCATCGGCTCGAACGTCGAGGTGACCGACAGCCGCTTCTATCGCAACCGGGTGGGCGACGGCTTCGCCTCGCCGGAGGTGGCCTCCCACGGCGCCGCGATCCTCGCGACTCCGTCCGACACGCGGGACGTGACGGGTTTCGTCTCCGGCTCCAGCTTCAGCGACAACGAGGGCATCCCGATCTGGGACGTGGTCAACCCCGGCGGACCGCAGAACCGGGTGCGCTACGACGGCAACCGCTTCCACCCTGTGGCCTTCGGCGACACGGTCTACGTCGACAGCCTGCGCATGCCCGCGGGGGCCAACGTCGACCTGCTCAACTTCCTGATGTCGTCGCGGGGCGGGATCGCGGCCCCCAACGTGCGGCTCTTCAACCCGCACGAGGGGGCCCTGGTGGTCGTGCCCTCGCCCAACGCCGTGGGGGCCGGCGCGCCCGCCCCCCAGAACGGTTTGCTCGCCTACGCCTGGAGCGGCGGCGGCGCGTCGCTCGCCGGCGTGGGGCTCGCGCAGCCCGACGGACTGCTGGAGGTGGGGCCCGGCAGCTACACGCTGAACGTGGACGGGGTGCCCGCGGCCACAGGGAACGTCACGGGGACGTGCACGGCGGGCCCCGTCCTCTGTCTCGCCGGCAACCGCTTCCGCGCCCAGGTGACCTGGAAGGCGGGCAACCTCGGGGGCGCCGCCCAGGCCGTGTCCCTCTCGGGCGACACGGGATACTTCTACTTCATCGATCCGGCCAACGTCGAGCTGATGGTCAAGGTGCTCGACGGCCGGCCCCTCAACGGCAGCTTCTGGGTCTTCTTCGGCGCCCTCTCCAATCTCGAGTACACGCTGACGGTCACCGACACGGTGACCGGCGCGGTGAAGACCTACTCCAATCCCTCGGGCCAGTTCGCGAGCGTCGGCGACACCACGGCCTTCCCGGCGCCGGGCGGCAGGGCGTCGTCGCTTCAGGCGACGGCGCCGGAGGGCAAGCTCGGAGAGATTGCTGATCTCGGCGAGGCCGGCGAGGCCGGAGCGGTGACGGCGGCCGCCACGGCGTGCGCTGCGGGGCCGACGGCCCTCTGCCTCAACGCCTCCCGTTTCCGCGTCGAGCTGACCTGGAACGACGGCCAGGGCCACTCCGGCGTGGGCACGGCCGTGGCCCTGAGCGGCGACACCGGCTACTTCTGGTTCACCTCGGCGAACAACGTCGAGGTGATCGTCAAGGTGCTGGACGGCCGGCCGCTGAACAACCGTTTCTGGGTCTTCTACGGCGCCCTCTCCAACCTGGAGTACACCCTGAAGGTGACGGACACGCAGACCGGGTTCGTCAAGATGTACCACAATCCGCAGGGGCGGTTCGGCAGCCAGGGGGACACGTCGGCGATTCCGGGGCCGTGACGCGGGGGTCAGGCCACTCGAGCACGGACGAACGCAAGGATCTCATGGGCATAACGAATCGCGTTCCCACTTTGGATCTCCCCGTAATGCTCGAACGGCGGACCCTCGGAGTGGACGTTGGGATAGCGCGTTCCGATGTAGAAGTTATCGAGCACCTTCGCCTTGTCGATGAGAGAGCGCTCCACCTCTACCGGCAGCTCGGCGAGCAGGCGTGCCACCACGTGGCCCCGGACCTCCTGGCCTAGGTAGAGGCGGAGGGCCTTCGCCGCGTTCTCCGCCGACTGCTGGGCGGCGAAGCAGGCCCATTCATGGCTCTGGTCGTCGCGAGACGCACCCGCCTGGCCGGTTGAATCGCCCAACGGCGGCTCCCCGCATGGAGAGCCGCCGTCGTGGGAGTGACGATTTCAGCGGTTGCCGTCCTCAACAACCACCGCAGGTGTAGGGAACAGTGCTGCCGCAGCCGCAGGAGTCGCTGCCGCAGCCGCAGGAGTTGGTGCCGCAGCCGCCGCAGACGTCCGTGAGGCAGGTGTCGGTGCAGGCGCACCCGGTCATGATCTCGTTGGTGTTTCCTGTGCCGCCGCGGGCAGCGCGGAGACCGTTCGACTGGAGGTGGAGCAGGGTCTCCCGGTGGAGGCTCAGCTTGCGGACTCGCTTCTTCATTTCTGACCCCTTTCTGGAGGATCTGGCGAAACGCGAAATCGATCCCCTATCCTTTTCGGTGTCATGAAAGGAGTGAAACGAGCCGGCCAGCTCCGGACGGCGGCCCTCCAGGATTGGAGAGCCGCCCAGGCTGGAGCCGTGAAGCTCAGCAGTTGCAGCAGGTGTAGTCCAACTCGGTGAGCGTCGGGCAGTGGGGACCGCTCCCGGTGCCTGTTCCCGTGCCGGTGCCGCCGCTGTTACAGGCCTCGGTGCAGACGCAGGTCGTCAGGTCTTCGTAGGTGCAGGTGCCGCCGGCGACCTTGCGCAGCGAGGTGTGCTCGAGGTCGCGCAGCGTTTCGCGGTTGAGGCTCAGCTTCTTCTTCAGGCGCTTTCTCATCGCTTCCTCCTCAGCAGACGCAGGTGGTGATGAATTCGCGGGTGCAGGTGGCGGTGCCGCCGCCGGTTCCGCCAGTCCCCCCGCCGGTCCCGCAGCCCACGGTGCAGGCGCATCCCGTATTGAGCTCGTGGGTGTTGGCCGCTCCGTGGGCCACCGCCATCTCGCGGGACTGGAGGTGGCGGAGGGTCTCCCGGTGGAGGATCAGTCTCCGGCTGTGCTTTTTCATTCCGTAAGCTCCTTTCTGGAGGACCTGTCGAAAGCTGAAATCAGGGCCTCACCTTCTTCGGTGTCCTGGAAGGGGGGAAAGGAGCCGGCCGGCCGCCGGTTGCCTTTTTCGCCGGCGGGGTGTCTAAGCGGTTAGGATGAGCCCTCTAACCACAGCAGCCTCGACAGGCCCCTGGAGCGGCGAAATGCGGGAACGGTCCGATGGAGCGCGGGAAGGGCGGCTGCTGGCCGCGCTGGCCGCGGGCGACCGCACGGCCGCCGAGGAGCTGGTGGAGCGGACCTATCGCGGCGTCTTCGCTCTGCTGCGCCGGCTCTGCGGCGATGCCGACCTGGCGGCGGACCTGACGCAGGAGACCTACCGCAAGGCGTGGGCCGCGATGCCGGCCTTCGATGGCCGGTCCCAATTTTCCACCTGGCTTTTCCGCATCGCCTACACCACTTTCCTGAACCATTTGCGCCGGCCCCGCCGGCTCGTGCCCCTGGACGAGCGGCATGAGGCGGCCGTTCCGGACCCCGCGCCCGCCGCCGACGTGGAGGTGGACCGGACGGCCGAGGGGGGCCGGCTGCGGCGCGCCGTCCTCGCCCTGCCGGAGGAGCTGCGCTTTACCGTCACGGCGCTCTTCTGGGGCGAGCTGCCGGTCAAGGAGATCGCGCGCCACGAGGGGGTCACCGCGGTGGCCATCCGCAAGCGCCTGAAGCGGGCGCTGGAGCGGCTGGCCCTGACCCTCGGAGAGGAGGATGTCCGATGAGCAGGCTGAGCGAACACGACGTCGCCCGCAAGCTGGCCGAGAGCGAGCGCTTCGAGCCGCCAGCCGGGCTGCTGGAGAAGATCAAGTCCGAGATCCCGCCGGAGGTCACCGTCGGCACGGCGTTCAACGCGAAGCCGAGCGTCGTGCCGAGGCAGCGGTGGCTGATCGCGGCCTCCCTGGTGGCGGCCGTGGGAGCCGGGCTGGTGGGGCTGCGGACCTGGGAGGCCCGGCAGGATGGGGGCCTGGAGAAGCAGGCCCTGCGCCAGGTGGCCGCACCGCAGAGTCCCACGGCGCAGAGTCCCGCGGCGCCGCAGCCGGTCCCTCCTGCGAGGTCCAGTGCGCTCCAGCGCCTGGCTCCTCCACCTCCGCCTCCACCCGCCATGGCCCAGGTCCCGGAGACGCAGGAGGCGGCAAAGCCCGAGCCGAAGCTGCGGAAGGACATGGCATCCCTGGAGGGGGCAAGGCAGGCGCAGCAGATCGCGCCGGCGAAGCCACAGGCGATGCCGGAGAACCTGCCCCCGCCGCTCGCGGCGCCCGCACCGCCCGCGGCTCCGCCACTGGAGAGAGAGGTCGATGGCGGCGTCGTGGGAGGTGTCGCCGGAGGCGCTCCGACCGCCGCTCCGAGCAAGGCCAGGGCGCAGGACGCCGGCGAGGTGCAGGTGACCGCGGAGTCGCCGCTCCTCGATGAGCGGAGGCAGCCGGCCAAGGCGGCCAAGGCGGAGAAGCCCTCCGGCGTCGCCTTCAGGCTCCTCCAGCCGGCGGGGACGGACCCGTTCGTGGATGCGGCGGCCTACCGGCTCTCCACGTTCGGTCTCAACGTGGATACGGCCTCCTACGCCGCGGCTCGCCGCGACCTCCTGGCGGGCCACCTGCCGGACCCGGCCTCGGTGCGGGTCGAGGAGTGGGTGAATGCGTTCGACTACGGCGATCCGGAGCCGCCCCGCGGCGACCTCGCCATCCGTGCCGAGGGCGCGCCGTCGCCCTTCGCCCACGGTCCGGAGCGCCGGCTGCTGCGCCTCAACGTCAAGGCGCGGCAGGCGAGGGCGGGCGAGCCCGACGGCACGCTCGTCGCCAGGAACGCCGGAGTCCAGGTCGAATTCAATTCCGTGGTGGTGGCCCGCTACCGGCTGCTGGGCTACGAGGGCCAGCCTCTCCCGGGCGCGACGGCGGCGGCCGGGCAGGTCGGCGCCGGCCACAGCGTCACGGCGCTCTATGAGATCGAGCTGCGGCCCCACACCCTGCGTTGGGAGCAGCCGGTGGCGATGGTTCGCCTGTACTACCGGGATGCCGGGACCGGCAATGCGGCCCAGATGTTCCTGCGGGTGGGCTTCCAGGACTTTGCGCCCATCTGGGAGCAGGCGCCGCGGCGTCTGCGGCTGGCATCCCTGGTGGCCGAGCTGGCCGAGATCCTCAAGGGCGCGCCCTGGACCCGGGGGGACGACTTGAGCCTCGTGGCCCGGCGTATCCAGGAGGTGGCCCGGGAATTTCCCGGCAACGCCAGGGTGGCCGAGCTGGTGGACGTGGCGGCGCGGGCGGCGCGGTTGAAGGCGGGGCAGGTGCAGCCCGAGGAGTGAAGCGCCTTGCCTGTCTCGCTCCGATGCGACATCATCGCCGTCCTGAAGGAGGAGACACCGTTGAAAAAGCCCGTTTCGTCGATCCTTGCTGCCGCGCTCTTCGTGGCTGCTGCGCCGGCCTTCGCCGGCATTCACTACAAGTCCAGCACGAAGACGGAGGACGCCCGGGGGCACAGCAGCGAGGTCCAGGTCGAAGGCTGGGTCGCCGGCGAGAAGGCGAAGGTGGAGTTCAAGGAGTCCACCAACCCCAGTCCGGCCACCCAGAAGGGCACCTACCTGCTCACCAAGGACGCGGGCAAGACCCTCTACCTGGTCAATCCCGAGGAGAAGACCTACGCGGTCTGGGACCTGAACGCCATGCTGGGCGCCGTGGGCTCCATTATGAACGGCATGGGGCCGGTGCTGAGGATCCAGTTCTCCGAGCCCAAGGTGGAGAAGGTCGCGGACGAGGACGGCGGCACGGTGGCCGGGCAGCCCGCCCACCACACCAAGTACCGCACGACGTACACCACCACGGTGAAGGTGTTCGGCATGGGCCGGTCGAACGACGTGGTGAGCGAGCAGGACTTCTGGACCACGACCCGGCTGCCGGACGCGGGCCTGGGCGTCTGGCTGCGGGCCCAGCCGCCGCGGACCGGCAACGCCGACTTCGACCGGCTGCTGACGACGGAGAGGTACAAGATCCAGGGCTATCCGTTGAAGATGGTCACCGTCACCACCAGCACCGATCCGAAGAGCGGCAAGTCGAGCACCTCCCGCAATACCATGGAGGTGACGCAGCTCGACACCAGCGCCGCGGTGCCGGCCGCCAGCTTCGAGATTCCGGCGGGCTACAAGGAGGCGCAGCTCCTGCCCACCAAGGAAGGCTCCCGCGATTGAGCGGCGACGGCGGGCGCCCCGAGGGCGAACGGCTGGAGAGCCGCGAGATCTTCCGCGGCCGCACGGTGAAGCTCGACGTCGACCGGGTGCGCCTGCCCAATGGCAAGGAGATGGATTTCGAGCTGATCCACCACGTCGGCGCCGCCGCCGTGGTGCCGGTGGCGGAGGACGGCTCCGTGCTCCTCGTCCGCCAGTATCGCTACGCCACCGGCGGGTATCTCCTGGAGGTGCCCGCCGGCAAGCTCGATCCGGGCGAGGCGCCGGAGACCTGCGCCGCGCGCGAGCTGGAAGAGGAGACCGGCTTCCGGCCGGCGAAGCTGGAGCCCCTGGGCTGGATCTGGACCACGCCCGGCTTCGCCGACGAGAAGATCTGGCTCTTCCTCGCCACCGGCCTCCAGCCGGCCCAGCAGGGTCTGGAGGACGACGAGGTCCTCTCCCTGGAGCGCATGCCCCTCGCCGAAGCCGCGGACAAGGCGGCGAAGGGCGAGATCCACGACGGCAAGACGGTCTGCGCGCTGCTGCGGGCGGCGGCGCGCCTCACCGCCGCAGACCCCGGTACAACCTGAGCAGCAGCGGCGAGCGCACCAGCCTCTCCCGCAGCCGCCAGGTGGCGGTCCCCTGAAGGGCCGCGAGGTCGCGGCGGAGCGCCTCGGCCTGCGCTGTCAGCCGGTCCCGCTCCGCCGACCGCCCGTCCAACTCCGCTGCCAGCCGGTCCCGCTCTGCCGCCAGCCGGTCCCGTTCCGCCACCAGCCGGTCCCGCTCCGCCACCAGCCGGTCCCGCTCCGCCACCAGCCCGTCCAGCTCCGCCTTCAGCCGGCTCTGCTGTTCCTGGAGATGAGGGTCGAGCCAGCGCAGGTAGGTCGCGGCGGCCCGGCCCTCGTCGCCGGCCGGTGACGGACCGCGCTCGCGGTGCTCGGCGATGACCTCTGCATAAAGGGCCGCGAGCCGGTCCACCGGTGCTTCGAGACCGGCCTCGGCGCGGACCCGCCGCGAGACCTCGGCGGCATCGGCCGGGTCGTAGCGCCCGATCTCCCGCGCCAGGACGTCCGGCGCCACGGGCTCGCGCAGGGTGCGGATGCCAAAATTGAGCGGCCGGAGCCGGTCGAAGCTCTCCGTGGTCACCATCGGCCCCGCCCCCGACTGATCGCACAGCACCACGGCCGCGCCCACCGCCATGGCTTCGAGCGCCGAGCGCCCCTTGGCGAAGACCAGGTCGTAGCCGGGCAGCAACGTCTCGGGCCGAGCCGCCGGCCGGCCGGAGGCCACGCCGGCCACGTCGAGCGCGATGCCGAAACGGGAGCAGGCCTCGCGCACCACCGGGAGATGGGTCTCCTCGCTCGCCTGGTTGCTGAAGACGAGGGCGCGGCGCGGCGCCGGGGGGAGGGGACTCCGGGGGCGGAAGCGGGCGAGGTCCACGAAGTTGAGGATCACCTCCACTCGCTCCGGCGGAATGCCCGACGCGGAGACCAGCCGCTCCCGCGTCGTATGGTCCACCGCCACGTAGCGCAGGATGCGGGGGAAGCGCGGCGGCGCCTCCTCCCAGGGGGCCCAGCCGTGGCTCACGAAGAGGGCCGGCACGCCCGGGAAGTGGAGCAGCGCCGTCATCGCCGGCAGGTGGTGCTGGCCGTGGATGACGTCCGGCGGCTCGGCCACGGCGGCGAGGTCGTCCACCGCCGGGATGGTGGCCGCCCGCAGCTCGGCCGCGAGCGGTCCGAGACAGGGGCTGTAGGCGACCGGCGAGTGGCCGAGGGCCAGCAGCCGGGTGGCCACTTCCAGGAGATAAAGCTCGGACCCCGCCCGGTTGACGAGCAGGCCGTTGGTCAACAGGACGCGCACGCCCTCCGGCTCTCCTCCGCCACCTGGCGCCGCAGCTCTTCCGCCACCGGCTCCAGGTGGCCACGGAAGCGGATCACCTCGCCGTAGAGCCCCTGCGCCACCCGCTGCTCGCCGTAGGTCTCGTAGAACGGCGGATGCTGGAAGCGAGAGCCGACGTCGAGCCCGTAGCGCACCGGCCGCAGGCATTCGACGCGGAAGCGGTCGCTGCCATGGGCGGCGAGCGCCGCGTCCACCTCGCCTGCGAGCTCGGGGTAGGCCCGGGCCGCGTCCAGCTTGCGGCCGAGGGCGTCCGCGTCGAGCTCCAGCCGCAGGGCCGCACCGAGATCGGCGGCCGGACAGTCGTCCGGCGCTCCGACGAGGGGGAACTCGAAGTTGGCGATCCGCCGTCCCTCCCCCTCCAGCCGCAGGACGGCGGCGTTGAGCAGCAGCCGGCAGACGTCGTGACCCGGGTTGTACCCTTCGACAGCGTCCCCCGCCACCACGTCAACGTCTTCCAGACCGCGAGCCAGCTCCTCGGCCAGGGCGGAGAACAGGCCGAGGTCGCCGCCGAGGAGCGCCCGATAGAGGTCGCGGTCGGAGAGCCGGCCATAGATCGAGCCCGGGGTGGCCCCCGCCCGGCCGAGGAGGGCCGTGGTGGAGTCGAGCCTGGAGACGCCGTGGTTGCCCGAGCCGTCGGTGAGCACGAAGACGAGGGGGCGCGTCAGCTCGAGCCAGCGGTGGACCCGCAGCTCGTGACCGGGATGGGCGACGACCAGGGCGGCGCGATGGCAGGAGCCCGGCCCTGCGAGAGATAGACTTGAGGCGGACACCGGGGCATGTTGGCTCAGGTGGGGGAGGGAGTCAATGCAAACCGCCATTCTCGAAGCACCGCGACGGTTCGCCGTCCAGGCCATGGAGCCGCCCGCGCCCGGCGAGGGGGAGATCCTCCTCAAGGTTCGCGGCTGCGGCGTGTGTGGCTCCGACATGGGGCCGTGGAAGGGGATCCAGGGGCTCGCCTATCCCATGGCGCCGGGGGCTCCCGGGCACGAGGTGTTCGGCGCCGTCGAGGCCGTGGGGCCGGGGGTCTCCGGCCTTGCCGTGGGCGATCCGGTGACGGCCCTCACCTACGGCGCCTATGCCGAGTCCGTCGTCGTCCAGGCCGCCGAGGCCGTGCGGCTCCCCCCCGCCCTCGACGGCCGCATCGTGCTGGGCGAGCCCATGGCGTGCGCGGTCAACGTCGCCCGTCGCACCGGCATCCAGGAGGGGGACGTGGTGGTCCTCCTCGGCACCGGCTTCCTCGGCGCCCTGCTTCTCCAGCTCCTGCGGGCTCCGGGCGCGCCCCGGCCGGGCCGGGTGATCACCGTCTCCCGCCGGCGGCTGGCGCCGGAGATGGCGGCGTGGCTGGGGATCGACGAAGCCCTCACCTATGACGAGGACGTCCACGGCCGGGTGGGAGAGGCCACCGGAGGCCGGCTGGCGGACGTGGTGATCGAGGCCACGGGCCGGCAGAGACCGCTCGACCTGGGTGCCGAGCTGGCCCGGGTCCGCGGCCGGCTCATCGTCGCCGGCTACCACCAGGACGGCCCCCGCACGGTCAACATGCAGCTCTGGAACTGGCGCGGGCTCGACGTCGTCAACGCCCACGAGCGGGACACCGAGGTCTACCTCCGGGGGATGAGGGAGGGGGTCGCCCTCCTCGCCGCCGGCGGGCTCGACCTCGCGCCGCTCATCACCCATACCTTTCCCCTCGCCGAGATCAACCGCGCCTTCGCCATGGCCGAGGAGCGGCCGGAGGGCTTCCTCAAGTCGGTCGTCGTGCCGGAGCCCGGCCGGTGAGGCCGCCGCGGCTGGGCTTCGTGGGCCTCGGCTGGATCGGAGCCATGCGGCTCCAGGCCCTGGCCGCGGCCGGTGCCGCCGAGGTGGCGGCCCTCTGCGAGGCGGCGCCCGCCCGGCTGGCGGAGATCGGCGACGCCCACCCGCAAGCGAGTCGCCGCGCCGAATTCGACGATCTGATGGACAAGGCGGCGGAGCTGGAGCTGGACGGGATCGTGATCGCCACCCCCAACTCCCTCCACGCGCCGCAGACCGTGGCGGCCCTGGAGCGGGGGCTCGCCGTCTTCTGCCAGAAGCCCCTGGCCCTCGACGCCGGGGAGGCCCGCCGGATGGTCGCGGCGGCGCGCACCGCCGACCGTCTCCTGGGCGTTGACTACTCCTACCGCTTCACCGACGGCGCCCGCGAGCTGCGCCGGCTTGTCGCGTCCGGCGAGTTGGGGCGCGTCTTCAGCCTCGAGCTGGTCTTCCACAACGCCTATGGGCCGGACAAGCCCTGGTGCTTCGACCCGCGCCTCGCGGGCGGCGGCGCACTGATGGACCTCGGCGTGCACCTGATCGACCTCGCCCTCTGGCTGCTGGACGATCCGCCGGTGCGCGGGACGCGGGGCGCGGTCTTCCGCCAGGGCGAGCGGCTCGCGGGGGGCGGCGTGGACGACTTCGCCGGCGCCATGATCGACTTCGGCGGCGATCTTGGCGGCGCGGTGGCCTCCCTGGCCGTCTCCTGGAACGCTCACGCCGGCCGCGACTGTGTGATCCGTGCCGCCGCCTTTGGCACCGGGGGTGGAGCTGAATTCCACAACGTCGACGGCAGCTTCTACGATTTCGAGCTGGCGCGCTTCGACGGCCGTGCGGGCGAGGTAGTCGTCCGCGAGTCCCGCGACTGGCTGGGCCGCGCCATCCTCGACTGGGCACGGCGGCTCGCGGAATCGAACCGCTTCGATTCCGAGATCGAGCGCAGCGTGCGGGTGAGCGAGGTGGTGGACGCGGTGTACGGGCGGTGAAAGCCCTGAGCCCCGTGTAGAATCTGCCCATCATGAGCTTGAGCACCACTCAGTACGCCCGATGCATCCAGACCCTGGAGAGCTCGCTCGACCTGTTGCGGCAGGCTGATGCAGACAGCATCGACTATGAGATTTTTCGCAATGCGGTAGTCAAGGGCTTCGAGCTGACACTGGAGACTGCGGGCAAGCTCTTGCGGAAGGCGCTCAAGGCCTATACCGGCAGCCCGCGTTCCGTGGACGAGCTCAATTACAAAGACGTGCTGCGCCACGCCGCCAAGCACGGCCTTCTGAGCGCCGCCGAGGTGACGCGCTGGTTTGCCTATCGCGACAACCGGAACAACACGGCGCACGATTACGGCAAAGGTTTTGCCGAGGATACGCTGGCGCTGATGCCGGCTTTCCTCGCCGATGCGCGCGCCTTGGAAACCATCCTGCGGGAGAAGCTGGACCATGCCGACTCTTGACCTGCCTCCGGACTACCTCGCGGACGTGCGACATCTGCTCGCCTCCCACGTTCCCGCGGCCGAAGTTTGGGCCTACGGCAGCCGGATCAACGGCCGGGCTCATGAAGGCAGCGACCTAGACCTCGTGGTGCGCAACCCGGAGGACCTGGGCCGGCCGCAGCGCGATCTTTGGGAGTTGCGCGAAGCCTTCTCGGAGAGCGAGATCCCGATCTTGGTGGAGGTCTTCGACTGGGCGCGCATCCCGGAGGAGTTCCGTCGCGAGATCGCCCGGGCCCACGTGGTGATCTGGAAGGGGGCCAACCCCTCCCCCCTCTCCTAAGGGAGAGGAGGGCGGGTGGTTCAATCCTTGACCAGCAAAAACTCCTGGATGCCGTGTCGCAGCAGGAACGAGCGGTCGACGCGGAACCCCTTGAAGGTGTCGGTGATCTCCGCCGGGGCGTAGCGCGGCGACGGGCGCTCGTTGGACGTCCGCCGCTCGTAGATCAGGTGCTGCTCGTCCTGGATCTTGAAGCGGAAGGGCTGGGCCGGCATCGTCTTGAGGATGGACATCAGGGCGAACAGCCGCGCGCCGCGATCGCAGTGGCGCCGGAGCTGCGCGGCGAAGTGGACCAGCTCCTTGCGATGGAGATAGTTGAAGAGGTCCCAGGCGAAGATGACGTCGAAGCGGGTGTCGTCCGGGACCGCCAGGAACTCGGCGAAGAACTCGGGACCGGCGAGGTCGCCCTCTCCCGACGACGTGCGCGAGGAGAGGGCGGCGTAGAGGTCTTCGATGTACAGCTTGCAGCCGAACTGTGAGAGGAACTCCACGTTCGAGCCGACGGCCGGGCCCAGGTCCAGCACCTGCACCTTCCGTCCGCGAATCTCGTCGAAGAGCGCTGCGAGAGCCAGCGAGCGATGGACGTCCGGCTCGGCGAGAGCCTGCCCCCGGCCCTGCTGCTCTTTGCGGGGACTGCTGCCGCGAGGTGAGAACCAGCTCATCAGACGCCGGCCTTCACTCCCGCGGTCTCCGCCCGGCTCGGCTCTGCGCGGCTCGGCTCGCTCCGGTGGTCCCGGTTTGGAGCGCCGGTCTCCTTCGGGGCCTCCATGTCGATGCTGCCCTTGAAGCGCGAGCCGTCCTCCAGGATCACCCGCGGCGCCTGGATGTTGCCGAAGATCGCGCCCGCCTGGCGCAGGATGGCCTGCTCCCGCGCGAAGACGTTGCCCGTCACCTCCCCCTCGATGGTCACCACCCGGCCGAAGACGTCGGCCTTCACTTTGCCGTTCTTGCCGATCGTCACGTTGTTCTGCTTGAGGTCCACCTTGCCTTCGACGCGCCCTTCGATCACCAGGTCTTCCTCGCCCGAGAGGTCGCCCTTGATGAAGATCGATGGGCCGATCGTGGCGCGGTCCGTCCGCCGCGGCGGCTCGCTGCTGCTGCTGCTGGGGCTCGCCACCGGTGCCGGCGCGGGCGATGGCGCGGGCGCGGCGGGGCGCGGCGGGGCCGCGGGCGACGGTTCAGGATTGTGAGCGGGAGGATCGTCTCTTTTCCAAGCCATGAACTGCTCCTTCTACAACGAGGGTGAGTGTAAGGGGAGGGTATGGGCGTAAAAGAGAGAAGTCAAGGAGAAAATAGAGGTGCGGCTATATTTCTCGAAAGCGGACCGGCGGGGGCCGGAGCCCCTGCCGGAGGGCGATCAACCGGGGAGATCAGCCGGCGAGGTGGGCGGTGAGGGTGATCTCGACGCCGCCCAGGGCCTGGGAGACGGGGCACCCCTCTTTGGCCTTGCGTGCGGCCTCCTGGAAGGCGTCGTCGTCGATGCCGGGCACCTCGGACTCGTTCTCCAGCTCGATGCGGGTGATCTTGAAACCCTCGCCGACCTTCTCCAGGTGCACCTTGGCGGTGGTGGCGACGCGCTTGGGCGAGAAGCCCGCGCGGCCGAGGCCGGCGGCGAGGGCCATGGAGAAGCAGCCGGCGTGCGCGGCGCCGATCAGCTCCTCGGGGTTGGTGCCCCCCGCCTCCTCGAAGCGCGAGCCGAACGAGTAGCGCCCCTCGAAGGCGCCGCTGCCCAGCTTCACCGTGCCATGTCCCTCTTTGAGACTCCCTTCCCAGACTGCATTCGCTTTGCGTACGGGCATACATCCTCCTTGAGATCGGATCGAATGGCTACGGCTTGGGCGACGGCCGGGCCGCGCGGAAGTCGAGCCGGGTGTCGCGAGGGAGCTTGCGGAGCTGCGTGATCTCGACGGCCCGGTCCGCCTGCCAGTCCACGTGGAGCGTGACCTCGACCTTGTCGTTGGCCGCGAGCCCTGAGAGCGGGACCCCCTTGGCCACCGGGAACGGCATGGCCATGGGGTCCATGCCGTCCCGCTTGCCGTCCCGTCCCAGCCAGTCGTCGATGGCTTCGTGGTAGAGGTACAGGCCGCCGGCGGGATTGGCGGGATCGGGAGGTTGCACCACCAGGGCACGCACCTTGTAGTCCCGTCCCCGGGCACCGCAGCCGGCCACCAGGAGCAGGACGGCACAGGCCAGGCCGAGGTTCTGTTTCAGCGCTCTCCGCATCGCTCCCTCTCTCGACGGCGGATGGTAGCACGCCCTTCGCGAGGGCCTTGTGAGGAAGGTGAAAAGGAAAGGCGAGGTTTAAGGGATCTCAGTTCGGCTCGTCGAGGACCGAGGTGACCGAAGCGGCGACTGCGGCCTTCTCCAGCCAGCGCTCCAGCCGCTCCGGATCCTTCTGCGCCAGGATGCGCTCGCGGACGGCTTCCGGCACCGCAATGCCGCGGGCCCGAAGCACCGCCAGCAGGTTGCGCGCCGCCTCCTCGGTGCGCCCCTCGGCGCGTCCCTCGGTGCGTCCCTCGGTGCGTCCCTCGGTGCGTCCCTCGGCGCGTCCCTCGGCGACGTACTTTTTCGCGAAATCGCTCTGGTATTCGTAGCCCTTCATCATCGCCTCCATGGCGCGGCGAGCCGCCTCATTCAAGGAATTGTACACGAGGTCGTAGTACAACCTGGCCCTGTCTTCGTCGAGCCCCTGGATCGCGGGCAGCACTGCGGCGGCAATGGTCGCTCCCTGGTCGGTCTCGCCGTACGCCATCGCGGAGAGCACCCCGAGCTCGGGCCGGCTGGCCGCTTCCTCCAGGTCTGTCACCACCGGGACGGCGGTGCGGTGCAGCACCGGCGGATGCAGGACGAAACCGGGAACGCCGATCTCGATCGGTTCTGCGCACCACCGGGCGACGGCTGAGTCGAGCGCGACGACGAGGAGGTCCGCGGGGCAGCCGTGGATGGCCCGCGCGCCGACCACGTAGACCGGCCAACTGAAGCGCTTCCTGGGATCTGCCGCCAGTTGCACCTCGACGATGACCACCCGGACAGGGACGTCGCGGTCCAGAAGGACGACGACGACGTCGGCACGGTATTCGGCGGGCTGGACGTCGGTCAAGTCGGTCGCTGCGAGGCGGGATTCGGTATAGGCCGGCAGCGGGACGCCGAGCACCTCGGCGAGGATCTCGGCGGCGAGCGAGGGGCGGTTCTTGAAGAGATCCACGAGGATCTCGTGGGCCATCGAGGGCATGACGGCGACCTTCCTCCAGGTTCCTGAAGCCGCGAAAAGATACCATCTCCCTGGCTCAGAGGAAAGCCCTGCGGGTCAGATATCGCAGCTCGCCACAACTCGCCGCCTGGGCTGAAAGCTCGCGAACAGCCGGGGTGACGAGGGCCTGATAAGGTAGGGGACGCTGAGGGAAGGAGGAGAGGATGAGCGAACGAGGAGATCTGCGACTGGGGAGCTACACCGCGGCGGTGGACGCGCGGCTCGCGCACTGGCAGGAGGCAGCCTTCGGCAGGCGGCTGTGGGAGAAGGATCACACGCTCTGGTCGCCGGAGCCCATCCCGGAGCTGACCAATCGGCTGGGCTGGCTCGACCTGCCGGATACCATGACAGCCGAGGTGCAGCGGCTGTCGCGCTTCGCCCGCGACGTGGCGCAGGAGGGGATCCGCGACGCCGTGGTGCTGGGCATGGGGGGCTCCAGCCTCGCTCCCGAGGTCTATGCGCGGACCTTCGGCCCCGCCTTCGGCCATCCGGCGGTCACCGTCCTCGACAGCACTCATCCCGACGCCGTGCGCGCCCTCGCCCGGCGGCTCGAGCCTGAGAAGACCCTGTTCGTGGTGTCCAGCAAATCGGGCACGACGACCGAGATGCACTCCTTCTTCTACTTCTTCTGGAAGGAGCTGGCGCGGGTGGCGGAGCGGGGGAGGCACTTCGTGGCGGTGACCGATCCCGGCACGCCGCTCCAGACCCTGGCCCGCGAGCGCGGTTTCCGCGAGGTGTTCAACGCGCCCGAGGACGTGGGCGGCCGCTACAGCGCCCTGACGCCGTTCGGCCTGGTGCCGGCGGCCCTCCTGGGCGTCGACACCGGCAGGCTCCTCGCCCGCGGCCGCGGCATGGCCGAGGCCTGCCATGGCACTGTGGCCGCGGCGGACAACCCCGGCCTGCGGCTGGGAGCGGCGATGGGCGAGCTGGCCCGCGCCGGGCGCGACAAGGTCACCTTCGTCACCTCTCACTCCCTGGCGACGTTCCCCGAGTGGATCGAGCAGCTCATCGCCGAGAGCACGGGCAAGACCATCCTGGCCGGCGGCGAGCGCCGGGGCATCGTGCCGGTCGTGGGCGAGCCCCTGGGGCCGCCGGAGACCTACGGCGACGACCGCTTCTTCGCCGCCCTGCTGCTCCAGGGGGACGACTCCGCCGCCATCGAGCAGCGCCTCGAAGCCCTGGAGAGCGCCGGCCATCCCGTGGGCCGCTTCAGGCTCTCCGACCGCTACGACCTCGGCGCCGAGATGTTCCGCTGGGAGGTGGCCACCGCCGCCGCCGGCGCCGTGCTGGAGCTCAACCCCTTCGATCAGCCCGACGTGCAGCTTGCGAAGACCCTGGCCAACGAGGCCATGAAGCAGGCCGCGGCCGGTACCCTCAAGACCGGCGGCGGCGCCGTCGACGCCTCCGACGCCAATGCCGCCAAGGCCCTCGGCGCCGCCGTGGCCGGCTGGCTGGGCGGCGCCAGGGCGGGGGACTACCTGGGCCTTCACGCCTACCTGCCGCCCCGGCCGGAGACCACCGCGACGCTCAGCGCGCTGCAGGCTGGCCTCCACGCCAGGACCCGGCTCGCCGTGACCGTGGGCTACGGCCCCCGCTTCCTGCACTCCACCGGCCAGCTCCACAAGGGCGGTACGGACCGCTGCCGCTTCCTCCAGCTCGTGGACCAGCCCACGGAGGACCTGGCCGTGCCCGAGACCTCCTACACCTTCGGCACTCTGATCGGCGCCCAGGCCGAAGGCGACCGCCAGGCCCTGGAGCAGCGGGGGCGCACCGTGCTGCGCGTCCAGCTCGGGAGCGACGACGCCAAGGGGCTCGCGGCGGTCCGGCAGGCCCTGGAGGAGGCCCGTTGACGACGATCCTGGCCGGGGACGTGGGTGGCACCAAGAGCAACCTCGGCCTCTTCGAGGTGGTGGATGGCGAGCCTCGGCTCAGGCGCTCCGCCCAGTACCACAGCCCGCAGTTTCCGGGCCTGGGAGCGGTCGTAGAGGCCTTCCTGGCCGCCGGCCCGCCGGTCGCGGGCGGCCTCCAGGCCGCCTGCTTCGGCATCGCCGGCCCGGTGGAGGACAACCGCGTGAGCACCCCCAACCTCGCCTGGGTGGTGGACGGCGCGGCGCTGGCCCGGGAGGCCAGGATACCGGAGGTGGCGCTGATCAACGACCTAGTGGCCACGGCGGAGGGGATCCCGGCGCTGGCGGAGGACGAAGTGAAGATCCTCCAGGAGGGAGCTCCGAAGGAGACAGGAAACCGCGCCCTGATCGCCCCAGGCACGGGTCTGGGGATGGCCCTCATCCCCCGCGTCGGCGACCGCTGGGTGCCGGTCGCCTCCGAAGGCGGTCACGTGGACTTCGCCCCCCGCACCGAGGAGGAGATCGGCCTGCTGCGCCACCTGCGGGAGAGCCTCGGCGGCCGGGTGAGCGTCGAGCGCGTGCTCTCGGGTCCCGGCCTGTACAACGTCTATCAATACCTGCGGGACGTCGTGAAGCTGCCGGAGAGCCCGCAGGTGCGCGAGCGCCTGGCCGCCGGGGAGGACCCGGCCACGGTGATCGGCGAGTCGGGGCTGCCGGAGCCGGACGGCCGCTGTGCCCTCTGCTCCCGGGCCCTGGAGGTCTTCATCGCCATCTTCGGCGCCGTGGCCGGCAACCTGGCCCTGCTGGGCACGGCCACCGGCGGTCTCTGGCTGGGCGGCGGGATCGCGCCCAAGCACCTCCGGCGCCTCGCCGGCGGCCGCTTCCTCGCGACCTTCCACGACAAGGGCCGCTTCAAGCCCTTCCTGGAGAAGGTGCCGGTGCGCGTCATCCTCAACGACCGGGCGGCCCTGCTGGGAGCCGCCCGGCACGCGGCGTCGCTGCTGGCGTAGCCGGTCCGCGGCGTCCGTCCGCCACGCCTGCGCTATGATCCTGCTTCATGCTTGGGAGGACTGAATGGCCGCAGAGCCGGAAGAGTGGGAAATCGTCAAAGTGGTAGGCACCCCGGAGGAGGCCACCATCGTCGTGGGGTTCCTCAACAGCAGCGGCATCGAAGCTGAAGCCGAGTCCCTGCACGTCAGCGAGCTGCCGACGGATCTCGGAGACCTGTCGGAGATCCGCATTCGCGTTCCATCGGAGCAGGCCCAGGAGGCGCGCGCCCTCTTGGACTCGCGCGAGGACATCGCCACGGGTGAGGAGGGGGAGGAGGCCGGCGAGCCCCTGGAGGAGTCGCCGGGAGAGGACCAGGACGAGCCGTGAACGGGCTGGAGGCCGGCAGCAGCGTCGGCCGCTATCGCATCGTCAGGTTCCTGGGCGCCGGGGCCATGGGGGAGGTCTACCTCGCCGAGGACCCCCAGATCGACCGCCAGCTCGCCATCAAGACCGTCCGCCTCGTCGGCCGGCCGCAGGAGATCGACGACCGCAAGAAGCGTCTGCTGCGCGAGGCCCGCGCCGCCGGCCGCCTCCTCCATCCCAACATCGTCACCCTTTTCGACGCCGGCGAGGCCGAGGGGCTCCTCTATCTCGCCTTCGAGTACGTCGAGGGCACGGACCTCGCCGCCCGCCTCGACTCCGGCGACCGGCTCAAGCTGCGCGAGGTGCTGCGCATCGCCCGCCAGGCCGCCGAGGCCCTCGACTTCGCCCACGGTCAGGGGATCGTCCACCGCGACATCAAACCCAGCAACATCCTCCTCGACCGCGTCGGCCGGGTGAAGGTGGCCGACTTCGGCATCGCCAAGATGGCCGGCCAGAGCACCGAGCTGACCATGGCCGGCTCGGTGATGGGCAGCCCCCAGTACCTGTCGCCCGAGCAGATCAAGGGCGAGGACCTCGACGGCCGCAGCGACGTCTTCTCGCTCGGCGTCGTGATCTACGAGATCCTCTCCGGCAAGCGGCCGTTCGAGGGCGACACCATCACCACCCTGGTCTATCAGATCCTCCACAAGGAGCCGCCGCCCATCTCCGAGCTGCGCGCCGTGCCGCCCCGCCTGGAGGCGCTGATGCGCCGCATGCTCGCCAAGGACCGCGACGAACGCCTGGCCACGGCGGGAGAGGTCGCCCGCGAGCTCGCCGTCATCGAGACGGAGCTGTCGGACGAGACCCTGTCCGCCCCGGCCGGCGCCGCCCTGCTGGAGGAGACCTTCGTCCTCCCCCGCAAGCCCTCGACCGGCGCGCCGGTCCCCGGACTGCCCCCGCAATCGCCGCCGCCGTTCCTCTCCGGCGTGCCGCCTACGCAGAGCACGGTGCCGGCCTCGCCGGCCACCACCCCGAGCCGGCAGCCGGCGGCCCCGCCCGCCGAGCCGCCGCCACCGCCGCCGCCGGTCCGTGCCGCGGGCCGCTCGAAGGGGCCGCTGATCTTCGTCGCCGTCTTCGTCCTGCTGATGCTGGCCGCGGTGGCGGGCGGCTCCTGGTATGCCTGGGACCGCTGGGTGAAGCCCCGGCTGTCGCAGATGGCCCGGTCGAGCCCGGCTCAGGAGGTCACGCCCGCGCCGCCGCCGCAGCCGAGAACGGCGTCGAACCCGCCGGCGTCGCCGCCCCCGCCTTCGCCTTCACCCTCGCCATCGCCGTCGCCGCCGCCGTCGCCCGTGCGGACCGCGCCGCCGCCGGTGCCCGCCCCGGACAGGGCGCGGCCGCACGACCGTGTCCCGGTCCCGGTGCCGCAGCCGGCCGCCCCCGCACCGTCCTTTCCCGCTCCCGCTCCCGCCCCGGCCCCGGCTCCGGCGGCACCGGCGGAGGCCCAGCCGGAGCCCGCAGCGCCGGCCCCCGCCTCCCAGGCCGCGGACCGCACCGTCCGCAGCGGCCTCGAGGTGACCTTCCGCATCTCGCCGCCGGACGCCTTCGTCCTGGTGGACGGCCGGGTGATCGGCACGGCCGAGGAGTGGAGCGGCCAGAAGGGCGCCCGCACCTACACCTTCCCCGGGCCGGGAACCTATCTGGTCAAGGTCAGGAAGGATGGCATGCACGAGCTCAAGATCGCCGTCGAGGCCAGCGCCGCCGGCGGCACGACCCCGATCTTCGCCCAACTCCGCCAGCGCGCCGCCGAGCAGGTCGACGCCACCGACCTGCGGGTGGTGCGGGTGCGCGAGGCCGTGGCCTTCCGCGTCCGGCCGCCGCTCGCCGAGGTGCTGGTGGACGGCCAGCCGGTGGGCGCGGCGCGGCGTTTCGGCGGCGGCGTCTTCCATCCCAAGGAATGGCTGGAGCTGCCTCAAGGCCGGCACCGGGTGTCGATCGTGGCGCCGGGCCATCGCCGGCAGGACCTCCTCGTCGAGGTCATACCGACCGCAGAAAAGGACCGCGAGCGCATCGACGTGGTCCTCAATCAGGGAGGAGACGGTGAATAAGCGCTTCCGTCCTCATCATCACGCCGTGCTGGAGGCGCCGCCGAGCCTCAAGTCGCTCCCCGGCCGCATCCGGCTGGAGCGCCTGGACAACGGCCTCACCGTCTGCCTGCTCACCAACCGCCAGGCGCCGGTGGTGACCTCGGCCCTCTTCTACCGCGCCGGCACCCGCGACGAACCCGCCGGCCACGGCGGCGTCGCCCACTTCCTCGAGCACATGATGTTCAAAGGCTCGGGGCGCTACGGGCCCGGCGAGATCGACCGCATCACCCAGGCCCTGGGCGGGGTCAACAACGCCTTCACCAGCCACGACGGCACGGTCTACTACTTCAACTTCGCCGCCGACCGCTGGACCGAGGCGCTGGCCATCGAGACCGACCGCATCGCGAGCCTCACCCTCGACCCCGAGCACGTGGCGAGCGAGCGGCAGGTAATCCTGGAAGAGATCGCCATGTACGACAGCGAGCCCTGGGACTCCCTGGAGATGGCCGTCCACGAGCGCCTGTTCGACGGCCACCCCTACGGCCGGCCGGTGCTCGGCACGCGCGACGAGCTGCTGGCCACCGACGGCGCGGTGTTGCGCGACTTCCACCGCCGCTTCTATAGGCCGGACAACGCCGTGCTGGTGGTGGCCGGGGATCTTGGCGCCGATGGAGACGAGGGGGACGAGGCCCTGGACGCCGTCGAGCGCACCCTCGGCCGCCTGCCCGCGGGCGCCGCCCCGCGCCGTGGCCCGTCGCCGCCGGCCGTCCTGCCCACCTCCCTGGAGCGCCTGGAGCGGCGCAAGGGCGAGGTGGCCCGGCTGCTCATCGCCCTGCCCGCGCCCGCCGGCTCGCACCCGGACCATCCGGCCCTGCGCCTGGCCTCGACCCTGCTGGGCGACGGCCGCACGAGCCGCCTCCAGCACGCCCTGGTGGAAGAGGAGCAGCTCTGCGTGTGGGCCGCCGCCGACCTCTCCGAGGGGCTGGATGCCAGCCTGATGACCCTGGCGGCCGAGGTGGTGCCCGGCGTCGAGCCTGCCCGGGTGGAGGCCCGCGTCCTGGAGCTGATCGCCGAAGTCTTCAGCCGTCCACCGGATGAGGAGGAAGTGGAGCGCTGCAAGCAGATGGCCGCCGCCGACTGGGTGTTCGGCCACGAGAAAGTCCACCAGCAGGCCGTCTCCGCCGGTCTGGCCCTGGCCGTCTTCGACCTCGAGCACCTCGACCGTCACCTGGACCAGCTCCTCGCCACCGGCACCGACCGCCTCCTCGAGGTCGCCGGCCGCTACCTGCGTCCCGAGCGGGGAGGGGTGGTGGGATGGTCGCTGCCGAAACTGTGACCGACGACCTCATCACCGACGAGCAGGTCGCCTGCTGGCGCCGGGACACCCCGGGGTGCGCCCAGCGGCTGCACCTCAACAACGCCGGCGCCTCGCTGCCGCCGCGGCCGGTGACCGAGACGGCCATCGGCCACCTGCGGCGCGAGGCCGAGATCGGCGGCTATGAGGCGGCGGACGAGGCGGCGCCGCGCGTGGCGGCGGTCTACGAGCACCTCGCCCGCCTCCTCGCCTGCGCCCCCCGCAACGTCGCCCTGGTGGAGAACGCCACCGTGGCCGTCTCCCAGGCCCTCTCCGCCTTCGACTTCGCGCCCGGCGATGCACTGGTGACCACCCGCAGCGACTACACCTCGAATCAATTGATGTACCTGGCCCTCGCCCGGCGGCGTGGCGTCGAGGTGCTGCGGGCCGAGGAGCTGCCGGCCGGAGGCGTGGATCCCGGCTCCGTGCGGCAGCTCGTGCGCCATCCCCGTTGCCGGCTCGTATCCCTCACCTGGATCCCCACCAACTCCGGCCTCGTCCAGCGGGCGGAGGAGGTGGGGGAGATCTGCGAAGAGGCGGGGGTCCCCTACGTCGTGGACGGCTGCCAGGCCGTGGGCCAGATGCCGGTGGACCCGGCCCGCCTGCGCTGCGACTACCTCGCGGTGACGGCGCGGAAATTCCTCCGCGGCCCGCGGGGAATCGGTTTCCTCTACGTCTCGGACCGCGCCCTGGAGCGCGGCGATCACCCTCTCGGCATCGATATGTCAGGAGCCCTGCTCGCCGGCCCCGACCGTTTCGAGCTGGTGGATGGCGCCCGGCGCTTCGAGAACTGGGAGTTCGCCTACGCCTTGGTGCTGGCCCTTGGCGAGGCGGCCCGCTACGCGGTCGAGGCTGGCGTCGAGCGCTGCGGCCGGCGGGCGTCGGAGCTGGCGGCCCACGCCCGGGAGCGGCTGGGGGCCGTGCCCGGAGCCCAGGTGGCGGACCGCGGCGAGCGGCTGTGCGCCATCGTAACCGCCGAGATCGCCGGCTGGCGGGCCGCCGAAGCCGTCCAGCGCCTGCGCGGCCTTGGCATCAACACCAGCGCCGCCACCGTGGGCTACGGCCCGCCCAACGCCGCGGCCACGGGAGCGCCCACTGCGGTCCGCCTGTCGCCTCACTACTACAATACGCGTGACGAGGTGGAGACCGCCGTGGCGGCGATCGCCGGGCTCGCGAGAGAGAGGTGACGATGGAACGAGATCGCGAATCGATCCCCTCCGGGGGACCCGGGACGGTGCCGGCGCCGACCGTGCGGGTACGGCGGGTGGAGGGCGCGCCGGTGGTGGCCGTCCGCCTCTGGCTGCAGGCCGGCGCGCGGGAGGAGGCCCTCCCCGGACAGGCCCTGGTCACCGGCCGCATGCTCACCGAGGGGACCCGCAGCCGCGACTGGCGGCGCATCGCCGAAGAGGCCGAGAGCAAGGGGATGTCCCTGGAGAGCACCGGCCACTTCGAGTCGATCGGCGTCTCGGTCGACGCCCTGGCCAAGGACTGGGAGCTGGCCCTGGAGTGGGCGGCCGAGATCCTCCTCGATCCCGTCTTCCCCGCCGATCGCTGCGCCTGGACGGCCCGGCAGGCCGCGGCCGAGCTGGAGAGCCTGGCGGACCAGCCGGACGTCAAGACCGCCTGGGGTTTCCTGGAGCAGCTCTATACACCCCACCCCCGCAGCCGCCCCACCCATGGCAGCGAGGAGAGCCTCCTGGGTCTCACCCCCTCCGACTGCGCCGCCTTTCACCACCGGGCCCAGGCGCACGGCATCCTGGCTGCCGTGGCCGGCGTGGTGGACGAGGAGGCCGTGCGCGAGCGCCTCGCCCGGCTCCTCGGGGGGCCGCCGGCGGACGTCCAGCGCTACCCCGCGCCGGCGGCTCCCATGGGCCTCGGCCCCCGGCACGCCGTCGCCCTCGAAGCCAGCGATCAGGCCCACCTCTACATCGGCCACCTCACCGTACCGCGCCGGCATCCGGACTACGCGGCCCTGGAATTGCTGGCCGTCGTCCTCGGCTCGGGCGCGGGGCTGACCGGCCGCATCCCGGCCCGCATCCGCGAGCGCGAGGGGCTGGCCTACACCACCTACGCCCAGACCGTGGCCGGCTCCGGCCTCGACGCCGGACGCCTGCTGACCTACGTGGGCACCTCGCCGGCCACCGTCGAGCAGGCCGAGCGCGGCGTCGTCGAGGAGATCACCCGCCTCGTAGCGGACGGCATCGAGGACTCCGAGCTGGAAGAGGCTCGCGCCTACCTCCTCGGCCGCGAGCCCTTCCGCCGCGAGACCGCCCGCCAGTGGGCCGACCTGCTCATCGAAGCCGAAGAGTACGGCCTCCCCCTCGACGACTTCGAGCACCGCAAAGCCGAGCTCGAAGCCCTCGACCGCCCGGCCGTCGAAACCGCCGCCCGCCGCCACGTCCACCCGGATGCGCTGCGGGTCACGGTGGGCATGCCGGAGTAGCGTCGCCGCGCGCTCGCCCCGGCGGGCGCGGTGGATTACGGAGGCATTGAAGAAGAGGTCGCCGTACCGGATCTCGATCTCCCGTCTCATGCGATCCGCAGCACCTTGGCCCCTCGGATCTGGCGCGCCTTGAGCTCCAGCAGGGCCCGGTTCGCCTCCTCCAGAGGGTACTCCTGAGTCTCGGGGCGGATGGGGATCTCGGCGGCCAGGGCCAGGAGCTCGCGCACGTCGCTGCGGGCGACGTTGGCGACGCTTTTGACCTCCTTCTCCAGCCACAGGTCGCGAGGGTAGTCGAGCCGCAGGAGGGCGTCCTTGTCCCGCTCCTCCTTGCGGATGGCGTTGATCAACAGCCGGCCTGCGGGTTCCAGGTTCCTGAGCGCCTCGACGACCGGCTGCCAGGCCGGCGTGGTGTCGAGGATGGCGGCGAGCTTCTCCGGCGGCTCGTCCGCCGCGTCCCCGGCCCAGGCGGCGCCCAGCTCGCGGGCGAAGGCGCGCTCGCCCTCGCTCCGGGCGAAGACGTGGACCCGCGAATTCGGGTAGCGGTGGCGCACCATCTTGAGCACCAAGTGGGCCGAGGCGCCGAAGCCTGTGAGGCCCAGGGGCTCGCCGTCCCGCAACCCCGAAAGCTTCATGGAGCGGTAGCCGATGGCGCCGGCACAGAGGAGCGGCGCGGCCTCGACGTCGGAGAAGATCTCCGGGATCGGGTAGACATAGTCGGCCCGCGCGATCATCAGCTCGGCGTAGCCGCCATCGGCGTCCCGGCCCGTGGCCCGAAATTCGGGGCAGAGATTCTCGTTCCCCTCGCGGCAGAACTTGCAGTGGCCGCAGGACGACCAGATCCAGGCGACGCCGACGCGGTCCCCCTCGCGCGGGGAGGTCACGCCGGCCCCCAGGGCGTCCACCCGGCCCACCACCTGATGGCCGGGGACGACGGGGAGACGGGGCGGCGGCGTGCGCCCCTCGATTTCGTCCAGCTCCGTGTGGCAGACGCCGCAGACCGCCACCCGGATGCGGACCTCCCCCGGACCGGGCACGGGGTCCGGCAGCTCCGCGGGCGTGAGCGGGGCGCCGTCCTCCCCGACCGGCCCCAGCGAGCGCAGGATCATGGCTCTCATGGTCTCAAGGATAATGCTTCGAACACCTTGAGGCGATCGGTGTCGAGCACGCAGGTGAAATGCTCTCCGAGGTGAGCGCGCAGCTCCGGGTAGTGTTCGAGCCACCAGAACGCCGGCCAGCCGACGACGACGAACCGGGTTCCCGCGGCGTTCAGGCGAACCAGCTCGGCCACGGCCTGCGCGCCGTCCGCGGGCGGCCCCCAGTACCGGCCCTCCCGCTCGGTGAAGGGGACGGCTCGCCGGCCCGCGGCGAAGCCCCTGCCGAAAGCGTCCTGGTCGACGAGCACCAGCGACTCGCCCGGCGGGACCACCGCCGCGAGCTCGGCGGTGGCCGCCAGGAGCTGGTGCATCCACTCGTTGGCGTGCGGGAACGGGGCTGCCGGAACCTCGACTCCGAGGAATGGGCAGAGCGCCTCCCACCCCTCGCCGCCACAGACGTCGAGGACGAGCAGGTCGCCCGGCCGGTCGCTGAAATATTGCTCCACGTTTCGCCGGTGCGTCTCGTAAACGTGGAGGAACCGGTCGCGGGAAAATCCGATCGAACCGTACACGCACGCGCTGATGAATTCCTGAAACCGCTTGAAGTCAGGATACTGGTGCCACCACTCCATCATCAGCTCCCAGTGTAGCTCCACCGACCGCAGCCACGCCTGGGGATCGCGAACCGTCAGCACGAAACGGCTGCCCGGATATTCGGCGTCGAGCTGCGCGTAGAATGGCGCCACGGGGATGTCGACCACGCCTTGATAGTCCTCGAGGATCGGCAACCGGTAGCGCCCGTTGCGCAGGCAGGCGAAAGTCGATTCGTCGCAGGGATAGTGGATCGTCCGGATGCCGAGGAGGTTGAGCGCCTCCCCGAGGCTGGAGGTGCCGGTCTTGCTCAGGCCCAGCCCGAAAACCTTGCTCATCGCGCGTCTCCGCTGAGGAAAGCCCGCAGCTCGCGGCCGACGCTCTGGTGGGAGAAGCGCTCCTCGGCGCGCCGGCGCGCCCGCTCGCCGAGCCCGGCGCTCAGGCTCTCGTCGTCGAGCAGGGAGCCGAGCGCGCGCGCGAAGGCCGCGGCGTCGCCGGCGGGCACGATCATCCCTGCGGCAGCGTCACCCTCGCCGAGGACGTCGGCGACGCCGGGAGCGTCCGCCGCGACGACGGGGAGGCCGCAGGCCATGGCCTCGACGGGCGCCACGGGAAAACCCTCGTTGCGCGAGGGGAAGGCATACACGTCCGCGGCCGCGAGATGACGGCGGATCACCTCGCGATCGTTCACGTATCGGTCGATCCAATGGATTCCGGAATCGAGATCGCCGCCGAGGAGTGCGCGCAGCGCCGCGGCGTCGCGGCCGGTGCCGAGGAGAAGCAGGCGCAGGTCGCGGCCGGGCCGGGCGCGCCGGACCGCGCTCCACGCCGCGGCGAGGACGTCGAGCCCCTTGCGGTGGAGGTCGACGCGGCCGTGCCACGCCGCGACGCGGGCTGCGCGTGGAATTCCCAGAGCCGAGCGCGCCAGGTCGCGATCGCTGCGATCGGCGGGGGGCCACAGCCGCAGGTCGAGAGGGTTGAAAATGCGTGCGATCTTGCAGGCCGGCACGCGATATCGCCGGCGCAGGCGGTCCGCTTCGACGGTGGAGCCGACGACGAGCCCCGAGCAGGCGCGCAGGGCGAGCGGGCGGAGCGGGCGCTCGAAGCGGCTCAGTTGCCCGTTTCCACCCTGGAAGGTCCCGTACACCCGCAGGCGCTGCAGACGTCCGAGCAGCACGCAGGCGTCGAACCGCGCGTGCTCGTAATCCTGGCAGAGGATCACGTCGCACCGTTCGCGGCGCAGCTCGCGGGCCAGCGCGCGCAGCGGCGTGGCAAGGTACGGGCTCAGCTCCTTGAGGAGAGCCGCCAGCCAGCGGCGCGGGCCCCGCAGCTCGCCGGCCGCCTCGGCAAGGCTCACGGCGTAGGGATTGGGAATCCGCAGACGCGCCCGGCGATAGCCCGCCGGCGCCGGGAGGACGCAGATGGTGGCGCCGGTCGGCGCGTGCGCGAAGCGCGTGGCCTGAGCGACGCGGGCGGAAACGCAGAAGAGCACGGTGCGGCACCCGGCGGAGCGCAGCGCTTCGACATAACCGAACATCCAGCCTCCGGTCATCTCGTTGCGAAAGGCCTCGAAGGAGACGCCGAGGTTGTCGAGGAAATCCTCGAGGAGATGGCTCCAATCGATCAACGCGACCGTCACCCGCTCGTCTCCCCGGCCCGCTCGAGGAGAGCGGGCAGCACCTTGGCGGCGTCGAAACAGTCCGCCGCCATCTGCCGCGCCGCGCGGCAATGGCGTGCATAGTCGCCGGAGATCCGGGCCACCGCGTCGGCAGCCTCCGCGAGCGTGGAGAAGGGCACCACGCCCAGGCCGGCCGCCAGCCAGACGGTGAAGCCGGTGTCCTGAGCGGCGACCGGTCGTCCGCTCGCGAGATAGGCGGCGCTGCGTTCGCTGAACCAGCCGGAGCGGCTGATCACATAGCCGTGCTTGGCGACGCTGAATTCCCCCTTGGAGGCGCGGATGTAGCGCTGATAGCTCGACGCATCCTGTGCCACCGCGAGCGGATCGCGGATGCGCCAGCCGCGCGCGCTCAGCAGGTCGCGGGGGGCGGCGGCGGTGCCGAGCGCGAGCTCGAAGGTTTCCGCGCTCGCCGCGGGCAGCGCCATGAATTCCGCGAACGAGTCGGATTTCATGCCGAAACGCCGCCCGCCGTGCTCGCGGGCCGCGTAGCTGTCCCACTGCATGACGGTGGTGAAGGGGCCGGGCTCCGGTCCGGCCGTGACCTCCCACGCATCCAGCGTGATCGGTTGCCGCGTCGGCCTCCACGGCAATCCGTCGTCCGGGATCGAGCAGCCGGGCTGCCCGAAATTCTCGCCGAAGGTCAGGAACGCCGTATGGCCCAGCGCGCGCTCCCGCATCGCCGGGTCCGACAGGTGGCGGATCTGCGTGAAGGCGGGATCGGTGTCGACCAGCGCGCGGGCCGGCGCTGCGGCCGTCCAGTCGCGCAGAGGGTTGACGCCCGACAGGTTGAGGACCAGGTCCGCGCTCTCGCAGAACCCGCGCGCGCGGCCGGCGGCGGGCCCGAGCCAGCGGCCCGTGTGGGCGTCGTGAAACGCCCAGAGATCGGCCGCGCCCGCGCGGCCGAAGGCCTCGGCGGCGAAACGCAGCCCGTAGGACGGATCGGTGTCCACCACGTGGCGGGAGGGATCGTAGCAGGAGGGATAGTCGTCGCTGTCCTCGACGAAGAGCACGTCGTGCCCGAGCGCCCGCAGGCCGGTGACGTACTGGAGGTGATGCCACACGAGGCCGCCGAGCGGTCCGCGGACGACGTAGCCGAGAATCGCGATCCTAGACATCGAAGCAGGGGAAGATCGCGAAGACGAGCCGGTCGCGCTCGCGGACGGAGCGCTTGAGGCCGGCGGTGTAATAGGTTTCCCAGCCCTTGTCCGCGGCGCGCCCCCTGCCCTGGGGCAGGATCCTGCCGAGCCCCTTGACGAACCCGGCGTCGCGCGGGTCGAAGCCCATGCCGACCAGGAAATCGTAGAGGTCCTGATTCAACCGGTCGGTCCTGACGAAGCGGAGATCGTGCAGGTCCCGCCGGTACGCCTGCGCGGTGATATAGTCGTCGTCGAGCCGCGCGTACGCCTCTGCCGGTGCCTTGAAATAAAATTTCACGAACTGTTCCGTGTAGAGCCCGGCGTCGAATCGATCATTGCGGAGCGTCCGGAAAGCGGCGTCCGCGAGCGCCATGTACTCGGGGAACGAAAGGTCTGGAAAGCGCGAAAACCGGCGCCTGAAATCCGGCACGCGGCGGTACCAGGAGAGAAACTCGCGCCGCTTCCACCAGCCGAACTCATATTGCGAGACGTAGAGGTCGTAGGGGTTCCTCACCGAGGCGAGGATGGGCCGGCCGCGCCAGGCTGGCGGAATCTCGTTGCAGCCGCCGTGCTTGTCGTTGGTGAAGCGGAAGGAGCCGTACTTGCCGTGCGCGACCACGTCCCACCCGAGCGCGCTCGCGAGCCGGGTGCGCAGGTTCCATTGCGCGCCGAAGAGTTGGAAGAGCGCGGAGGTGACGAAGGTGCCGCCGGTCTTGGGCTCGTGGACGGCGACGAACCGGTCGGTCAGGATCATCGGATTACCATCATCAGATCACTGGCGGGAGCATTCGAGAAGCGCCCGCTCCCGCGCCTCCCGGGTGTCGTCCGCGTCGAGCCGGCGGACGACCCGCAGGGGATCTCCGACCACGACCTCGTACGGCGCGACGTCGGCGGTGACAATGGTTTTACAGCCGACGATCGCGCCGCGGCCGAGCGTGACGCCGGGCAGGACGACGCTGTCGAACCCGAGCCATACGTTGTCTTCGAGGGTGACCGGGCGCGGCGGCGCCACCGCGCCCGGATGCCGCCCGGGGTCGCGGGCGGCGGCCTGGAGCAGCGCCCGCCGCGCCGCGGGCGAGGAGCCGGCGCCGATCCAGGTGTCCGTCACCACCGATCCCCAGGCGAGGAGGCAGTGCGCGCCGATCGTGATGCGATCGTTGGCGACGAGGCAGGTGCCGTTCAGCACCGTGTACTCGCCCACCGTGACCGTCCCCTGCGGGCCAACCATGAAAGTGGCCCGGTCGTAGGCTCCGGAGGCGTCGCCGAGCACCAGGCCCGGCGTCCGCTGCGAACGGAACGGCGCGAAACCGTAGGCCGTGTCAACGTACACGTCCCGCCCGATCCGCAGGTTCGACGGCAGGCCGCGGCCGTACCAGTCGTATTCGAGTCGGAACGGCGCGTCGCTCACAGTGTGTCTTCCAGGGGGCGGGCCGGGTTGCCGGCGACGTGGGCGCCCGCCGGCACGTCCCGGATCACCAGCGCCCCGGGCGCGACGACGGCCCCTTCGCCGACGCGCACGCCTTTCAGGATCGTCGCGTTCCAGCCGATCCACACGCCGTCTTCGATCACCACCGGCCGCACGTCGATCGCCGGCCGGCGGGAGCGGTCGCCCCGCCCGGACAGCGCGATGGTGTCCGCGATCCGGCCGGCCGGACCGATGGGATGAAAATCGGAGTCGGCGATGGTCACGCCACCCGCAATCATCACGCAGGAGCCGATCGAAATCCGCTCGGTGCAGACGAGCGAGGCGTTGGCGAGATAGCAGTAGTCGCCGATCTCGATCACGGCGCCGGCGTCCGCGGCGAGCGACGTGCGCCAGATCGTGACGTGGCTCCCGACGCGCAGCCCGGCCGTCCCGGTAGCGAAGAAGTGCTTGAAGCAGAACGACGAATCGATCACGGTGTTCTCGCCCGCGACGACGTTGAGCGGAATCTTCCCCGGAAACCAGTCGTCCGGCAGCGTCGCGCCCGGAGTCAGGGGATAGAAGAGCTGCGTCATCGCCAGGCCCTGAAAGCTAGCACGCCGTTGAGACCGCCGAAGGCGAACGAATTCGAGAGGGCATGTTCGACCTGCGAGCGCCGCGCCTCGTTCGGGATGACGTCGAGGTCGCACTCGGGATCGGCGGCGGTGAAATTCGCCGTCGGCGGCAGCACCCCGTCGCGCAGCGCGAGGACGGTCGCCACCGCCTCGATGGCGCCGGCGGCGCCGAGCGCATGGCCGTGCATGGACTTCGTCGAGCTCACCGCGAGGCGCCCGGCATGCTCGCGGAAGACGAGGCGCAGCGCCGCGGTCTCGAGCGGATCGTTGACCGGTGTGCCCGTGCCGTGCGCGTTGACGTAGCCGATCTGTTCGGGCTCCAGGCCGCCATCCGCGAGCGCCGCCGCGATGGCGAGCGCGGCCCCCTCGGCCGCGGGCTGGGTGACGTGGTGCGCGTCGGCCGACATGCCGAACCCGGCCACCTCGCCGAGCACCGCCGCGCCGCGGGCGAGCGCCGCGTCGAGCGGCTCGAGGACCAGCATGGCCCCCCCCTCGCCGAGGATCATGCCCCGCCGGTCGCGGGAGAACGGCCGGCAGGTGTCCGGCGCCACCACCCGCAGCGCCTCCCATTTCTTCAGGTGGCCGAGCGCGAAGGGCGCTTCGCTGCCGCCCGTGACCGCGATCTCGGCCGCTCCCGAGCGGACGAGCCAGAAGGCCTGTCCGATGGCATGCGTGGCGGAGGCGCAAGCGGTGGAGACGGTGTAGGACGGGCCTCGCAATCCGAATTCGATCGCGATCTGGCTGGCCCCGGCGTTGGCCATGGCCCGCGGGATGGCGAAGGGGTGCACGCGGCGCCCGTCGCCGTCATAGACCGCCGCGAACGCCTCGTCCTCGGTGATCTTGCCGCCCAGACAGGAGCCGGTGACGACGGCGGCACGGTCGCGGAGCCGGGGCGTCCACTCGACGGCCGCCATCGCCAGCGCCTCGCGGGCGGCGAGGAGACCGAATTGCGCGAAGCGGTCGAGCAGCGACAGTTCCTTGTCCGAGAAATGACGGGACGGATCGTAGCCCGCGACCTCGGCGCCGTTCTTGAATCGCAGCCGCGCGCAGTCCACCGTCGAGATGGGGCCGATGCCGCTCCTGCCGGCGCAGAGGCTCGCCCAGAAGCAGGCGACGTCCTCGCCGACCGGAGTGATGGCGCCGAGCCCCGTGATGGCTACGCGGCGAATCATGGCTACGCGGTGGGTCACGGCGACAGCCTTTGAATGCACTCGACGGCCTCGCCCACGCTGGTCAGGCCCATCGCCTCGTCGTTCGGGATGGCGACGCCGAACTCCTCCTCGAGATCGTTGATCAGCGCGATGGCGTCGAGCGAATTCATCCCCAGCTCTTCGAACGTCGCTGCCGGCGTCACCTTGCCCGGGTCCACCTCCTGCGATCTCACGATCGCCGCGATCACTCTCGTCTCGATACTGTCCGTCATGTCGCCGGCTCCTTCCCTTCCATCTCCTTCCCTTCCATCTGGCGCAGCATGCAGGCGAGGACGCGTCCGCTGTCGAAAAACTCCTCGGCCACCTCGCGCGCCGCCCGCGCGTGCTCCGCCGGGTCCTTCTCGACCCGGCGCAGCGCATCGGCCGCGCCTGCGAGTGTATCGAATGCCAGGAGCCCGCGTCCCGTGGGCAGGTGCGCCGGCCAGCCGGTGTCCTGGGTGACGACCGGCCGTCCCGCGGCCAGGTAGCAGGCCGAGCGGCACGAGAACCATCCGGTGCGCGCCTTCACGTAGGTCTCCTTGGCGATCGAGAATTCGCCGCGCGAGCCGCCGAGGAACGCCTGATATCCGTCGCAATCGGGCGCGCAGACCTGCGGGTCGAGCACGCGCCAGCCCGCCGCCTGGGCCGCCGCCGCCGGGAACGGCGCGCCGGCGCCGCCGGTCTGCCCCACCGCCACCGCGAGCGGGATCTCGGGCACGAGCGACGGCAGCGCGAAGAAGCGGCGCAGCTCGACGTCCTTCTGCCCCCATGTCGTGCCGCCGTACTGGAGCGGCTTGGCGGCGGTCCAGTTCATGAGCGTCGACCAGGCGGCGGCGCGGTCGCGGACCGGCTCCAGAGGCCGCCAGAGGTCGAGCCGGATCGGCTGCCGCGTCGGCCGCCAGGCGATGCCGCAATCGGGTATGAGGCATTCCGGCCGCCCGGCGCTCTCGCCGAAAGTAAAGTGATGCGTGTGGCCGTCGACGAGCTCGCGCAGCCCCGGGCTGCCGGGAGTGAACATCTGCTGGGACAGGTACTGAACCTGCGTGAACATGGGGTCCGTGTCGACCAGGGCGCGCCGGGGGATGGCGCGATATTCGTCGCGCAGGAAAGTCGAGCAGGAGACGTTGACGAAGACATCGGCCGACCGGCACACGTCGCGCAGCCGCTCCTCCGCGAGCCCGAAGCAGCGGCCCGAGGCCTCGTCGCGATAGGCCCAGCGGCCGGAGAGGCCGAACGCCTCCATCACCGCGGCGAGGTGCGACACCGCGGCCGAGCAGTCCCCCCAGTCGCTCCCCGCCGGTTGATAGATGGGCCACAGCCGCGTGTCCTCGACATAGAAGACGTCGTGGCCGAGCGCGGCGAAGCCGGCGGGATACTGGACGTAATCCCACGTCACGCCCGCCGCCGGGAGGAGCCCGATATAACCGCCGACGACGATACGGAGCCGGTTCCTCATGGCTCGCCCCCGGCGCCGATCGCTGCGTCCATCAACTGCGACGCATAGTGCCACAGCTCGCAATCGAGCTCGTTGCGTCGCCGGATCGCCGCGATCGTCGCACGCGGCAGCGAGGCCGCGGCGGGACGCTCCGGGTTGACGTTCCTCGCGTAGCCCACGACCGGGCCCTGCCAGCCGAGCCGGCGCTTCAGGAGCACGAGCATCTCGTCGAGGCGCTCGATGGTGCCAGCCACGGCGAAGCGCTGCAGGTTCTCTTTCGCCATCCGGAGCATGGTCGGCGTGCATTCGCCGATCTCGGGATCGACGCCGGCGATGCGGCGGGTCTGATCGTTGTCGACCTCGCGAAACGGCGGCTCGGCAATGAATTCGTCGAGGGTGATCGAATCGTGCAGCCGCGTGTAATAGTAAAGAGACAGGACGCGCTCCACCGGGTCGCGCAGCGCCGTGACGTAGACCGCGGGCCGCGCCACGTGCTCGTGCAGGCCGAACCAGAAGTGTCCGATGACGGCCCGCAGATCGTCCCGCCGCAGGAGGGGCAGCACGTGCTCGGGGACCGCGAGCGGGCGCTCCTTGAGGAACCCGTAGGTCAGGTATGCGACCCCGGACTTGAGGATGCCGTCGTCGACGGCCGTTTCATCCCGGGTGTGAGCGTAGACGATCTCGCCCAGGGTCTGGCCGCCGGCCTTCGGAATGTGGAGGAAAAGGACCGCCGGCGGGGCCGCCTCCGTGCCTGCCGGTTGCGGCTCGGCCTCCGGCGCCGGCGCGAGGCCTTTGCGGAGCATGCGGGGGATCCAGCTCCTGAACGGCATCGCGAGGAGCGGCAGGGTGCCGTCGAAGGTCAAGCGCTCGTCCTCGACCGTGACCCGGGCCACGATGCGCAGGCCCTGCAGGGTGACGGAGAAATCGAAGGTGTCGCCCTTCCAGTCTCCTTTCAGATCCGCGAGGGTCCGCGCCCGCGCCGCCGCGGCCCGCAGCCGGGCCAGGGCCTCGTCCTTGCCCAGCTCGTGCGCCACCGTCGTTTTATATCCAGGCATCTTATATCCGGCATCGGGCTTCAATCGTTGGCGCTCACGTACCAGCGCGACGGGCTGACGTCGTGCCTGGTGAGCGACGGGTCGAGCACGTGGACGACGAGGGGAAAATCGTACGGGCCGCGCTGGAAGCCGAGCGATCGCAGGGCCGTCTCCATGAGCGGCGTCGTCAGCACCGCGATCTTGTGGATCGGCTTCGCGGCGCCGCCCGCGGCCGCGCGCTCGCGCGCCCTGTCGTGGGCAATTTCATGGGCAACGTTGACGGCGGCGAGAAGGGTTTCGCGCAGCGCATCCCCGGCATCGGCCGTCACGACGTCGCAGAGGAGCCACTGGCGGTCCCCCTTGGCGCGCCCCGCCGCCAGCCCCACGAGCTCGCCGCCGCGCTCGACGCCCACGACCTCGTAGCCGGGCTCGTTCAGCTTCCACGCCAGAGTGCGGGAATCGCGCACCACCTGGCAGTCGTACAACCGCCGGGCCCGCGCCCAGAGGCGGTCGATGCGGGCGTCGTCGAGGGCGGCGAGCCGCGAGGCCGAGTAGCCGTCGCCGGACGTCAGCGGCCGCTCGAGCGGCAGGGGGAGCTGCCAGAGCGGGAAGGAGCCGCAATGGAGGAACGGGAACATCTTGAAGAGCCGCAGCCAGCGCGGGTCGGGAACCATGTAGATCAGGCCGTCTCCGCGCGCCCGCAGCGCCTTGACCGCGTAGTTGTACATCCGCACGGCCGGGTGGTTCAGAGGGTGGGCGTCCCGGAAGCGCAGCGACCGCGAGACGATGGGCGCGCCGGGGCGGAAGGCGCGGACCTCGCGCCCGTTCACCGCGACGAGCGACGGCACGAAGGCGAACTGGCCGACGATGGCGCCGCTCTCGTCCGTGGCGACGGCGCCCGAGACCCGGGCCCACTCCGGCGCCTGCACCACGAGGCGCTGCCACAGCTCCTCGGCGAGCCCGCCCCAGTTCGTCTCCTCCTGCCACAGGCGCTGGACGCCGGGGAGGTCGTCCTCGCGTACGAGCCGGTACTTGAGTCCCAAGGAGCCTCCTCGGTCGTCTTCAGTCTCTTTTAGTCGCCGGGCATCACGTACCAGCTCTCGGGGCTGGCCGCGCCGCCGAGAGCACTGCCCAGAGTGTTACAGGTGAACGCGAACCTGTAGTCGACCGGCGCGAAGCCGAGCGCCTGCAGGGCAGGATCGAGTGCCGGCGTCCGCATGGCCTTGAGGTGAGTGACGTCCCCGGGCTGGTCACGGCGGCCCTGTGCCCCGAGCCAGAGCGCGGTCGCCGCGATCACGGCCGTCACATCCTCGGGGCGGCGGGCGAGCGCGTCGGCGAGGAGCCCCGTCTGCCGCTTCGTCGCCGAATATCCGGCGAGGCTGCCGTCGCCGGCGTCACGCATTTCAAGGGCGATCCGCCCCGAGTTGCGAAACGTCAGCCACGGGCCGTCGCGCACCACGCCGCAGGCGATGGGAAAGCTCTGCCGGGCCTGCCGCCACAGCTCCTCGTACTCCGCGCCGAACCGCGCCACGGGCTGCACCTCCACGCGCCGCGCGAAGGGCTCGAGCCGGGAGAGGGCCGCCGCCGTGAGCGGGAGCTCGGCGCAGCCGAAGGTCGTGGCGTCGAAACGCGTCTCGCCGAACCGGGGGGCCAGCCGCAGGACCCGCAGCCAGGCGGGTTCCGGCAGCGAGTAGACGATCTCGAACCCGCGCTCCCGGGCGGCCGCGGCCGCAGCCTTGTAGAGCCCGACCATCGGGTGCCTGCTGCGGCGCAGCGACTCGCCGCGGAGCTCCTGGCGCAGGATGGGGGCGGAGAAGCGGAGCGCCCGCACCTCGCGGCCGGCCACGCTGACGCGCGACGGCGCGAAGACCTCCTGCGCGACGACCTCGCCGCGCGGATCGACGGCCACGGTGATCAGGCACGGCCCCTGCGACCCCTCGACGAACCACTCGCGCCATCGTTCCGGCGAGAGGCTGCCCCAGCCCGCCTCCTCCCACAGCCGCAGCAGGCCCGGCAGGTCGCCTTCCTCGGAAACGCGGTAGCTGAGCTCGTCCACGGCCGTTCTCTCCCCCTCAATCCGATCAATCCGCCGCCGGCGCGCCGACGGTCTCCAGCGCCTCTGCGGCCGGGAAGTCCGCCGCGACCGGTTCCCGGACGGCCTGCGCAGAGGCGACGGCCCGCCCGACCTCGCGCACCGAAGTGCGCAGGACGGCCACGGCGGACGCGCTCTCCACCCAGATGCGCGAGGTCAGGACGAGGGCGAAGCCGGCGAGCGTGACCACCGCACCCCACGCTTCGTCGTCTGCCGCCGCGATGGCGAGCACGCCGAGCAGGATCCCGAGCAGGACGCCGAGGGATGAAAGCCTGGGCCATGAACGGACCCTCAGGAGCTGCCGGCCCGCGCCGTGCTCCTCGATGGCCGTGCGGAGCCGGGCGGAGCCGAGGACCCCGCCCCGCGCTTCGAGGTCCCAGCGGTCGAACTCGCCGCCGGTGAGCACCACGGCGCCCGTCGCGGCGATCGTCTCGCGGATCCGTGCGAGCCAGTCCTCGGGAGCGCGCCACGTTTCGCTCCAGAGCGTCGTCGTTCTCGGGATGACGACCGCGAGCTCCGGCAGCGGCCGCCGCCACGGGGTCAGGCCGTGACGCAGACGGCCGGTCAGGCGCGCGAGGGGCTGGACCAGGTGCAGGAACGCCGTGAGGAAGAACCTCCCCAGCCGCTCGCGCCGGGATCTCCGGCTGGTGGGAGTGCTCGCCCAGCGCGCCCGCGCAGCGCTCAACAGCGCCTGGGCGATGGGCGGGACGGCCGCCGCCGCCAGCAGGACGAGGCACCACGCGAGCGGCGCCCAGTGCAGCCCCAGGAGTGAGAACGCGGCGAGCGCGAAGATGATCCCATACCACTCGGGCATCAAGGGGAGGGAGGCGATGACCCCGGGTGCCGGGTGGTAGATCGACTGGAACGGCGCGCTGCCGAAGGCGCCCTGGTAGACACGGCCGCGCCACGAGGTGAGCGCCCGGGCGATGCCGTTGCCGTAGATCCGGCCCTGCCACGTGAGATGGCCCAGCGAGTTGTATTTCTCGGGCCACTTCTGCTCCAGCAGGGCTTCGGCCCTGCCGTAGCCAAGCTGCTGCTTCCAGTAGGCGCGCACCGAGTTGCGCCGGTGGTGCCAGACCATGGCCCCGGGGCTGAAGCCGATGGTCCATCCGCGCTCCTGCAGGCGCCAGCAGACGTCGACGTCGTCGCCCGCGGCCCGGTACCGCGGATCGAAGCCGCCGATCGCCTCCAGGCAGCGCCGGCGAACGGCCAGGTTGCAGCCCGGCACGTGCTCGGCCACCGTGTCCGAGAGGAGCACGTGCACCGGCCCGCCCGGCGCATGGGCGACGCAGCCGGCGATGAGGCCGTCGCCGGGGGGCGCGACGTTGGGCCCGCCGATCGCCGCGTGATCGGTGGTCATGAAGCCCCAGGCGAGGAAGGTCAGCCAGTGCGGATCGGGCGGTGCATCGTCGTCGGTGTAGGCGACGATCTCCCCGCTCGCCGCCCTCATCCCGGTATTCCTGGCGCTGCTCAGCCCCTGGTTTTCAGTCGAGATGACGCGGAACCCGAAGCCGCCGGCGATCTCCGCGGTGCGGTCCGTCGAGCCGTCGTCGACCACGATGACCTCGTAGTCGGGGTAGTCGAGCCGGCTCAGCGCCTCGCAACAGGCACGGATCGTGCGCTCTCCGTTGAAGCTGCAGACGACCACGGAGATCCGTGGCCAGGGGAGGCCAGGCGCGAGCGGGATCTCGGAAAAGGCGCGGCGGACGGCGTCGAGCGCCGGCTTCGGGCGGCGCTGGCGGTCGGTCAGACCGAAGTCCCAGTCCTCGATCTCGAAGCCGCCGCGGTGCCACTCATCGGTCCAGGCGAACGCGAACGCGCCGGCGCAGCCGCTGGCGAACACCGTCCGGATCTGCCAGTCGAGCGCCGCGGCTTGGGCTTCGAGCCCGTGGCGCCGGCTGTCGAGGCCGATCTCGGCCATGACGAGCGGCCGGTCCCCCGCCAGGACCTGGAGCCGGCCGACGTAGGCGGCGAGGGTCTGGCGCGATTCGAGGTACACGTTGAAGCAGGCGAAGTCGAGGAACGGCAGGTCGAGGTACTCCGTCGACGGGTAGTTCACGTAGGTGACGAGCCCGGCCGGGTCCTCGCTCTTCGCCGCCCGGTAGAGGCGGCGGAGAAAACCCTCGACGCGACGCCGGCCGTACCACCGCACGATGGAGCTCGGGATCTCGTTGCCGATGGCATAGCAGAGCACCGCGGGATGGCCGGCGCAGGAGCGGACGCCCGCGCGCACCCGGGCCTCGATCGCGGCGGCGGTCGCGGCGCTTTCGAGAAACGCGACGTGCTGCTCCCAGGGCAGCCCCACCATCACGCGCAGACCCCGGTGCAGCGCGAGGTCGAGCAGCCACCGGGGCGGGACCGTGTAGACGCGCACGGCGTTGATGCCCTGCGCGGACATCGACGCGAAGTCGCGCTCGACCATCGCCGGATCGTGGCTTTCCGAGCCGTCGGGCCCCGGCCGAAACGTGCCGTAGGTCACGCCGCGTATGAAGAGCTTCTCACTGCCCGCATACAGGAACTTTCCGTTCGCTTCCGGCCTGGGGAGAGTTGGCTGTGACATAAAGCGAATCGAAGCGAAATGATACAACTCCACCACACCCGCCCGGACCTTGCCATCGCGGAAGGGAATTTAAGCCACGGATTAGGGTAAGGACAGGGCGTCACATGCCGTACTGTGAGCCCTCGCTTGTCGATCTGCCTGCGTATTCGAGATCGGCTGGCGACCTCGCATTTACTTTAACTTCGTATCCCTGCCAGCGTCAAGCCCGGACGGACGGTCTGGAGCATCTGGGGGATAATGGAGGGGGGCTCGTGCAAACCAGCGATGAAAGGGTATTCTCTCCCCCCGAGGATTCCGAGGACCCCGAGGATCAACATGGCAGACTTCAACGAACCCGAAACCGACACCCCCAAGACAGCAGGGGCCCCGCCCGCGGGCGAGCCCCTGCACACCCCGGACACCGGCGAAGCGCCCGGCCTCCCCAGCGAGACCGCGGCTCCCCTGCCCACGGAAGAGCCCGTCGAAGTGATCCTCCCCGGCGAGGAGGTCGTCTCCCCGGGAGAGGAGGTCACTCCCGGCGAGGAGGTCACTCCCGGCGAAGAGGTCAACCTCGGCGAGGAGGTGAGCCTCGGCGAAGAGGTCCATCTCGGCGAAGGCGACCACCTCGGCGAGAGGATGGCCACCACCGAGCACGAGGAGCGGCCCGCCGCCGGCGCCCCCAAGGCCAGCCCGGAGCAGCTCGCAGCCAACCTGCAGCGCAAGGAGGAGCTCTGCGTTCGCGCCGAGGAGCTGAGCGAGTCCAGCGATTGGAAGATCACCGCCCAGGCCATCAAGACCCTGCAGGCCGAGTGGCGGGCCATCGGCCCGGTGCCGAAGGAGCGCTCGACCGAGCTGTGGGAGCGGTTCCGCAAGGCCGGCAACCACTTCTTCGAGCGCCGGCAGGCCCACTTCCAGGAGCGCCTGCGGGAGCTGGAGGAGAACCTCCGGAAGAAGGAGGCGCTCTGCGTCCAGGCCGAGGAGCTCAGCACCTCGACGGAGTGGAAGACCGCGGGCGAGGCCATCAAGGGGCTCCAGGCGCAGTGGAAGGAGATCGGTCCCGTCCCCCGCGACCAGGCCGAGGCCGTGTGGCAGCGCTTCCGCAAAGCCAACGACCAGTTCTTCGAGGCCCGCCAGTTCCATTACGAGCAGGTGGAGAAGGAGCACAAGGAGAACGTCCGCAGGAAAGAGGAGCTCTGCCGGCGGGCCGAGGAGCTCTGCACCTCGACGAGCTTCAAGGAGACGGGCGAGGCCCTGAAGGCCCTGCAGGCCGAGTGGAAGGCCGTCGGCCCGGTGCCGAAGCAGAAGTCCGACGCCCTGTGGAAGCGCTTCCGGGGCGCGATGGACCAGTTCTTCGAGCGGCGCAGCGTTTGGTACGAGGAGCGCGAGAAGGGCCGGGAGCAGCGCAAGAGCGAGTGGAAGGAGCGCCTGCGGGAGACTCAGACCTACAAGCAGGAGCAGCTCGAGCGGCTGCGCGAGTCGATCGGCCGCGACGAGGAGAACCTCGTCCGCTGGCGCGCCCGGCTCGACGGCCTGCGTCCTGGTCCGCACGCCGACGCGACGCGCGCCGAGCTCGACGGCAAGATCGCCGAGGTCGACGCCCGCGTCGCCACCAAGCGAACGCGCATCCAGGAGCTGGAGAAGGACATTGCGGAGATCGAGGTGAAGCTGCGCCCTCGCCACGCCGATCCTCCGCCCGCCACAGGAGAAGGGAGAGAGGAGCCGGACCAGGGATCGGAGGGTGCGCCTTAGAAGGTGTCAGCCGCCCCCTACCCCAGCAGCACCCGCCGTGCCGACTTCACCTCCGGCAGGGCGGCCAGCTTCTCCAGCAGCGCCGGCGTGGGCTCCTGGTCCACGCGCAGGACGGCCAGGGCCTCTTCGCCGCGGCGGGAGAGGTGGATGTCCGCGATGTTGACGTCGTGCTGCGCGAGGAGAGTGCCGATCTTCCCCACCACTCCCGGCTTGTCCAGGTTCTCCAGCACCAGCAGGTTCCCCTCCGGCCGGAACTCCAGGCGGTAGCCCTCGAAGAGGACGACGCGGGGATCGCGGTCGCCGAACAGCGTGCCCCCCAGCTCGACGCTGCGGCCGCCGCCCGAGAGGGTGACGTCCACGAGCTGCGGATAGTCGCCCCGGGCGCTGTGGGTCGAGCGCACCACCTCGATGCCCCGCGACTCGGCCACCTTCTCGGCGTTGACGTAGTTGATCGCGGCACCCAGGAACGGCGTCAGCGCCCCCTTGAGCACCGCCACCGTCACCGGTGCCCGCAGCGATTCGTCGAGTCCCCACACGTCCACCTGCAACCGCTGGGGCGCGCCCCCCAGCAGCGCGGAGGCCATGAATCCGAGAGTCTCGCCCAGCGCCATGAACGGCTCCAGACGGCTGCCCGCGCCCGTGGGACGGAACGGCAGGTTCACCGCCGCCACCGCCAGCGACCCCGAGAGAGCGGCGAGGACCATCTCCGCCGTCTCGATCGAGATCCGCTCCTGCGCCTCGCGGGTCTGGGCACCCAGGTGCGGCGTCGCCACCACCCTCTGGTGACGCACCAGCCGCAGGTCCTTGGGCGGCTCCTCGGCGAAGACGTCGAGCGCCGCGCCCCCGAGATGGCCGGCCTCCAGCGACTCGAGCAGCGCGCCTTCGTCCACCACGCCGCCCCGGGCGCAGTTGACCAGCAGGGCCCCCTTCTTCATCTTCGCCAGCCGCTCCCGGTCGAGGATGTTCTGCGTCTGCTCGGTGAACGGCACGTGCAGCGTCACCGCGTCCGCCCGGGCCAGCAGGTCGTCGAGCGGCAGCAGCTCGACCTCCATGCGGCGGGCCGCGGCGGCGTCGAGGAACGGATCGTAGGCCAGGACCTTCATCTCGAAGCCCCGGGCGCGGTCCGCCACCCGCTGGCCGATGCGCCCGAAACCGATGATCCCCAGCGTCTTGCCCTGCAGCTCGACGCCCGTGAGCTTGCGGTTCCACTCCCCCGCCTTCATCGAGGCGTCGGCCTCGGGCACCCGGCGGGCGAGCGAGAGGAGCAGGGCGAAGGTGTGCTCGGTCGCCGACATCAGATTGGCCGTCGGCGCGTTCACCACCAGGATGCCCAGCTCGGTGGCGGCGGCCACGTCCACGTTGTCGACGCCGATGCCGGCGCGGCCCACCACTTTCAGACGCTTGCCCGCCCTGAGCAGCTCGGCCGTGGCCTGGGTGGAGCTGCGCACCACCAGGGCGTCGAAATCGGCCAGGATCTCGGCGAGGCGCGGGCGCTCCTCCGCCGTGAGCTGATGGACCTCCACTCCGGCCTCCTGGAACAACGAGAGGCCGGAGGGATCGAGGGTGTCGGCGATCAGGATGCGGTGCGGTGTCCCCATGGTGGTTTCCATGAATCGATCAGCGGACCGCCGGCGCGGCGACCGTCTCCAGGATCTGATCGATCTCCACCAGCAGCGCCTCGAGGTCGCTCCCCCGCACCTCGCCCATGTGACCGATGCGGAAGGTCGTGGGCTTCCAGTCGCCATAGCCGCCGCCGATGGTGTAGCCGCGCGCCGCCAGCCCTTTGACGATGGCCTGGGGATCGACACCCGCGGGAGGATGCAGGCAGCTCACCGTCACCGACCGGGCGCCCGCCGCCGCGGCATAGGTGCAGCCGCGGGAGGCGGCCCACTCCGCCGTCCGCCGGTAGAGCTGCTCGTGACGGGCCCAGCGCGCCTCCATCCCTTCGGCCAGGATGCGGTTCACCTGGACGTCGAGCGCGTAGAGCAGCGGGATGGCGGGTGTCGTGATGAAGCCCCCCTCGCGGTGCTTCTCGCGATAGCGCAGCAGGTCCGAGTAGAAGCCGCGGTGCGGCACCTTCGCCGCCCGCTCGGCCGCCCGCTCCGAGAGCGTGAAGAGGGTGAGACCCGGGGGCACGGCGATCGCTTTCTGGGTCCCGGCGAGCACCACGTCGAGCCCCCAGTCGTCGCTCTCCACCCGCGCGCCGGCCAGCGAGGAGACGGTGTCCACGAGGATCACGGCGTCGCTCTCCTCGCGGATCACCCGGGCGATGTCGGCGATGGGGGAGAGGACGCCCGTCGACGTCTCGTTGTGGACCACGGTGACGGCGTCGTACTTCTTACGCCGCAGTGCGGAACGGACGACGTCCGGATCGACCGGCTGGCCCCAGGGCACCGACACCTTGTCCGCGGCCTTGCCCACAGACTTGGAGATCGAGTGCCAGCGCTCGGAGAACGCGCCGTTGGTGAGGTTGAGCACGTCCTGAGCCGCGCAGGAGACGACCGCGCTCTCCATGACGAGGGTCGAGCTGCCGGTGGCGACCATGACGTCCCCCGCGGTGCGGAGCACCTTCGGAAGCCGTTCCGCCAGAGACAGATAGAACGATTTGAACCCCGCCGACCGGTGCCCCACCATGGGCCTGGTCATGGCCTCCCGCGCGTCCACGGGGACGTAGGTCGGTCCGGGGAGGAAGAACTTGATCGGCTCATCGGCTGCATCAGACACGGAACACCTCGCTCGCCAGGGCCCGGAAGAGGACCCCTGTCATCCATGCCGCATTGTGGCAAAACGCCTCCCCGGGGGCAAGGTGGCCGGCGGGACGGTGCGGCGTACCCTCTGAGGTGCAGGGAAAAGGGGAGAGGGGGACGGGACCTGCCCGGGTTACAGAGGACCGGACTCGCGAGTCCGGTGACTCGCGACTCGCACGCGGCAGGCTTCACCCGGTGACGGCGGTCCAGCGTGGCATAGCAGTTGCTGCGATTTCAAGGAGACGCGGGTTGCACGAATCCGGAACCTGCGCCTCAAGAAGGAGAAGCCCATGAAGCAACTCGGAATCACGGTCCTCCTGATCACCCTCCTCGCCATACCCTTCGGCGCGGCCAGCGCCAAGGCAGCGGACAACACGGTCACGGTCAAGAACGATTCCGGGGAGACGGTGAAGGTTTCAGTCGTCTGGAGCGGCGGCGGCCTGCCGGAGTTCGACCTCGCGCCGGGGACATCCCAGGACGTCACCGTACCGTCCCCTATCGATTCCATAAAGACGCAGGTCACCGGCAAGTGCAAAGAGGCGGTCGAAACCTTCAATCCGCACCGCGCCAACCGGGCGACCATCCAGTGCAAGGACAACCTCTACAAGGTCCGGCTGGCGGTGACGAAGCCGGCGTCTTGAGGAGTGCGGGAGCACGCTACCGGCGATCACCGTGAGGGTGCCGTTATTGTTGCCTGTCACCCGGCGCGGCGGAGCGCACAGAGCTCTTGCAGCTCCGACGCATTCCGCGTCGCCGCGCCGAGCGTGGTGTTGTCAAAGATGCACCAGACTTGCCGATCGGCCTCTGCGTCTGCTTGGATTCGGGAGGCGAGGACCGCGATGAATTCCGCTGAATACGCCGAATAGTATATTTTCGGCGAGCCGTGGAGCCGGTAATAGCTCATGCCGCGCCAGCCACCCGGCTCCGCGGCCGCGGGAACACGCGCCGGATCGGCGGCGACCCGCGCGACCTCGCGCTCACCGAGAAAATCGTCAACCCGCGGCGCAAACCAGCTCGGATGGCGTGGCTCGCAAGCCACGGTCAGCGACGAGCGCGCACGAAGGTCGGCGAAGAAAGCCGCCACCACCGCGGGCTCGAAGCTCAGGCTCGGGGGAAGCTGGACCAGCAGGCATCCGAGCCTGTCTCCCAAGCCGGCCGCTGCCGCCAGAAAGGTTTCGAGGGGCTCGCCGGCCTGGTGCAGACGAAGGCCATGAGTGATCGCCTTGGGAACCTTCACGGAAAAACGGAAAGCAGACGGAACGCTGGCGCTCCAGCGGGCGTAGGTGGACGGACGATGCGGACGATGAAAGGAAGAGTTGATCTCCACCGCGCCGAAACGCAATGCATACCGTTCCAGGTGGCTCCCCACCGCAGGATCCGCCGGCTCAGAACGAGGCAGGCTCCAGCCCGCGCAGCCGATCAGGACGCTGGAAGGCGCCACGGATCGGGCCCTCTACGCCTTCAGCCGTTCCGAGAAGTGCTGGCGCAGCTTGGCGACCTTGGGCGCCGCCGTGAACAGGACGTACGGCTGCATGGGATGGCGGGCCGCGTAGTCCTGATGGTACGACTCGGCCTCATAGAAGGCTTCCAGGGGCGCCACCTCGGTGACGATCGGCGAGTCGTAGGCGCCGGCCGCGTTGAGCTGCCGGACGTAGGCCTCGGCCACCCGCTTCTGCTCCTCGTCCGTGTAGAAGATCGCGGAGCGGTACTGCCGGCCCTGGTCCGCGCCCTGACGGTTGAGTTGGGTGGGGTCGTGGGCCACCGAGAAGAACACCTTCAGCAACTGGCCGTAGCTCACCCGGGCGGGGTCGAAGCGCACCTGGATGGCCTCCGCATGGCCGGTCCTGCCAGAGCAGACCGCGTCGTAGTCGGCCGTCTGGGCGGTGCCCCCCGAGTACCCCGAGGCCACCTCCAGCACGCCCTCGATCTCCTTGAACACGGCTTCGACGCACCAGAAGCAACCGCCGGCCAGCACCGCGGTCTGGGGCCCGGCGCCCGGGCTCGCGGCACTGTCGACGACCGGATCGGGAAACTCATGCGGCGCCAGCCGGCGCCCCTGGGGAATCTCGCAGCTCGGGTCCATCTCGTCTCTCCTTTGCAGGCTCGTCCAGACCGGCGGCGGTGCGGCCTGGATGCAGGTCCCCATTCTATATCGGCTCTTCACACAAACGTCGCTTGACAATCAAGCGCTGCATTTCTAAGGTACCCGTCCAACGGCCCATCCTGGACTGCCATCGTGGCCTTCCGCAGGCCGAGGGAGATCAAGCATGAAGAGTTTGTCTCAGAACGGTATCGCGCTCTTTTCGATGCTGGCTTTCAGTCTCGCCGCCGCTTACGGCGCCCCCTTGCAGCAACAGACCGACGACGAGGCGCTGCAGGCCGCGGCGCCCGTCATCCAGCACGTGTTCGTGATCGTGATGGAAAACCACGACGCGTCGCAGATCTACGGCAACATGACCAGCGCACCGTACATCAACAACACGCTGATCCCGAGCTACGCCCACGCCACGAATTTCAACGACGAGCTCGCCCTCTCGATCCCCAGCGAGCCGCACTACGTGTGGATGGAGGCGAGCACCAACGCCTTCTCCGATCACACGTTCACCGGCGACGGCGATCCCACGAGCACGAACAGCACGAGCAGCACCGCCCACCTGGTGACGCAGATCAAGAACGCGACGAGCGGCGTCACCTGGATGACCTATCAGGAAGGCCAGAATTCGACGACCGGCGCCTGCCCCATCGCCAGCAGCGGTTTCTACGCCGCGAAGCACGATCCCTTCGTCTTCTTCAAGGACGTCTCCGGCAATCCGCCGTCGAAGACCAACGCCTTCTGCGCGGCGCACAGCAAACCCTACAGCTCGTTCGCAACGGACCTCGCGGCGAACAACATGGCCTCCTACGTCTTCATCACGCCGAACCTGTGCAACGACATGCACGGCGCCTCCGGCTGCCCGAACAGCAACACGATCAAATCCGGGGACGACTGGCTGAAGGCCGAGCTGCCGCGCATCATCTCCTGGGTCACCACCCACTCCGGGATCATCTTCATCACCTGGGACGAGGGCAGCTCCACGTCGAAGATGGCCTTCCTCGCGGTCGGCCCCGGCGTCAAGGCCAACTACGCGGGCGCGGTGTCCTATACGCACAGCTCCATCGTCAAGTCGGTGGAGGAGATCCTGAGCCTGCCGATCCTGTCCACGGTGTCGGCCAGCAACGATCTGGCGGACCTGTTCAACCCGGGATTCTTCCCCTAGTTTTTCCGCGCCAAAATTTTCGCCGAATAGAAAGGGCGGCCCCGCGGGGCCGCCCTTCCATCGCGATTCATTTTCGGATTCGCCGCGGCTAGACCGCCGGCGGCGGCGTGGACTCGGGTTTCCTGTCGCGCTGCTGCCTCTCCCGTCTCTGCTGGTTCTGGTTCTGCCGATTCTGGTTCTGCTGATTCTGCCGGTCCTGCTGCTCCTGTCTCTGCGGACGGGCTTGAGCGGCCTGCTGCTCGCGCTGGTGACGGGCTTGCAGAAGCTGCCGCTCACGCTGTTGCTGCTCCTGGAGGGCGCGCTGCTCGGCCTGGTGCTGGGCCGCGCTTTCCTGGGCCTGGCGGTTGTTCTGCTCCTGCTGGTGCAACTGCTGGAGGCGGTTGCGCTCCGCGTCCTGACGGGCCTGGAGCTGCTGCTGCTCGGCCTGGTGCTTGCGGTCCAGCTCAGTCTGGGAGGGCGGCTGCTGCTGCCACCGCGGCTGACGTTGCGGCTGGCCCGGCTGCGGCTGCTGGCTGGGCTGCGGCTGCACCGCCTGGTCCTGCTGCGGCCGCGTCCACGTCCGGCCCTGGCCTTGGACCTGGCCCTGACCCTGCTGGACCTGCGGCGGCTGCTGTCCTCGTTGCCGCAACTGCTGCTGGCGCCGCTGCTGGATGACCACCGGCGGAGTCAGGTTCGCCCGCGGTTGGGCCAGGGTGTCGGCCGGCCGGAAGAGGGAGACCTGATTGCCCTGGACCTGCGCCACCCGGCCTCGCACCCGGTCCCGGGTCGGCGTGAGCTGGTAGCGCTGCACCCGCTGGCCGGTCACCTGCTCGATGTGTTGCTCCGGGATGCTCTGGTTGACGATACGGTTGTTGATGACCCGGATGTTGGTGATGTTGCGCGTGCTGCGGACGAAGTTCACGTTGCGCGCCGGCGGCAGGATGACGCGGTCGACTCGCGACTCGAGGAAACTGCGCTCCGGCACGAAGGAGTAGGCGTAAGGATCGATCGAGGCGCTCAGGCTCAAGCCGCCGATCTGGATGCCGATGCCCGCCCGGAAGCCGACGGAGGGGGGCAGGGGCGCCCAGCCGACGTAGCCGTTGCCCTGCTGGAAGGAGACCCAGGCCGGACCCCACTGGGTACCGGGAACCCACAGCCAGCCGTACTCGGGATCGAGCAGCCAGCGGCCGTAGTGGTAGGTGGCCCAGCCCCAGGGCTCGTCCGAGAGCCAGGTCCAGCCGTAGTCGGTATCGACCCAGCGGCCACGGGTGTACGGCCGCCAGCCGACTTCGACCCGGGTGGGCTCCCAGACCCAGCCATAGCTGCCGCGCTGGATCCAGCGGCCGTAGGGGGAGAGCTCGCTGTAGAAGAGGCTCTCATCCACCGGCCCCTGGTCATAGCTGCCGGAGTCGTAGCCCTGATCCTGATAGGCCCCCGGATCCTCGTAGTTGCCGTCCGGCCGCGGGTCGTAGTAGGGCGACTGATCGCCATATCCCTGGTCGTCGGGAGGCGGCTGCTGATAGCCGGAGGGAGGGGAAGGCGGCGGCGGATACGAGGGCTGCGAATACGATTGCGCGTAGCTCGCAGAGCCCCAACCGGCGGCTGCGACGATGGCTACGAGGACGAAGTTGCGAGTTTTCATGGCTTTGACCTCTTTGGTTGCAGTGGTCTGTCCTTCGGAAAGGGGTAACTGCAAGAAGCGGGCCGTGTCGACTCAGACCTTCGGCAGGCGATGGATCGCAGGGCCGTCCCCCCGCGCCGTCTCCCAAAAAGGACAGCCCGCCCGTTACAATATTCTCTCATGGACACGCTCATGGACACGGCCGAAGAGATCGTCGCCAGGACGCGGCAGTGGCTGGAAAGGGCGGTCATCGGCCTCAACCTTTGTCCTTTCGCGAAAGCCGTGTACGTCAAGGATCAGATCCGCTACGCTGTCAGCCGGGCGGAGACTCCCGAAGCCCTGCTGGCGGATCTCACGGCCGAGCTCCAAGCCCTGGTGGCGGCCGATCCCGCGGCGATCGACACCACGCTGCTGATCCATCCGCAGGTGCTCACGGATTTCCTGGACTACAACGACTTCCTCGGCGTCGCCGACGCGGCCGTCGCGGAGCTCGGTCTGGAAGGGGTGCTGCAGATCGCCAGCTTCCATCCTCGATATCAGTTCGCGGACGCCGGGCCGGACGATATCGAGAGCTACACCAATCGCTCACCCTACCCGATGCTCCATCTGTTGCGGGAGGCGAGCGTCGATCGCGCGGTGGCGGCGTTTCCGGATGCGGCCCGGATTTACGAAAGGAACATGGAGACCCTGCGCCGCCTGGGTCACGAAGGCTGGAGCCGCCTGGGAATCGACCCGAAGATCAGGTGATGGTCGTCTCCGCTTCGCGGCGTGCTCCTTCCTGCAAGGCGGCCCCGGAGGGCCACCTCCAAGCGGATGCAACGCCGCTCCACCGGGGGAGGCGGCGGTCAGGCGCCCACGATGCGCAGCTCGAAATCTTTGAACTTGAGGACGTTGAGCACGTAGTTGAAAGCGATACGGCTCGCCGTGGCGTAGTCGGGAGCGTGGATGGGGAACTCGTCTTCCTGGGTCTGGCCGATCGAGTTCTGGTAGGCTACCGAGGCCGCAAAATGACGGATTCTGATCATGGCAGACGTCAACTCCTAAAAAATGGAAAACCTTCCTCGTCCTGGAGTACTACGGGCCGGCAGTGTACCACAGAAGTCCGAGCTGTGATCAACCCCCTCTTTCGTCCGGAGAGAGAGAGCATGGTTTTTCATAAAATGTCCCAGACCGGGTTCATGCCTGTTCTGCTGCCTGGAAATCCGGGTACAGAGTGACGAAGCCCGCAGCCTTGACTTTCAGCTCGGTTACGAACCGCCCGATGTCGGTACACCCCACGACCTCCGAATTTCTCTGCCGTTGATCAACCATCTCTCCCCATCTGTGACGGCAACTTCAACGTCAACACGTTCTTCGGTGAGCCCGTAGGGCGGCATACTCCTAGCCCAGGGCGTGAGCCCTGGGAAGGAGGATGAACAAAAGATTTGAACCCTGGGGAGAGGGGCGTACCTGTTCGTTGGAGGTGTTGTCCCAGTGGGGAGCGCCCCCGCCCAAGACCCTCATCACCCCGACCCTCTTCTCCCAGCCTCCCTCCCGTCCGCCGGGAGAAGAGGGAGACCAGCGAGGAGCCCGGAGACGTCATGCCCGCGGTCTTTGAGGAGCCGGGCGGCCTCGACGACCTTGATGAGCTCGGGCGAGAGATGCGGAAGATGAAGAGTGATGGCATGGGCAGTCGCGGCGAAGACTCCGGCGCCGCCGTCTGGCGGCGATCATGCTGGCACGGGCTCTCCTGAATCCGCCCCTGCTATCATCAGGCGTCCCTCTCACGCGCGATCCTCCGATGCCTCGCCTCCGGCCGCCCTTCCGCCCGCTCGCCTGGGGACTTCTCGGCGCAGCCCTCCTCGCCGCGGCGCCGTCCGCGTCCCTGCGTCCCGGCGAGGCGGTCGAGCGTGGCCTTGCCGCGGGGGAGTCCCAGGTGTTTCCGGTCGAGCTGGCCGCGGGCCGGCCCTGGCTTGTAACTGTCGAGCAGCGGGGGATCGACGTGGTGGTGGAGGTCTCGGGTCCGGACGGCAAGCGCCTGGCCGCCGTCGACAGCCCGCTCGATCGCCAGGGACCGGAGACGGTGCTGGTGGAGCCGGCGGTGGCGGGTGTCTATCGCTGCGAGGTCCGCGCCCAGGAGAAGGCGGCGCCTCCAGGTCGCTATGAGATCCGCATCGAGGAGGCCGACCCTCATCGCCTCGACGCCGAGCGGGCCGTGACCCGGGCGGGGGAGCGCTATCTGGAGGGCACGCCCGAGGCCCGGCGGCAGGCGATCGTCGAATACCAGAAGGCCCTGGCGGCGTGGCGGACCTTGGGCGACCGCCGGCAGGAGGCGCGGTCGCTCTATGCCCTGGCCGTCCTCTCCCGGCTGGTCGACGACACCCGTCCGGCCCTCGCCCGGGGCCAGGAGGTGCTGCCGCTCTGGCAGGCCCTGGGCGACCGGCTGTGGGAGGGCGCGACCTGGAACGAGATCGGCCTCGACCACTGGCTGCTGGGCGAGAGCGCCGAGGGCAGGGCCGCGTTCGAGAAGGCCCTCGCCCTCCGGCGCCAGATCGGCGACCGCTACGGCGAGGGGGTCTCGCGCAGCAATCTCTGCCTGATGGACCTCTCCCGCGGCGAGCTGCGGGCCGGCCTCGCCTGCTACGAGGGGGCGCTGCCGGTGCTGCACGAGGTGCAGGCCGGGGCCCTGGAGGGCTCGGCCCTGCTCAGCGTCGGCCGCGTCTACGACGTCCTCGGCGAGCCCGATCAGGCGAGGGAGCGCTATCAGCAGGCCCTCGCCCGCATGCGCGCCACCGGCGACAAGGCCGGCGAGGCGCGGACGCTGAACCATCTCGGCCTGCTGCACTTCACGCTGGGCGACTACCAGGAGGCCACCGTCCATTTCGGCCAGGCCCTGGAGGCCTTCCGCGCCCTCGACGACCGGCGCTGGCAGGCGAACGTCCTCCACAACCTGGGGCTCGTCGATCAGAGCCTCGGCGAACGGCCGCGGGCGCTCTCGTACTTCGAGCAGGCCCTGCGGCTGCGGCGCGAGGTCGGCGACGCCAAGGGGGAGGCCGCGACGCTGGCCGCCCTGGCCCAGGTCGAACGCCTCCTGGGCCGGCCGCGGGAGGCGCTGGCCTACGCGCGGCAGGCCCTGGCGCAGTACCGCTCCACGGCCGACCGTTTCGGCGAGGGGTTCACCTTGACCGAGCTCGGCCGCGCCGCCCTGGCCCTGGGGGACACCGTCTCGGCCCTCGCCTCCTTCGATCAGGCCGTCGAGCTCCTCGGCGCCACGGGCTCCCTCAACGACGAGGCCGCCGCCCTGTCCAGCCGGGGGGATGCCTACGCCTCGCTCGGCGATCCCGCCAAGGGGATGGAGAGCCTGCGCCAGGCCCTGGAGCTGGCGCGCTCGACCGGCTACCGGCCGGCCGAGGTGAGGGCGGAGCTTGCCATCGCGCGGGCAGAGCGCCGGCTGGGGCGCGACGCCGAGGCCCGGGCCCACGCCGAGGCCGCCCTCGCCCTATCCGAGACGCTGCGCACGCGCATCGGCAGCCCGGACCTGCGCGCCTCCTACTCGGACCTCACACACGACGCCTACGAGCTGGAGATCGATCTCCTGATGGCGGCCCACCGCGCCGCGCCCGCCGCCGGTTTCGACCGCACGGCGCTGGAGGCCACGGAGCGGGCACGGGCACGCACCCTCCTCGAGCTGCTCGCCGAGGCCCGAGTGGACGTCCATGAGGGGGCCGATCCCCACCTCCTCGATCGCCGCTCCTCGCTGCTGCGGCGGCTGAGCGCCAAGGCCGAGCGCGCCCTGCGCGAGCGCCCGGCCAACGCCGGCGAACGGGCGGCCCTGGAGGAGGACCGCGACGCCATCCTGCGCGATCTCGACGTCGTCGAAGCCCAGATCCGTGAGCGCAGCCCCGGCTACGCCGCCCTGGTGCAGCCCCGGCCGCTCTCGGCGCCGCAGATCCAGGCTCTTCTCGACCCGGACACCCTGCTGCTCAGCTACTCCCTGGGCGAGGCCCGCAGCGTCCTCTGGGCCGTGACCTCGACCTCCATCGCGAGCTTCGAGCTGCCGGGCCGCGCCACCGTCGAGGCGGCGGCCCGCCGGTTCCATGAGGAGCTGAGCGTCCATGATCCCGCCGGCCGCGCCCGTCAGGCCGCCGGCGGCGAGGCCCTCGGCCGCATGCTCCTGGGGCCGGTGGCGGAGCGCCTGGACCGCCAGCGCCTGGTCGTGGTGCCCGACGGCGCCCTCGAATACGTGCCGTTCGGCGCCCTGCAGGAGCCGGGCCGCGGTGCCCTCGCCATGCCGATCCTGGAGCGCCACGAGGTCGTCTACCTCCCCTCGGCCTCGGCGCTGGCGATCCAACGCCAGGTGCTGGAGCGACGCCCGCCCGCGCCCAAGCAGCTCCTCGTGCTGGCGGACCCCGTGTTCGATGCCAACGATCCGCGGCTCACGCGGCTCGCGCAGCTTCCCCGGCCGGCCTCGGGACGCACCCGGGGCGGCGACGATCCCGGCCCCGGGATCTTCGAGCGTCTCCCCGGCTCCCGGCGGGAGGCGGAGGCGATCGTGGCCCTGGCCCCGGCCGAGCCGGCCGGCGGGACTCGCCTGGCCCTCGACTTCGACGCCAGCCGGCCGGAGGCCCTGAGCGACCGGCTGAGCGCCTACCGCATCGTCCACTTCGCCACTCACGGCATCCTCGACGCTGAGCATCCAGCGCTCTCGGGGCTCGCGCTCTCCATGGTGGACCGCGCGGGCCAACCGCAGGCGGGCTTCCTCCATCTGCGCGACGTCTACAACCTGCGGCTCGGCGCCGACCTCGTGGTGCTCTCCGGCTGCCGCACGGCGCTGGGCAAGCTGGTACGGGGCGAGGGGCTGATCGGCCTCACCCGCGGCTTCCTCTATGCCGGGGCGCCGCGGGTGGTGGCCAGCCTGTGGCGCGTCGAGGATCTCGCCACGGCGGCGCTGATGACCCGCTTTTATCGCGCCCTCTGGATCGAGCGGCTGCGTCCGGCCGCAGCCCTGCGCGCGGCCCAGCTTTCGCTCGCGCAGCAGCGGCGCTGGCGCGATCCCTACTTCTGGGCCGGCTTCGTCCTGGAGGGGGACTGGCGATGAACGGGGGTGCGATCTTTCGGCTCGTCGCCCCACTACCGGACTGAACCGGAACCGACCGCTACGAGGAGGCAGACATGAACGTCGGGTCTTTCATCGGCAACTGGCCAGTCAACTTCGCCACCGGGCCGCTCACCCAGTTGGGCCAGCCGCTGGCGTCCCTGGGCTCCATCGAGATCGGCACGGGCAAGAACGGCGCTCAACCGCCCACCTTCGGCGATGACTACCAGGTCCAGGTGGGCTTCGCCCTGCTCGACAGCGGGGACCAGGTGATTTTCGCTGGCGCTCCGGATCGTCTGCTGTCGCTGGCCGGCGAGCAGCTCCGGTGGCACGGCCTCTACGAGGGACAGGAGCTCAACATCAACATCGCGCTGGCGGAGGTCTTCCGCAATGACCCGAACGACCAGGGGGGCCACCCCTACCTCTTCGGCTGCACCGTCTACGGCGATCCCGACCAAGTGGGCGTCTGGGGCGCGAGCGGCACGCCGGGCGGCTCGCCGAAGCCTCGGAGAGGCGTGCTAGAATCCGCCTGACCTCCAAGTCAGGGAAGCAAGTCAGGGAAGAAACGGCTTCTGGCCACCAACGGGACATCAGCCCTCGACTCCGCCGGCGAGCCCCTGGAAGAGCTGGTCGCCAGGATCCAGGCCGGGGACCGGCGCGCCGAAGAGCGGGTGGTCGAGCTCTACGGCCGCAGTGTGGCGGTCCTCCTCGACCGCCACACCAACGGCCGGCCCGAGGCCGAGGACCTGTTCCAGGACACCTTCCGCCTCGTCCTCGAAAAGCTGCGGCGCGGCGAGCTGCGGGAGCCGGCCAAGCTCCCCGGCTTCCTCGCCCAGATCGCCCGCAGCCTCGCCATCGAGCACTACCGCAAGGCCACCCGCCGCAAGACCGAGGCGGACAGCGACGCCGTGGCCTTGGTCGCCGCGCCGAGCGCCAGTCCTCTGAGCGGACTGCTGGAGAGCGAGAACGCCGCCCTCGTCCGCCGGGTCATCCGGGAGCTGGGCAACGAGCGCGACCGCGAGATCCTCCTGCGTTTCTACATCGCCGAGGACGACAAGGACCGCATCGCCGCCGACCATGGCCTCACCAGCCTGCAGCTCAACCGCGTCCTGCATCGCGCCCGCCAGCGCTACAAGGAGCTCTTCCTGGAGCGGACCGCCAAGGCAGGAAGGGCGATCGTGGAGGGTGCGATAGTCCTGTGCTTGATTACACTATGGAGGGGGATGCTCCGCGGGGCCGGGGGGTGAAATCATGGATCACGCCTACATAGCAGACCACGGCCTCGTCGAGCGCTACCACCAGGGCCTGCTGCCGCCGGACGAGGAGGCCCTTTTCGAGGAGCACTTCGTCGCCTGCCCCGAGTGCACCGAACAGCTCGAGCTGGCGCGGGGGTTCCAGCGTGGGCTCAAGAGCATGGTGGCCGAGGACGCCGTCGTCGCGCGGACGGCCCTGCAGTTGGGCCTCTTCGCCTGGCTCGCCCGGCGTGGCCGGCTCGCCCAATGGGGCTTGGCCCTCACCGTCTTGTTAGTAGCCGCCGGGCTCCCGGCCCTCTGGTTCCGCGCCGAATCGGCGAGCCTGCGCCGGACCGCGGTCGCCCGGCAGGAGCGCCGGGACCGGGAGACCGCGGACCTCCGGAAGCGCCTCGCCGAGAGCGAGCGCCAGAGGGCCGAGGAGCGGCGGGACTTGGAGACGAAGCTCGCCCAGGCCAGGCCGCCCGAGGCCCAGCGTGGCCCCATCGCCCCTCTGGCCAACCTCGCCGTCGTCCTCCTGACCGCCGTCCGCGGCGCGGGCGAGCCGCCGGCGACGATCGACCTCGCCCACACCGGCGATCTCGTGGCCCTGGCCGTCGACCCCGGCGCCGGCGCTCGCTTCGCGAGCTATCGCGTGACCCTCACCCGGGCGGGCGCGACCGTGTTCCGCCAGGCCGGTCTTCAGCCCAACGCTCTGGAAACGTTGATGATCACCTTCCCCTCGACCTTCTTTGCTCTGGGCGAGTACCGGCTGCGGGTCGAAGGGATCCAGGCGGACGGATCGGCGTCGGAGATCGGCGGGTATCCGTTCCGGGTGGTGGGGAAGCCAGGACGGCCTTCACTCCCTTAGAAGGGGAAGCGCACGGGAGCGAATGCTGGCGTCCGTGACGCTGAGATCCCCATGTCGAGGAGGAATCTCACGCGGCGGGCAGCGACTCAATGGGCAGGACCTGTTCCGTCGCGAGCCAGGCGGCATAGTGGAGCGCTTCATTGACGTCTTCGCGCTCGAGGTACGGGTACGCCTCCACGATCTCTTCCGTGCTCATCCCATCCGCAACCAGATTGAGGATCAGGGAGACCGTCACGCGCATGCCACGAATGCACGCACGTCCGCCCATGACTTGGGGATTGAAGGTGATGCGAGGAAAGCCGACCATTAGCGCCTCAGTCTACACCAAAAGCGCGCGCCCCTCTATAAGGGTACCTTGGGAGCAGAACCCCTGGGACCGCCGGCGTCCCGCCGGCCTCTAACTCTGCTTTTTTCTCCCCAGGCTCAGCGCTTCGCACCTGCCAATTCGACCACCTCCAACTCGCCATCGGCGTACCGCGCCCGCAAAACCTTTTTGTCGAACTTGCCGACCGACGTCCGCGGAATCTCCGGGATGAACGTCCAGCGCTCGGGCAGCCACCACCCGGCGACCTTGTTGCAGAGGAAGCGGCGCAGGGCCTCGGCGTCCCTCGCGGCACCCTCTTTCAGCACCACGCAGGCGAGGGGACGCTCGTCCCAGGTGAGATCCGGCACGCCGATCACCGCCGCCTCGACCACGTCGGGATGCCCCATGAGATGGTTTTCGAGCTCCACCGACGAGATCCATTCGCCGCCGGATTTGATCACGTCCTTCGCGCGATCGGTGATCTGGATGAAACCGAGGGGATCGACCGAGCCCACGTCGCCGGTGCGCAGCCAGCCGTCGTGGAAGCGCTCCGGTGCGGGATTCTTATAATACGAGCCGGTGACCCAGGGGCCGCGCACCTCGATCTCGCCCACGGCCTGGCCGTCCCACGGCAGCTCATTCCCTTCGTCGTCGACGATGCGCATCTCGACCCCGGCGAAGACGCGCCCCGTCTTCGAGCACCAGTCCGGCTGCTCGCCGTCGCGGGTGCCGCGCGGCGGCCACGCCAGCGCCGCGACCGGCGACGTCTCCGTCATGCCCCAGCCCTGGGTGATCCAGACGCCGGTCTTCTCATGAAACCGCTCGATGAGCGCGCGGGGCACGGCCGCGCCGCCGCCCATCACCATCCGGAGCGATGACAGATCGGTCTCGTTCTTCTCCGCGTAGCGCAGCAGGTCGTTCAAGATCGCCGGCACGGCCGCCGCGTACGTCACTCTTTCGGCCGCGATCATGCGGGCCAGCGGCTCCGCCTGGAGGAAGGGGCCGGGCATGACGAAGTCCGTGCCGCACGACCAGCCGAGATAGGGCAGTCCCCACGACAGCGCATGGAACATGGGCACAATCGGCAGGACGCGATCCTTTTCCGTCAACGGTACGGCCGCGGCCTGACCCACTCCCAAAGTGTGCAGGAAGATCGAGCGGTGCGAGTAGGCCACACCCTTCGGATCGCCGGTCGTGCCCGTGGTGTAGCACATCGCGGCGGCAGCGCGTTCGTCGAGCTCGGGCCAGGCGAACCCGGGGGTTTCGGCACCGATCAGCTCTTCATACCTCAGCACGCGGTCTCCGCCGTCGCCGAGCGCCGAGGCATCGCCGGACCCGGCCACGACGATCCGTTCGACGGTCGTCAGCCGGTCGCGGACGCGGGCGAGGACCGGGATCAGCGAATCGTCAACGATCACGACCTTGTCCTCGCCGTGGTTCACGACATAGGCGAGCTGGTCCGGGAACAGCCGCAGGTTGAGGGTGTGCAGCACGGCCCCCATGCACGGCACCGCGAGGTACGCCTCGAAGTGCTCCTGGTTGTTCCATTGCAGAGTGCCCACGCGGTCGCCGGGGCCGACGCCGAGCCGCTGGAGCGCGGCCGCGAGACGCTCGGCGCGGCCGGCCACCGCCGCGAAGCTGGCGCGGCGCGGCTTTGCCCCCGTCCAGGTGACGATCTGGCTGTTGCCGTAGGTCCTGCGGCCGTGGCGGAAGATGTGCTGCACGGTGAGCGGGAAATCCATCATGGTGCTGAGCACGGGCGTTTCCTCCCTTGAGTCCCTGTGGAGCCGAGCCGACGGGGAACTATGCCACGAGAGCGCCTCCGGGTGCGATAGACCGCTCCGTCGCCCCACTACCAGGTTGTCCGACGAAGCACGAACGACAAACTCTGGTGAAAGGAGAAATCATGGCCATCCTCTTCTACAAGAACAACAAGTGCCCCTCCGAGATCGGCGAGTTCTGCGGCGCCGTTCCCACGTCACAGTCCGGAAACTGGAGCCTGAAGGCGTCCGGGAGCCCGGTGCAAAACGACGCGGCGAAAAGTTGCACGCTCATGGACGTCGTCGCCGGCACCGCCATTACACTGTATGACAACCCCGACGGCAAGACGGATGACGACTGGACGGAGATCAGGGCTCATCAAAACATCGTCAACATCTGCATCACGACCTTCGAGGTCGACACGAGCTCGACCCAGTACAGCGTCACCTATCACAAGAAGAACGGGCTGAACGGCAAGGTCTCCTACATTCGGGTCATCGCCCCCTGACGGTGGCCGGCGTCCAGGAGCGGCCGTCCGCGCGGCCGCTCCTCGGCGGTGAGGAAGGCGCCCCCTTGCGTGTTCGCGGATCTGACGAAGTAGAATCAGCAGCCAGCGAGGATCTCTCATGCACGAACGAATCCGCTGCTGGCTCTTGCCCGCCCTCCTGTCCTGGTCTCTGGCCGCCGCTCCCGGCCTCGCCGCCCATGCCGCCGATGCCGCGCCCAAGACCCTGCGCGAGCAGTCCCTGCTGCCCACGGGCCTGCATCTGGACCCCGCCGGCCCGTCGTTCGACCTCGGCAGCCTGCCGCTCGCGATGGCGCTCTCGCCCGGCGGCGACCGGCTCGCCGTCCTGCTCAGCGGCTGGCGTGAGCAGGGGGTGCAGATCGTCGATCCCCGCACGGGGCGTGTGGTGCAGACGCTCCCTCAGACGGCCGCTTTCCTGGGTCTCGCCTTCGCCGCGGACGGCACGCTCTACGCCTCGGGTGGCAATGAGGACCAGGTCGTCCGCTACAGCCTCAAGGACGGTCTGCTGTCGCCGGCCGGAACCCTGCCGCTGGCGCCCAGGGAGGCCGGGAAGGAGGCGACCCGGTATCCGGCGGGCCTGGCGCTCTCGCCGGACGGCAAGAGGCTCTACGTGGCCGAGAACGTCGGGGACTCTCTCGCCGTGCTCGCGCTACCTGGCGGCGAGGTCGTGCAGCGCCTGCCGGCCGGCCACAGCCCCTATGGTGTGGTGGTCTCGCGGGATGGCACCGTTTTCGTGTCCGCCTGGGGCGAGCGCCACGTGGCGGTCTTCCGGCCGGACCGGGTGGGCTCGCTGGCCGCCGTACGCAGGGTCGAGGTGGGCCGGCATCCTTCGGCGCTGCTGCTCAATGCGAAGGGCACGCGCCTCTTCGTCGCTTCGGCCAGCACGGACCGGGTCGTCGTCGTGGATACGGCGCGGCTGCGGGTGGTCAGGACGCTCGCCGATCCGCCCCCTTCCGGACCGTCCGAAGGGAGCACGCCGAATGCGCTGGCTCTGTCGCCGGAGGGCCGCCGGCTCTTCGTGGCCGAGGCGGACGGCAACGCCGTGTCGGTCTTCGAATTGTCGGCCACAACCTCGGGCGTCGCCTCCGCGAAGGGCAAGGACCGCCTGCTGGGACGCATCCCCACCGGCTGGTACCCGAGCGGTGTGCTCGCGGTGGGCGATTCCCTTCTGGTCCTGAATGCCAAGGGCAGGGGCACGGCGCCCAATCCGGGCATGGTGCAGCCGAAGGACAAGCTGCCCAAGGACTCTCACGACTACACCCTGGGCCAGATCGACAGCACGCTGTCGGTGATCCCGCTCGCGGATTTGAAAAACCTGAACGCGCTCTCGCAGCGGGTGGCGCGCGCGAACGGCTGGGGCCGGCCGCGGCCGGCGCCCAGGTATCCGCCGTTCGAGCACGTCGTCTACGTCATCAAGGAGAACCGCACCTACGATCAGGTCCTGAGCGACCTGCCGCAGGGCGACGGCGACACGTCGCTGCTGTTCTTTCCCCGCGAGGTGTCGCCGAACCACCACGCTCTCGCCGAGCGTTTCGGCCTCTTCGATCGCTTTTTCACCAACGCCGAGGTCAGCAACCAGGGCCACCCCTGGTCGATGTCGGGATATGTGACCGATTACACGGAGAAGACGACCCCTTCGAGCTATTCGGATCGCCGGCCGCAGCCGCCGGACGAAGGGGAGACCGACGAGCCGGCGAGCGGTTTTCTCTGGGACTCCGCCCTGCGCAAGGGACTCGGCGTGCGGATCTACGGCGAGTACGGGGTGTTCGAGAAGAACACCACGCGCTCGCTCAAGAAGAGCATCGCGCAATTCACGAGCGCGGAGTATCCCGCGTATGACCTTTCCATCCAGGATCAGCGCCGGGCCGACGCCTGGATCGCGGACCTCCAGGGATTCGTGAAGAGCGGCCGCATGCCGGCGCTCGAGATCCTGCACTTGCCGAACGATCACACGGCCGGCGCCCGTCCGGGACTGCCCACGCCCCGGGCCTACATGGCCGACAACGACCTCGCTCTCGGCCGCATCGTGGAGGCCCTCAGCAGGACGCCGTTCTGGCGCACGACCGCCGTGTTCGTGCTGGAGGACGACGCCCAGGCCGGACCCGATCACGTGGATTCGCACCGCTCCGTGCTCCTCGTCCTCTCGCCTTACAATCGACCGGGGGTGGTGCATCGATTTGCCAATACGACGGACGTGCTGGCGACGATCGAGGAGATCCTGGGTCTGGGCTCGCTCTCCCAGTTCGATCACTTCGGCCGTCCTCTCCGCGAGCTGTTCACGGCGCAGCCGGACCTGTCACCCTACACGGCCCTGGTGCCCTCAGTTCCGCTGACGGAGACCAATGCCGCGAACGCCCCGGCGGCGAAAGAATCGATGCTGCTCGACCTGCGCTCGCCGGACGCCTCGCCGGACGAGCTGTTCAATCGCATCCTCTGGCGAACGTTGAAAGGGGACGCGGCAGAGATGCCGCCGCCGCGGCGGCTGTCCCTCTTGGAGCTCATTCGATCGCGGTAGTCACTTGCAATGGACCTGCGAAGGAGACTCATGACCGACCACCACGACAGCACCGCCACCGAGGAGCTGCGGCGCGAAGAGGCGCGGGTCGAGGCGCGCAGCGGCGTCTTCAAGAAAGAGCTGGGGCTCGCCGACCTGGCGCTGATGCAGGTCCTGTTCATCGTGGGCCTGCCCTGGATCGGCGTCGCCGCCAAGCAGGGCCCGTCGCACGTCGTCCTGTGGCTCCTGGCGATGCTCTTCTTCTATCTCCCTTCGGCGGTGGTGGTGATCTACCTCAACCGTATCATGCCGCTCGAAGGCGGCCTCTACCAATGGGCCAAGCTCGGCTTCAACGAGCTGCTCGGCTTCCTGGTGGCCTGGAACCTGTGGCTCTTCGCCATCCTGAACACCTCGGAGATCGGGCTCCAGGTCACGCAATACCTACGCTATATCCTGGGACCCAGCAGCGAGGGATTGACCAGCAGCAAGTGGTTCATCGGCGTCGTCAGTCTGGCGTTGATCGGCGCCCTGGTCCTGTTGACGACGGTGGGGCTCGGCGTCGGCAAGTGGGTGCACAAGGCGGGCGGCGCGCTGATGCTCCTCACCTTCTTCGCGATCCTGATCCTCCCCTGGCTGAACCTGGCGCACGGCTCGCTGCCGGCCTACCATCCGCTGCGCATCGAGATGCCCGTCCTCTCGATCATGAGCCTGAACCTTTTAGGAAAAATGGGCTTCGGCGCGCTGGGCGGCTTCGAGTACGTCGCCATCCACTCCGGAGAGAGCCGCGATCCGGTGCGCGCCATGACCCGCTCGGTGTGGCTGGCGGCGCCGGTGATCGCCCTGATGTTCATCCTCGGCACGAGTTCGGTACTGGCGCTGATCCCACAGGACCAGATCGACCTGATCGCGCCCATCCCGCAGGTGCTGAGCGAGGGTTTCCGCTCCCTCAACCTCCTGCTGCCCATCGCGACCACCACCATCCTGGCCCTGCTGTGCATCCGTGTGGCGCAATCGAGCGTGATGTTCGGCGGCAACACCCGCCTGCCGATGGTGGCGGGCTGGGACAGCCTCCTGCCCGACTGGTTCACGAGGCTGCACGCCCGCTACAGGACGCCCGTCAACTCCATCCTCTTCGTGGGAGCCGCGACGCTTTTCCTCGGGCTCGTCGGCCTGATCGGAGTGGGAAAACAGGAAGCTTTCCAGTTGCTCTGGAACGCCTCGGGAGTCTTCTACGCCCTGACCTACCTCGTGATGTTCGCCATCCCCCTCTTCGGCCTGAGAGGCGTCGAACCCCGGCCCCCGTTATGGCTGAAGCTCTGCGCCCTCTCCGGCCTGCTGATGACGATCCTCTACCTGGCGTTATCGGTCGTGCCGATCATCCAGGTGGAGAGCCGGTTGATGTTTGCGGTGAAGATTTCGGGGTTGATCGTGGTGACGAATGCGGTGGGGTTGGGGATTTTTTGGGCGGTGGGGAGGCGAGGGCACATCTCCTCGCCTCAGTGATTTTCAAAGTCATTGAGGGTACAGAGCACAACCGAGACATAGATCTCCAAGAGTGCTTGGCGAAGCGGAAACGACGGCTCCAGCGATTCAAGGTAAAGCTTGAACTTATCGTTCACATCCCCTCCTGGCCTGCTATTTGAGCCGCGTATGATATTCCCTGCAAGCGGCAACGAGAGAGGGCGGCGCGGGCTCGCGCAGTTTCTCGGACCTGCACATCTGGACCAGCTTCTCGACATGCGGCTGGTCGCGTTCCGAAGCCAGTCGCGGATAGTCGGACCTTCCCTCGTCCACGTGTCCGCCATCGAGATAGACAAGCCACGTCTCGATGTTCCAGGTAGGGATGAACACGGCGACCCGTTCATCGCGGGCACGCTCCGCGACGCCTGCCTCGTGGCTCGCTTTACCGAGCTGCTGGAGACGTGCCGCCGGTCCGTCAGCATCACCATCCATCATCACGACCAGCGCTTGACTGACCGGCCGAGAGCGATGCGCTTTGAGCTCCCGCGGAAACCGCTCGCGGACGAACTGTTCTCCGGCTCCGCGGCCGGCGGGTGCCTTCTCTACGCGCATCGCGCGGGTCTCCCAGCCGATGGCATTCAGGAACCGGCGGGCGAACGCCTCCTGCTGCTTGTCCTCGCAGAGGAGAACGAGTTGGACGCGACGGCTCACAGCTCCCATCCCCGCGCAATCAGCTCGGAAAGCTTGAGCCCTGCATCTCCCGGGATCTCGCTCAGCCGGCGGGTGGTGATGCTCCCTGAGCTCTCACGTCTCAACAGCACCCCGGCTTCGCCTCCAAAATAATCGATCAGCTCCGGGTGGTGCGAACAGAGGATGGCTTGTCGAGGACCTTGTGCCGCAGGTATCCGAGAGAGCCATGAGCCACGGTTGGATCTCGGCCAGCGACAGGTAGTTGTCGGGCTCGTCCAGGAACAAGACGTCCTGCTCGCTTGCGAGGTAGACGAGTGCGTACAGTGCGATCAGCGCGCGTTGGCCATCGGAGAGCTCGTCGAGCCTCAGCTCATAGCGTCCGTTCGGCCCCTCGAACACGACGATGAACGCCCGGGCCTCCGAGCCCACTCTCTCCATCCGGATCGATTGGAAATCATCCAGAACCTTGCTGAGGGCCTTCACGACCTCAATGATTAGATCCTGACGTTCCTGGATCTGGTGCCGGTACCAGGAGGCGAAATTGCCACCATCCGATTTCAGCAGCGGCTCCTCGGAGACCGTCTCGGCCTGGAACCGCTTCGGGTCCAAGGCGCAGACCGACACGCCGCGGATGAAATCGAGGAAACGAGTGAGCCGTTGGTTGACCGGCCTAGCGGCCACGCGCGCCATCGCCGACTCCGACCAGTCCGCTGAATATTGCGCTCCCAGCGAATGATTGTCTCGATACAGTTGGACTTCGCCCCGTTGAAACTCAAAGAGCGGCTTTTGCTCGGCTTTCAGCGACTCCAGGACGATCCGCGCCTGCCGGCTCTCCTTTTTGTGCTCGACTTCCAGCCGATAGGTCAGATCGGCTTCGCCCTCCAGGCCCACCGTCACCTCGAAGACCTGAAGCTTTCGGTTCTGCCAGCGTGTCAGCGAACGCGTAGGAAAGATCTCTGGATCGGTGGCCTTCCCCACGCCGCTCAGCAACTGACGCAACGCGAACAACACGTCGAGCACCGACGATTTGCCCGAGCCGTTCGGACCGACGAGGAGCGTCAGCTCCTGGAGCTCGAGCTGGAAGTTCACGAGGCATCTGTAGTTGTCTACGTACAGTCGCTTCAACATGATCACTCTCCCGCGGCCTGCTCCTTGGCGTCGCCACAAGGTCGCGGTGAGCTTACCACCGGCTTGGCGCGAAAGAGAGCGACGTCCCGGCCCACCGTCTCGCCTCGCTTTCCGTTACCATCTCCGGATGGAACCCGCCCAGCCCATCCTCGTCGCCGATCTCTTCCCCGGTCTTCATGCGGAGCTGATCGCCCTGTTGCGCGGCCTTGCTCCGGAGGACTGGCGCCGGCCCACGGTCGCCGGGGCGTGGACCGTCCAGGACGTGGCCGCTCATCTGCTTGACGTGCAGCTCCGGCGGCTTTCGGCCCAGCGCGATGGCGCGCGGCTGCCGCCGCCCGATCCGCCCCTCGCCGGCTATGCCGACGTCGTCCTCCTCATCAACCGGCTGAACGCCGAGTGGGTGGCGGCCGCCCGGCGCCTGAGCCCGCGGGTGATCACCGACCTGCTCGACCTGGCCGGCCGGCAGTTGGCCGAGTTGATGGCGGGGCTCGATCCATTCGCTCCGGCGCCGATCTCCGTGGCCTGGGCAGGGGAGGAGACCTCTCTCGTGTGGTTCGACATGGCGCGCGAGTACACCGAGCACTGGCACCACCAGCAGCAGATCCGCGACGCAGTGGGAGCCCCTCCGCTCACCGCACGCCAATGGCTCCATCCCGTGCTGGACACCTTCCTGCGGGCCCTGCCTCACGCCTACCGCGAGGTCCAGGCAGGCGAGGGGACGCGCATCGTCTTCGAAGTCACGGGGGAGGCGGGAGGAGAATGGACCCTCGTGCGGGAGGGATCGGCCTGGGCGCTCTACGCCGGTCGCTCTGAAGAGGCCGGCTGCCGGGTGCGCATGGACCAGGACACGGCGTGGCGGCGGTTGACCCGGGGATTGAGCCCGGAGCAGGCGCTGGTGCGGATGGAGATCGAGGGTGATCGCGCCCTGGGCGAGCCGGTGGCGCGGATGCTCTCGGTGATGGCTTGACTCACAGTCCTCGCGGCCGCTATGCCCCGTCCCCCACGGGGATGATCCACGCCGGCAACGCGCGCACGGCGCTGGCGGCGTGGCTCTCGGTGCGCAGCCGAGGGGGTACGTTCGTCTGGCGAGTGGAGGACCTCGACGGGCCGCGGGTGGTGCCCGGCCTCGCTGCGGCTCAGATGGAGGATCTCGCCTGGCTCGGCCTCGATTGGGACGAGGGGCCGGACGTGGGCGGGCCCCATGCGCCCTATGCGCAGTCCGAGCGGAGCGGCCTCTACGAGGCGGCGCTCCGGCAACTCGCCGCGGCCGGCCGGCTGTTCCCCTGCCGGCTCTCCCGCCGGGACCTCCAGGCCGTGGCCTCCGCTCCGCACGGCGGCGAGGAGGCGCCGTATCCCGCGTCCCTGCGCCCCGAGAGCCTGGACCCGGACTGGTTCGAGCGGCTGTGCGGCATGGCGCGGGGGGACGCGGCCATCCGTTTCCGGGTCGACGACCGGCCGGGGTCGTTCACCGATCGGGTTTTTGGACCCAGGACGGAGCGGGTGGACCTGGCGGTGGGGGATTTCGTGCTCAAGCGGCGCGACGGTCTCTACGCCTACCAGCTCGCCGTGGTAGTGGACGACCTCGCGATGGGCATCGACGACGTGGTGCGGGGCTCGGACCTCCTCGCCTCGACGGCGCGGCAGCTCCAGTTGATCGCGGCCCTGGGCGGCGCGCCTCCTGCCTACGCCCACGTGCCGCTGATGGTGAGCCCCCGCGGAGAGAAGCTGTCGAAGCGCGATCAGGGGCTCACCCTCCGCTCGCTGCGTGAGGCGGGAGCGAGCCCGGAAGCGATCACCGGCTACCTGGCCCACTCCCTGGGCCTGCTGGACCGGCCCGAGCCCTGCCGGCCAGCCGATCTCGTCCCACTCTTCGCCTGGGAGAAGATCGGCCGCGCCGACTGGGCGTTGCCGGAGGACCTCGCGGCGGGGACTGGACAATTCAGTCATCCCTGAAACGGCCGTCTACCCCCCTCGCAAACCCAAATTCTACGGGGGGTTGCAAGATCGGCGGGTGTTTTTCCGTCTTTAGAGGGCATGACGACACGATCGAAGAAACGACAGAACGGCGGTGCGGCCGGGCACGACCACGGGTACAAGAAGCTCTTCTCCCACGCTCGGGCGGTGGAAGAGCTGCTGCGGGGATTCCTGGAGGAGGACTGGGCCGTCGGGCTCGACTTCTCCACCCTGGAGAGGGCGGGAACCGGCTTCGTCAGCGACGATCTGCGAGAGCGCCGCAGCGACGTCATCTGGCGGCTGCGCTGGAAAGGAGGGCCCTTCGGCTGGTTCTACGTCTACCTCTTGCTGGAGTTCCAGTCCACTCCGGACCGGTACATGGCATTACGGCTCCTGGTCTATGTCGGATTGCTGCTCCAGGAGCTGATTCAGAAACGGCGGCTCGCTCCGAAGGGCAAGCTGCCGGCCGTGCTGCCCATCGTCGTGTACAACGGCAAGCCGGCGTGGCGCGCTCCGCGAGACCTGGCCAGCCTCTTCGTGCCGATGCCGGAGGGCCTGCTCCGCCGGCTGCCGGCGTTGACCTACCAGGTGCTGGACGAGAAGCGTCTGGACCTCGGGAGACCGGAGCTGTCTCGCAATCTGACGGCCGCTCTGTTCCGAGTCGAGACCGGATCCCCGGAGGAGGTCCCAGGGCGTATCCGGGAGCTCGCCGCGCTGCTTCCCCCGGATCTGGGGCCGAATTTGCGCCGAGACGTAATGACCTGGCTGGCACAGATGCTGCGGAGATCATTCCCCGGCGCTACAATCCCGAAGGAGGTCGATCTGGAGGATACCTCAATGCTGGAGCAGACCCTGGCTGATTGGTGGAACAAGGCACGGAAAGAAGGCCATCAGGAAGGCCGGAGGGAGGGCCAAAAGGAGGGCCAGGTGGAGGGTATGCGGCGCCTGCTGCTCCAGCTCCTGGATCAGCGCTTCGGTCCCCTCCCCCGGAGAGTCCGCCAACGGGTTGAGGAGATCTCCTCTCTGGAGGTCTTGAGCGAGTTGGCCCGACGTGTGCTCCAGGCCGGCTCGCTCCAGGAGATGGGGCTGGGGTAGCTCCTTGTCTATTTACTCTTCGCCTGGAAGATCCCGTTCGGCTGGTTGAAGATCGTTCTGCTGGCCTATAGACGGTCGTGCATGTTAAGCTCCCGCCACCATTTCTTCCGTCGCAAGACGTGAGCGCGGGCCGCGGCCATTCCGCCGCGGACCCGCATGGAGGAGCCGTACCATGCGCAGGCCGTTGCTGGCCGCGCTGTCGCTCTTGGCCGCCTCGGCGATGGGGGTCCAGGCTCAGGACTCCCACGCCCCGGCCCTGGAGCGGCAGCTCGCGGCGGACCGCGTCCCCCCCGGAAGCGCCCTCGCGGCGCTGATTCAGGACAACCAGGATTTCGCGCGGCTGCGGCCGGAGGAGCTGGGGGAGCTGCGGGAGGATGACGAGGTGCCGCCCTGGCTGCGGGTCCTCTGGCGCAAGTCGCATCCCGAGGGGACCTTCTCGGCCGCCGATCCCACCGGCGGCTATCCTCTCTCCCTGAAAGAGATCCACGAATGGATGGCGGCCCACCCCGACCTCCGGCCCGGGCTGCGGGAGCGGGACGTGCGGCCGGCCAAGGCCGCGGCAGCGGCGGGGTCCAACGTGCGCGTCTCCGGCGTCTCGCCCGTGCCGCGCAGCGAGTCCGACATCCGGGTCGACTTCAGGAATCCGCGGCGGATCGTCGCCGCCTCCAACAACCTCGGCGGCAGCGGCGCCCAGGCGCAGTACTGGTCCGCGGATGGCGGCGCCACCTGGGGCCGCACCACGCTGCCGCTCGCTCCCGGCGATGCCTTCCAGACCGATCCCACGGTGGACTGGACGTCGGACGGCGCGGCCTGGGCCAGCACCATCGGCGTCGGCCCCCGCGGGCTCAACACCCGCATCCGCGCCTACCGCTCCACGGACGGCGGCGCCACCTGGACGCTCGACGGCACCGTCTCCGGCGACCAGCGCAGCGCCGACAAGCAGCAGGTCTGGGTGGACCACAGCGACGCCTCGCCCTACCGCGACACTCTCTACGCCATCTGGCACAATGCCGGGCCGGTCTACGTCAACCGCCGGCGGCCGGGCGGCGCCTGGGAGAAGCCGGTGCTGGTGAGCGGCAAGCAGACCGGCACCGGCATTGGCGGCGACGTCAAGACCAACGCCGCGGGCGTGGTCTTCGCCCTCTGGCCCAACACGGTGAGCCACAAGGTTCAGATGGTCCGCTCGACCGATGGCGGCGCCACCTGGTCGGCGCCGGTGGCGGTGGCCGCCACCCTCGACTCCTTCGACATCGGCATCCCGGCCCAGAGCCGGCGCCGGGCGCTCGTCTACCTCTCGGCCGGCGCGTTCCGGCGCGGTGCCAGCGACCTCGTCTACGCCGCCTGGACGGATTTGAATGCGGGCGATTGCCAGATCGGACGCACCGCCACGGCGGCCACGGCGTGCCGGGCCCGCGTCTGGCTCGCGCGCTCGACCGACGGCGGCCGCACCTGGGAGCCGGCGCGGAAGGTCGACGATCCGCCGACCGTCGACGATCAGTTCAACCAGGCCCTGGTGGTGGACGAGGCGGCCGGCACGCTGGCTCTCGTCTACTACGGCACCGCGGGCGATCCGGGACGGCACCGGGTCCAGCTCTGGTACCAGACCTCCCAGGACGACGGCGTCACCTGGTCGCAGCCTCTCCAGGTGACCACGGCAGCCTCCAACGAGGCCGCCCCCGGCGCGGAGTATGGCAATCAGTTCGGCGACTACAATGGCCTCACCGGCTGGGCCGGCACCTTCTTCCCGTCGTGGACGGACCGGCGAAGCGGCGGCCGCGAGGAGATCTGGACGGCGCCGCTGGCGGTGCCGTTCGAGCCCTGAGGGCCAGGGCACATTTCTCGCATCGCGCCTCTCCGCCGGGAGCCACCGAGGAGAGTGCGAGAATGGAGATCCGCCTTTACCAGCCGCCGGACCGCGCCGCGGTGCGCGAGGTCTGCCGCACCACGGCGTACGACTACGACGGCGACGGCGCGGTCCTCGATCCCCGTCTCTTCACCGACCTCATGACCCGGGCCTGGACCGACTTCGGCGCCGGCCCCGTCTGGGTGGCCGAGCAGGAGGGACGCGTGCAGGGCTATCTCGCGGGCTGTTTCGATCTCCGCCGCTTCGCCCGTCTCCAGGCTTGGCGCGTGGTGCCGCCGGCCGTGGCCGGGGCCCTCGCCCGCGGCCTGCTCTTCCGGCCCGCGCTCTGGCGCTTCCTGGCGCGTCTGCCCCGGTTCCTGGCGGCCAGCCGGCGCGGTCCCCGCCTCGATCGCTATCCGGCCGACTTCCACGTCAATCTCCTGCCGCCGGTGCGTGGACACGAGGCCGGCTCGCAGATGGCAGAGCTGTTTCTGAAAGAGGCGTCCGAGCGGGGCCTGCCGGGAGTGCACGTCACGGTCTACGAGGAGAACGAGGCGGGCCGGCGTTTCTTCGAGCACCTGGGGTTCCGTCCGCTGGGGCGCCAGCCCGCCTTCCGGCCGCCGCCCGCGGACGGGCACATGGAATGGAAGATCGTGTATGGCCGAGAGGTCTGACCGGAGCTGGTTGTCACGGGGGACCGCCACCCTCCTGGTCGCCGTCCTCCTCGCGGGCTGGCCACACCTCGGCCGGCCGGGCCCGCGGGACTGGCCGGCCCTCGAGCCGCTGGGGAAGGACGACCGGCTGCTGATCGTCGCGCCGCACGTCGACGACGAGGCCCTGGGCGCCGGCGCCTACGCCGCGGCGGCCCTGCGCCACGGCGCCGCAGTCTATGTCGTCTACGTCACCTCGGGGGACTGCAACCGCACCTCGGCCGACATCATGAGCTTCACCCTGCGCCCCGGGGTCCAGGACTACCTGTCGGAAGGTTCGCGCCGCATCCTGGAGGCCCGGGCCGCCATGTCGCGCCTCGGTCTCCCGCCGGACCACCTCTTCTTCCTGGGCTACCCCGACCGCGGCATCCAGGCCATGCTCCAGAGACCGGACCAGGTGATCCGCTCCCCCGGCACCGGCAAGACGGCCGTCCCCTATCCGGCCGCCGTCTCCCCGGGCGCCGAGTACCGGCTGAACAATCTGGAAAAGGATCTGCGGACCGTTCTGGACAAGACGCGGCCGACCGTCGTCGCCCTCCCCGTGCCCTTCGATGCGCACCCGGATCACAGCGCCAGCGGTCGCATCACCCTGACGGTCCTGGACGACGCCGGCCTCGAGCCCCGCCGTCTCGGCTACCTGATCCACGCCCGTCACTTCCCCTCGCCCTTCCGGCTGGCCGCGCGGCACCCGCTGCTGCCGCCCCAGCGCTTCGCGGATGAAAAGTGGGCCCTCTTCCCTTTGACGCCTGCCGACGAGCGGACCAAGAAGCGGGTGCTGATCGAATACCGCAGCCAGCGGCGGGACCCCTACCTCTTCCTCCTGATGGACGCCTTCGTCCGGCGCAACGAGCTCTTCGTGCGGATGTGATCGGATGGATCAGCGCCGGCTCCGTCCTCTGGTGGTCCTCGCCAGTGCCGCCGGTATGGCGGTCTACCTGGCGGTCTGGCCTCACGAGCTGGGGCACGCCGTGGCGGCCTGGCTCCAGGGCTGCAAGGCGGACGGCTGGCGGACCGGCACCCGCTGGTATCTGTGGGGGAGCCAGGGCGGCGACGTCGACTTCGGCTGTCTGGCCCGGCGGGGGAGGGGAGCCCTGGCGATCACGGCGCTGGCGGGCATCGCGGTGAACCTCGTCCAGATCGGCCTCGCGCCTCTCCTCGGCGCCTGGTGGCGGCCGGCGACGGCAGGGAGGCGCCTCGGGTGGCTGGCCGCGACGCTCCTCTGGGCCCTCGCCAACTACGCCGAAGCCTTCTCCTATCTCGTCCTCAATTCCCTCTGGCTGAAGTCCGACATGGCCGGCGTGGTGGCCGCCACGGGCATTTCACGCTGGATCTGGCTCGCGGCGGGGATTCTCGCTGGCGGATTGATCGCTCGCGGGCTGCTGCTCCCGGCGATCAAGAAAACGGCGGACGCGCTGGCCGGTCCTGGAGGCTCGGCCCGTTTCTGGAGATTTTTTTTCATTCTCTACATGGCCGGGGTGGGACTTGCCGCGGTGGTGAACCGGGCGTTCCTCGGGTAGCGTCCTTTCCCTCCGCGTTCTACTATGATCTCCCATGACCGAATTCGCCGTCGACTCCCGGCCCCCGGCCGAGCGCCTGGAAGCCGGGAAGGCCCTGCGCAAGCAGGTTGCGCGCTCCGCCCACGCGGCGTGGCGGCCGGCGGTGGACCGGGCGGACCCGATCGCCGTGCTGCGGGCCAACAGCCGCGGCCGGCTCAAGGAGCTGCTGCCCATCCGCTGGGGCCGGATGCTCGCCTCGCCCTTCGCCTTCCTGCGCGGCGCGGCGGCGGTGATGGCGACGGACCTCGCGCCGACGCCGGTCACCGGGCTGCGCGTGCAGGCCGGCGGCGACTGCCACCTCGCCAACTTCGGCGGCTTCGCGACGCCGGAGCGCCATCTCGTCTTTGACGTCAACGACTTCGACGAGACCCTGCCGGCGCCCTGGGAATGGGATCTGAAGCGCCTGGCGGCGAGCGTCGTGGTGGCCGGCCGGCACGCCGGGATCTCCGACAAGGCCGCGGCCGCCTCGGCCCAGGCCGCGGTGCGGTCCTACCGCGAGATGATGATCGATCTCGCCGGGAGGCGGGCCCTCGACGTCTGGTATGCCCGCCTGGATTTCGAGACCCTCGTGCGCGGCGCCCGCGATCCACTGGAGAGGCGGGTCGCGGGGGTGGTCCGGCAGGCTCGCCGGCGCACCATGCTGCGCGCTTTTCCCAAGCTCGTGGAGATGAGCGGCGGCGCGCCGCGGATCAAGGACGACCCGCCGCTGATCTTCCACTCCCACGCCCGCAACGGTGTGGAGGCGGACGCCCGCGCCTTCCTCCGCCGGTTCCGCAAGACCTTGACTCCTGAGTGCCGGGTGATTTTCGATCGTTTCCGGTTGGTGGACGTCGCGATGAAGGTGGTCGGAGTGGGTAGCGTCGGCACCCGCTGCGCCGTGGCCCTCCTGCAGGCGGCGGACGACGATCCCCTGTTTTTGCAGATCAAGGAGGCCCGCCCCTCGGTGCTGGAGCCGTTCGCCGGCAAGAGCCCCTACTCCAACCAGGGGGAGCGCGTGGTGCGTGGCCAGCACCTGATGCAGTCGGCAAGCGACATCTTCCTGGGCTGGTCCCGCGACGACAAAGGCCGCGACTACTATTGCCGCCAACTCCGGGACATAAAGGTTTCGATCGTCCTCGACGGCATGACTGCCGTCGAGCTGACCGAGTACGCCGGCTTCTGCGGCCGGGCCCTGGCCCGCGCTCACGCCCGCTCCGGCGACGCCGCCACGCTCGCGGGCTACATGGGTGGCAACGACGTCTTCGACCGCGCCGTGGCGAAGCTCGCCGTGGCCTACGCCGACCAGACGGAGCGCGACTACGAGGCGCTCCAGAAGGCCGTGAAGGCCGGGCGCCTGCGCGCGAGCGTGGAGAAAGGATGAGTATGAAGACAATCCTCGAAACACCGCGGCTCCGTCTGCGGGAGATGTCGCTCGACGACGATTTCGTCCCTCAGCACGGCGGTCTGATAGGTGGCGAGGTTTCGGCACCGTGCGGCGTCTCGGAAGGACTCGACGAGATCGCTCTGAAGTACTCCCTGCTCGCCCAGGACCTCGAACGCTTCAGCCTTGCTGGTAGGTATTCTCCAGCCACCCCGCGAGATCAGGTGCTTGGCAATGTTGTGGGCCGTCTCAAACAGAACCGTCAGCTCCCGAACGCTGGCATCGATGGCGTAGGGATTCGCTGAGATATTCGTCCCTGGATCGACTCGCCAGGCCTCGGGCTCTTCGCAGATACTCCTCAGCCAATCTGAACTGCTCCAGCAGGTAATCCTGGTTGATGTCCGTCACCGCGAAGCCGCCAATTCGACGAGCCGTTGCAGGACCTGCGGCCATTCTTCTTTCGACCGCTGGTGATTTTCGCGCGCTGCGGCGAGCACGCGTTCGCGCAGGCCGCGATCAGCCTCTCAATCCTCTCGCCGAAGGGCTCTCCGCGGGTCTCCATGGCCCCATTATAGACGCCGCGACAGCGCCGACTGCGCCGCGTGGTAGCCGCACATGCCGTGCACGCCTCCGGTGGGCGGCGTGCTCGACGAGCAGAGGAAAACTCGGCGGTCGGGCGTGGAGTACGGGTCGAGCCGGGCGACGGGCCGGGTCAGGAGCTGCGAGAGGGTGGCGGCGCCGCCGTTGATGTCGCCTCCCACGAGGTTGGGATTGTAGGCTTCGAGCTGGGCCGTGTTCCGCATGTGCCGGGCCAGGATGAGCTCCTGGAAGCCCGGCGCGAAGCGCTCGATCTGCCGCTCGATGACCTCCGTCTTGTCCACCGTCGAGCCGTGGGGCACGTGGCAGTAGGCCCAGCCCGTATGCGATCCGGCCGGCGCGCGGCTGGGATCGAACAGGCTCGCCTGGCCCACGAGGACGAACGGCCGGTCCCACTCTTTCCCCGTCCAGGAGGCCCGCTCCGAGGCCGCGATCTCCTCCAGCGTGCCGCCGACGTGGACCGTGCCGGCCTGGCGGCACTCCGCGGCCTTCCAGGGAATCGGCCCGGAGAGCGCCCAGTCGATCTTGAAGACTCCGGGGCCATAGCGATACGCGTCCAGGCGCCGGCGGTAGCGGGGAGGCCAGCGCAGGCCATCCAGCCGCAGCATCTGGGCCGGCGTGAGGTCGAAGAGGTAGGCCCGGGCGCGGGGGAGCTCATCGACCGAGCGCACGAGCCGGCCGGTGGTGATCGTCCCCCCGGTCTCCCGCAACAGGCTCGCCATGGCGTCGGGGATGCGCTGGGCGCCGCCCACCGGCTGGGGCCAGCCCACGGCGTGGCCGGTGACGCCCATCAGCAGGCCGACGGCATTGGAGGGGATCTGCTCCAGCGGCAGGAACGAGTGGGCGGCCAGGCCGGCGAAGAGCGCGCGGGCGCGGAAGCCGCGGAAGCGGACGCGGGCGAAGCCGGACGCGGAGCGCAGGCTCCGCAGGCCGAACCCCGCCATCTGGAACGGGTGCCGGGGCCAGTGCAACGGCCCGAGGAGGTCCGGCGCGAGCCCTTCCCAGGCCGCCGCGAGCGGCCGGAAGAGGCGGTCCCACGCCCGCACGTCCGCGCTCTCCCGGAAGCTCTCGCCCGTCTCCTTCGTGCCGCGGGCGAGGACGGCGGCTGAGCCGTCGTCGAACGGGTGCGCCAGGGGGAAGGGAGGATGGACCCATCGCAGCCCATGCCGGTCCAGGGGCAGCCGGGAGAGGAAGGGGGAGCCGACCGCCAGGGGATAGATGGCCGAGCAGACGTCGTGCACGAAACCCGGAAGGGTCAGCTCCGCCGACCGCGCGCCGCCCCCCACCGTCTCCGCCGCCTCGAACAGCTCGACCGACCACCCCGCCTGAGCCAGGGCGATGGCCGCCGCGAGCCCGTTCGGCCCGGCTCCGACGATGACTGCGTCCCGCTCCATGCGCGCCTCCCCTCGAGAGGTCCATCATAACGTCCACACACCAGCGGTGGGGGCGATCTCTAACGACGCAGGCCAGCCCACTCGGAGGCGAGGATGCTCATGATGATGTCGCTCCAGTAGAGCCCGGCCGCGCCGCGGACACGGAACGCTTCGCGGCGCATGCCCTCGCGCCGGAAGCCCACCCGCTCATAGCAGGCGATGGCGCGAGGGTTGACGTCGAAGACGCTGAGCTCGACGCGGTGCATCTGGAGCGTCTCGAAGGCGACGGTCAGAGCGCTGCGCACCATCTCGGCTCCGAGACCTTGCCCGCGGGTCTCCGGATCGAGGAGGACCCGGCCGATGCGCAGCGACCGGTGGTGATGATCGATGGCGCCCAGCTCGACGTGCCCGACGATCCTGCCGTCCTCCGGAGTGACGGCTTTGTAGATCAGCCGGTCGCCGCGCTGGGCGCTGTCGCGCAGATGTCCTTCCAGGTGCTTCCGGGTCAGCGGGAAATCGAAGCTGGACGCCGTCCACAACTGGAGCGCCTCCAGCGAGGGGATCCAGCCGATGAGGCGGTCGATGTCGGCTGGAGTGAAGGGGACCAGGTGGATCATGGGGGCGCTCTTGAAACAGCCGCAATCTACTCTGCGCCATCGCGTAGCACTTATGCTACACTTGCTTGGTCATGAAGACCATTCCCCAGCGCGAGCTCAGGAATCATAGCGGCGAGATCCTGCGTCAGGCGGAGTCCGGCGAGCGATTCACGATTACCGTGGAAGGCCGCCCGGTGGCGGTGCTGGGACCGGTTCAACGGCGGCAGTGGGTACCCAAAGAGGAATTCCTGAAGATCTTGAGGAGCCAGACTCCCGATCCGACGTTCTTCGAGGACGTCAAGGACCTGGGGGGCACTCTGGACGACCTGGGCGATCCATGGGAGAAGTGAGCCGAGGTCTTCTCGACACCTCCGTCGTCATTGCTCGCGAGGAAGACGCCAGCGTCGAAAGGAACCTTCCCCGGGAAATCTCTATTTCCGCGGCAACTCTTGCCGAGCTGCACTACGGTGTCCTGGTCGCCAAGGATGAGACAACGCGTCAGTATCGACTCCAGCGCCTTGGAGGGGTGGAGTCGACTTTCGAACCGATCGCGATAGACTCCGCGGTGGCCCGCTCCTTCGCCGCGGTCGCTTACGCCGTGAAGATGGCCGGAAGGCAGCCCAGGGCTCGAGTCATGGATCTGTGGATCGCTGCCACGGCATTGACCCACAAGCTTCCGCTCTATACTCGGAATCCAGAAGACTTCCAGGGCCTACAGGGGTTGATCGAAATCAGGGTGATCTAGACCCCGCGGGCATGGAGCAATCTCATGACCCAGGAGCCCACCGCTCACCTCGACACCTTCTGCCGGGACTCGCTGCCGCCGCGCGAGCTGTGGCCCCGGATGGTCTTCGACGGCGTGCCGGAGCTGGCCTATCCGCCGCGGCTGAACTGTGTCGCCGAGCTTCTCGACGCGCGGATTACCGCCGGCGATGGCGAGCGGACGGCGATCCTCTTTCCAGGTGGACACTGGAGCTATCGGGAGCTCCATGCGGCGGTGAGCCGCATCGCGCACGTCCTGGTGGAGGACCTGGGGCTGGTGACGGGCAACCGGGTGCTGCTGCGCGGGCCCAACACGCCTCTTCTGGCGGCCTGCTGGCTGGCGGTGGCGAAGGCGGGCGGGGTCGTCGTCTGCACCATGCCGATGCTGCGCGTGCGCGAGCTGACCTACATCGCCGACAAGGCCCAGATCCGACTCGCCCTCACGGATGCCCGCATCGCCGCGGAGTGCGAGCAGGCGATGCGCACGCAGGCCGACGGCTCGCCGCGCGAGGGCACGAGGGTCATCCACTTCCAGGGGGAAGGCGGTGAGGGATCGCTCGAAGCTCTGATGCGGGACAAGCCCGCCGACTTCCCTCCCTGCGACACCGCCGCCGACGATACGGCCCTGATCCTCTTCACCTCGGGCACCACCGGCCAGGCCAAGGGCACCCTGCACTTCCACCGCGACGTCCTGGCGGTCACCGACTGCTTCCCGCGCTACGTCCTGAAGCCCACGGCGGACGACGTCTTCTGCGGCTCGCCATCGCTCGCCTTTGCCTATGGCGTCGGCGCGCTCCTGTTCTTCCCCCTGCGCTTCGGCGCCGCCACGCTGCTGCTCGAGCAGTCGGCGCCGGCGGCTTTGCTGGAGGGAATTCAAGACTACCGGGCGACGATCTGTTTCACCGTTCCCACCGCGTACCGCGCCATGGCCGGGCTGGTCGAGAAATACGATCTCACGAGCCTGCGCCGCTGCGTTTCGGCGGGTGAGACGCTGCCGGCCGCGACGTTCGAGGCCTGGCGGCAGGCCACGGGCATCGAGATCATCGACGGCATCGGCTCGACCGAGATGCTGCACCAGTTCGTCAGCACCTCGGACGGCGACATCCCGCCGGGCTCCACCGGCAAAGCCGTCCCCGGCTACGAGGCGAAGGTCGTGGACGACGATGGCCAGGAGGTCCCGCGGGGAGCCATCGGCCGGCTCGCCGTCTGTGGTCCCACGGGCTGCCGCTATCTCGCCGACCCCGAGCGGCAACAGCAGTACGTGCAGCACGGCTGGAACCTCACGGGTGATGCCTACCTCCAGGATGCGGAAGGCCACTTCTGGTATCAGGCGCGCACGGACGACATGATCGTCTCCTCCGGCCACAACATCGCCGGGCCCGAGGTCGAGAGCGTGCTGCTCAATCATCCCAAGGTGAAGGAGTGCGGGGTGGTGGGCGTGGCGGATGAGGAGCGGGGCCAGATCGTGAAGGCGTTCGTGATCCTCAACCCGGGGGCCGAGCCGAGCGCCGAGACGGTCAAGGAGCTCCAGGAGTTCGTCAAGCTGCACATCGCGCCCTACAAATACCCACGGAAAATCAAGTTCGTGGACACCCTGCCGCGCACGGAGACGGGGAAACTGCAGCGGTTCAAGTTGCGGCAGGGGGGATGACGACCGTGCGCCGGCGCGGCCGGAGCGAGCTGCCGAGAGACGGAAACGCCGCCCGCCTCGACACACCCCCTCCGGCCGCGACCGGGCACCCTCCTCGCCGGACTGCGCCTACGTTGTGCGTCAATTGTCAAAGAACCTGAGATCCGGCGCCCCCCTCGCGAAGAGGGGCCGCCGGCTCCCTTCTGCGAAGTATACGGATCTCGTCTCGATCTTCGCAGAATCCGTGCCCTCCCCCCGGAAACGACGACCGCCGCCGCCCGCGGCGAGCGCTCCGCCGGCCGTCGCAGCGCCCTCGCCGGAGCTGGCGAGCCCATCGCCGGCGGTCACCGGCCTTTCGCCGGCAGCTCCAGAGGCTTCGCCGGTGCCGGCGGACCCATCGCCGGCGGCGGCGAGACGCCCGCGGACACCGGCGAGCCCGTCGCGAACGGCGGCGAGACGTTCGCCGCTGCCGGCTTGGGCGTTTTCGTCGCCGGCTGCGTATGAATCTGTGTCCCGCAATCAACGTCCGGCGCGGCGATCGCGCCCGCTGGCCGGGACCGTAGGCTCTTTGACAATTCGCAACCGCCGGGGGCCGGGAGCCCAACCGCCCCCCGGCCCGAGGTCCGCTCCGCTCGCGAGGCCAAGGCGATCGAGCGGACCTCCTCGGACCCGTGGCCTGGCGCCGCAGGCCACGGGTCCATCTATCGACG
>DATARR010000132.1:0-4004 GCA_036264085.1 Thermoanaerobaculia bacterium | reverse complement strand
GCCCACCTGACGCGCCAGCAGGATGTGCTCCCGCGTCTGCGGCATCGGACCGTCCGCCGCCGACACCACCAGGATCGCGCCGTCCATCTGCGCCGCGCCGGTGATCATGTTCTTCACGTAGTCGGCGTGGCCCGGGCAGTCGACGTGCGCATAGTGACGCTTCTTGCTCGAGTACTCGACGTGCGCCGTCGCGATCGTGATGCCGCGCTCACGCTCCTCGGGAGCCTTGTCGATCTGGTCGAAGGCCACGAAGCTCGCCAATCCCTGCGACGCCAGGACCTTGGTGATCGCCGCCGTCAGCGTGGTCTTGCCGTGGTCGACGTGACCGATCGTCCCAACGTTGACGTGCGGCTTCGAACGCTCAAACTTCTCCTTGGCCATGGCGGTTCAAATGCCTCCTGATATTCTTGGTTGTGTCTTGCTGTCGCTCTTCAATGGAGCCCACGACCGGATTTGAACCGGTGACCCCTTCCTTACCAAGGAAGTGCTCTACCCCTGAGCCACGTGGGCTTTGAGACACCGATAGACTCGCCCGAACCGTTGCCCGGGACGCCCCCAAACGGCGAAACCGCAAGATGGTACAGCCGGACCCACCACTGTGTAAAGACCCTTCGCTCGTTTCGTTGCCCCGTCACGAGGCGAAGACGGGGAGTATGCCAGAGCCGTTCCGTTTTGTCCAGAGGTATTCAACTCAACCGCCGGGCAGCCGCTCCACCAGGTACCAGCGCCCGATCTTCTTCACCCGGCACTCCCGCAGATAGGGGCCGAAGGCGGCCGCCAGGTGCTCCGGCCCTCCGCGCACGAGGAAGTAGCGGTAGTGGCCGGCGTGGCGCGGGTAGATGAACTTCTGGGGGTTCCACTCGTTCCATTCCGCGAGCAGAGCGTCCTCATAGTTCTGGCCCGGCCGGTAGGCGACCGGCGAGTTGAAGAACTGCACGAACGAGAAGTGCACCCGGCCGCCCTTGAAGACCTGGTAGAAGGCCGGGAAGTGCTCCAGCACCGCCGGCTCGGTCCACGCCGTGGCACCGGGCTCGTAGATGAGGCCGGCCAGGGCCTGTCCGGGCTCGGTCTGGTCCAGGAGCTCGCGCAGACCCTCACTCTCGGCGGCGAAGCTGAAGAAGCTGGTCGCCGTCTGCAGGAGTTGCAGGAGGACGAGCCCGCCGGTCAAGGTCGCGGCGAGGCGGAGCTGCCGGGCTTGCGCGATCGGCAGCCCGGGGATCAGCAGCATGAAGGCCAGCGGCACGAGGCGGTCGCAGACCATGTAGCTCGTGGTGAAATCCGGCAGGATGAGGAAGAGGAAGAAGACCCAGCCGCCCAGCGTGGCGAAGCGCGTGCGGTAGAGCCAGTGGCCGCTCCGGTCCGCTTCCCCGGCTTCCGAAGCCTCCCGGATCCGCCAGAAATACAGGACCAGGATGACGGCGAGCAGCATCGCCATGAGCAGGAACTGCGTGCCTTCGCTATAGGCCCCGAAGAGGAGGTCGGGCAGCCGGCCGAGCTTTTCGGGCAGAGGGGCGAAACGGGTCCGCTCCGCCGCCAAGCGCTGCTGGTAGCCGGTCATCACGGTCGCGGCGTGGACGTGCGCCCAGGCGAGGGTGCCCATCCCCACGGCGAGCCCGGGCAGCATCGACGACAGCCAGACGATGAATTGCCGCGGGCTCGGGCGACGGGCGAGGGCGAGCCAGCCCAAGGCGCCGACGAGGACCAGCAGGAACTCCAGGTGGACGGCGTAGAACAGCACCCCAAGCGCCGCGAGAGACGACCAGGCCCTCCACCCGAAGGGCTCGTCGAACGACCGGTCGGCAAGCCAGGCGCCGAGCAGCACCAGAGGGTAGGCGATGAGATTGTCCACGAACCCCCAATAGAAGGCCGTGTTGTAGGTGATCGCCAGCGCGAGGAACGCATACCATCCCGGCCGGCCGGTCCGCCGGCAGAGGAGCAGCACGCACGGCGCGATGGCGATCAGGCAGAGCGAGACCACGAGCTTCCCTGCGACATCGATCGGCATCGCCAGGGCGAAGGTGGCGGTGACCAGCTTGAACAGCCCCTGCGGGCGCAGCAGCACCAGCTCGAAGGTCTTCTGGAGCGCGCGGGCAGGCTCGCTGTAGAAGCGGATGATGGACGCCAACGCGAGCTGCTGCGGATAGTCCACCATCGGCGGGAAGGAGATCAGCCAGAGAGGCAGAAGCCAGACGGCACCCCCCAGCCAGAGCCAAAGCCCCCAGGGGCGCGCGGGTCGGGACGGGGTTGAGCTGAGCAAGAGAAGAAATGGAGCGGGAGACGGGATTCGAACCCGCGACCAACAGCTTGGAAGGCTGTGACTCTACCCCTGAGTTACTCCCGCACGGGGTCTGCAAACGGTGGTGGAGGCGGGAGGATTCGAACCTCCGTAGGGCGAAGCCCGGCAGATTTACAGTCTGCTGCCATTGTCCACTCGGCCACACCTCCAGGCGATCCAAAGAGCACGTGCTGCTGCGCCGGAACTTGGAGCCGGCACCCGGAATTGAACCGGGGACCTACTGTTTACAAGACAGTAGCTCTACCCCTGAGCTATGCCGGCCCGGGGAGCCCCCTTGTCCAGGAGGGCCCAGGAGCGCCGCAGAGTCTAGCCGCTCTCCCCCCGCTCGCGCAAGGCCACCCCCGGCGCTCCAGCGATTCCGCCCCGGCCGATGGGAGCCAAGGAGACTGGTTGGGAGAGCTAGGAGGCGGAGCGCGATTCTCCGCCGGCCGAGGCAGCCAACCGATTCCGGGTGTTCTCGCGGATCTGCCTGAATTCCTGTTGCAGGCGACGGCCTTCGCTGGTAGACTAGCCATGGTTTCCTGTGATTGACAACGAGAAACTATGGCCCCCCTGACAACGATTCAGTTCACCCAGGAACAAGCACGCACTTTGACGGGTGTGTCGGTCGAGACTATCCGTCATTGGCGAAGGGCAGTGCCCTATCTGGCGGATAAACCGGGCAAGTCGGCTAGGTTTACATTTGGAGATGTGGTTGGGCTGGCGGTCACTCAGGAACTGGTCGACCTCGGAGGTCGCATTGCTAACGTCAGAGTTGGAGTCCAAGCCCTGTTCCAGCTCCTGAGCCAGGAAGGCCCCGGCATGCTCCAGGGAGCCATCGCTCTAGTGACTGCGACGGGGGCATCAATCCTCCCCCTCGAAGGTCCCCTGCGCATTGGTGAATCAGGCTTGATCGTTCCACTAGACCCGGTGATCTCGCGCATTCGTGAGCACATGCTTCCTGTCGCGCCAGCCGCCGAGCAGCCTTCGCTGCCGTTTCCTCCGCAGATAGCCCGGAGCGGAGCATGAGCGCCGAACCGTTTCGCCGCGTTCTGGAAGCGACCGGCTATCTCGTAGCAGGGCAGCCAGAGCCTGGCGTTCACCTTGGGGCCGATATCCGCCGCCAGCGGCACCGCGACTTTCGTCCTGATGCCAGGTGGCGCAGCCCTTCGGCGCTCACTGTTTATTTCAAGTTCGAAGAGCAGCCGCCCAGCGATGAACTCGTCGGCAGGTGGCGGCGAGAGATCTGGAACGAAGGCTTCACTCCTTTACTTTGGGTAATCTCTCCAAAGAGAGTTGACCTCTACAATGGCTTTGGTCGCCCCCTTGAGAGAGGCGACGCCGCTAAGCACCGCCTTCAGACGTTCAAGAATATCGACTCTGCGCTCGATGAGCTCGATGCCTTCGCTGGTCGATTGGCGATGGAGACGGGCCAGTTTTGGCTTCGCACCTCGCGTGTCGACCGGAAGACAGCCGTAGATCAGCAACTGCTTTCTGACCTCGGCTACCTTGAACATGACCTGGTGGCCGCCAAGCTTGATCGCGCAGCAGCCCAAGCGTTAATCGGGCGTTCGATATTCACGCAATATCTAACGAGGCTCCGCCTCAGACCGACGAGGTGTAGCCCCCTCCTCCCCCTGTTCTTCGTTTCGAGGGGGCTCCGGTTGAGCGTGGGACCGAGATAGACTCGGTCCCGCTATAGGCCGCAAGCGGCTGGTGGTCCCGAGGG
>DATARR010000089.1:0-42534 GCA_036264085.1 Thermoanaerobaculia bacterium | reverse complement strand
TACGACACCCTTTCGGACACCACGGGGACGGCGGGCCGTCTCTCGATGGGGAGGCCCTCAACGATCGCCGCGCGCGAGACGGCAGGGCCCCTCTCATGGCAGGCCTTCACCAGTCCGGCGGGGCATCTGCTCCGATGCGGCGAAACCCCGGGGAGCCCCTACAATGTCCCCACCATGCTCCGCCGTCGCCCCGTCCTTGCCGTCCTTGTCGTCCTTTCCTCCATCCGCCCCGCCCTCGCCCAAACCCCCGATCCCGCCGCGGCCGCCAAAGCCGACTACGACCTCCTCCAGCGCTGGCGCTTCCGCACCGAGCCCATCGCCGTGCCCGCGGCCGGCATCCGCTGGAGCGACGAGGGTGGCTCGTGGACGCTGGAGTCCGGGAGGATCTGGCTGCAGGAGCCCACGTCCGCCGGCGCGGTGACCGGCCTGGTCTTCGAGGGCAAGGGGCGGTTCCAGATGACCGTGCCGGACCCCATCGAGTTCGCGCAGCTCCGGCGCTTCGCCCAGAAGCCGGAGCTGACGGCGATCGACGAGCCGTTCTCCGCCCTCGTGCTGCGCACCGCCGGCCCCCTCCCTTTGCAGGGCGTCGAAGTCCCTCCCGCCCGAGGCTTCGAGGTCAACAAGCTGGCCCGCGACCGCCACCAGCAGTGGCTCACCCAGCGCATCTTCGACGCCGACGCCCGGGTCGTCCAGGCCCTCCTCAACCCGCACGACCGCTACCTGCGAGTCGACATGAAGACCGGCGGCTTCGGCTGGCTGACCTACGACTACGACGCGCAACGCCTGGAGCCGATCCGGCTGCTGGCTTTCAACACCACCTTCCCCAGCGAAGAGGTCTGGCTCGCCCTCGCCCGGCCCGCCGAGCGGGACGCCCGGGGGCGGCCCGCCAGCCGGTGGCGCCCGGCCATCGACGTCCAGCACGTCGACGTCAAGGCCGACCTCACCAGGGGCGGGAGGGACAAGGACTGGATGAACGCGCAGTTCCAGATCGGCGTCCGCTTCGTCCCCCAGCGCGACGGCGACCGGGCCTTGCAGCTCTACCTCGATCCCTTCGCCAAAGTGGCCGCGGTGAGCGAGAACGGCAGGCCTCTCCCCTTCCTGCGCGATCACGTGGGCGAGCGCAGCAACGGCCTCGACGGCCGCCTCTACGACCCTTCTCTCGTCGTGCTGCTCGACCATCCGCTCGTGCGCGGCGAGGAGCGGCGGCTCGACTTCGCCTACGACTTCGACCTGCGCAACTACGCCCCGGGCCGCGGCTGGTATCCCGGCACGGACGGCGACGAGACCATCCTCTCCGACTCCCACACCGCGCGCCTGGAGCTGACGGTGCGCAAGAAGTTCGAGGTCCGCGCCATGGGCCGCCACGACCCGGCGGCCGACCGCGACGACGGCAGGACCACCACCTCGGTCTGGATCGTGGACCAGCCCGTGAAGATGCTCACCTTCTCCTTCGCCGATCACTTCTACGAGGAGAAGGTGCAGCTCGCGGGCGTGCCGGACGTGATCTGCTTCGGCTCGCGCGCCCGGGCCGGCGCCAAGGGCAACTTCCACGACGTGGCCGCGGACGTGATCCACAGCTTCGCCTTCTACCAGCAGCTCTTCGGCTCCCGCCTGCCCCCTGAGCCGGTTTACGCGACCGGCATCGACGCCGGGCATGGCCAGGCTTTCGACGGCTTCATCGAGCTTGCGGACTCCACCTTCGCCATCCTGGGCCCAGGAGCGGGCGAGCTGTTCCGCGGCCACGAGGCGGCGCACCAGTGGTGGGGGGTGCAGGTGGGAGCGGCGTCCTATCGCGACGCCTGGCTGGGCGAGGCCTTCGCCGAATATTCAGCCATGATGTTCGTGCAGGCCACGGTGAAGAACGGCCTCGAGCTCTTTCAGGAGATCGTCCGCGCCTACGACGACGAGCTCAACGGCTCCATCCGGTCCGGCTTCAGCAAGTTCGCGCGGCCGGGGGTGAGCCTGATCAACCGCGCCCACGGCAACCGCATCGGCCCCATCGGCCAGGGCTGGCGGGCGGCCACCGGCGAGGTGCCCACGGCCTACACCTCGCAGGTCTACGCCAAGGGTGCCCTGGTGCTCCACATGCTGCGCGGCATGCTGCGCGACCTGACGCAGAGCGATCAGGCCTTCGGCGACGTGCTGCGCGACTTCGTGGCTACCCACAAGGGCGGCTTCGCCTCGACCCGGGACTTCCAGGCCGCCGTGGCCCGCCGCGCGCCGGCGGACTGGTCCTGGTTCTTCGACGAATGGGTGGATGGCACGGCCATCCCCAGCTACCGTTGGAGCTACCAGGTCGGCGCCGCGCCGGACGCCGGCGGGAAATGGCCCGTCGTCCTCAAGGTCCGCCAGTCCGACGTCCCTGCCGGCTTCAAGATGTCCGTGCCCGTCGCGGTGGACTTCGGCGGCGGCAGGACCGAGCGCCTGCGGGTGATGGTCGACGAACCGGAGAAAACCTTTACACTACCTTTCCCGGAGAAGCCGAAGAGCCTGACGTTCAATCCGGACTCGGAGGTTTTGGCGAAGGTGAAGCGGGATTGAGGCGTACAGATGCACCATGGTAGGATGTGGCCGAACCTCATCCGGGTTGACTATCATGGCCCCAAAGAAGTTCCGAGTGGCACTTGCCATTCTATTCTTCGAGCCGCAGGGATCAAATAAGCAGGAGATTCAGACATGCTCGACCTTCCCTATTCGCTGGTCATCGAGGCGACAGACGAGCCAGACTACTTCGGTTTCTACTCTCCCGAGTTGGAAGGCTTCTCGGGGATCGGGAGCTCCGTGGAGGACTGCCTCTACAAGGCCCGGTGGGGCATGAAGGAGCACGTGGCTCTGCTCCGCAAGCGAGAGCTTCCCGTGCCGCCGGTCAACCCTGCTCCGACCGTCGTCATCCAGAACGAGCAGCGCCGGTCCGTCGCCTGACTTGGGGCCTCTCCGCTAGAATGGGGACGCCCCCGGCTGGCGGAAAGGAGACCGGCAGTGGTCCGCACTCATGGCCTGACCCACATCGCCCTCGCCGTACGCGACGTCGAGCGCTCGTCGCGGTTCTACAGAGAGGTATTCGGTGTCGTGGAGACCTATCACTGCCCGGGCTTCGTCCAGGTGGAGACGCCCGGCAGCCACGACGTCATCGTCCTCGAGCAGGCCTCCGCAGAAGAGGCCGGCGAGATCGGCAGGACCGGCGGCATCCGCCACTTCGGGTTCCGCCTCGTCGACCCGGCGGACGTCGACGAGATCGCCCGCGCGGTGGAGGAGGCCGGCGGCACCATCCGCAGCCGCGGCGAGTTCTGCCCCGGCGAGCCGTACGTCTTCGCCTCGGACCCGGACGGGTATGAGATCGAGATCTGGTACGAGTAAGCCGCGTGTCGATTTCGCCGCGCCTCGTTCGTCGTCCTGGTAGAGCGACGGCTCAAAGCCCGGCTCCCAACCTGAAACCAGAAGGAGATACGACATGCGATTCATGGTTATCGTCAAAGCCACCAAGGACTCCGAGGCAGGCGTTCTCCCGGACGAGAAACTGCTGACCGAAATGGGGAAGTTCAACGAGGAGCTGGTGAAAGCGGGCGTGATGCTCGCGGGCGAGGGGCTCCAGCCGAGCTCCAAGGGCGTGCGCGTCCGGTTCTCTGGAGCGAAGCGCACCGTGATCGACGGCCCCTTCGCCGAGACCAAGGAGCTGGTCGCCGGCTTCTGGCTGTGGCAGGTGAAGTCGAAGGGAGAGGCGATCGAATGGGTCAAGCGCTGCCCCAATCCCTTCCCTGGCGAGGAGTCCGAGATCGAGATCCGCCAAGTGTTCGAGGCGGAGGACTTCGGCCCCGAATTGACGCCCGAGCTCAGAGAGCAGGAAGAGCGCCTGCGCGCGCAGGTGGCCGGCAAGCCGTAGAAAGACCACAGCAGGGACGACAGGGACAGCAGGGACGAGCAAAGCTCCAGTCTGTGTCCCTGCTGTCCTTGCAGTTCCTGTCGTCCCTGCCGTATCAGGGCCCCGAGCGGAGCATCGCAGGCACCTCCTCGGCGAGGTAGAGGGGGAGCGAGAGCAGCCGGTACTTCAGAGGGCCTTCCGCCATCCGAACCTCCAGCCGTTCGTCGGCGAACATGCCCGCATGGAGCCGAATCCCGAGGCCACGCCGGGCGCGGGCCAGGAATTGGTGGAGGGATTTGAGAGCTCCGGACGCTCCGGATTTCACCTCGACGGGCACCGGGAATCCCGGCCCGGGGAGCAGGAAGTCGGTCTCGGCGTTGGCGTGGGCCGATTCGCTGACCCAGAAAAACAGCGGCTCGGTCGTCGCCATCTGGCCGGCCAGCAGTTGTTGACCGGCGAAGATCTCCGCCAACCGGCCGTCCAACAAGCGTTCGAGCGGCTCGGTCGACAGCGCCTGAAAACCGGTGCCCAGAGTGTACACGGCCAGCCCGACGTCCAAGGGCAGGAGCTTGGGTGCGGACCTCGGGCGCACGGTCAGCGGGAGGTCCAGCGAGTGGGAGGGCCAGACGCGGGTGATCAACAGGGCCGCTTCCAGCTTGCCCAGGGCATCTTTCATACGCTGGGACTTGAAGCCGGGAGCAAAATTCTCGTACCGGAAGCGCAGGCCGTAGTGGTGCGGCAGGTTCTCGAATGCAGCTTCGAGGTCCGAAGCCGCGACGCCGCTACGGTATTTCTGGATGTCCTCGGCGAAGGCCTGGATCAGGTCGGCCTGCACCTGGCGGACCGCCGCCGGGTTGCCGGACTCCACCCAGCGAGCCACCGCCTCGGGCATGCCGCCGGTGAGCAGGTAATCCCTGAGCAGGCCGAGGGCCTGGAGGTGGAGAGGAGGAGCGATCTCGGCTCCGGGCACCGCGCCGGCGCGCAGGCTCTCGGCCAGGACGTCCTTGCCGAGAGCATGGAGGAACTCCTGAAAGCTCAAGGGGTGCAGCGTCCGGAAGGTGACCCGGCCAACCGGGAAGGAGAACCCCCGCTCCTGCAGCCGGACCTCCAGCAGAGAGCCCGCCGCGATCACGCTGAGCTGCGGATGGTCCTCGCGAAAGAAGCGCAGCCAGTGGATCGCCTCCGGGCTCTCCTGGACCTCGTCGAGGAAGAGCAGGGTGCGGTCGGGGAAGGCCGTCAGGTTGTGACGTGCGGCCAGCGCCTTGAGAAGGTCTGCCGGCGAGCGGCTGGTACGGACCAGGGCAAGGTCCTCGTAGCGCTCCAGGTTGAGCTCGAGGAACAGGTCGAAGCTGCGGCCCAGGAACCGGACCGACGACGATTTGCCGGTCTGGCGCGCGCCCCGCAGCACCAGCGGCTTGCGGTCGTCCCCTTCAGCCCAGTTCGCGAGGACCTGATCGATGTGGCGCTCGAAGTACAGACCCTTCCCTCCGGCTGGCTGGAGAAACACGGTCGTCTCCAGCCTCAGATAGAGTATAAATACGATGGTGTTTCTTGTCCAGCCAGTAAAGATACGAGGGTCTTGAGGATTGGCGAGCGACAGTCCCGCCTCCCTCTGCGCTATCGTCTCCCTTCATGGCCGCGCGAGACAGCCCGCACGAGAAGATCTACGCCGTCATCCGCCGCATCCCGCGCGGCCAGGTCGCCACCTACGGTCAGATCGCCGCTCTCGCCGGCCTCCCGCGGCGGGCGCGGCTGGTGGGGACGGCCCTGCGCGAGACGCCAGAGGGTCTCGACCTCCCCTGGCAGCGGGTGATCAACGCGGGCGGCCGGGTCAGCGCCCGCGGCGGCCTCGGTGTCGAGGAGGGATATCAGCGCCATCTCCTGGAAGAGGAAGGCGTGGTCTTCGACGCCCACGGACGCGTCGACCTCGAGCGTTTCGGCTGGGACCCGGACGCGGTGCCCCGCGGGCGGGGGAGGGGAGCCCGAGCCAAGGGACCCGCCTCCGAGGTCGAGGCCATTGAGGCGATCCTGCGCCCCCTGGGCACTCCGGAGCGGGCCGCGGGAGCGAAGAGCTACCTCAAGAGCGATCTCGACTTCCTGGGCGTGACCACGCCGGACCTGCGCGCCGCCGTCCGCGCCTGGCTGAAGGCCCATCCGGACCTGGACCGGCCGGCCTTGGTCGGCCTCGCCGGAGCCCTCTGGGCCACCTCCTCCCACGAGCTGCGGTCGTTCGGCATGGAGCTCCTCCAGGCGCGCCTCGCCCTGCTGCGCAGCGAGGACGTCGATTTCCTGGAGGACATCCTCCGCCGCTCCCGCTCCTGGGCATACGTGGACCTCATCGCCATCCAGGTCGTGGGGCCGCTGGTGGAGCGGGACCCGCGCCTCAACGTCCGCCTCGACCGCTGGGTGAAGGACCCGGACTTCTGGCTCCGCCGCTCCGCCGTCCTCGCCCTGCTCCTCCCCCTGCGCCGGGGCGGCGGCGACTGGCCTCGCTTCGTCCGTTACGCCGACCGCCTGCTGGAGGAGAAGGAGTTTTTCATCCGCAAGGCCCTCGGCTGGGTGCTGCGCGAGGTGTCCAAGAAGGACCCGGAGCGGGTGAGGCGATTCCTCCGCGAACGGGAAGGGCGCGTCTCCGGCGTGACGCGGCGGGAAGCGGAGAAGTATCTGTAGGGCCTGCCTCTACTGCTCGTCAGGCGGAGCGAGGGCCAACTCGTCGTCTGTGTCGAGTGGGCTCAGAGCGGGTTCGTTGCTTGCTGGGAAAGTGACTTGGACTTGCTGCATGAACTCGCGTTCAAGCTGTCCCAGGAATTCCATACGACGTTGGAGGAAGGCGTCGTTGTCGCCGCTCTGGATCAGGTCGAAGGAATCCAATGGGATCGCATGGCTCTCTAGCACTCCACCCCGAAACGACGGATCGAGTTTTAGCAGCCAGTTCTTGGCCTGACCCGGCACGTCGGGAGCCACGTCGAGAATTCGATTGGCTGGGCTCTTTCGTAGATCCGAGTCGCGCACGGTCGCACACACGACGCTCATCGCCCCGGGGCCTCGTTCAAAAAGTAGTTGTGCGGCCTCTGCGAGCGCCAGAGGTGTCCCGTCCGGCCGCTTGGGCTCCCGGCGCAACAGAACGCAGACGAGCGCTCGAACACGAGCACTGCGTAGATCGAACCGAAGCGGCGTTGGCAGGGCCGGCTGGCCCAGATCCATATGTTCCAGATTCGCCGGAGATTTCTCCTTTGGCAGTCGATCGCGCAGCTCCTCCACGAGGCGGCGCACGCGTGTGGGATTGCCCGTGCCGAACCATCCCGCAAAGGACGAGGACCAGAACCAGCGTCGCAGAAGGGTTTTCTGCTCGTTCGTAGGCTCGGAGCAGCGGCCGAAGAATGCGCCGAGCGATACGAGCTGCATGCTGTAGGGAAGCATGCGCGCATTGAGAACGCCCAGGCCTCTGAGGAAAGCTCGCGCCTCATTCAGACCGCGCTCGGCCTCGGTGACCGCATCCGGCAAACGTTGCCGAGTGTCGGTCTTGACTTGCTCGCCCAGCCGGGACCAGTCTGTTCGGTACATATCGAGCCCAGCGGCAGTGAGCACTGCACGGAGCAGGATCGTTCTGCCTACCTCGCCGAATCCTGACCGGACCATGGACTGCTGGAGCCTGTCGATCTCTCCTGCGAGGTGAAAACGCCCTCCGCCTGTCTCTTCGTATGTGAGGGCGGAAAACATCTCGTCCTGACCGATGCTGCGGCCTTTTTTGTTGAGCCGCGAGAAGCTCTCCACCGCGATGCTCAGGTTATTGGTAGTGAATTGCACGATGGGAACTCGATATCCCTGGATCGCCCGGGCTGCTTGTTGTGCTCGATTCACCCAAAGTTCCGCGGTTTCGGCGTTTTCAACTTTCGTGATTCGGTTCGCTTCGTTGAAAAGCTTCATCGTGTCGAGAAGCGCCGGTGCGGCGATGTACGAGGACGGCAGCGGCTCGCTTCGCGGTGCGTGTGTGAAGCCGCCATCCGGCTTGGCGTCGAAGTAGATCTCCCATCGCCCGGGATCTTCGGAGTCAAGCTTCTTGTTCCATTGAGGTTCACCAAAGAGGAGCACTCCTACCAGAGTCGTGAGTCGTTGCTGCCCATCCAGGACCAGCCAGGTCTGACCCTTGTAGTCCGGAAGTCCGAGGGGGCCGATATGATCGCGATGCTCGGGCATGGGATCGGCGCCCCAGAGAAACATCGTTCCAATCGGGTACTGCTTCGAAATCGAGTCGAACAGGTCGACGATGTCCTGCCGGCGCCACACGAAATCCCGCTGGAACTTTGGAACGCGCAGGCGGCCCTCGCGGGCCCACTTCAAGAGGTCGATCAGGTGCACGACCTGCGGCGTAATCTCAGGTGTTTCCTCTTCTTTGTCGGTTGCCATGTGTCCTAAAGCTCCTGGGCGATGGCATGGAGGAGATCCTCGAGCTCACCCTCGCCGTCTCGTTCTCGCAATCCCTCGTCGGTAAATGCCTCCCGGCGTTGGTTATGAAGAAGCACCAGGGGACGCGGGCGCTTGGGCAGCAACCGCTCCTCCAGCAGCCTCAGCTCTGCCTCCTCGGATGCGCTATAGAGACCGGCTTGGATAGCTTCTGAGCGCTCTCCTGCCTTGAGCCCATCTTTGACAGGAAAGTGGTCGCGTTGTGTCCTTGATCGGCGCAAGAACGCATTGAACCGATCGACGTCGGTTGCACTGCGTGGATCTTCACGTACGGCCTCGAATACCCGGTCCGGTATGTAATTCTCTGAGCATCGCTTCCGCCAGACGTGGTGCGGTACGCCGTGCCTGGCGCATGCTTCGCGCACGGCGGCCACCTTTTGCGCTGGCAATGCGTCGCCGGGCCAGCGGGCGTCGCCGTCAGAAAGCACGAACAGACGATGAGGCCTGCCTTCTTCCTCGGCGTCGTTGACGGCTCTCTCGATTCGCTGCGGAATGGCATCCCTGCCCCCCGCTGTCTCGAGCACTGCCGCACGGGGTGTGGCCTTCTTACCCTTCTCCCAAAGCGTTTGCAACTCGGGCCATCCAAGCTCTTCCACGATGATATCGAAGAGCACTCCGTCCGACTCACGATCCTCCACGAGGATCACGAGCGGAGTATAGGCAAGCTTATCAGCCGACTTTGCCGATTGAGCATCGAATACCTCCACGACCTTCACGTGCGGTCCTCGGCTCTCGTTGGCCACTCGGGGCGGCTTTGCCAATGCACTCGTCAACACTTTTTTCCGCGTCGGGCGTGCCTTTTGGTACCAGCCCGATTCCTGAAGCAGGTCCACGTCGGGGACGTCCACTTGATGGACTTCGTCCGCGACTCGGTCAACGAGGCGATCGAGGAGGCTGAGCACGCTATCGTCGCCATTCAGCACAGGAGCGTGGACGATGAACCTCACTCACGCTCTCCGGAGCCTGGGCGACGACGTTGCGCGCGACTCATGGCGGCCACCTCTTGGAAGTCCTCCTCGAACACACCGTCCGGCCACCAGTCGACCTCACCGTTGGGACGAAGACCGATAGAGCGAAGCTGGCTCCCTCCCGCTGTGACGTCGACAAAATAAAGCGCTACGCGGTCGGGAGGTATGACACCCTCGGCGACCCGGCGCTGAACGCGGAGAAGGATCGGCTCGGAGTGGGTTTCGACAAGCACCGAGCCTCTTCCTTGGAGGGCTGTGTCGATGAACAGGTCGGCTAATGGAGCCTGTGCGGCGGCGTGCAGGTGTAGCTCGGGCTGCTCGACTACGTCGAGGAACGTGGCCGACCCTGTTTCCTGACGCCAGATCTGGTGTAAGACGACTGGGAGTACCTGCTGCAGACCCTCTCCTGCGTAGGCAAGGTTCGTCGCCATGGCCCTGCTCATGCCGGCACGAAGGTAGAAGCTCTCGTTACCCTGCGAGAGCGACAGCCGCCAGCCATCCATGTTCGTCTCGAACCACGAGCCCACCTTGTCCATCAACTCGTGGTTGGCCCGGAGCCACTGAGGTGCCTGTCCGCCGTCAAGCCCGAGCCTTTCAGGCTGCTCTTCGGTATAGGCCGGTTTGACGACCGCGCGCATGGGGCCTAGGTGAATCATCTCGTCGAGCAATGCGGACGCCGCTTCCCGCCAGCGGTCCCACTGATCATCGACGGGGAGCAAACCGCGAAAGGGCATCCGCGGAGCCAGCCCCAGCGTCGGTGGCGGAAGGTCGATCTCCTGGGGTTTGCGCATCTTGTACGACCAGATCTGAGGCGGCTTGTCGACAGCGAGCGCGCCGGGACTATAGAGCGTCACCGATAGGTCGAGCTGCTCGCCGCCATGCCGCGCGAGGATCTCGAAAGTCGGGCGCCGGAAGAAGGCGCCACCGTGGACGATGTCGACGAACCGTCCACCATATCTCACACCTTGAATCTCCAGTGGAAGCAGGCGCTCGTCGTCACAGGCGAGTCCGCCGAGCAGCAACCGAGGCAGGCGCACAACCGCGCTCTTGCCGCTATTGTTTTTCCCGAAGATCAAGGTCAGAGGCGCCAGGGTCAGCCGCTGAAGCTCATCGGTCTCATTGTCCCCGCCCGGAAACGCCTTGTAACCTCGAAATCCGATGCCGTCGAGCTGCACAGGTACCTCTCTATCTCTATAGTCTGGATCTGCGTTCGCCGATGCTACCACCTCCGCCGGAGGCGCGGAATCCCGTCCTCGCCGTCACTCCCCCAGGAACCGCTCCAGGAACGCCGCGGCGAAGGGCGATTTCTCCACTTGGGCCTGGTCGAGCGCGTTGTCCCACCGCAGTCCGTCGCTGTTGGCCAGCAGGATCATCGTCACGCGCCGGTCCGGAACCTTGAGATAGAGAGCGGAGTACTTCTCCTCCCACAGGCCGGTGTGCCAGACGAGCCTGTGGCCATGGTAGTCCTGGACGAACCACCCCAGGCCATAGGGGAGCGGAGCGCCGGCCGAGTTGCGCATGGGCGTCATCATCCGCTCGACCGACCCCGGGGAGATGAGCTTGCCCTGGTCCAGTGCCACGTCGAATTTCGCCAGGTCCAGCACGGTCGAGATCACCCCGCCCGCGGCCCCATCCCCTTGAGGATCCGGATCCGGCGACGGCACCAGGGCGCCGGTGGCGTCCAGGTGGTACGGCCGGGCGAGCGCCGGCGCCAGATCGGCGCGCAGGGGGAGGTTGCGGTGGATGCGGGCCGATCGCGTCATCCCCGCCGGGATGAAGACGTAGCGCTCGACCAGGGCCGAGAACGGTACGCCCGTGACTTCGGCCATGGGGCGCGAGGCCCAGGAGTAGAAGGCCGGGTTGTAGAGAAAGCTCTCGCCGGCCTTGCCGTTCACCGTGTGAGAGAGCACGTTGCGCAGCGTCAGGGGCTCGCTGTCGCAGTGCAGGTTGCGGGAGAAGATGCCGGTGCCCTTGCGGAATTCGTCGCAGAATTCGGTGTAGCCGCGGTAGCTCGCCAGGGGCCGGTCGAGGTCGAGCTGGCCGAGCTCGACGAGCTTCAGCGCCACCACGGCCGAGATCGGCTTGGCGACCGAGGCGATGTTGTAGGGCGTCTCCGGCGTCGCGGGGAGCCGCCGGTCGAGGTCCGCGAAGCCGAAGCCGCGGGCGAGGACGACTCTCCGATCCTGGAGCACGGCCACGGACAGCCCCGGGACATGCGCCTTGACGCGGAGGGCGTCGAGCGTCGCGGCGAAAGCGTCGAGGCCGGAGGCTGGAGGGGCACCGCCGGCGGGCCGGCTCTGGCCCGGCGGAGCACAGGCGGCGAGGAGAACGCAAAGGCTGGCGCTCCAGAAGATCCTCATCTTGGGGTGTCATAGCACGAATCGGCACGAATCGCGGCAGCCGGTGGTTGACGCGCGGGCGAGGCTCGTAGAAGAATAGAGCCACTCGATCGCGACGCCGTTCCAACCGTGGGCCTGTCGCCAGGGCCCCATACCGCCGGGGTGTGGCATGCCGAAGGATGCTCTTGCGGACCTCTTCCAGGAGTTGGAGACTCTGGTCAGCGGCATGGACGACTGGCTGGCCGACGTCCCCCACATGCGGCCGCTGCGGGATGAGTTCGCGGCCATGCTCCAGGGAACGAAGGCTCTCGCCGCCGAGCAAAACTCCCTGAGGGCGCGCCGCCAGTCGGTGACCCAGCAGTTGCGGATCCTGAAAGGTCAAGGGCGGGACCTGGTCATCAAAGCCCGCGCCGCGATCCGCTCGCACTACGGCCACCGCAACGAGGGGCTGGTGCGGTTCCACATCCGGCCGGTCCGCCGGCGCTCGCGGGCGATCCCTGAGCAGGCAGGGATCGCAGAATCCGTCCCGGCCGAGCCCTCCGCCACGACGCCGGCGGTCCCCGAGAAGATCGAGACATCGCCTGACGCCGCGTCGGTCTCTCCCGTACCGGCCGGCGACTCGCACTCCGAGCCCTGATCCGCGCGCATCGCGGCGCGGACCTTCTCCTTTTCGCTACGGCTTCCTCCCGCATCTTCGTGGATCTCTCCCGAAGAGAGGGCAGCTCTGGCCCCGATGAGGGCAGCGGTGGCCCAAGTGAGGGCCATGATGGCCCCGATGAGGGCAGTCGCTGCCCCGATGAGGGCCGGCTTGGCCCTGGTAAGGGCAGCGACGGCCCCAATGAGGGCAGCCTTGGCCCAACTGAGGGCAGTCGTTGCCCCAAGGAGGGCCACTCCGGCCCCGGTGAGGGCAGCGGTTGCCCCGGTGAGGGCCAACGCGGCCCAACTGAGGGCAGCGATGGCCCTAGTGAGGGCCATCGCTGCCCTCTCTTCGGGAATGAGCGGTTTTCAGGCGGCGCTCTTCGAAGAGGACGCTCAACGCACCGCCGGCAACGCCGGCACCGGCTGCGCTTCGAGCTGCCGGCAGGTTTCGCCGGCGCAGGCCCCCAACCGGCGGGCGAGGCTCTTCATCTTCCCCAGCCAGGTGGCGTTCAGACGGCGGCGGGCCAGGTTTTTCAACTCGTCGGGGTCGGCGCGCAGGTCGTAGACCTCCTGGTCGCCGCTCTGGCGCTCCACGTACTTGAAGGCGGGCGTCCGCACCCCGAGATGGGAGGGGTACTCGACGACCCCGCCGTCCTGCGGGTCCGGGGGCTCGAGGGTGTCATGGGGCGGATGGTCCGGCGGGCTGAAGGCGAACTGCTCCAGGAGCACGACCTGGCGCCAGCTCGCGGGCGTCTGGCCGCCGAACAGGGGCACCAGGGAGCGGCCGTCGGGCTCGACCGGCAGCCGCGCCCCGGCCAGCTCGGCGATCGTGGGCGCGAAGTCGACGCTCACCGTCAGCGCGGCGGTGGAGCCGCCGGCCGCGACGCCGGGGCCGCGCACGAGGAGCGGCACGCGCACGTCCGGCTCGTACGGCGTGTACTTGCCCGGCTGCAGACGGTGCTGGCCCATGTGGTAGCCGTTGTCCGAGGTGAAGAAGACATAGGTGTTGCCGAGCTGGCCCGTGGCCTCCAGGGTGTGGACGATCGCGGCCACGGCCTCGTCGATGGCCTGGAGCGACTGCAGCCGCTGGCGGTAGAGCTGATCGATGGCGGCGATGCTCTGGCTGGAGAGGAGCGGCAGGTGCTGGACCTTCACCGGCTTGTCGCTCACGTCGGCCTCGTTGAACGACGGCGTCCGGGGCGCCTGGACGCCGGGGAAGAGAGCGGCGTGCCGCGGCGCCGGCACGGACGGCTTGTGCGGCGTGTAGGTGGCCAGGTAGAGGAAGAACGGCTGGCCCCGGGCCGCCGAGCTGCGGATGAACTGCGTGGCCTTGCCGGCGATCACGTCGACGAGGTAGTCCTGCGGATTGCTCCCATAGGGAACGAGGGTGCCGTCCTCGTTGAGGGTGTAGTCGAAGTTGTTGTAAGCGTCGCCGGCCGCGGGGCTCGCCCAGGCGTCCCAGCCCGGCGGCACGTGGTTGAGCTGCACGCTGTCCGGATAGCCGTTCAGGTACTTGCCGAACAGCGCGGTGCGATAGCCGGCGGCGTGGAGGGCCGTGGCCACGGTGTTCTCCTCGTGGCCCAGGGCCGCGAACTTCGCGAAGCCACCGTCCGGCGCGACGTTGGTATAGACCTTGTGGTTGTGCGGATAGAGGCCGGTCAGGATGGTGGAGCGCGACGGGCAGCAGAGCGAGAGAGGCACGAAATCCTGGGTGAACGTCATCCCCTGCTGCGCGATGAGCGCCCGCGTCTGCGGCATGTAGCTCATCGAGTCGAGGACCAGGTCCTGGTCGTCGGTGAGGATGAAGACGACGTTCGGACGGGTGGGCTGGGCTCCCTCGACGGCCGAAGCTGCCATACCCGCGGCGAGAACGCAGAGAAGGACGACGAGGATCGAGCGGCGAAGGAGCGGCATCCTCCGAGGGTAGACGAACCTCGGAGAGAGCGCAACCAGGACCGCCCGGCCGGCTGGTGTACTATGGGAAGTCGAAGGACTTGGAGGGATGGGATGCTACACCGAGCGCTGAAGGTCCTGCCCTTTGTCGATCCCGCGGTGAAAGGCACAGCCGTCGTCGGCCGGGTCCACCGCGACGGCTCCATCACCTTTCGCGGCAAGAACTACGCGACGATCAAGGACGTGCCCGAGGACTGCCAGGCCATCCGGCCGGACGTCGAGACCGAGACTCAGTGGCGGCGCAATTACCGGGCCGTGGCCCCCGAGGCGCGGCGAGGGCGTTAGCCGTGGAAGACGTCCGCCAGGCTCTCAGCGGTCAGGGAGCGGTCGATCCATTCCAGGAGGAGATCGGCATCCGCCGCGGCGATCCGGTCGCGGGTGCCCGGGTCGACCGGACCGAAGTGCTTTTCAAGCAGCCGGAGCAGGGCTCTAGCCTCTCCCTGTTGCAGGCCCTTTTGCCAGCCCTCCTGCCAACTCTCTTCCCGCAGCCGCTTGTTCCAGGAGTCAATTCGTTCGGCGAGCATCGATTCAAACTCCTCTAAAGTCCTTGGAAACTCGTCCGCAGTCATCCCCAGGCGCGTGAGGATCACCTCGTTGAGCCAGCCCAGGAAAGCACGGCTCAGCCCTGTCTCCTCAAGCCCCCCGTACTCCTTAAGACGGGCGACTCCAACGCGCGCCGCTTTCCCACTCCAGCTCGGTTCCAGCCGGAAGAGGGCGGCTACCAGGCTCTCCTTTTCCCCAAGTCCCTTCGCGTCCGGCTCGACCGCCAGCAGCCCTTGGCCGATCAGGCCTTCGTAGGGCGAATTCTGGAAGGTCATCAGGCCGACCGGCAGGTAGCGATCCGTGTGTGATGGAAGCGCCAACAGCACGAAGGCGTAGATCCAATGGCCAGTGTCCCGGCGTCGGAACTTCCAGATGATGTCGCTCTCCTGGTTCCTGCCTTCGGAGACCCGCTCAGCCGAGGCGAAGTCTATAAGCTCTCCCCAGTCCTCCCCAATCATCTCGCGGAGGGAAGTCGCACACCATGCGGACATGGCTGAAGAACAGGCGGTGGCTGAGGTCGTGTTGTCCCAAGAGAACTTGTTCCCTGGCGAAGTATACCAGGAAACGGCGGCTCCGGGGAGATCGGGCCAGCCTGAACGGTTCTCCGTGGCCCGGCCAGACGGTAGGATTCTACCGGTCGGTCGTATCAAGCGGGGGTGCTTGCGCGGCTTACCCTGGGAGCGCCGGCGTCCCGCCGGCAGCTAACTCCAGCTTCTTCTTCCCTCCGCCCTTCTTGAGGGAGCCGGTTGCATGAAGGGCGGCTCTCAGCCGTCAAATCCGCAAGATTGGGGGCCGCGTCAGAGGTCGGGTACGACTTACCAGCATATGCTAGTACGACCTCCCGGAGGTGCCCTTTGGCCAGCTTGAGCATCCGCAAACTTGACGACGAGACCTACGACCGGCTCCGGGACCGAGCAACCAGGCATCGGGTGTCCATGGAAGAGGAGGCCCGCCAGATCCTGAAGCGAGCCGTCTCGCCACCGGAGCGGCTGGGCGATTTTTTCCTGAAGGTCTTCGGCCCTGTCCGGGGTGCGGACCTGGATTTCCTTCCACGCGAGCCGCACGAGCCTCTGGATCTCGAGTAGCTCGCGACTTCAGCCATGATTGTCGTCGAATGAACGTTGTGTCAGAAATGAAGAAGCCGTCGCCAGAGCAGGCAGTCGTGTCCTGGTGGATGGACAAATCGCGTCGATTGCCCGAGCGAGGGGCTTCGCGGTCGCTACTCGCAACGTCCGGGACTTTGTCGAATGCGGAGTGGAGATCATGAATCCGTTTCAGCCGATTTAAAGTCTTCTTCCCCGCTGGTGTGTGAGGCCTGCGGTCGTGCGGGCGAGACGGCAGTGCTGGTCAAGGTCTTGTGCTCGTGAAGGGTGGACCTCCCCTCTCTGCTCCGCCCTCGGTCACCCTGGGGGCGTGTCAAGGGGCGGGGCTCACTCTCACTCTTCCGATTATCGCCAGCTCTGCATATTCCAACGAGGCGAGGTTGCCCAGCCATCCGCTTGTCACACTGCCGGGATCTTGACTCGCCTCTTTTTTCTGCTACACTCTTATCTTCAGCGAAACTCCTGAAGTGATCGGGGCGGCCTTACCCGCTCCTCAAGGGAGAGGTCTATGCGGGGAGGATGGTCTCGTGTCAATTCTGGGGTGGCCCAACTCCTGGTGGGCACTCTGCTGATCAGCTCCTGGCCGGAGTCCTTGTTCGCCGGTAAGCCTCGGAAGCCGGACTTCGTACCAGCCTCGGCCTTGACCGAGCAACACTCGGAAGCACAGCAGACGACCTTGGAGCCCTTGACCGCAGCTCCGGTCGTGGAAGCTGGTCCCTCCAGATCGCAAGCTTCAGCAGCGCAGGGAGAGGTCGCCCGCATCCCTGGTGCAGAGCTGGAGGTGCACAACTCGTGGGCTCCCGGCGAGACAACCTCTCTCTCCTCCGGCGTCCCCTTCAAGTCGGTCGCGACACCCCCAGGAAAGAGCCTCCTGCGTCTGAGCGCTGCTGAGGTTGCGGCCTCCAGCCGAAGATCTTCCCCTGGGAACGGAAAGGCGCTCTCGGTCCAGGAGGTGCACCCGCCCGAAGCGCCGCGGGCGGTCGTGGCGCATGCTCCCGACGAGTATGCGATGGCGGCTTCCTCAGCGGAGGAGCGCGCCGTGCCCGCGCCGCCACGTCTCGTCGTCCGTCCCTCGACGCTCCGCTTCGCTTTGACCAACGCCGGGATCACTCCTGCGGCCCAGAGCCTCGAAATCGTGAGCGACCGCCGGGAGGGAGTCCGCTTCGAGGTCAGAAGCCCGGACGGCTGGCTCGCGGTCGAGGCGGGCCGCGGACAGGCCGGTCTCGCCGCAGCTACAGCGAGAGTCACGGTGAATGGGCGCAAGATCGCCAGCTCTCTGAAGGGCGTATTGGAGGTTCACAACCTCGACGATCCTTCCGATGTGCATCGAGTCACCGTCGAGGTCGAACGGGTTGACCGGGCACGCCCTCTGCGCAGCTATGACGCCGGCGGCCGCCTGCAACGCATGGTGCGGCCGGACGGCGGCATTCTCGATTACGACTACGACGGCCACGGCCGTCTGATCCGGATCAGGTATCCAGATGGCACGAAGGTCACATGGTCCTACGACGACCAGGGCCGCCGTACGTCCAGAACCGATGTTCAGGGCACCACGGTTTATCGTTACGACGAGCAAGGCCGTCTCGACACGGTGTACAACCCCGGCTTCGAGCCACTGCGCTATGGCTATGACGCAAAGGGCCGCCTGACGACGCTCACTCTTCCCGGCGGCCGGGTGGTGGCCTACGAATATGACGAGGCCGACCGCCTCCTCTCCGTGCACGGCGATCTCGGCACCACCCGCTACGGCTATGACCCGGTCACCGGCCGGCTGGCCGAGCGGACCCTCCCCAACGGGCTCGTCACCGCCTACGGCTACGACGCGGCCGGGCGCCTCATCGAGGTCACCCATCACGACGCCGACGGTCAGCTCCGGCTCGGCTTCTCCTCGCAGCTCGATGACCAGGGGCGGCCCGTCTCCGAAACCCGCGAGACGCCTGCTGGACGGGAGACCACGAATCTTTCCTATGACGCCCAGGGGCGGATGACCTCCGTCGCCTTCCCCGATGGCAGATCGGTCGTCTACGAATATGACACGGCCGGCCGGCGCTCTCGTGTAACCGAGACCCGGGGCGCGGCCGTCGCAGTCTCGGATTACGTCTATGACGATCTCGGTCGTCTCGTCCGCGCCGGAGACGAGACCTTAGAGTACGACGTGAACGGTGATCTGGTGCGCCGTGCCGCCCCCGGTCGGACCGTGGAGTATCGCTGGGACTTCGAGGGCCGGCTGAGCGGATTCCAGGACGGCCGCCGCCAGGCGTCCTGGGTCTACGACGGCGACGGCCGGCGCATCGCAGAGGTGGTGGACGGCCGCCGGACGCTGCTAGTTCAGGACGAGAGCGGTTGGATCGGCCAGACACTCCTCGAGATGGGAGGCGATGGCCCCAAGGGCGGCAAATTGCTGCGCAGCCACCTCTACGGCTTCGAGCCCATCGGCGTGGAGGGGCAAGACGGGGAAGGAAGCTTCTACCTGTATGAGAATCCGCTGCGCGGCTCCGCTGCCCTGGCGACTCCTGCCGGCGAGCTCGCCGAGACCTTCACCAGCGATCCTTTCGGTGCTCCCCTCGCGCGGCCTGCGGAAGCTCTGCCCCCGTTTCTCTTCGCGGGAGCGCCGTACGATTCAGTCACCGGCCTGATTCGTCTGGACGGCCGCAACTACGATCCAGAGCTCGGTTTGTTCCTCCAGGCCGGCTTCGATCAAGGCTCCGCGTCCCCTTCTGGTGATCCCGGAGCCTGGGCAGACGGCATCGCGACCGGCGCTTTCTCCAAAGCCCTGGTGCGCGCCTTCCAGCCCGCGGGGCCGGACCATCGCGAGGATCCCACCGCAGGCCTGACCTCGGGACAGTCTCCGCCGGCCACCGCCCAGCCGCCGTTGCACCTTTTCAGCCTCCAGTCCAACGAGCTGCCCACGGTTAGCCCCGCCCAGAAGCGCTTCCGAGCCCTGCCGTCTCCTTATCAGATGTCCCCCGAAGAAGGGTCCGTCTACCGCCGGGGAGCTCTGGCGGAGACAAAAGCGGCCGCGCCGCCCTCGCATCTCAACCTCCAGCCTGAGTACCTGCCCTTCGCAAAGACCGCCGCGGGCCTGCTGCCGGCCTCTCAAACTTTGCAAGTCTCGAGCTCCGACGGTCAAGCACTCTCTTTCACCTTGGCCGCGAGCATTCCCTGGCTCAGCGTGAGCGGCACTGCCGGCACCACGCCGGCGAGCTTCACGGTCACAGCCAATCCCGCCGGTCTCACGGAGGCGGGAAGCCCTTACGTCGGCGACATCGTCCTCACCAACACAGCGGACTCCACCGACGTGCGGAAGGTCCGCGTGCGTCTCACCGTGCGTAGCACCGGCGCCGCCGTCACCCTGCGCAGCTTCGATGCCAACGGCAACCTGCGGCGCGTCATCAAGCCGGACGGCAGCATCATCGATTACCAGGTCGACGCCCTCGGTCGAGTCACCCAGGTGAGCTATCCGGACCAGCCGGCGGTGACCTACGCCTACGACGGCAATGGCAACCGCATCAGTATGACCGATCCGCGGGGAACGACCTTTTACCAGTACGACCGGCAGAACCGCCTGACCGGCGTCTTCACCCCGCTGGGAACGAACTTCATTCCTGTCAACTACGGCTACGACAACGCCGGGCACCTGACGAGCCTCGCGACCCCCGACGGTAGAACGGTGCTTTACACCTACGACGCCGACGGTCGAATGACTCGCGTCATGGATGGAACGGACGTCACCAGCTATACCTACGACGGAACGTCGGGTCGGCTGGCGAGCCAGACGCTGCCCAACGGGATTACCACGACCTACACGTACGATACCGACGGCCGCCTCACGGACGTGGTGCACAAGAGCTCCGGCGGCGCGCTGCTGATGAGCTTCCATTACGTGTTGAACGCGGTGGGGCAGCGGACCTCAGTGACCAAGCAGACCTCCACCGGGTCGGAGGTCACCTCATACATCTACGACGTTCTCGGGCGACTTGCCAGCGTCACCTACCCGGACGGCAAGCAGGTCAGCTATACCTACGACAAATTGGGCAACCGGCTGACCCAGACGACCGTGCAGGTGGGGAGCAGCACGGTCGTCAACTATACCTATGACCAGGACAACCGGCTGCTTAAGGCAGGCAATGAGGTCTTTGCCTACGATGCCAATGGCAACCTCGTTCGACGTTCGTCGCCGACCCGAACTGTGACCTATACGTTCGATGCTCGGAACCTACTGACGAAAGCAGATGACGGTTCCAACCCGGTAACGTTCGAATACGATGGAGACGGGGCTCGTATCGCCAAGACAGCCAATGGGGGGAGAGTCAACTTCATTAACGATGCCGGTGGGGTGCGCACACAGGTCCTGGTGGAGGCAAACGGGGACTGGCAGGTACTGCATGGGTATAGCTACGGCGTGCAGAAGATCAGTCAGTGGTCCCCCGCGATCTCGAGTTTCTATCTTCAGGATGCGATGAGTGTCTCTGCCATCACAGACGCCACTGGCAATCTGATCGAGGTTTATCACTATGACAGTTTCGGTCTTCCCGCAGGGAATTCTGGCGGAAATCCTTATCTCTTTGACGGAGAAGCCTTCGACGCGGAGATCTCGCTGATCTACCTTCGGGCCCGTTACTACGATCCGTCTTTGGGCCGATTCCTCGGTAGGGATTCGGTGGCCGGATCGCCGGAAAGCCCGGAAACACACGACCCTTATGTTTTTGTCGGCAATGATCCTGTCAACCAAATCGATCCCACCGGACTCGTCTATTGGTCAGCCTTTGGGAAGGCGTCGTTGAGTTTCGTGGGGTCAGTTCTTATGACAGGCGGCGGAATCGCCATGATCATCGGTGGAGGCGCAACGGAGGTAGGGTCCGGAGGGATAACAACTCCAGTGTCGGCCCCGGTCGGTCTTGCTGGTATGGGCCTCATGGACCTTGGTCTCTTCGGCCTTGGGACAAGCGGAGCTGCGATGATTTCCGCCCTCACCGAGAAAGGGGCCGTTCCAGCGGATGGGGATCCGGTTGGCGTTCTGACCTACGTAGGGGCAAAGGGTTTCGGTCAAACAGATAAACAGGCCAACTTTGATGCAGACATCGGTGCTTTCGCCTCCGGTATCTTCAGCGTGGGCAAAGATCTGTGGACGCTCGCAAGGAATGGACCCAAGCTGGTCGAAGGCGCCGAAACTCTTTTCGATATGTTCTCGACGGCTGTTAGTGGGAGCTCGTTGTGGAAGCCGAGGGCCTCGCCACAGCCGCACCCGGCGGAGTCCTTCCAGTATGACGGCCTGGACCCGAGTCTGCAGCCTGGCCCTGTTCTCGAGGGTTACGCTTCCTACGACGCCCCGAACGACCTCGGCGGCGTCGACCTCAACAAGACCGCCAGCCTCCTCCTTGCACTGCAAGACATCAGCGGCGCCACCTTTGATGCCGCGACCGGGCAGATCGTCCTCCTGGGCAAGAACGACGTCACGCTGCCACCCCTCGACATGAACCACGTGGCGGTCGCGGTGCAGTCGGAGTACGCGGGTCAGGATCCCGGGGTGAGCATCGACCTTCCCATCACCAACGGGCAGATGCCCGTCCGTTTCGAAGGACAGACCCGCAACACGATGTTCGGCGACATCATGTTCCAGGCCGACCGGATCCTGAAGATCCTCGGTTTGGGCAAGGACAACGTGACCGGCCAGCCGGTGACCTCGAATGTCCCGGGGTACAAGAACATGCTCCAGAGAAGGCTCGCGGCCGGCTGCAACAGCCTCCCGACGACGACTCGGATGTGGTTCCAGCCCAAGGAGGTGCGCCTCGTCCCATCGACCGACGGCAAGTCCATGGTGTTCGACAGCGTGGCCATGGAGCTCCTCTATGAGAGCAAGGTCGGCAACCAAGTGGTGAGCGACCCGGTGGCGGCCGCCTTCGCCGACCACTTCACCCAGAACTACGAAGCCTTCGCGGCCGAGTGGCCGATCCTCAAGAAGCTCGAGCAGCTCGGCAAGGTCGTCGCGATCATCAAGTGGATCAAGGACAACCACATCCCCATCGACCTCTCGTTCCTCGGCAACTTCCCTATCCAGTTCTTCTCGACCAACACGACGACGCCGGCGGTCTCGGTGCAGGGAACGACGTCGAGCGGCGGCGTTCTCTGCACGATTACCCTTCAAGGCGGTGTCACCTACCTCACGCCGAACACCTACTCGCCGGCCGATCCGGCCGCCGGTGCCGCGCTGGCGGAGGCCCTGGCCCGGCGGCCCTCCGAGGGGACCTTCAGTTGGACCTACCAGCCCTCGGCCTCGCTCCTGAAGACGACCGCGTCGACTCCGGTGACGGCGGTCTCCGAGTCGCTCACGAGGAGCCGCAGGGATGGCGACATCCGTTTCCGTTCTGTGGACCTGGCAAGCCCGCTTCCAGGCGGGAGCCGGCTTGCGCTGGTCCGCACCTACAGCTCCTTCCGCGACCTCACCGGTCCGCTGGGACCTGGCTGGAGCGTGCTCCCGGCCGAGTTGCGGTTCCCGGTCGACCGGGAGATCTTCACCTTCGGTAGCGCCAACCTGTCGTTGAGCCTGTACCCCCGGATCTGGGTCACTGAGCAGAGCGCAGGACGCGAGGACGCCTACGACCTTCTGGGAATCGACAGCTCGAACCTGCCGATCTACCAGCGGGCCGACACTCCCCATATCCTCCGCCAGCAGGCCAACGGCACCTTCCTGCTGACCCGGACGGACGGTTCGACCGTCCTCTTCCGGGCTGACGGCAAGCCTCTCTCCCTGACCGATCGCAACGGCAACACGGTGACTCTCACCTTCGACACCCAGACCCCGGATCGCCTCCTCCACCTCGATGCGGCGGGACAGACGATCACCCTCTCGTATGATGGCCAGGGCCGCCTGACCGGAGCCTCCGGTCCGGGAAACCGGCACGTCACCTATGCCCTCGACGCGCAGGGACATCTCGCCACCGTCACCGACTACGCCGGGCGGTCGAGGACCTTCGCCTATGATGCCAGCGGCCGGCTGACTTCCGCCACCGACGCTGCGGGCCAGACGGTCTTCAGCGCCAACTACGACGACTACGCCCGGACCCCCTCCCGGAAGATTGGCGCCGCCGGCCAGTACGGGCTCGGCTTCAACCTCACGGCGGGACAGACGACCGTCACCGATCCCTTCGGCAGAACGACCCAGCGGACCTTCGAGCGGCGGCAACTCGCCGCGCCGTCGGGCCTCCCCAACGAGGTGGTTCGCCCCACCCTGGGCGTCGACCCGCTGGGCAATCGGTCGACAACGACATGGGCAAACGACGCTTTCGGCCCGCGGACGGTGACCAATGCCCAGGGCGCGACGACCCAACTCGGCTGGGACAACCGGGGGCACCTCACGACCGTGCAAGACCCACTGGGCAAGCAGTCGCAGAACTTTTACGACTGGCGCGACCGGCTGGTCGCCGTCCGCGATCCGGAGGGGCTCGCGACCGGCTATGGCTACGATGACAAGAACAACCTGACGACCGTCTATCACGACGTGTCCCTGACCCTGGATGCGAATGGGAATCTCACCTCGTTCGGCTACGACCCAGCAAACGTGACGGCTCTCGGCTACGACGCCGCTGGCAACCTGACCTCGGCGGCGGAACCACAGGGGCAGCCGGTCCAAGTGGCACGCAATGCCGCGGGCCAGCCGACTCGCGTCACTACTCCGGCAGGCGTGGCGACCAACCTGACCTACAACCCGCTCTCGGCGATGCTCACCACGGCTCAGACGGGCAGTCAGAAAGCGACCTACGGCTACGACGCGGCCGACCAGGTGATCTCGATCACCACGGCGGCGGGGACGACGAGCCTGACCCGCGACGTCCACGAGCGCGTGACCAAGATGACCGACGCCCTGGGGCATGCTGCCGCCTATGGCTACGACGCGGACGGCAACCTGATCCGGGTCACCGATCCGGCCGGGAACGTGACGACCTACACTTACGATGCCCTGGGACATCTGCTGAGCGCCAGCCTCCCCAACGGCACCGCGAATGCCTGGGAGTACGACGAGCTCGGCCGGCCGGTGGCCACCCTCACCGGGCTGGGGCCGGTAGCGCCCCACCTCGCGCTGGCCGAAACGGCCCTGGACTTCGGCACCGCTGCGGTAGGCGGCAGCCGCCAGCTCCCGCTCGATCTTTTCAACCAGGGGACGGGAACCCTCACTGTCTCCGGCATCACGGTCTCGGCACCCTTCAGCGTGGCCTTTTCCGGACCGGTGACGATCGCGCCCGGAGGGAGCCTGCGGGTAACCGTCACCTTCACCCCGACGGACGGGATCTCGTCGAGCGCCAACCTGAGTGTGACGAGCGACGATCCCACGGCTCCGGTCCAACTGGTCGCGCTGACGGGCGACGGGGCTCGCAAGGTTGTGAACCTGCAGGCGACGCCGCAGTCCGACGGGATCTCTCTCACCTGGGACACGTTCGATCCGGGCTCGCAAGCCTTCGCGCGCTTCGCCATCTACCGCAGCACGACACCGATCCCGGGGGACGTGACCGGCCTCACTCCTTTCGACGTGTCGCTGACCAGCGCTACCGCGACCAGTTTCAAGGACAGCTTGGCAACGCCGGGGACCTCCTACTACTACGCCGTGACCGCCGTATATGCCAACGGCGACGAGAACAAGAGCGTCGATCCGGCGGGACCGGTCGCCTACTTTACGAGCTTTGGACCGCTGGCCGCCGACCTGCCGCTGGCGACCGCGACCCAGAGCGAGGACCGGCCGGCGATCGCCTACAACAGCACGACAAACGAGTATCTGGTGGTCTACGAGCGGCAGACCTCCTCCACCAACTCGGACGTCTACGGCCAGCGGGTGACGGCAACCGGTGCTCTCCTGGGGAGCGCCTTCGCCATCGCCAACAGCACCCATAACGAGCGGCACCCGCGCCTGGCCTATAACTCGAAAGCCAACAATTACCTTGTGATCTACGAGTACGACGCGAGCGGGAACGGCACGAACTACGATCTCCAGGCACGGCCGGTCGCGGCGAATGGGACGCTGTCCCCTATTGTAACCGTGGCCAACTCGACGGGCCAGGACCTTTCTCCGGAAATCGCTTTCGGCTCGGTCGCCGGGGAGTACCTGGTCGCCTACGAGACGGACGGTAATGGCGACGGCAAGACCGACGTCGGTAACCTACGCCTGAGCGCCACGGGCGCCGTCCTCGGCTCGATGTATGCAAACATCACGATAAGCGGCGCTAATGTCAATGTGACCAACCCTCACCTAGCCTACAACAGCATGTTCAACGATTTTATGTTTGCGTTCGAGGTCGACGCTGCCAACAATGGGAGCAACATCGAGATCTGGGAGACTCGTCTCAAGCCCGATCTTTCCTTAGTGGACGGCATCCTCTACTACGTCGCTCACGGTACGGGGCACGACCGCAACCCATTTCTGACCTATGACCCCACCCACAACGAGTACCTTGCGGTCTGGGAGAGGGACGCTACGGGGGACGGGACGAATCTGGATATCGGTTGTACGAAGATCACCGCCACCGGAGGATTGAGCGGGATCCTGATCAGCCTGGCGAGCCAATCGGTCAGCGAGCGCAACCCGCGGGCTGTCTACAACAAGAATCTGGACGACTTCGTCGCCGTCTGGGAAGTCGGAGGGGCGACGCCGAAGATCCAAGCGCGGCTGCTCCATTTCACGACAAGCACCCTCCAGATGCAAGGGACCGTAGACGTGTCGAGCAACACTGCTAGCCGCGTCCGGCCCGACATCGGGACGAGCCCGCAGAACAATAGCTTCCTCGCGGTGTGGGAAGAAGACGCCGGGGCCGGAAACTTCGATATCCGCTCTCGCCTACTCGGCACCTTGACTCCAACCCTGCAGGTGAACCCAGCCGCCCTCACCTTCAGCAGTGTCACCGTCCACCAGACGCTCACGATCACCGACGGAAACCCGGCCGGGGGGCCGCTCCAGTGGGCCGCGACCCCCAACCAGCCCTGGCTGACGGCCCAACCCACCTCAGGGAGCACGAGCTCCTCCGTGGTCGTGGACGTCGCCGTCAACCTGACGGGCCTCGCTCCCGGCTCCTACACGGCGACGGTCCACGTCGCCTCGAACAACGGCAGTGCCGACGTTCCGGTGACTCTTACGGTGACAAACCATCCACCCGCGACCCCCAGTGGGCCCCAGCCTGCGGACGGAGCGGTCAATCAGGAGACGGTCGCCGGCGGGCTGGGTCTCACGCTTGCCTGGCAGGGGAGCGACCCGGATGGCGATCCTCTGACTTGGGACCTCTACTTCGATACCGACGCGACGCGGGTGACGGCCCTAGATCCCACCGTGCGCCGGGGCCATGGGCTGACCACGCCGGCGTTCCAAACCGGCGCGCTTTCCTTCCTGACCACGTATGCCTGGCGAGTCGTAGCGTTCGACAATCATGGTGGGAGCACGCAGGGGCCGGTCTGGCGTTTCACCACGGCTGCCATTCCGGCGCCGGAGCTCATTGCCTACACGCCGGATCCCACCAACTCTGCCCGGCCCACTCTGACTTGGAAACCTGTTACCGGCGCGGCGCGGTATCAGGTACAGATCGCGGCCGATTCATCGTTTGCCTCGCTCCTGGCCAGCGACTCGAACGTGACTGGCACAAGCTTCACTCCGGCCGCGGACCTGCCTGAGGGTCACATCTACTGGCGAGTGAAAACTTTCGACACCGTGGGGCAGTCCGGCTCGTTTGCGCCGGCTGACGACTTCGTCATTGATCGCACTCCACCCGCAGTCCCAGTGCTGGTGCCTGTAGCTCCCAACCCCACGGGGAACGCACGGCCGACGTTCAACTGGACAGCGGCGGCCGACGCTGTGCGCCACCGGATTCAGGTTGCGAGGAACGGGGATTTCTCGGCTCCTGTCGTTGACGTATCCGTGACCGCCACCACTTTCGTCCCCACCGTGGACCTGCCCGAGGGAAACCTTTCCTGGCGTGTCGCGAGCCTCGACACCGCGGGCAATCAAAGCGCGTTTACGGCGGCGGGCACCTTTGCCCTCGACCTGACGCCGCCGCCGGCGGTGGCCGGCTTGTCGCCTACGCGTATGGCCGGCGGCGCGGTCGTCCTGACCTGGAGCACCCTGGCCGGACCGCCGGCGGATTTCGGCCACTTCAACATCTATCGGGCGGGAGCGGCGTTCACCAATGTCAGCGGGATGACCCCGATCAACACTTCGCTCACCAGCGCGACGGCGATCACGTTCACCGACACGACGGCGAGCTTAGGGGTAGCTTACGTCTATGCCGTGACGGCGGTAGATCGAGTCGGGAATGAAAACCGCTCGGTCGTTCCGGCGCTGGTTCCTGCCGATGCCCCGCCTGGCCTGCCCAATTCTCCCATCCCGGCCGACGGCGCCGCCGGCCAGACCGCCCCTGCCCTCAACCTTCGCTGGCAGGCCACGGATCCGGAAGTAGAAACGCTGCAGTTCGACGTCTATACGAGCACGGACAGCGCCAAGGTCGGGGCTCTGGACATTACCACTCGCGTGGCGCAAGCCGTCGGACCTCCAGCCTTCACACTGAACGGCCTCGCCGGAACGACCCAGTATTATTGGCGTGTCGTGGCCATTGACACAGCGGGCAATGCCACTGCTGGGCCGGTGTGGAGCTTCACCACCGGAACGGTTCCAAGCGCTATCTTTAAGGACGGTTTCGAGTCGGGAGACTTTACCTCTTGGTCGGCCATCCAGGGGGATCATCATCCTTAGGAGGCAGAGGCGTAGCGCCGCCCGAGACCGAGCCGCCTCCCCTCCAACTCTGGAAAGGGGGCCCGGCCTCCGGCCGACCGCCTACGCTACGGGATCAGCGGGCAGCGCTTCACCCGCATGCAGACGAAGTTGCAGTCGGGGATGCCGCAGGGATAGCAGCAGAGCTCGCCTCGAGCGCAGTCCGCGTTGCTGGTGCAGATGGTCGAGAGGAGCTTGGGGGCGGGCGGCAGGAGCTCGGTGGCGGGGGCTTCGCTCGGGCCGTTCGACAAGGTCGCCAGGAACTCCGCGACGCTGGGGACCGCCTGTGGCGTCGCCGCGGGGGCCTGCGGCGTCTCGGCCAGGCCCGCCGCCACGGCGAAGAGCGCGCAGAGGGCCATCAGCAGCAGGATGCGGCAACAGGGACGCGACGGGAAGTGCGGGATGGAGCCGGTTGAAGTGCGCATTTCGGAATCCTCCATAGGTCTTTCAAAGAGGAGGTGCACCTCAGCGACGTGGGCGGGACGACGGGAGGGAGTCGAAACGCAGATCTATGCTAGAATTCAAGAATTAACATAAGGAGTCTACGATATGCGCAGCTCGTCCGGTTTCGCCCCGCAGTCCCGCTCCCGCCGTTGCTGGTCTCGCGTCCTGCTGCTGGCTGGGCTCCTGGTGGTCTTCGGTGTGGCCCAGGGTCTGGCTCAGGCGCCGGCGGCTGAGGTCCCCCAGGCCCAGGCCGCGACGGTGGCCTCGGCTCCTGTCACCGGCGAGGTGGCGGCCTTTCTGGCGACCTTGTCCGCGGTGCCGGCGGGCGACCAGGCACCCGCTCCCGAATTCCTTCAGACCAGCACGGGTTGCACCAGCGATTCCCAGTGCCCGCCGGACAAGCTGTGCTGCCGGGACTGCGGCTTTTTCGGCTGCACTCACAAGGGCTGTCTGACGCCGATGAATGGCCACTGCCCGCTGATCCCGTAGGGGATTGAGCCGGGCCTGCGAATTCCTCTACGCGTAGACCTCCCGGTCGTCGTCGTCCCCCTCCGGCGCCGGAGCCTTCTCGTCCGGCGCCGGGTCGTAGGCGCGGCGGATCTTCACCTCGCGGCCGTTGCGATCGAGGGTGAGGGTGACGTAGAGGTGCTTGCCGTCGTTGGAGAGGATGTAGGACTCGGTCCGCTTCGGACCCTTGTCCGGCTTGACCTGGACGGTGAGGATGCCGTCCTTGTCCCAGCTCGCCCGCAACTCCACCGGGCCGCCGGGGGCCTTCTCGTCACGGACTTTGCTGTTGTCGGTCTTGAGGACGCGGGTGTTGCCGGCCTTGTCGGCGATGGTCACCTGGCCGCCCTGCTGGGTGATGGTCAGCTCGTCGAGAGCCGCGAAGGACGGCGCCGCTTCGCCTTGACGTTCACGCTCTCCGGGCTGGCCGGATTCGCCATTCGGCGATCCACCGGGAAAGCCGCCGCCCCGGCGCCCGCCGCCCCGCCCCATGCCGCCACCACCGCCGCCACGCCGGCCCATGCCGCCATGGAATCCCTCCGCGCCTCCCTGCGACCGGTCGTCCTGCCGCATGCGGGCGGTGAGGTCCTCGTCGAGCTTCCAGGTTCCCTGCAGGTTGGGCCGCTGCGGCTCGGGCCGGTCGCTGGCGGAGGCGGAGAGGAGGACCGCCGCCGCCGTGAGAGCCACCAGCCCGATCGCCCATTCCAGTTGTTTCGCGCCTTTCATCATGATCCCCTCTCCTCCCTGTCGCACTCAGGCTACGGCGGCAGCCGGGACGAGTCTTCAGGGAAACGAAAGGAATTTGTAAGGGATGTAAACTCTCGTTTTCACGGGAAGGGACGGCTGCTAGACTGGAGGCGTCATGAGATCTCAACGGTTGCCCATTGTCATCGCGGCGGTGCTGGCGCTGCTGCTGGCCGTGCTGGCCATGCTGCAGTGGCAGTGGATCGGCGAGGTGAGCGCCATGGATCGGCACCGGATGCGCGTGAGCCTCTTCGCCGCCGGCTCCCACTTCACCGAGGACTTCGACCGCGAGGTCAGCCGGGCCTTCCTCTACTTCCACCCCGACCCCAGGGAGCCGCCCGCGGCGAGGCTCGACCGCGTGATCCGGCAGTACGACCACTGGAACGCCGAGGCGCCCTATCCGCGCCTGGTCCGCGACGTCTTCGTGATGCGGCCTGCCGGCGACGACGGGGAGAGCGGGCTCGAGGTGCTGTGGCCGGCGGAGCATCGCTTCGTCGCATGTCCCTGGCCGCCCGAGCTCGCCCGGCTGCGGCAGCGCCTGGAGGAGGCGTCCCACGCGCCGGGCCCACCCGGGGGAGCCCGCAATCTGATGGCGGCAGGGGATGTCCCCGGCCTGGTGATCCCTCTCGGATTTCCGTCGCCATCGCCGGCGCCTTCGCCCGAGGCCCAGACGGCCGCGGACACGCAGGCCGCCGGCTATCTATTGGTGCGGCTGGACCTGAAGACGATCTCCGGCGAGATGCTCCCCGCCTTCACCCGCCGCTATTTCGTCACTCCCCAGGGCGCCGACTACGCCCTCGCCGTCAAGGCCGTGGGCGATCCCGAGCGAGTCCTCTTCCTTTCGGATCCACAGGTGCCCGCAGTCTCCTTCGGCGTCGGCGACATGCAGCTCGACATGTTCCGGCTGCGGCCCTTCGACGAGCTCCGCTCGTTGTCGCCGGAGCACGGGCCGGGAGCCATCCATTGGCCGGCGTCCGGGCCACCCCGGCCGCGGATGAGAGGGCAGGCGGCCGCCGACCGGCGGCGGGAGGGCGGGGCCTGGCGGCTGGTCCTCAAGCACCGGGACGGCTCTCTGGAGGATGCCGTGGCGGCCATCCGGCGGCGCAACCTGGGGATCAGCCTGGGCATCCTGGCCCTGCTCGCGGCCACCATGGGATTGATGATGGTGGCCACCCAGCGGGCGCAGCGCCTCGCCCGCCAGCAGATCGAGTTCGTGGCCGGCGTCACCCACGAGCTGAACACGCCGCTGACCGCCATCCGCTCGGCGGGCCAGAACCTCGCCGCCGGCGTGGTGGCGGAGCCCGGCCAGGTGCGGCGCTACGGCAATCTCATCGAGAGCGAGGGGCGCCGCCTCTCCGACATGGTGGGGCAGGCCCTGGAGCTCGCCGGCATCCAGTCGGGGCGCCGCATCTACCACCCCCGGCCGGTGGAGGTGGGGGAGATCGTGGACGGCGCTCTCCAGGATTGCCGCTGGTTCCTTCAGGAGAAGCGCATTGCGGTGGAGAGGGAGGTCGACCGGGACCTCCCCGGCGTGCTGGCGGACGCGGCGGCCGTGCGGCGGGCGGTGCAGAACCTGATCGAGAACGCTGCCAAGCACGGCGGCGGGGCGGGTTGGATCGGCGTTCGGGTCCGCCGGGCGGCCGCGGGCCAGGTCGAGATCACCGTCGCCGACCGTGGCCCGGGGATCCGCCGGGAGGACCTGCCTCATCTCTTCGAGCCTTTCTTTCGCGGCCGGGACGCGGCGCTGGGAGGCATCCCGGGCAGCGGCCTGGGCCTGAGCCTGGTGCATCACGTCATCGAGGCCCACGGCGGCCGGATCACCGTCGTCAGCGACACCGAGGGGAGCGCCTTCACCATCCACCTGCCGGCGGCGGCTGCATCGACGCAGATCCAGGCCGTGGAGGAGCCCGCATGATCGCGGAGCCGTCGACGCACTCCGAGGCGCCGGCGGTGCGGCGCATCCTGCTGGTGGAGGACGAGCCCAGCCTCGTGCTCACCCTCTCGGACCGGCTGCTCAGCGAGGGTTATCAGGTGGAGACCGCCGGCGACGGCGAGGCGGGGCTCGCGCGCGCCCTGGAGGAGTCCTTCGACCTCATCCTCCTCGACGTCATGCTGCCGCGCCGCGACGGCTTCGAGGTCTGCCGCGAGTTGCGCAGCCGGGGCGTCCAGGTGCCCATCGTCATGCTCACCGCCCGTGGCCAGGTGGTGGACCGGGTGGTGGGCCTGAAGCTCGGAGCGGACGACTACGTCACCAAGCCATTCGAGATGATCGAGCTGCTGGCCCGCATCGAGGCGCTGTTCCGCCGCGCCCGCACACCGGTCTCCGCGGCGGCGGGCACCTACGCCTTCGGCGACGTGCGGGTGGACTTCCGCCGCGCCGAGGTGCTCCGGGGCGGCGCACCGGCGACCCTCTCGGCGCTGGAGTTCAAGCTCCTCGCCTACTTCATCCAGAACCGCGGTGCGCTGCTCTCCCGCGACGAGCTGCTCGACAAGGTCTGGGGCTACGACGCCATGCCGACCACCCGCACGGTGGACGTGCACGTGGCCTCCCTGCGCCAGAAGCTGGAGAGCAATCCGTCGCGCCCCGAGTACATCCTCACCGTCCACCGGCGGGGCTACCGCTTCGCCGGCTGACCTGTTTTTACATCCCTTACAAATTCCTTGCGGCATCCTGAAGACTGGGCTCCGGCGACGGGCCTATGCTGGCGAGCGTTGGGACAGCGCCGCGAACCCCACGGCGCTCAGAAAAGGAGGTCGCACCATGAAACGGACTCTCACCCTCTTCCTCGGCGCCATCCTCTTGGTGGGTGCCGTGGCCTTCGCCGCGGGGGCCGGAGGCCACTGGCAGACGGCCGGCGACCCGGCCGCGATGATGCAGCAGCACGCGGCCCACCTCGCCAAAGCCCTGAGCCTCACCGCCGACCAGCAGGCCGCCGCCCAGAAGCTCCATCAGGATCTGGCCGCCAATGCCCAGCCCCTGATGGCGCAGCACCGGCAGCAGATGCAGGAGATCCACGCCCTCCTCGACGGCGGTAACGCCGACCCCGCCGAGATCGGCCAGAAGATGATCGACGCCCATGCCACCGGCCAGCAGCTCAAGGCCCTCCACGACGATTTCAACACCAAATTCAGTGCCCTGCTGAACCCGGACCAGCTCGCGAAGTTCCAGCAGCTCCATGGAGCGCGCTCGGGCCACGCGCAGCGTCCCGCCGATTTCTGAGCCGGGTGCTCCTTCCGTTTGACCCAGCGGGCCGGCCCCTGCGCACCGTGCAACCGGCCCGCTCTTTTTCCCGCCTGCCGTCCACGCCCCGCCGTCGTCCCGGTTTGCCCGCCTCCCCGCACCTTTCTGCTAGTAGACGCACTGTTTCAAGTTCATCTTGATTGGAGGGCTCGCTTTGGCCGTCTAGGTGCACCTCACTAGTAGAGCCTGGTGTGAGACGGATTGGTAAGACAGCCTGGTAGCTGGCTCTGCTCTCGGAAGTCGTCGAGGTCAGGATGTGTCCCATGGCGTTTTAGCCCTGGCTTGGGCCGCTTCGGCCCACCAGAGTGACGGTTCCTTATCTGCTGAAGGAGGAGTGGAGCATGGCGACGAAGTGGGTCAAGCGGTTTCTGATTTCCGATGCAATGGTGCTGCTGCTGCTGGCAGTCCCGCTGGTGTACGCGGCGACGCCAGCCCCGACCGGATTCGACAACCTAACCAACGGCTTCGAGTCGCAGGCGCAGTTCGACCTCGACCGGGCGAACTTCGATTCGCGCGAGGAGTTCGCCGACGGCCTGGGCCCGATCTACAACGCCCAGGCCTGCGCCGAGTGCCATCAGAACCCGGTGAGCGGCGCCATCAGCCAGATCACCGAGCTGCGCAAAGGCCGTTTCGACGGCGTCACCTTCACCGACTCGCCGGGTGGGTCGCTGAACAACGACCGGGCGGTCGACGCCTCGATCCAGGAGCGGGTGTTGGGCGCCGACAACGTCGTCGACCTGCGCAGCTCGCTCAACATCCTGGGTGACGCCTACGTCGAGGCGATCCCCGACAGCTTCTTCACCACCACTCAGGCCAACCAGCAGGCACAGCTCGGGGTCGGGGGCACGATCATCCGCGTCCCGGTCAACGAGGCCGCGGCCGGCACCACCCGCATCGCCCGCTTCGGCTGGAAGAACCAGCACGCCAGCCTGCTCTCCTTCGCGGCGGACGCCTATCTCAACGAGATGGGCATCACCAGCCCGCTGCAGCCCCATGAGAACACCTCGAACGGCGTCGTCATCCCCGCGCAGTTCGACGGCAAGGCCGATCCTGAGGACGCGGGAACGACGGCGGATCCCTTCGGCGTCGACGTCGGCGCCTTCACCCGCTTCATGCGGTCGCTCAAGGCTCCGGCCCCCGACGCCGCAGCGGCCAACACGTCGGACGTGCTCGCCGGCAAGACGCTGTTCACCAACATCGGCTGCGGCATCTGCCACATCGCGTCGATCACCACCTCGCCGGCCGGCACCGTGATCAACGGTGGCAAGTACACCATCCCGGCGGCGATCGGCGACAAGATCATCCACCCGTACAGCGACTTCATGCTGCACGACGTGGGCACCGGCGACGGCATCGTCCAGAACGGCGGCCAGGGCACCCGCAACAAGATGCGCACGCCGCCCCTGTGGGGCCTGCGCACCCACGACCGGCTGATGCACGACCTCCTGAGCGTGACGCGCGACGACGCAATCAACCGCCACTTCGGCGAGGCCAACCCGGTCATCAACAACTACCTCAACCTCAGCGTGACCCAGAAGAACCAGGTCATCGCCTTCATCAACTCGCTGTAAGAAGTCTCGAAACCCGGCCGGGCCGCGAGGCCCGGCCGGTGCCTTCCGGCGCGCGCCCCGCCGTCCACTGAATCCGGTACACTGGGGGAGCCATGCGACTCCTCTACTCCTATCTCCGCCGCTACTGGACGCTCGTCCTGCTGGCCCTGGTCCTCGCGGCCGTCAACCAGATCTTCTCGCTCCTCGATCCGCTGATCTTCCGCCACGTCATCGACCAGTACGCGACCCGTTACCGCGAGTACACGACCAGCCAGTTCTTCCGCGGCGTCAGCCTGCTGCTCGCGGCGGCGGTGGGGGCGGCGTTCGTGTCGCGGCTGGCCAAGAACTTCCAGGACTATTTCGTCAACGTGGTGACCCAGCGGCTGGGGGCGGACCTCTACTCGGACGGCGTGCGCCACTCCCTCGAGCTGCCCTACCAGCTCTTCGAGGACCAGAGGAGCGGCGAGACGCTCGGCAAGCTCCAGAAGGTGCGCGCCGACGTCGAGAAGCTGATCGGTACGGCGGTCAACACCCTGTTCACGACGCTCGTCGGAGTGATTTTCGTGATGATCTATGCCTTCACCGTGAGCTGGATCATCGCGCCGGTCTTCCTGCTCACCATCCCGGTGCTCGGGGTCTTGAGCTCGATGCTGTCGCGGCGCATCAAAAAGATCCAGAAGGTGATCGTCGCCGAGACCACGGCGCTCGCGGGCGCCACCACCGAATCGCTGCGCAACATCGAGCTGGTCAAGAGCCTCGGCCTCGCCGGCCAGGAGATCGAGCGGCTGAACGCCACCACCGGCAAGATTCTGAAGTTGGAGCTGAGGAAGGTGCGCTCGCTGCGCCTGCTGAGCTTCATCCAGGGCACGGCGGTCAACGCCCTGCGCACCTCCATCCTCTTCCTGATGCTGTACCTGATCTATTCGCGGCAGATCTCGATCGGTCAGTTCTTCTCGCTCTGGATCTACTCGTTCTTCATCTTCGGGCCGCTGCAGGAGCTGGGGACGGTGATCAACACCTATCGCGAGACGGAGGCGTCGCTCGACACCTTCCAGGCGATCCTCGACATTCCCGTCGAGGCGAAGCCGGCGAGCCCGCTCACCCTGAGCGAGCTCGGCGCGCTCGCCTTCGAGGACGTGGGCTTCACCCACCAGAGCGCCTCGGTGCCGGCCCTCTCCGGCATCTCGTTCGCGGCGGAGCGGGGGGAGACGGTGGCCTTCGTGGGGCCTTCCGGCTCGGGCAAGACGACGCTCGTCAAACTGCTCGTGGGCCTCTACCATCCGCAGCACGGGCGCATCCTCTACAACGGCAAGCCGGGCGCCGCCCTCGACCTCGACGAGCTGCGGGCGCAGATCGGCTTCGTCACCCAGGACACGCAGCTCTTCTCCGGCTCGATCCGCGAGAACCTGCTGTTCGTCAACCCCACGGCCACCGACGACGAGTGCCTGGAGGTGCTGAAGAAGGCCGCCTGCGACAGCCTGCTGGCGCGCGCCGACCGCGGGCTCGACACGGTGATCGGGGAGGGGGGCGTCAAGGTCTCGGGGGGCGAGAAGCAGCGGCTGTCCATCGCCCGGGCGCTGCTGCGCCGGCCACGCCTCTTGGTCTTCGACGAGGCGACCTCGTCGCTCGACTCGCTGACCGAGGAGGAGATCACCTACACGATCCGCGAGGTGGCCTCCTCCCAGGTGATCACCGTCCTCATCGCGCACCGGCTGTCGACCATCCTCCACGCCGACACCATCCACGTGCTGGAGCGGGGCCGCATCGTCGAATCCGGCCGCCATGGAGATCTCCTGGAGCAGAAGGGGCTCTACTACGCCATGTGGCGCCAGCAGGTGGGCGAGCGCCGGCCCACACGAGTGCCCGCAGCCGCACGCCTGGCGGCGGCGAGCGGGGGATAGGGGTGAGACCGGGAGACGAATTGTGATATCATTGATAGCATGAAAGGAGGTCCCATGAACCAGTTGATCGTGCGCAACCTCGAAGAGGAAGTCGTCCGCGAGCTGAAGATCCGCGCCGCCCGCCATGGCCGTTCGGCGGAGGCGGAGCATCGGGAGATCTTGCGCGAGGCGCTGCTGCCGGCCAAGGGAAAGAAGTCTCTCAAGGAGCACCTTCTCACCATTCCACAGGTCGGTGAGGACGTTGACTTCGAGCGGCTTCCGGACCGCGGTCGAGACGTGAAGCTTTGAGCTACCTCGTTGATACGAATGTGGTGTCCGAGCTGCGCAAAGGGAGGCGTTGTGATCCAGGCGTAGCGGCATGGTTTGCCGAAATCTCCTCCGAGGAGCTCTTTTTGAGCGTCTTGACTTTGGGTGAAATCCGTAAAGGCATCGAAAGCATTCGGCGTCGCGACCAGGCGAGCGCCGAGGTCCTGGAGCGATGGCTCCACGAGTTGGCGGCCACTTATGCGGACCGTATTCTGCCCGTCGATCAGGCTATCGCCGACCAGTGGGGCCGTTTCAACGTTCCAGACCCTCTATCGATGCTCGACAGTCTCCTCGCCGCCACGGCGAGCCTGCACGGTATGACCCTGGTCACTCGCAATCTCAAGGACGTCGAGCGAACCGGCGTGGACTGTCTGAATCCCTTCAGCGTCTGACCGCTGACCTGCCCTCGATCACGACCGGCAGGGGCCGCGAGGGCCCCATCTCGAAGTTTCCGTAATGTAGTTCGTCATGTTCCACGCACAGAATGGCTGTGGGACCCTGGCTCACCGGAACGAATCTTAATCGGCTGCAATGAATAGGGATTCGTTTCGGCCAGGGTCCTGACTCGATCCCCAGGTCTTGCAGCCGGGTGGCATGGTCGTTGCTCCCCTCTTACCCGGAGGGCCTACGCAGCGAGGATTTACCCATGCCAACTTCAACCATACGCCACGTCCTGACCGTCTCTTTGTGCGTGGCCGGGCTGTGGGCCGGCGCCTGCCATCGCGACCACAACCCGCAGCCTGCGCAGAGCACGGCGAATCGCCAGACCGCGGCTCCCCCGCTCCAGAACGCCCCCGCGCCTCAGGGCACTGAGCTCAATCCCACACCCCAGAGCGTCGCCGTCGGGAACGCCGCGTCTGCCGTCAATGCCGGCGACCTGAGCGCCCGGGAGCAGGAGCTGACGGACCGGGAGCGCCAGCTCGGCGAGCGGCAGGCCGAGCTCGACTCCCGCGAGCAGCAGATCGCGGACCGCGAGCGGGCCCTGGCCGGGAGGCCGGCGGCCCTGGCTCCCTCCGGAGCCGTTGCGCAAACCGCGCCGCCGTCCCCGCCGCTGCAGGCCGCAAATCCACCCCTGGAGCCCCGCGCCACCGTGGCAACATTGGCCACCGTGCCGGCCGGCACCCGCCTGTCGATCGCGCTGGACCAGACGTTGACCAGCCGGGCCAGCCAGGTGGGACAGCGGGTTCGGGCCCGCGTCGTCTCCCCCGTTCGCGAGCACGGCGCCGTCGTCATCCCGGCGGGCTCCGAGCTGCTGGGGGAGGTCACCGCGGCCGGATCCCCGCGACGACTCGGCGGCCGGGCAGTCCTGGGGGTGAGGTTCACGGATCTCGTCCTCCCCTCCGGCGGCACGGTGCCCATCCAGGCGTCGTTCGCGGAGCAGGGACGAAACCGGTCGCGGCGATCCGCGGCCATCGTCGGCGGCACGACCGCCGGCGGCGCCATCATCGGCCATAACGTCCACGACAGCAACCGCTCCCGTGGGACGCTGGTGGGCGCTCTCCTCGGCGCGGCGGTGGGCTCGGCGATTGCCGCCAACACTCCGGGGCCGGACGTCGTCGTGCCGCGCGGCGCGGTGATCCGCGTGCGTCTCCGCCATGCGGTGGGAGTCCGGGCCGGTCGCTGAACGAGAGGGAGGGAGGTCCGATGCCTGGACCGAGGACTGCTCTGGCTCTGGGGCTCAGCTTGGCTCTGCTGTGCGGCTGTGCGGAATCTCAGGGGCGCCCCGGCCGGCTGGCGACGCTGGGCAGCGACCTGAAAGGTGCCGGACGAGACCTCGCCGGAGCGGCCATGCACGAGGTACCGCCGCACAGTCCGGAGCAGTGGGCCTACCTCGGGGGGCTGGCGGCCAGCTCGGCTTATCTGGAGACCCGGAAAGAGGATCTCCGGCGCCAGGTCCTGCGATCCTCCCTATTCCGCAATTCCGGCTGGACGGACATCGGAGGACAGATCGGATTGTCGCGCAACGTCGAGCTCGCCGCGGCGTCCTTCTACGCTGTGGGCTTGGCGGAGGACCTGCCGAGGACGCGGGAGACGGGCCTGCTCCTGGGCGAGTCCATACTGGCTTCCCAGGCCGCCACGGGGGTGTTGAAGTTCGTCTTCTCCGAGGAGCGTCCGCAGCAGGGCGGCAGGTTGCGCTATTTCCACTCCGGGGGGACCAGCGCCTCGATCCACGTGACCAACGCGATGGCCACGGCGCGGGTCCTCGATTACGAGCTCAGCCGTGAGATCGAGAACCGGCCGGGACGGATCCTCGCCCGAATCGGCATCTATGCCCTGCCGGCCGTCACCGGCTGGCAGCGCATGCGCTCGGATCAGCACTACCTCTGGAACGTCATCCTCGGCGGCGGCGCCAGCTTTTACATGACGAGCGCCGTGCTCCGCCAGCACGATCGGGACCGAGCCGGAGGGGAGCCGGACCGGACGGCTCCCCAACTCGTCGCGATGCCCACCCGCGGCCGTGGCGCGGAGCTCCGGCTCGTCTGGAGCTGTCCCGGGCTCCGTTTGACTCGTTCGGGGCACCCTTCTTGTTGAGGGCGGACGCGCTCGCACGCGGGTTCAGCGGCCAGTTTATCGACTACGAGATCGACCCGCGGTTCCCCAGCGACATCCGCCAGCCGGGTCATTGAGCCGACTCACTCGGCGCTTTGGGTGGCACCTTTTCTCTAGGGAGCGTCTCGGAGGCACTCCCTTGTCGCGCGCCAACCGCGGGTTCCCCCCGCTTCCCAAGGAGGCCCCAAGATGCTCCAGTCCTGCCGTTCACACCGCCGTCCGCTCGTCGCGCTCGCGCTGGTGGGTGCCCTCGCTGCCGTGCTGTTGCTCGGTCTGCCCGGTTCCTCGCACGCCGTGGTGACGAGAACCGGCCACGACTTCACCTACTATAACAACGCCGCCCACCAGACGGTCGTGGGCTATCGCTTCGTCTGCGTTGGTCACTCCGGAGGCTCGGGTCAGGTCACCCCGTATTACGTGATCGGACCCTACCCCTGCCACTAGCCGGGGGGGTGCGCAGGAAGCTGTCGCCGCCAACGGCGAACAGGCGGCGACGAGCGAATCCGTGCCGTAGGGGACAAGGCCTCGCTAGGGCCTTGGAGGGTCCCTGTTCATTGGACCCTGACGGTAGAGCACCTCGCAGGCGGTGTAGTTTAATTGGGCCTCCTCCGGTTTCTCGGAAAGGAGCCGCGATCGCTGCTCGGCAGTCAGGCAGACTTTGGTCCCCTCGCGGATATAATCGAGGAGCCCCTTCCAGTCGAGATAGGAGCCTGGCGCCGGCCGAGCCGGCAGGTTCCACAGCCGCACCGTTTTGTCGTCGGAAGCGGTGGCGAGCAGCTTGCCGTCAGGACTGAACGCGACGGACCGCACAGCTCCTGCATGCCCCTGAAGCACGGCGATGGCTCGGGCCAGGAAATCGGAGCCTAAAGTATTGTAGACTCGTGTGGTGCCATCTGGACCTGCCAGAGCCAGGAGTCGTCCGTCTGGGCTGAACTCAATCGCCTCGACGGTTCCGCTGTGGTCGGAGTTGAGCAACGTGCCTTGAGGAAGACGCCAGAGATTCGTCGCATCCTTAGTCGCGGTCACCAGATAGCGGCCGTCCGGGGAGATAGCCAGAGAGTCTGCGGGCTCCGACAACCGGACACTTAACCTGGCACCACCGTCTAGATTCCAGACTCTGATTCTGTCCGGAGAGGACGTCGCAAGCAGCTTGCCGCTCCATCCGAACCGTGCGTTCAAGATAGGATTTGGAAACTGGACGATTTGCATTGCGGCTTTCGCGCCCAAAATGTGCAGAGCAGAGTGGTCTACGACGAGGATTTGACCGTCTGGGTTGAATGCTGTTGTGATTACCCTCTGTTTTTCTGAGTCTTCGGATAGCGCTGTGCCGATGCTCCGACCGGTCCGCGGATTCCAGAGCTGTACTCCGAAGTCAGAGGCGACCAGAAGATCTTTGCTCAGGGGACTCCAGACGACGGTCTTGAAAGGATCGGAGTGGCCACGGAGCACCAGCGGTTCGCCGGTTCCGTCAGCGTTCCAGATCCGGGCTGTGCCATCAGCCGAGGCGGTGGCGATCCGCGAGCCATCGGGTGAGAACGCCACGCCGAGCACGGAGTCGGTATGGCCTCGCAGGGCGAGCGTGGGAATGCGAGTCAAGGCGACCTGACGAGCCAGCTCAACTCCTCCTGCAGGTTCGGAGGACCCCTTGAGCTCCGTCAGCAGCAGGGCCTGTTCCAGAGGATCGGAGGTGGCTCTTGCTGCAGCCAGTACGGCTTGCGCCTGCGACTTGCCGTATCCTCGAAGAGAGAGGAGACCCACGATCAGGCCCAATAACGCGATCACGACCGAAATCACACTGAGAAGTCTCACCTTCGAGGTAGCCTTCTCCTCGCGGGCGCTGGCGGCCAGCTCGCGGCGTTTGGCGGTCTCGATCTCCTGCTCTTCAGGGAGTGGCTCCCAGGGTACGGAGAGAGTCGTCAGCCGGCGAGTGAAGTTGGCGAAGGCGTAGCCCAGGGAGAGCCGGTCGGTGGTGCCGCGCCGCGCCGCGATCTTCTCGCCATAGGCGTAGTCGCTGTCGTGCTGGATCTGGGTGGCGTCGAAATAGGCCCGCAGGTCGCACTCGTCGAGCTCGTAGAGGTCTTCGAACAGGTCTTCGAAGGCTTTCTGATAGCCGGCGATCTCTTCGCCATCCAACTTTCCTCCATTCCGCCAGGTCACCCGTAGCCGCTCGTTGGTGCCGTCGATCCGCGAGGCGAGAGGGAAGCTCACCAGCGGCCGCAGGTCCGAGGAGCCGACGCGGAAGCGCTTCACCCGCCGCGCCACGTCGAGGACGCCGTCGACGTTCTGGTGATTGGGGATGAAGACGAGGACGAGCTTCTCGGGCATCTGCTGGACACAGATGCCGCTGGTATCGGTCAGACCGGTGCGCGAATCGATCAGGACGTAGTCGTACCGCGCCATGAGGACGTGCCGGAATTCGCGGAAGAAGCCGGGGTCCTGGCCATGGAAGCGCTCCCAGTCGAACTTGCGGATGCGCTCGGGGTAGGCGTCGTCGAACCGGCCGGCCTTGAGGATGTGAAGGTTGTCGAAGTCCGTGGCCAGCACGTGCGCGGGGAGGCTCGCGAGCGCCCGGGCGCGGCTCTCGTCTACGTTCTCTTTGTCATATCCGGAATCCGCGGACTCGAAGAAGTCGATCAATCCGGGGTGCTGGGCGAGCGAGCGGATGCCGGCGCGTTGCGCGGTCTTCGCGGCCTTCGTGAGGCTGTCGTCAAAGTAGCAGTGCAGGCCCGGAGCCTCGAGGTCCCAATCGATCATCAGCACGCCGCGGCTGCCTTCCGGCAACGTCTCGGCCAGCAGATAGCCAACGTTGGCGAGCGCCATGGAGCGGCCGGTGCCGCCCTTGTAGGAGTAGAAGGTGATGATCTTTCCCGGCGGCTGGATGTCGGCCATGTCAGCCTGCCCAGCCGCCGCCGAAGGCTTCCTGTGAGGGAGGAAGAGCCGCGGCGGGAATCACCACTTCGTAGGTCTCGCAGTCCACCTTGGGATCCTGGGACTGTTTGCGCAGGTCGTTGATCCGCTTCAACAGGCGTTCGACTTTCATCCGCACCTTGATGCTGGTGAACTGCTGTCTGGGAGCGAGGATGGAGCGGAAATCCTCAAACTGCAGTTCCTTCATCCTCTCCGGCAGGATCGGCTCGCCGCGCTCGTCCTCCGAGGCGCGCAGCAGGACCGGGATGATCATGCTGTGCGCCGGCTTGCCGAGGCGCTTGAGCTCGAGGTCGATCATCGCGTCCCACTCGCTCAGGCAGTAGACGCGGGAGAAGTAATCATCCGTGTAGACGGCGAGCATGGCGCGGCTGTGGCACAGCGCCCGCGAGAGCTCCGGCTTCCAGCGGAAGCCGGGCATGAGACGGTCCTTGTCCATGTAGACGGGCTCGGGCAGCTTGTCCCCGGTGCGCAGGAACTTGATGGTCTTGACCAACTCCTCGACGAACTCGGTCAGGATGTTTTCCCGGGGCATGTTGGGGTAGCTGACGAAGAAGTCATGCTGGTAGATGCAGGGCATCGGCAGTGCTCCCGGGGTTGAGCCTCATGGATTCTCAAGATTCTAACGAGGCTTTGCCTCAGACCGACGAGATGTAAGGCCCAATGGAGGCTACCCTCCGGGTCTTCAGAGAGGCTCCGGTTGAGCGTAGGATCGAGATCCGAAGAGCCCGGTCCGTAGTTTGAGCCGGCAAGCGGCAGTT
>DATARR010000067.1:0-19569 GCA_036264085.1 Thermoanaerobaculia bacterium | reverse complement strand
GACCGGGCTCTTCGGATCTCGATCCTACGCTCAACCGGAGCCTCTCTGAAGACCCGGAGGGTAGCCTCCATTGGGCCTTACATCTCGTCGGTCTGAGGCAAAGCCTCGTTAGGAGTATGCCGCCCTACGGGCTCGACGTAGTGCGTAGGGTAGCAGCGATGGTGGAGGAGGTCTCCTGGCCAAGCGGGTCTCGCGGCTTTGATTCATATCTCGCAACTGCTATATTGAGGACAGCGCGGAATGGTTCCGTGAGATGAGCTTCGTTCGTGAAAGGAGATCGTCATGAAGAAGATGCTTCTTGGTCTCTCTCTGGCCGTGGCAGCTCTCGGCCTCCTCATGTCTCCGGCCATGGCGGAGACCAGTCCGCCGCAGGCCGCGCCGGCGCTGAGCGCCGAGGATCAGGCCTTCCTCGCCTCCCTCGCCGCACCGGTGGCGACGCCGGCCCCGGAGCTTGCGGCCAAGCGGCCGACCATCCATCCCAAGGACACGTGCATCGCGAATTGCGCGAGCGGCACCGTCAGTTGCAGCGGTGCCGGCACTTGCACGGCCGTGGATCGCAACTGTTCGGCGAATGAGCGGGGGCACGTCACCTGCGGTAGCACCACCACGTTTTGCCCCACCACCTGCCCCCCTCCCGTGTGCCCGCCGGACTGGTGCACCGACGATTGTAGCCTATGCGATTGTGGCGGCACCTTGGTTTGCAACGCCACCTTTTGCACCTCCCACTGTAAGTGCAAGATCTGTCCGCAGTAGGATCGAGGCAGGAACTGCCCCGCGGCCGGTCCAAGAGGGCCGGCCGTCTCTCCTCCTTCAACCTCGCCGCTTTTCTCAGATAGGCTATCCCTCCCTTGCCGCCCGGCAGGGGAAGAGTGGAGGGGGGAGCCCGATCCATGTCCGAGCTCGACGATCAGATCCAGAACCGGCGCGAGAAGCGCCAGCGGCTGGCGGAGGCGGGAGTTGCCCCCTATCCCCACCGCTTCGATTGGGACCTGGAGCCCGCGGGCATCCGGGCCGCCCATGGCGAGAAGACGGCCGAGGAGCTGGAGGCCGCCGGCCTGCGGCTGCGGGTGCCCGGGCGGGTGCGCTCCATCCGCGGCCATGGCAAGAGCACCTTCGTCGACGTCCACGACGGCAGGGAGAAGCTACAGCTCTTCATCAAGCGGGACAACCTGCCGGAGGCCGGGCGCCTGGTGCTCGACAACCTCGACCTGGGCGACGTCGTGGGCGCCGAGGGCAGGCTGATCCGCACCCGCACGGGCGAGCTGTCCTTGATGGTGGATGGGCTGACGCTGCTCGCCAAGGCCCTGCGCCCCCTGCCGGAGAAGTGGCACGGCCTCGCCGACGTCGAGACCCGCTACCGCCAGCGCTACCTCGACCTCGCCACCAACGAGGAATCGCGGCGGGTGTTCGAAGTGCGGGCGGCGTTGGTCAAGGGGATCCGCGAGTTCCTCGACGCCCGCGGTTTCCTGGAGGTGGAGACGCCGATGATGCAGGTGATCCCGGGCGGGGCGGCGGCGCGGCCGTTCAAGACCCACCACAACGCCCTGGACATGGACCTGTACCTGCGCATCGCCCCCGAGCTGTTCCTGAAGCGGCTGCTGGTGGGGGGGATCCCCCGGGTCTACGAGATCAACCGCAACTTCCGCAACGAGGGGATCTCCACCCGGCACAACCCCGAGTTCACCATGCTGGAGTTCTACTTGGCCTACGCCGACTACCGGCAGATGATGGACCTGACCGAGGAGCTGCTGACCGGCCTCGCCGGGATCGCCCGGCGTCTCCAGGGCAAGGAGCAGATCACCTGGGAGGGCAGGCCGGTCGACCTCGCCCGGCCGTGGGCCCGCTTCACCATGCGCGAGGCCATCACCCATTTCGCGGGCGTGCCGGCGGAGCGGCTGGAGACGGCGGAGTCGGTGTTCACCGTGCTGGGGGAGCGGGGTCTGGAGATCCCGCACGGCGGCACCTACGGCCACCTGCTCATGGGCCTGTTCGAGCACACGGTGGAGGAGCACCTGGTCAACCCGACCTTCATCACCGACCATCCCACCGACGTCTCACCCCTGGCCAAGCAGCGGCCGGACGATCCCCGCTTCACCGAGCGCTTCGAGCTGTACGTCGCGGGCTCCGAGATCGCCAACGGCTTCAGCGAGCTCAACGACCCGGACGTGCAGGCCGAACGCTTCCGCCAACAGGTGGCGGCGCGGGAGACGGGCGGCGACGTCGAGGCCCACCCCTATGACGCCGACTACGTGCGGGCCCTGGAGCATGCCATGCCGCCCGCCGCGGGCATCGGCATCGGCATCGACCGCCTGACCATGCTGATGGCCGACCGGCAGTCGATCCGCGACGTGATCCTCTTTCCCCTGATGAGGCCCGAGGCGGAGCCGGGCGGCTAGGTGACCTCTCTCCTCCTGCGCAGGCTCCCCTTCCCGGCGGTGATCGCCCTGCGCTACCTGCGCAGCACCCGCCGGGACGCCTTCGCCAGCTTCCTCTCGGCCGTGGCCGCGGGCGGGCTGGCGCTGGGGGTGGCGGCGCTCATCCTGTCGCTGGCGGTGATCTCGGGGTTCCAGAGCGCCCTGCGCGGGGAGCTGCTGGGCCGCACGCCGCAGATCGAGGTGGAGCTGCCGCCCGGCGCCGACGCCGAGGGCGCCCGCGAGGCCGTGCGCCGGGTCGCCGGGGTGACCTCGGCCCAGATCCAGGTGCGAGGGGGCGGCTGGCTGGTGGAGCAGGGCAAGGTGCAGCCGGTGGAGATGGTGGGGTTCGACGGCCGGGTGCCCCGCTCCTTTCCGGGAGCTGCGGGACAGGCCGAAGGGCTCTATGTACCGCGGTCGCTCGCCGCCCGCTGGGGGCTGCGCCCCGGCAAGGTGCTGGAGGTGGTGTCGCCCAAGCCGACGCTGACGCCCCTGGGGCCTGAGCCGCGGGTGCGCAGCATCCCCCTGGCCGGTATCTACGAGGGCGGACGCACCCAGGAGGAGCGGGAGCGGGCGGCGCTGCCGCGGGCCGTGGCCGAGACGCTGCTGGGCACGGCCGACCGCCGGCTGGACGTGGAGGCGGCGGACCTCGACGCCGCGCTCGACGTGGCCGCCCGGTTGCCGGCGGCGCTGCCGAAGGGGAGCGCGGTGCGCACCTGGAAGGACCTCAACCGGCCGCTGCTCTTCGCCCTGCGGCTGGAGAAGCTGATGATGTTCGTCTCCGTGTCGCTCATCGTGCTGGTGGCCTCCCTGGCGCTGGTGGCGGACCTCGCGCTCATCATCTCCAGCAAGCGGCCGGAGATCGGCATGCTGGCCACCCTGGGAGCGACCCCGGCGGCGCTGCGCCAGGCCTTCGTGCTGCTGGGTGGGCTGGTGGCCGGCCTGGGGCTGCTGGTGGGGACGGTGCTGGGGGTGGGCGGCGCCTGGGTGATGGACCATTACCATCTGCTGCCGGTGCCGGGCCGGGTCTACTTCCTCGACTACGTCCCTTTCCGGGTGGAGCCGCAGGACCTGATCGTCGTGCTGCTCCTCACCCTGGGCCTCGCCCTCGCCTCCTCGCTCTATGCCGCGCAGCGGGCCGCGGCGCTCGATCCGGTGGAGGCCCTGCGGCGATGAGCGTCGCCGTCAAGGCTGCCGGGCTCACCAAGACCTACCAGGACGGCGTCCGGCGGGTCGAGGTGCTGAAGGGGATCGACCTGGCGGTGGAGCCGGGGGAGATGGTGGCCATCGTGGGGCCCTCGGGCTCGGGCAAGTCGACGCTGCTGCACCTCCTGGGCGCCCTGGACCGGCCGGACGCGGGCACGGTGGAGATCGGCGGCCAGTCGGTGGCCGCCCTCTCGGGGGCGAAGATCGCCGCCTTCCGCAACCGCACGATCGGTTTCGTCTTCCAGTTCCACCAGCTCCTGCCGGATTTCACGGCGCTCGAAAACGTCATGCTGCCGGGGCGGATCGCGGGAATGGAGCCGCGGCAGGTGCTGGCGAACGCCCGCCGGCTGCTCGCGGAGGTGGGGCTCGCGGAGCGGCTGGACCACTTCCCCAACCAGCTCTCCGGCGGTGAGCGTCAGCGGGTGGCGCTCTGCCGGGCGCTGGCCCTCGAGCCCCCTCTCCTGCTGGCCGACGAGCCCACGGGCAACCTCGACCCGGCGAGCGGCGACGCCGTCTTCCAGCTCCTCCTCGACCTCCAGAACCGCCATCGCACCACCGGTATCCTCGTCACCCACAACCCCGAGATCGCCCAGCGCTGCACCCGCATCCTGAGACTGGATGGAGGAGTGCTACAGCCGTATTGAAAAGCGGACACCTCCCAGTCTCCCAGGAGAGAGGAAGGGGGTGAGGCCTGGGCGGGAATTTTGCAGCCCTGCGGCTGAATTGAGCGGGATAGGAATGGGGAAGCCGTCGGCGTAGTGTTCAGGAAGGTCCCGGGGGGTGAACGGCGTGCTAGAATCCGAGGCATTGCAGAGGATGACGGCGGCTCCAAATCACCTCAGAGACGAGGGGACGTGTAGCGTACCGACGACTTGAGGAAAGGTCGACCGAATGTTTGAGAAGTACAACGAGAAGGCCCGCCGAGCGCTCTTCTTCGCCCGCTACGAAGCCAGCAAGCTGGGCAGCCGGGTCATCGAGTCCGAGCACATCCTGCTGGGGATCCTGCGGGAGGGAGAGGAGACGGTCAGCGAGATCTTCCGGCGTTTCCAGGTCAAGCCCGAGGACATCCGGCGCGAGATCGAAGGCGAGCGGGTCTTCGTCGAGCGCATCTCCTCCACCGCCGAGCTGCCGCTCTCCGAGGAGTCGAAGAAGATCCTGGCATACGCCTCGCACGAGGCGGAGAGCATGCTGCACGCGACCGTCGGCTCGGAGCACCTTCTCATCGGCATCCTGCGGGTCGAGGGGTGCACGGCCATGCGCATCCTGGCCCAGCACGGCTTCGACGTCTACACGGTGCGCGAGGAGGTGCTCGCCATCGCCAAGGAGCGCGAGGCCTCGCAGCAGAAGAAGGAGCTCCCCTTCCTCTCGGAGTACGGGCGCGACCTGACCGCCCTCGCCGCCGAACAGTCGTTCGATCCCCTCATCGGCCGCGACGAGGAGGTCGACCGTATCATCCAGATCCTCTCCCGTCGCACCAAGAACAACCCCATCCTGCTGGGCGAGCCGGGCGTCGGCAAGACGGCCATCGTCGAAGGCCTGGCGCAGCGCATCATCGAGGGGCGGGTGCCCATCTTCCTCGCCAACAAGCGGATCATGGCGCTCGACCTGTCGCTGATCGTGGCCGGCACCAAGTACCGGGGTCAATTCGAGGAGCGGTTGAAGGGAATCCTGAAGGAGCTCAAGGAGAGCCGCGAGCTCATCGTCTTCATCGACGAGATCCACTCCCTGATCGGCGCCGGCTCGGCCGAGGGCTCGCTCGACGCGGCCAACATCCTCAAACCGGCCCTGTCGCGGGGCGAGATCTCCTGCATCGGCGCCACGACGCTCAAGGAGTACCGCAAGTACATCGAGAAGGACCGCTCGCTGCTGCGGAGATTCCAGGCCATCCAGGTCAATCCGCCGACGCCGGAGCAGACCCAGGAGATCCTCGAGGGGGTCAAGGACCGCTACGAGTCGTTCCACAAGGTGCGCTACCGCCCCGAGGCGCTGCGCACGGCCATCTACCAGTCGAGCCGCTACATCCCGGACCGCCATCTGCCGGACAAGGCCATCGACGTCATCGACGAGGCCGGAGCGCGGGTCAAGCTGCGCCGGGTGCGCGACACCCAGAACCTGCGGCGGCTGGAGCAGGAGATCCGCGAGGTGGTCAAGGAGATGAAGGTCGCCATCTCCGACAAGGACTTCGAGCGCGCCGTCTACCTGCGGGAGCGGGAGATCGAGCTGCGCGAGGACCGGGAGAGGATGAGCGTGGCGGCGGACGAGACGGGCGTGCTGGAGGTGACCCGGCACGACATCGAGGAGGTCATCTCCTCGTGGACGGGCATTCCGACGGCCGCGCTGCAGAGCGAGGAGGCCGAGCGGCTGCTGAAGATGGAGGAGATCCTGAAGCACCGGGTGGTGGGCCAGGACCGCTCCATCAACGCCATCAGCCGGGCCATCCGGCGCTCCCGCCTGGGGGTGTCGAACCCGCAGCGGCCGGTGGGCTCGTTCATCTTCCTGGGGCCCTCGGGCGTGGGCAAGACCGAGGTCGCCCGCCAGCTCTCGGATTTCCTGTTCGGCAGCCAGCGGGCGCTGGTGCGGTTCGACATGTCGGAGTACATGGAGAAGCACGCGGTCTCCAAGCTCATCGGCTCGCCTCCCGGCTACGTCGGCCATGAGGAGGGCGGCCAGCTCACGGAGCGCGTGCGGCGCCAGCCGTACTCGCTGATCCTGTTCGACGAGATCGAGAAGGCGCATCCGGACGTCGCGAACCTCCTGCTGCAGATCCTGGAGGATGGCCAGCTCACGGACGCCTATGGCAATCAGGTGGACTTCCGCAACACCCTGGTGCTGATGACCTCGAACATCGGCAGCAAGCTGGTGCTGCGCGGTGGCCGCATGGGCTTCGGCGAGGGGAGCGAGGAGGCGAGCTTCCAGCGTATCGAGGAGGAGATCCTGGCCGAGCTGCGACGCACGTTCAGCCCGGAGTTCATCAATCGCATCGACGAGGTGATCGTCTTCAATCCCCTGGGCGAGCGCGATCTGCGGGCGATCGTGGACATCCTGCTCGAAGACGTCAACCATACTCTCGCCGAGCGGAACCTGCGGCTGGAGGTCTCGGACCCGGCGAAGGAATGGCTGCTGGCCAAGGCAGGCGTCGAGCCCTCCACGGGCGCCCGGCCGTTGCGCCGGACCATCCAGCGTCACATCCAGGATTCGGTGTCCGAGATTCTCATCAATCAGCACGGCGAGACGATCGAGCGGATCGACGTGGATCTGGAGGGCGGTGAGCTGACGTTCCAGGCCGGCGCCCAGGAGATCGTCATCCCTAGGCGCTGAACCGCCGGCCGGCGGCTCCCAGCAAGAGCGGCAGTCACTCCCGGCGGCTTCAAGCCGCCGGGACTAGGAAAGGACGAGACGATGGCTGATCTCATCGTGGGCCGGCGTGGATCGCGCCGCTGGCAGGTTGTGCGCCGCCTCCTGGTGGTGCTGCTGCTGCCGTCGCTGCTCTCGGGCGGCATCTCCGCTCGCGCGCAGGCACCGCAGGCCCCGCCACCGCCGGTCAACGGCCGGACCATCGAGGCGATCGAGTTCAAGGGCACCAAGGCCCTGTCGGAGGACACTCTCCGCTACTACCTCGGCCTCGAGCCGGGGAAGCCTCTGGACGAGGACGCCCTCAACCGCAACGTCAAGCAGCTCTGGGACCGCAACCTGGTGGACGACGTCGAGGTGGAGAGCATCCCGACGCCGGCGGGGGTGCGCCTGGTGATCACGGTCACCGAGCGGCCGCTCCTGCGCTCCATCGACTATGACGGCCTGAAGCGCATCTCGAAGACGGACCTCCAGGACAAGATGACCACCCAGCGCATCCGGGTGCGGGAGGGGGAGCCCCTGTCGCTGGGCGAGCTGCAGCGGGTCAAGGCGCTGATCGAGCAGCTCTATGCGGAGAAGGGCTACCGCTTCGCCAACGCTCAGTACACCGTCACGGAGGTGGCACCCAACGAGAAGAAGGTCGTCTTCACCGTCGACGAGGGCAACCGCGTCCGCATCTCCGACATCAAGTTCGAAGGCAACACGGTGTTCAGCAACACGCGGCTGCGCTGGTCGATGAAGAAGACCAAGGAGAGCAATCTGATCACCCGGATCGCCAAGTGGGACATCTACGATCCGGCCAAGCTCCAGGAGGACCTCGACAAGGTCCGCGACCTCTACCGCGGCGTCGGTTACAAGAACGTCGTCATCGGCGATCCGAAGGTCGAGGTCCGGGCCATGAACCCCACGGCGGCCACTCCCAAGGACCAGAACCGCCGGATGTTCATCACCATCCCCATCGAGGAGGGGGAGCGGTGGCGGTTCGGCCAGGTGACCCTCGAGGGCAACCAGATCTACGCCAACGCGATCCTGCTGCGGGCCTTCGAGCACAAGACCGGCGGCTGGCTGCGCTCCAAGGTCGTCGACGACGGCGTGAAGGAGATCTCGGACCTCTACCACAACACCGGCTATATCTTCGCCCGCATCGAGCCGGAGTTGGTGGAGCGTCCGGGGCGCGTCGCCGACGTGGTCATCCACGTCAAGGAGGGGGACCAGTTCCAGGTGGGGCGCATCGAGTTCTCGGGCAACGACCGTACCATGGACAAGGTGCTGCGCCGCGAGCTGCGCCTCTATGAGGGCGGGCTGATGAACGTGACGGCGATCCGCAACAGCGTCCTCAAGGTGAACCAGCTCGGGTACTTCAAGCTCAACGAGGAGGATCCGGTCGAGATCGACACCGACACCGAGAAGAAGAAGGTCAACCTGACCTTCAAGGGCGCGGAGTCGGACCGCACCGAGCTGCAGTTCGGCGGCGGCTGGAGCGAGCTGGACGGCTTCTTCGGCCAGTTCTCCATCAGTACCAAGAACTTCCTCGGCCGCGGCGAGCAGGTGGGGGTGTCGGTGCAGACCGGCAAGCTGCGCAACTTCTTCGACCTCTCCTACTCCATCCCCTGGTTCCTCGACCGGCCGCAGAGCATCGGCGTCCGGGCCTACAACCAGAGCCTCCAGTACGACCTGCTGACGGGTGGGGCGGACACCTACCTGCGCCACAGCAAGGGCGCGGTCCTCACCTACGGCCGCAACTACCGGCTGTTCAACTCGGCCAGCATCAGCTACAACCGGTCCAACTACAACGACGAGACCACCGTCACCATCCCGGCGCTCCTGCCGGGCGAGACGCCGCCGCCGGCCGGCCAGCCGCAGCCGGGCCAGGTCGTCACCACCAAGCTGCGGATCAACAACTCGTCGTTGCGGCCGGCGTTCGCCTACGACAGCCGGGACAATCCCTTCGAAACCTCCAGCGGCCAGAAGATGTCCCTGGCCGTGGAGTACGCGGGCGGCTTCCTGGGCGGCGACAACAACTTCTGGCGGCCCGAGGCGTCGTACAGCATCTTCCGGCCGGTGACCAGCTACCCCACGAAGACGCTGTTCGCCATCAACGTCGAAGGTGGCTGGATCAAGCCCTTCGGCGGCCACCAGATCCCGGTCCTCGAGCGCTTCTTCCTAGGGGGCGAGAACAGCATCCGTGGTCACGCCTTCCGCTCCATCTTCCTGCGCGACTCCAAGGGCCAGCCGCTGCGCGACGTGAACGGGATCATCTTGGGAGGCGACAAGTTTGCGCAGCTCAATTTGGAGTACCATTTCCTCCTTGGCGGGCCGTTCCGCCTGCTGCTGTTCGCCGACGCCGGCAACGTCTATGGGGAGGGTGCGTCGTTCAACCTGTCGGGCCTGCGCAGGACGGCGGGCGTCGAGCTCCGGGTCCTGTTGCCCGTTTTCGGCGCGCCATTGCGCTTCATCTACGCCAAGAACCTCGACCCGCTGCCGCAAGACAGCTTCCAGAATTTCCAGTTCAGTATTGGAACCAGCTTCTGATCGACCCGTTAGACATAGGAGAAACCCGTGATGTCGTTCCGAATCCGTTTTTCCCGCGCCACTGCCGCGGGCCTTCTGGGTCTGGCTCTGGCCGCTCCGCTGGCGGCCCAGGCGGCCGCCGCCCCTCCCGCCGGCGGCGGCCTCAAGATCGCCGTCATCGACACGGAGAAGATCCTGCTCTCCTCGGTGGCGGGCAAGAAGGCCGTGGCGGACCTCAAGAAGCTCCAGGAGCAGCGTGAGAACGAGCTCCGCACCAAGGCCCAGGAGCTCAAGGACCTGCAGACCAAGATCAACGACGGCCGCCTCTCCCTCGCCCAGGACAAGCTCGCCGACCTCTCCAAGCAGTTGGAGGAGAAGGACATCGCCCTGCGCCGCGCGCAGGACGACGCCACCCGCGAGCTGAACAAGAAGCGGGACGACATGCTGGCGGGCATCGACGAGCGCGTGATGCCGGTGATCAACCAGGTCGGCAAGGACCTCGGCTACACTCTGATCTTCCGTAAGTTCGAGAGCGGCCTGATCTACGCCGACGAGGCGATCGACATCACCAACACGGTGATCCAGCGGTTGGACGCCTCGGCCGCGGGTAAGTAGCGCGTGGGCTACCGGCTCGCCGAGCTCGCCGAGCTGGTGGGAGGCCGGGTCGAGGGAGACCCCGAACGCGCCGTCGAGACGATCCGCGCCCTGGAGGGCGCCGGTCCTGCCGATCTCTCCTTCCTGACCAGTCCCCGCTATCGAGCCCAGGCGGCGGCCAGCCGCGCCGGCGCCCTGCTGGTGGGGCCGGCCCTGGCCGACCGGGCCGGGCTCGGCCGCGACCTGCTGGTGGTGGACGATCCCGGCTATGCTCTGGCCCTGCTGCTGGCGCGGCTCCACCCTGTCACCGGCAGTCGCCGGGAGCCGGGGGTCCATCCCACGGCGATCCTGGAGCCCGGCTGTGCCGTGGACCCGGCCGCTCACATCGGCCCCTACGTGGTGATCGGGACGGGCAGCCGGATCGACGCCGGCGCCACCGTCCACGCCTTCGTCGCCATCGGCCGCGGCTGCGCGGTGGGGGAGGGAGCGGTGCTCCACCCTCATGCCGTGCTCTACGACGGCACCGAGGTCGGAGCGGCCGCGATCGTCCACGCCGGCGTGGTGCTGGGGGCGGACGGCTTCGGCTACGCCACCCACGGCGGCGTCCACCACAAGGTGCCGCAGGTCGGCCGCGTGGTGGTGGAGGCGGACGTGGAGATCGGCGCCAACAGCGCGATCGACCGCGCCACCCTGGGCGAGACCCGCATTGGGGCCGGCACCAAGGTCGACAATCTCGTCCAGGTGGGTCACAACGTGCAGGTCGGCCGGCACTGTATCCTGTGCGGCCAGGCCGGCATCGCGGGGAGCGCCCGGCTGGGCGACGGGGTGGTGCTGGCGGGGCAGTCGGGGGTCGCCGGCCACATCGAGCTCGGGGACCGGGTCCAGGTGGCGGCCAAGTCGGCCGCCCTGGCACCGGTGGCGGCGGGAAAGACGGTGGCCGGCATCCCCGCGGTGGAGATCCGCAAATGGCGGCGTCAGATCGCCTTGACGTCACGCCTGGACAAGACGAGCCGGCGCCTCCGGGCCCTCGAGCGCAAGCTCGGGGAGTCGGCCGAGGACGGCGCGGCTGGCGCGGCCGACGAGGAGGACCCGAGTTGAGCGAGTTGACCCCGAAGACTCCGCAGTGGGACGTCGAGTGGATCCTGTCGGTGCTGCCCCACCGCTATCCGTTCCTGCTGGTGGACCGCGTGCTGGAGGTCGAGCCGGGCAGGCGCATCGTGGCGCTCAAGAACGTCACCGTCAACGAGCCCTTCTTCGCCGGCCACTTCCCGGGCCGGCCGGTGGTCCCGGGCGTGCTGCTCGTCGAGGGCATGGCCCAGGCCGGCGGTCTGCTGCTGCTGGGCGACGTGCCAGACCGTGCCAGCAAGCTGCTGCTCTTCGCCGGCATCGAGGAGGCCAAGTTTCGCCGGCCGGTGGTGCCCGGCGACCAGATCCGCTACGAGGTCGAGGTGCTGCGCCTGCGCAGCACCTACTGCAAGTTGGCGGGGAGGGTGATGGTGGACGGCCAGCTCGCCGCCGAGGCCGTGATCTCGTCGGCGATGGTGGACCGTTGATGACCCTCATCCATCCTTTGGCCGCGGTGGACCCTGCCGCCCGGCTGGGCGACGGAGTGCGCGTCGGGCCGTTCGCGGTGATCGGCGCCGGCGTCGAGATCGGCGATGGTACCGAGGTGGGAGCCGGGGCCAAGGTCTTGGGCCCCTCCCGCATCGGCCGCGAGAACCGGATCTACCACGGCGCCGCCATCGGCTTCGATCCCCAGGACCTCAAGTTCCAGGGCGAGGAGGTCTGGCTGGAGGTCGGCGACCGCAACCATTTCCGCGAGTTCTGCACTGTCCATCGCGGCACGGCCAAGGGCGGCGGCGTCACCCGGGTCGGCAGCGACAGCCTGTTCATGGCCTATACGCACGTCGGCCACGACTGCCAGGTGGGGAGCCGCATCGTGTTCGCCAACAACGCCACCCTGGCGGGGCACGTCGAGGTTCACGACGACGCCAACGTCAGTGCCTTCTCGTCCGTGCACCAGTTCTGCCGGGTGGGCCGCCACGCCTACGTGGGGGGCTACACGGTGGCCACCATGGACGTCCTGCCCTTCGTCAAGACCGTGGGGCAGAAGCCGGCCTGCTATGGCTTGAACTCCATCGGCCTCAAGCGCAAGGGGTTCGACGCCGAGCGGGTGCGCCGGCTGGAGTTCGCCTACCGCATCCTGGTGCGCTCCAAGCTGAACACGCCCCAGGCCCTGGAGCGGCTCAAGGCCGAGCTCGCCGGCGATCCGGACGTCGACTACCTCATCGCCTTCGTCGAGAGTAGCCGGCGGGGGCTCCACAAGTCCACGCCGCGGGGCGGCGGTCGCGGGGGAGACGGCGGAGGCGAGCCTGAATAGCCCTCTCCCCGGTTCGCCGCGGCCCCTGCGCGTCGGCGTCTTCGGCACCGGCGCCATGGGGAGGAACCACGTCCGTCTGCTGTCGTCGCTGCCCGGCGCTGAGCTGGCCGGCATCTACGATCCCGATCCGCGATCGGCGGAGACGGCGGCCCGCGACCACGGCGCGCGCATCTTCCCCCGGCTCGAGGAGCTGGCCGGCGAGATCGAGGCGGCGGTGGTGGCGGCGCCCACGGTGGCCCATGCCGAGATGGGCTGCGCCCTGCTCGGCCGCGGCCTGCACGTGCTGATCGAGAAGCCGCTGGCCGCCAGCCTCGCGGAGGCCGACCGCCTGCTCACCCGCGCCGGCGACCGCGTTCTCGCCGTGGGGCACGTCGAGTTCTTCAATCCCGCGGTCCAGGCGCTGCTGGGGGTGGGGATTCCGCCGCGCTTCGTCGAGGTGCAGCGTCTGGGGGTCTTCTCGCCGCGCAGCCTGGACGTGGACGTGATCCTCGACCTCATGATCCACGACCTCCAGATCCTCCACGCCCTCGACCCCAGTCCGGTGGCAGAGGTGCGGGCCACGGGAATCCCGGTGCTCTCGCCGCGCATCGACATCGCCAACGTGCGGCTGCAATTCGCCTCCGGCGGGGTGGCCAACCTGACGGCGTCGCGGGTCTCCTCCGAGCGGGCGCGCAAGCTGCGGGCCTTCCTGCCCAACCGCTACTACTCTCTGGACTACCAGGCGCAGGAGATCAAGGGCTACCGGCTGGAGGAGAGGGACGGCGAGCGGCGCATCCTGCCGGACGACCTCGCCGTCGAGCGTGCCGAGCCCCTGAAGCGGGAGCTCGAAGCCTTCCTCGCCGCCTGCCGGGGAGAGTCGGCCCCCCGGGTGGACGGGGTCCAGGGGCGCCAGGCGCTGGCGACGGCCCTGGCGGTGGTGGAGGCGATCCGGTGAGAGTCGCCGCGTACGGGCTATGATAGAGGCTGGAGGTTGCATCGTGACCAGGCTGAACGTTTCTGAGGCTAAGGATAGGTTCTCCGATCTTCTCGGGCGTGTCGTCCAAGAGGGCGAGACCGTCTTGATTACCCAGCAGGGCAAGGCTGTCGCGAAACTCGTCCCAGCGTCGGAGATGGACGAGCCGGATCACCTGGTCAACGTGAAAGGGTGGCTGGAAGACGACGATCCCTTCTTCGGAGTCATGGACGAGATCGTCGAAGCCCGCTTCGAGCATCAGCCCCGCTCAGCGAGAGAACCTCTGCGCCTCCGCTGGGATGAATGAAGAGGCTTCTTGAGCGGCTATCTCCTCGACACGAACGTGCTGTCCGAGCTGCTGAAGAAGCGTCCCGACTCAGCGGTACTGGAGCGCTTGGGCCAGACACCCCGTGAAGCTCTGGCGACCTCCTCCGTTTGCGTCTTTGAGCTGAGATACGGCGCCTCGCGGCGTCCAGGTGGGAGCGCTCTGTGGAGCCGGATCGCCGAGGAGGTTCTCCCCAGAGTGCGCATCCTCTCCCTCGGCTTGGAGGCGGCCGAATACGCAGGCGACCTCCTCGCCAAGCTCCACTCGCGTGGAGAGCCCATCGGGCTTGAGGACGTGTTGATTGGCGCAACAGCTCTCGCGAATGATCTCGTGGTAGTGACGCGCAACGTCAAACATTTCGACAGGCTCGACGGGCTGGCGGTCGTGAGCTGGTGGAATCCCTGAAGCTGTCCCCCCGGCTCGCTCCCAGCGCCCCAGACTGGTAGACTCTCCCGCCGGTTCCGGCAATCGGCCAGGTCCTGGATTCTCAGGGAAAGAGGAGTCTTCTGATGAGTGACATCCGTATCGGTGTGATCGGCGGCAGCGGCCTCTACCAGATGGAGGGGATGACGGTGCGCGAGGAGCGCCGGATCGAGACACCGTTCGGCGATCCTTCGGACGCCTACGTCATCGGCGAGCTGGACGGCCGCCAAGTGGCCTTCCTGCCCCGCCATGGCCGCGGCCACCGGCTGCTGCCCACCGAGCTCAACTACCGGGCCAACGTCTACGGCTTCAAGCTCCTGGGCGTCGAGGAGATCGTCTCGGTCTCCGCCGTCGGCTCGCTGAAGATCGAGTACAAGCCGACCGACATCGTGGTGCCCGACCAGTTCTTCGACCGCACCCGCCACCGGGTCGACACCTTCTTCGGCAATGGGCTGGTGGCCCACGTGTCGCTGGCGAAGCCGGTCTGTCCGCGGCTGCTCGACTCGGCCGCCGAGTCGGCGCGGGCGGCAGGGGCCACGGTGCACAAGGGCGGCACCTACGTCTGCATGGAGGGGCCGCAGTTCTCCACCCGCGCCGAGTCCGAGACCTACCGCAGCCATGGCTTCGACATCATCGGCATGACCAACCTCCAGGAGGCGAGGCTCGCCCGCGAGGCCGAGATCTGCTACGTCTCGCTCTCCATGGTCACCGACTACGACTGCTGGCACGAGACCGAGGAGGCCGTCTCCGGCGAGGCGGTGATGGAGGTCATCCGTCAGAACGTCAAGATGGCTCAGGACGTCGTCCGCCAGATGGTGCGCCGGATCGGGGAGGCCCATTCCCGGGACTGTCTCTGCGCGGAGGCCCTCAAGTATTCGCTCATCACCGAACGGTCGATGATCCCGGCGGCGACCGTCAAGGCGCTGCAGCCGATCATCGGGAAGTACATCAAAGCCGAATGACACGCATCCTGATCACCAACGACGACGGCATCTTCTCCGAAGGGATCAAGCTGCTGGCCGCGTCGCTGTCGGCCCTGGCGGAGGTGGTGGTGGTGGCGCCGGACCGCGAGCAGAGCGCCACCGGCCACGCCCTCACCCTGTCGCGGCCGCTGCGCATGCAGAAGGTGGAGGAGAGATGGTACGCGGTCGACGGCACGCCCACTGACTGCGTCAACCTGGGGGTCCTCGCGCTGCTCAAGGACAAGCCTCCGGACCTGGTCTGCTCCGGCATCAACTTCGGCCTCAACCTGGGCGACGACGTGACCTACTCGGGCACGGTCTCCGCCACCTTCGAGGGCACCCTGCTGGGCATCCCGTCCGTCGCCTTCAGCCAGGAGGTGGGGGAGGGTTTCTCCTTCCACGCGGCGGCGGACTTCGCTCGCCGGCTGGTGGAGGTCCTCCTCGGCGAGGAGCTGCCGCGCGACCTGCTGCTCAACGTCAACATTCCAGCCGGTCCCATCCAGGGGGTGAGCTTCACCAAGCTCGGCCGGCGGGTCTACAAACAGTCGGTGATCGAGAAGCTCGATCCGCGGGGGCGGAAGTACTACTGGATCGCCGGCACGCCGCAGTGGCAGCGGGCGAGCGGCACCGACTTCGAGGCCGTATCCCAGGGGCGGATCTCGGTGACACCGCTGCACCTCGACCTCACCTACTATCCGGGGCTCGAGAGCCTGAGCCCGCTGCGGGAGAAGCTCTCGTCCCTGACCTTCCCGGCCTGAGCCATGAGCGACTACGCCGTCCAGCGCGAGCGGATGGTCCGCGACCTGATCGCCGCCCGCGGCGTCAAGGACGAGCGCGTGCTCAACGCCATGCGCAAGATCCCCCGTCACCTGTTCGTCAAGGACCATCTGCGCAGCCAGGCCTACGGCGACCACGCCCTGCCCATCGGCACCAACAGCAGGCAGACCATCTCCCAGCCCTACGTCGTGGCCCGCATGACGGAACTGCTGGAGGTGGGTCCCGAGCACTCGGTGCTGGAGATTGGTACGGGCTCGGGATACCAGACGGCCATCCTGGCCGCCCTGGCGCGGCGGGTTTACAGCCTGGAGCTCGTCGCCGAGCTGGCCCAGACGGCGATCCCCCGCATGCGGCAGCTCGGCTATGAAAACGTCAAGATCCAGGTGTTCGACGGTACCGTGGGCTGGAGCGAGTGGGCCCCCTACGACCGCATCCTGGTCACGGCCGGCGCGCCCAAGGTGCCGGAGCCGCTGCTGGGGCAGCTCGCGCCGGGGGGCGCCCTGCTGGTCCCGGAAGGGCCGCGCAACCTGCAGCACCTGGTGCTCTACCGCAAGTCGCCGCGCGGCGAGATCCGCCGCCGCGAAGGCGAGGAGGTGGCCTTCGTGCCGCTGCTCGGCCGCCACGGCTGGAAGCCGGAGCAGCGATGAGCGTCCGGGTCTTGCGCTTCTGGCTGAGCGGCCACGTCCAGGGCGTGGGCTTCCGCTGGTTCGTCCGCCGGGCGGCCCAGGAGCTGGGCGTCAGCGGCCGGGTGCGCAATCTGCCGGACGGGCGGGTGGAAGTAGAGGCGAAGGGGGAGCCCGAGGCCTTGAATACTCTGCGAGCTCAGTTGCGGCAGGGTCCGCCGGGCGCCCGGGTCACCCGGCTCGAAGAGGAAGAGATGTCCGCCGTGCCCGACTGGGACGGCTTTACGATCGACCGCTAGCCCCGGGGCTGGCCCTGTGGAGGAGACATGGAGGATCTGAAGGCGCACATCCGTGAAGTGCCCGACTTCCCCAAGCCGGGCATTCTGTTCTACGACATCACGACGCTGCTCCAGGACCCGCTGGCGCTGCGCATGACGGTCGACCGCTTCGTCTGGCTCTTTGCCCGCAAGCGGATCGACAAGGTGGTGGGCATCGAGTCGCGCGGCTTCATGTTCGCGCCCATCGTAGCCTACGATCTGAACGCCGGTTTCGTGCCGGTGCGCAAGCCCGGCAAGCTGCCGTACCACAAGATCAGGGAGACCTACGACCTCGAGTACGGCACCGACTCCATCGAGATGCACGACGACGCCATCCAGCCCGGCGAGCAGGTGCTCATCGTGGACGACCTGGTAGCCACCGGTGGGACGGCGCTGGCGGCGGCGAAGATGGTCGAATCGCTGGGCGGCAAGGTGGCCGGCTTCGGCTTCATCGTCGAGTTGACCTTCCTCCCCGGCCGCCAGAAGCTCCAGGGCTACGAGGTGGAGTCGCTGATTCGTTATTGATCGAGGAATTGAGTGGAGCATGAGAGTGCGCCGGGGGGACCAGGGAGACCTGGGCTATAATCCCCTTGCCTGCGGCTGTAGCTCAGGTGGAAAGAGCAGGAGTTTCCTAAACTCTTGGTCGGGGGTTCGAGTCCTCCCAGCCGCACCACCTTAGAATCAACGACTTACAGCACGATTTGGTCGCCCCGGCAGGGGCCAAAAATCCGCTCGTGGCACACTCTTGGCACAGTTGAGGTATAATCGCCCCCTTGAGGGGGGACTCTAATGGCCACGATCAGCAGGAGGCAGAGCAAGAAAACGGGGGAAGTGCACTATCGCGTCCAGATCCGCTTGGATGGTCACCCACCGCAGACGCGAACTTTCGAGCGTAAGACGGATGCGAAGGATTGGGCGCGGGCAGTGGAGGCTGATCTCAAGGCGCGTCGGCATCAGGGCCTGCCAGCCCTTGAAAGGCACACGCTGGCCGAGCTGGTAGATCGGTACGTCGAGGAGGTCTTGCCAGGGAAACCGGCGGTGGTGGCTCTTTATGGGCGGCACTTGGCGTGGTGGAGAAAAGAACTGGGCGCCATCTACCTGTCTGACCTGAGCTCCGACAGGATCGAAGGAGCGTACCGCCAGATCCTGCGGGAACCCGGTTCGACCGGGCGGAAGCGAACTCCCTCGACCGCGAATCGCTACCTGATCTCTCTCTCGGCGTGCCTTGCCTTTGGACGTAAGAAGCTTAAGTGGATGAGCCTCAATCCTGCGTCCGGCGTAGAGAGGGAGAGAGAGCCTCGGGGCCGGGTACGCTTCCTGTCTAGGCCGGTTGATGTAGAAGATTCCGAGTTGGAGCGGCTTCTGAATGCCTGCAAGGCGAGTCGGAATCCGGATCTTTATGACTTGGCCGTGCTGGGGATTTGGACTGGATGCCGTGAAGGCGAATTGATGGCTCTCGCGAAGTCTCAGCTCCGCTTGACGGAGGGTGGCTTCATGCTTTCCGCAGAGGACACGAAGGGAAAGAGGGAAAGATTCGTTGCTCTGGTGGGGCCGGCTTTGGAGATTGTTGAGCGCCGAGTGAAAAATCCCGGGGAATACCTCTTTGAGGGGTTAGTGCGGAAGAACTCTACAAAGATACCTGCGTTCCCGAGACGGGCCTGGAACACAGCCGTTCGTACTGCCGGAATTACGAACTTCAAATTTCACGACCTTCGGCACACTCATGCAAGCTACCTTGCGATGGCAGGAGGCACCGAGCGTGAGTTGATGGAGTCATTGGGGCATCGTACGGCGAGCATGGTCAATCGGTACGCTCACTTGGCGCACGAGCACAAGAGGGCGGTTGCAACTCGTTTCGATGCGACCGTAGGAGGGTGGTCTCGCGCCGGCGGATAGACCTGGCAGGATCTGAGGGCGTAGACACGGTGGGGGCCGGAGAAGGTCGATCGTGGCGTGAACTAGGGGCTGGTCGAACTGACGGGCTGCCGGCCGTGGTCTCGGGTCGGTGCTTCGCCCTCAAGACACCAGATCTCCTTCCGGAGTCGACTCGAGACCGGCATCCCCACCCTCGCGCTCTCCGGCTCCCTCAGGAGATGGATCCTCGGACTGGGTCGATGCGGACTCGACGAGGCGCGGGAGGGTGAGGTGGGCGCGGGCGATGGCGTGGATGTAGAACTCGCCTGCCCGGTGGCGGCGGACCCGCCGCCGGGGCGATCCGTTGCAAAGCAGGTCCTTCGCCCGCGTGGCGTGCGCGCCAATCACCACAGGACATGCCCCTTGCAGAGGGTGTGTTGAGGCTCGAAAGTGCGCCTCGGAGTCACAGCCAGGACCCCTTTCGCTGATTTGAAGCTCTCCAGTGGCGTATGATGCACACCTCGTCAGACTTCGCCCTGAAGGGCAAAATGAGCCAGTGTGAGAAATGCGGGTTAAGTCCTCACTGGCCATCCAGCCACTCTAAAAGGGCTCTCTCGTCAATCAGGATTTTCCTGCCTTTGCGGATGATCACCAGGGCAAAGCCGTTCCCGGGGATTAGTACTTCCCTTCCTCCTTGCCAGGAGCGCCTATTCTTGGCATTGAATATCCAGTGACGGAGTGTGTGTTGGGCGACAATTAGAACTGCGGGGTGACGACAATTAGAATTGCGGGGTTCCAGTCCTCGTAAACGCTTGTCCCCTAAGCTCTTCCCCTCAGAGACGGGGGGTAGATGGTCACGGACAAGCAGGTAAGGAGGTTGAGG
>DATARR010000066.1:0-7866 GCA_036264085.1 Thermoanaerobaculia bacterium | reverse complement strand
AACGAAGTAAAGCAGTAGATCCCCTGGGAGCGCCGGCGGGACGCCGGCGCTCCCAGGGGTACAATCCCTCCGCCATGCTCGCCCTCCAGGACCTCCCGGCGCTCAACGCCACTCTCAACGCCATCTCCGCCGTCCTCCTGGTGACGGCTTACGTGCTCATCCGCATGCGGCGGCCCATCGCCCATCGCAACGTGATGATCGCGGCGCTCGTCTGCTCGACCTTCTTCCTGACCTCCTACCTGATCTACCACGCCCACGTGGGGTCCAAGCATTTTCCGGGGACGGGGACGGCGCGGACCCTCTATTTCTCGATCCTGATCACCCACACGATCCTCGCGGCGGCGGTGCCCATCCTCGCCGGCATCACGGTCTGGCGGGCGTGGCGGCGGCGCTTCGACCGGCACGTGCGGATCGCCCGCTGGACCCTGCCGATCTGGCTCTACGTGTCGGTCACCGGCGTCGTTGTTTACTGGATGCTGTACAGGATGACCTGGTGACCCATCCGCCGGGCTCCGTCACCCGTATTTAGAGGGTATAGACTCAAAGCCTGTTTTGGGGAAGACATTCACAGGAGACCGAACCCATGAAGAAGTTGGACGAAGACGTCAGCCGGAGAGATTTCGGCAAGCTGGCCCTGGCCGCCTTCGGCGGCGTGGTCGCCGGCTCGGTGCTGGGCGGCCGCCTGCTCTCGGCGGACGAGAAGCAGGAGGCGGCCAAGGACGCTCACGCCTGCTGCGGCCTCAACAACTGCAAGGGCCTGGGCGCCGGCGGCAAGAACGACTGCGCGGGCCAGGGCTCGTGCTCCACCGCCGCGGCCCATAGCTGCGCCGGCAGCAACGACTGCAAGGGCCAGGGCGGCGATGGCGCAAACTCCTGCAAGGGCAAGGGGAGCTGCGCGGTGCCGATCAAGGGCGACGGCTGGAAGAAGGCCCGGTCCAACTGGGAAGCCTCGATGAAGAAGGCCGGCAAGAAGTTCGGTCCCGCCCCCGCCGCGTGCGCCGCCTAGTCCGCCGACGTCGAGGCGGTTCGGTCGATCCCGGCAGGGGAACAAAGCCGGCCGGACCGCCGTTCTCCCTTCTGCCCAGGAAGGAGCCGTATGAAACCCCCCCGCCTCGGACACGACAACCTCGGCCTCGGAGTGGGCCTGCGGTCCGTCCACTTCGACCACATCCTCCAGCATCAGCCGGCGGTGGACTGGTTCGAGATCATCAGCGAGAACTACGTCGACTCGCAGGGCCGGCCGCGCTACGTGCTGCAGCAGATCGCCGAGCGCTATCCGGTCGTCATGCACGGGGTGTCGCTCTCCATCGGCTCGACCGATCCCCTCGACTTCGAGTACCTGGGCAAGCTCAAGCGGCTGGCGAAAGAGATCAAGGCCCGGTGGATCTCCGACCACATCTGCTGGACCGGCGTCCTCGGCCGCAACACCCACGACCTGCTCCCCGTGCCCTTCACCGAGCAGACCCTGCGCCACGTGGTGGAGCGCGTCCGCACGCTGCAGGACTTCCTCGAGCGGCCGTTCGTGCTGGAGAACCCCAGCTCCTACGTGACCTTCCAGGACTCGACCCTGGACGAGTGGGAGTTCGTCACCCGCATGGCCGAGGAGGCCGACTGCGGCCTGCTGCTCGACGTCAACAACGTCTACGTATCGAGCTTCAACCACGACATGGACCCTGACCGCTTCATCCGCTCGCTCCCCCACGAACGCATCGTCCAGTTCCACCTCGCCGGGCACAGCAACTACACCACCCACTTGATCGACACCCACGACAACCACGTGATCGACCCCGTCTGGGAGCTCTACCGCACGGCCCACGAGCTGACCGGGGGCGTCTCGACCCTCCTGGAGTGGGACGCCAACATCCCGCCCTTCCCCGTGGTCCACGCGGAGGTGCTCAAGGCCAGGCAGTTCATGGGCGAGCACCTGCCCGCCGGGAGGTCCAGAGAAGCCGAGCCCGAGCTGGTCCTGGCGGGAATGACGGGAGCGAGCGTCCCCCATCCCCTCCACCACATCCAGCCGGAGGTCGAGTGAGCCGCCCCCCGCAATCACTGGCCGTGGTGCAGCAGTGGTTCCAGGCCGTGGTCACCCACCCCGCGGGGGTCGACGACGGCGTGGAGTCCGAAGAGGCGCAGGCGCTGATCCGGCTGACCCGCGGCGACCTGGAGGCGGTGATCCGGCGCTCCCGCAACCTCACGGCGGCCGAGCGCATCGGCATCTACGCCAACGCCTACTACGCCCGCCTGCTGGAGTGCGTGGGCGAGTGCTTCCCGGTGCTGAAGGGGGCCGTGGGCGAGGAGGTCTTCAGCGGCTTCGCCTTCGAGTACCTGCAGCGCCACCCCTCGCGCAGCTACACCCTGGACCGGCTGGGGGAGAATTTCCCCCGTTTCCTGGAGGAGACCCGGCCGGGTCCCGAGGACGGCGGACCTCCGCCGGGCGAGGTGGGCTGGCCGGACTTCCTCATCGACCTCGCCTCCCTGGAATGGGCCCTCGCCAAGGTCTTCGACGGCCCGGGAACCGAGGGCCAGACCCTCCTGAGCCCTGAGACCCTCCAGGCCTTTCCCCCGGAGCGCTTCGCCGGCGCCCGGCTGGTGACCGTGCCCTGCCTGCGGCTGGTGGCCTCCCGCTACCCTGTGAACGCCTACTTCACGGCGGCCCGCCAGGCCGAGGAGGGAGAGGAGGTCCCCATCCCCGACCCAGCTCCCGAGCACACGGCCATCACCCGCCGCGAGTTCGTCGTCCGCCGCTACTCCATCTCGCACCCCCAGCACGCCCTCCTCACCGCCCTCCAGTCCGGCGCCACCGTGGCCGAGTCCCTCGCCGCCGCGGCCGCCGTCAGCGACCTGGACGACGACGCCCTCGCCGCCGAGCTGCGGAGCTGGTTCCGCCTCTTCACGGCCGAGGGGTTCTTCCAGGCGATCGAGGCACCTCCGCCCGGGCATAAATGCCAGGGCTAGAAACAGCGCCCCCTGAAGGGGACTTCAAGCCGGATTCATCCGGCGTCGTTCCTAGCCCTGGCATTTATGCCCGGGCGGGGCTAGGGTGACGGAGCGCTAAGATAACGGCGACGAAAGGAGAGCTCCATGCGTGCACTTCTGGCGGCAGTCCTGCTCACCGCGCTGGCCGCTCCCGGCACGGCGGCATCGGGCGCTGAAGACACGACGACGGCCGTCCGCTTCGGCCGGCTGATCGACGGCCGGGGCGGCGTGGTCCAGGACGCCGTGGTCGTCGTTCATGGCGAGCGCATCGATCACGTCGGCTCCGGGGACAAGGCGGTGCCGGCCGGCGCGAAGCTGATCGACCTCCGTCCGCTCACCGCGATCCCCGGTCTCATCGACGTGCACACGCACATGACGTTCTATTGGGACCGCTCGCCCGGCACGCGGCCCTGGACACAGTTGGGAACGCTGGGCGCGGCGGTGACGGTGTTCCTCGCGCAGGAGAACGCGCGCAAGACGCTCGAAGCGGGAGTCACCACCGTGCGGGACCTCGGATCGTGGGAATACACGGACATCGCCATGCGGGACCTGATCCATCGCGGGGCGATGATCGGCCCCCGGATGTTCGTCGCCGGCTATGGCCTTCATATCAGCAACGCTCCGCCGCGCCCCGGCGCGGCACCGGAGCCGGGCCAGTGCGACGATGTCGCCGAAGTGCAACGCGTCGCGCGGCAGCAGCTCGGGGCGGGAGCGGATTGGATCAAGATGTATGGCTCGACGGGCAGCGATCAGGACGTCACCGGTTTTCAGACGTTCTCATTCGAAGAGATGAAGGCGGCCGTCGACGTGGCGCACCGGGCCGGCAAGCGGATCTCCATTCATTCCTATGGTCCGGACGGCGCCCGGGACGCCGTGCGCGCGGGAGCCGATTCCGTCGAGCACGCGACGGACATGGACGACGAGACCCTGGCCGAGATGGCCCGCCGTGGAACGGTCTACGTGCCGACCGTCGAGCACAACCGCTACTACATCGCGCATCGCGAGGAATTCGGCTATGACGATCAGGTCGTCCAGCGTCTCGAGGCCTATGTGCAAAGAAACCTCGCGACCGTGCGCCGTGCCATCAAGGCCAAGGTGAAGATCGCCATGGGCTCCGACGCGGTCTTCACCGGCTTCGGAGAGAACGCCCGGGAATTGGAGCGCCTGGTGGAAGCCGGCATGACTCCGGCTCAGGCTCTGGCGAGCGCGACCATCATGGGCGCATCGCTGCTGAATATGAGCGACAGCCTCGGCGCCATCGCGCCCGGCTACTACGCCGACCTGGTCGCCGTCGACGGCGATCCGCTGACGGACGTCCAAGCCGTGACGCGCCGCGTGGTGTGGGTCATGAAAGGTGGAGCTGTGGTGGTGGACCACTCTGGCGTGCGATCGGCAAGGCCGGCAGCCCCGTAGCGAACTGGGTAACAGCGGCGGCAATGGGTAAGGAATTGGGTAATGAGAGAACAGGCCGCGTCCCGCCCCCGAGTCGGGCTGGTGCGGAGCGGGACGCGGGCGCGCGACGCCTCAGGGAGCGGCCACCTCAGCCTGGGCAGCCGATGGAGCGCCGACTTTTAGATCAAGGCTGTCAAAGCGACGGTCGTGGCGACGGTGAGGGTCCCAGCAACAACCCGTAACGCAAAGACCCACCAGGCTGGTGAGGACCAGCAACGCGGGGACGGTTCGTTTCGTATTCATAAAGTATAAACCTCCAAGCCCCCGGCGGAATTGCGCGGGAACGTTCATTCTCTCCCTTGTGCATAGCCTGTGCCAGCAAGTCTCCTCAGAGGCGACTCACCGTCGGGAGCCCAACGAATCGTCCTTGAGCGGGGACTCTGATGAAGCTTGTCGAGGACAACGGCCGCCGCTACATCGCGCATCGCGGGGAGCCTCGGCTATAATGGAGCCAATCATGACGACCCTTCAGCGCTTTACAGCCAAGCCACCCGACGTGCCGATGTCCGCGGCGTGGTACCTCGCCGACCTGGGAGAGGCCAAGGGCCGGCAGGAGCTTTTCACTCGCCAGTCGCCGCAGCGTCTGAAGGCGCTGCGCGAGCATGCGATGATCGAAAGCGCCATCTCCTCCAACCGGATTTCGGTTTAGCCACCGTTAAATTAAAAACGTTCTCTGGAATTAGCAATGGCGACGTCTTACCACCTGATAGCTCTCTGCTCGACGGTCAAACGACTTACGATGTCAAGCCGTACTTCTCTATACACCTCGGATTCTCAGTGGGGGCTCAAAGCAACGGGAACCAAGGTGGAACCAAATAGGGCTGCTACACTCCCCCGGAGATCCAAACCATGTACAGCCTCCAGAGAAAGGCCGCGCTGCCGTTCGCGCTCGCACTGATTGCCGCCTTCGCAGCCGCCGGCGAGCCGGGGCCCGGCGTCCAGGAGATCCGGTTTGAGAAGGGATAGTCGTCCGCGACGGTGCGGGGGCGATGCGCATCGTGGGTCACTACGAGGAGGGCGTTCCAGAATACCGGGTCCGTGCGGCGGCGGGGCAGATGATGCGAATTCTGTTCAAGGGGGCGGAGGCTGGGGCTTCGTACAACGTCTTCTGTCCGCGCGGGGGTGGGGTGGAGGCCGAGCCTCCCGCGGCTTCGTTCCTGCTTCCGGAGTCCGGCGAATACCGCATCCAGCTTCACGCTCACACGGCGAAGGACGAGCCGGTCTCCTATGAGATGGAGGTCGCGGTTACCGGCAAGCCCCACCCGGTGAAGGTGCTCGGCGTCACCGGCACCTATGACCGCAGCGCAGGGCAGCAGGCCACGCTGGAGGTCGTCGAGATGCCGGGCGGCAAGTTGCGGTTTCACGTCGACGCCATCTGGAATCCCCCCGGAGTCTCGCCCGACGCCGGCGCGGCCCACGTCGGCACTCTCGGCGGCACCGCCGCGCTGCGGTCGGGCAAGGCCGTCTACCGGGAGGAGGGCTACACGATGACGATGACCTTCAGCAAGGACGGCTCTCTCCACGTCGAAGAGGACGGCCAGGCCGCGGGCTTCGGAGCCGCCGTCACCGCCCGCGGCGATTACTCCAGGTCCAGCCTCTGCGCAGGGCCGGCGCGGTGGAAAGACGACTAGGCTTCCCGACTATCGGAACCCAGCCGAGCGCAACTGCGGGACGCTTGACCAGCACCCTCATTGGATGTAAGCTCTAGCATAGATGCAAAAGCATCTGGGGACGGGGGCAACGGGTAAATTCTGAAAGGAGTCGTCATGCGCCCAATGTCCAACTCCACCCTCCGGTTCGCTTTGATGTTCCTGATCGTCGCCACGCTGCTGCCTCTTCAGAGCTCCTGGGCACAAACCGCCTGCGTCTATTCGCTCGGCGGTTGCCAGTGTAATTGCGATGGGCTGTCGGGCCTTCCTCCGCAAAACCCGCCGGCAAGGTCTTACGACAGCTTCATCATCCGGACCTATCAAGGAGCTTATGGACGGACTCCCACCTGCCTCGAACGGCAGGACGAGTACTGGAATCTTGTGGACGCAAGCTACAGCAGCGACGCCCTGCTGGAGGAAGCAAAGCGGTTCGTTTCGACCCGGTTCGAGACTCAGGGGTCGTACGATATTCCGGGCATCGATCCCAGCGGGTATACCCAGACGCCTGAGTATGAGCGGCGAAATCCCTCTTACCAAACCGATCGCATCTCCCTGGAGGCTTTCGTGGGGGACCTCTACAAGGCGTTCCTGCAGCGGAGCCCGGACCTGAGCGGGCAGTGCTTCTGGTCCAACAACGTCTGCTCGGAAGGGCGCAAGAAGGGGATTGAGGCGTTCAAAGTCTCGATCGAATTTGGGAATCTGGTCAACGGCCTCTTCGATAGTGGCGAACCCTGTCCGCCACCGCCATGCCGCGGCCAGCTCTGTGAGTAGAGCGCCGGACGGTCGCCGTCAGCGTTCGAGGCTCGTTGGACGTGTCCCAAGGCTCGTTGGACACGCCTCATGGCTGATGGAACGCGTCCTATAGCTCAGGGGACATGTCCCTCTGTCTTGCAGGACACGTCTCAAGGCTCATGAGGCCTGTCCTGCCTCTCGCAGGACACGTCTCGTGGCTCATGGGACGTGTCCTTTGCCTCAGAGGACATGTCCTTTGTCTTGCAGGACATGTCTCACGGCTCATGAGGCCTGTCCTGCCTCTCGCAGGACACGTCTCGTGGCTCATGGGACGTGTCCTTTGGCTCAGGGGACATGTCCTTTGTCTTGCAGGACACGTCTCATGGCTCATGAAGCCTGTCCCGCCTCCCGTAGGACAGGTCTCGTGGCTCATGGGACGTGTCCTTTGGCTCAGAGGACATGTCCTTTGTCTTGCAGGACACGTCTCACGGCTCATGAGGCCTGTCCCGCCTCTCAGAGGACACGTCCTCTGGGTCATGAAGCCTGTCCTGCGTCTCGTGGGGCGTGTCCTGCGGCTCGTAGGACAGGCTCCTTGGAGCATGGGACAGGTCCTGTGTCTCAGGGGACACGTCCTTTGCAGGGTTGATCTGTCCTCGAAAGAGGACGATTCAGATCTTGGCCGGACGGCTCGTTTTGTCTCCCAAATCATTTGGAATCAGTCATTTGACTCATCGATCCAGCCCCTGGCACGGCTCTTGACCTATAGGCTGCCAGAGTCGCCCGGGCAGAGACGCGGGACGACTGCAACGGGGACGATCTCCGTTGCCAGAAAGGAGACCGGGAATGTTCAGCAAGTCGAAACAGCGGGTCTTCATCCCGATGATTCTGCTGGGGCTTCTGTGCTTCGGCGCAGTGGCTGTTGGGCGACAATTAGAACTGCGGGGTGACGACAATTAGAATTGCGGGGTTCCAGTCCTCGTAAACGCTTGTCCCCTAAGCTCTTCCCCTCAGAGACGGGGGGTAGATGGTCACGGACAAGCAGGTAAGGAGGTTGAGG
>DATARR010000023.1:0-42485 GCA_036264085.1 Thermoanaerobaculia bacterium | reverse complement strand
ACCGGCGAGATGTCCATCGCCAAGCTCAAGGCGTCGAAAGAAGACGCGACGCCGCAGCTCGGCAACACGGACAAAGGCGATCGTCCAATCACCGACGCGAAAGAAGCGAAAGCCCGCGCAATGGCGAAGGGTCCGATCCTGCTCTTCGTCGGCCCGCCCGGCGTCGGCAAGACCTCGGTCGCCAAGTCCATCGCCCGCGCCATGGGTCGCGAGTACATCCGCGTCTCGCTCGGCGGCGTGCGCGACGAGGCCGACATCCGCGGCCACCGGCGCACCTACGTCGGCGCCATGGCGGGGCGGATCATCCAGGGCATGCGGCACGCCGGCACCAAGAACCCGGTGTTCCTCCTCGACGAGGTCGACAAGCTCGGCGTCTCCTTCCAGGGCGACCCGGCGAGCGCTCTCCTCGAAGTCCTGGACCCGGCGCAGAACGACACCTTCACCGATCACTACATCGGCGTGCCGTTCGACCTGTCGGAGGTGCTGTTCATCGCGACGGCGAACTTCATCCAGAACATCCCGGGGCCGTTGCTCGACCGCATGGAGGTGGTGGAGTTCTCCGGCTACACCGAGCAGGAGAAGCTGACCATCGCCCAGCGCTACCTGGTGCCGCGGCAGCTCAGGGAGAACGGCCTCAGCCTGGAGCAGATCGCCATCACCGACGAGGCCCTGGCCGAGGTGATCTCCGGCTATACGCGGGAGGCGGGAGTGCGGCAGCTCGAACGCCAGATCGGCAAGCTGGGTCGCAAGGTGGCGCGCAAGATCGCCGGCCGCGAGGCCGAGCGGGTGGACGTCGACGCCACCAAGGTGCGCGAGCTCCTCGGCCGACCGAAGGTCCACCCCGAGCGGGCGGCCCGCGCCGACCAGGTGGGCGTCGCCACCGGCATGTACTACACGCCGATGGGCGGCGACATCATGTTCGTCGAAGCGTCGACCATGAAGGGCAAGGGCGAGCTGGTGCTCACCGGCCAGCTCGGCGACGTGATGAAGGAGTCGGCCCGGGCGGCCTGGACCTACGCCCGCTCGCACGCCGAGTCGCTGGGCATTCCGGGCGAGTGCTTCGAGCGCGACCTGCACGTCCACGTCCCCGCGGGCGCCATCCCCAAGGACGGCCCCTCGGCCGGCGTGACTCTCGCGACGGCCATGGTCTCGGCCCTCTCCGGCCGGCCGGCGCGGCACGACATCGCCATGACGGGTGAGATCACCCTCTCCGGCCGTGTCCTGCCCATCGGCGGCGTCAAGGAGAAGGTCCTGGGCGCGGTGCGCTCGGGGATCAACGAGATCCTGGTGCCGAAGGACAACGAGGCCGACCTCGACGACCTGCCGCAGGAGGTGCGCGACACCCTCAACATCCACCTCGCCGGGGATCTGGGCGACGTCCTCGCCCTCACCCTCCGGGGCGCCAGCTACCGCGAGGGCCGTCTCCTCTTCGAGACGCCCCTGGAGAGCGGCACCACCTTCTTCCAGGTTCCCCACTGATCGGGGCCTCAAGCTTCCATACCCGGGCCGCCGCCTCCTCGGAGGCGGCGGCCTTTTTCTTTCAGGGCTCCACCTCGACACGGTGCGTCTTCGCCGCCGGCTGGCTGAAGCGGACGAGCCGCTCGGCCTCTTCGACCACGGCCGCGCGGACCGGGCGGGCGAGCCGTTCGAAGGGCCGCAGCGTCAGCGTCGCCTCGCGCCGCTTTTCCTCGACCGACCAGGTGCCGGCGATCAGGCCGTCGACGAGGAACGTCGGCAGCACCTGGAGATTGGCGCGCACGTAGACCTTCTCCCGGTGCTCGTCGGGCAGGACGCGCTGCCGGCGCTTGGAGGCGTAGGCGAGCATCACGTTGTCGAACCCGGGCAGCAGGCGCATCGGCGCCGGCGTCTCGGGGTCCGGCCGGGGAGCCGCGGGCAGGTCGTAGAGCGCGCGGCCCGCAGCGTCCTCGAAGCGCACCAGCTCGGGCGCGAGACGATCGAGGACCGCCCGCACCGGCGGCGTCTTCCAGCCGATCCAGTCCGCCACGTCGTCGGCCGCGGCGGGGCCGAAGGCCCGCAGGTGACGGCGGACCACGGCCGCCAGCACCTCTTCGGGAGAGGAAGCCGCCGGCTCTGAGGACTTGGGCGCGGCCATCAGGGAGGCGGGCGCACGCTCCCAGCGGCCGTCCGCGGCGACCCGGACGAAGGCGCTCGTGCCGCGGAAGGGGCGCCACTTGTACTGCCGCTGAAAGGCGAGCTCCTTCTCGTCGAGCGCGCCGGGATGCCGGGCCAGCCACTCCTCGACGAACTCGGAGATCTCGTCACCGCTGCGGGGAACGGCCGCCGTCCAGGCCAGGAGCTCCGAGCGCAGCGTCGCCATCTGCGGAAACGGCTCCTTGGAGATCCGGCGCCAGTCCGTAACTCCGGAGGCTTCCACGGCCGCCGCGTAGCCGGGGTGCTCGCGCGCGCTGACCATATGGAGCGTGGCACGCAGCAGCGTGCCCACGACGAGCTGGCGCCCCGCCAGCGCGGCGTAGAGATCCTGCGCCGCAAAGTCGCGCATCCGCGACCAGAGCGCGACGGCGACGCCCGGCCAGTATTGCGCCTGCAACGCGCCGATCGACTCGACCGTCTCGACGAGCGGGGTCTCCCAGGGCGTGAGCAGGCCCTGCCTCGCCAGCAGGGCGCGGTTGAGGGCGCGGGGGGTCAGTTGCTCGCCGGCCATTCCTGCCAGAAGCTACCACGTCGACTTCCGGCGCAAGAACCGGATATCTCCGCTTTCCATCTAGCGAACGGCTCCGACCGCGGTGGGATCGACTCGGACCGCGGTGGGTGATCACGCCCCAAGCTGTGAGTTGACACGCTGGGCATGGTCACTTAGAGTGGTCACATGCGCGAGATTCGGGCTTCCGAGTTCAAGGCCAAGTGTCTGGCGATCCTGGACGAGGTCGAGCGGACGGGGGAGATGGTGGTCATCCTCAAACGGGGCCGGCCCGTCGCCCGTCTGGTCCCTCCGACCCGAGGCCAGGAGAAGTATCCACAGCGGTCCCTGGGGGGAACCGTCGAGATCCTGGGAGACGTCCTCGAACCGGTTCTGCCAGCGATCGTCTGGGAGGTAGAGGCTGGAGAAGAGCGGTGAAGGCTCTTCTCGACACGCACATTCTTCTCTGGTGGTTCAGCGCGGTTCCCCGACTGTCAACGCGGCAGGAAGAGGTTCTCCGGCAGGCCACGGAGGAGGAGCCCCTATGGGTCTCCGACATCACCCTTTGGGAGATCGCGACCTTGAGCAGCCTGCAGCGGATTCGACTGCACCTGCCGCTGCGCGAGTGGCTGGAGCAAGCGACGGCCCCGCCATTGGTGCAGCGGCAGGCGATTACTCCAGCGGTCGCCGCAGAGGTCGCCGCTCTACCAGACAGCTTTCATCGAGATCCTGCAGATCGGATCATCGTCGCTTCAGCACGCGTCCTCGGTGCAACTCTCCTGACCCAAGACCGCCGCATCACCGAAGCCGGCCTGGTTCCCACCCTCGGTTGAAGCTTCCCAAAAGCAACTCGCTGCCTGAGCGGAGATGCCCGAGTCGACTCGCCGTAGCCCGAGGTCGCCAGGAAGGAGTCCGCAAAGCTCGCATAGTCGAAGGGGATCTCGTTCGGAGCCGTCGAGGAGATCCAGCCACGCATGCCACGACTCCCCGAAGCCTAAACATCGAGCCCGCTCGCCAGCTAGCGACATGCTTATGCGCCGCCTTGCATGTATTTGACCCATCTAAGGGGAGAGGCGTAACATTGTTCGATAGAAGTCTGTAGTGTCTCGCCGGCTGAAAGACCGAGCGGGAGACAGCCACGACCGATCGAGGAGGCGGTTTCATGGCCTGGCAAAAGATTCCCGGTGTCATTCGCGCACAGCAGACTCGGGTAAAGCTAGAAACGCCGAGCGGTGTCTATACGCTGATCCCCTATCCCCGACGAGCGCCGATCCCAGCCCAAACCATGGAAGAAACGGGAGAGAAGTTGTTCGGATATCTCGACCAAGAGGAGGTTATGGTCGAGGGCGATCTATCCGGAGACAACGTCTATGAGGCCCATCTTGTTGTCGAAGGCAGCCTTCCTGTTCAAGACTTGGGAGTCGTGCCCGGAAGCCAGGACTGGTTCACGGTTGAGATCGAACAGTACTTCAAGAAGGACGCCAGTGAGATTGCCGGCAAGCTCAATGAGGCCGGGATCCGCAGCGTTTCGGCGCTATACCATCGGATTAAGAACAACTACGCGACAGAGCTCTCTATCTTCTCGCGATATTTGAAGGTCCCTGAAAGGCGGATCGAGGAATTCCTTAATGCCCTGGAGTCGAAACCACAAAGCCAGGGCCTGATCATGAAATCGCCGCGCTTTCCAGTGCAAAGAGGAGTCAACTTGAAGCTTTTGGAGAAGAGGGGTCTCGCGGTGGCCAAGAAGGCTTCGAGCCAACCCCCCAAGCTCCCGGTGACGGCAATCACGCCCAACCTGCCCTCAAAAGCTGATTTGACGGTTCATGTCACACCGGTGAAAAATCAAGGTCTGCGTGGCACCTGCGTCGCCCATACGGTGGCGGCCTGCCTCGAAGCCGACCTGATCAAGAAAAGCAAGGCCAAGGCGAGCCTGGATCTTTCAGAGCAGTACCTTTACTGGGCGTGTAAAAACCTCGATGGAGCGCCTGATGAGGAAGGGACCTTCATCGAGCACGCAGTGGAAGTCCTGCTAAATGGAGTAGCAAGCGAGAAACTTGCGGGAGGAGTCTGTACTGAAAGAGAATGGTCCTATAACCGGTTACCGAAGACCGGCAATGAATCCCACGGTCCTCTTCCGACCTTGGCTCGGAAGTCCTTCAAGGATGGCAAGCAGAAACGCATCTCCAAGTACTCGAAGCTAAATCCGAATTCCATCAAAGCATTGAAAAAGGTACTCGCCTCGGGTTTGTGCATCGGACTGTCGGTGCGGACCTATCACTTTTGGGAAGACGACTACGCCTTCCGCGAGGGCGTCATCTCGTTGCCTCTTTCTCTCGAGCCAGACGGCGCTCATGCGATCTGTCTCATCGGCTATCGAGACAACGATGAGAGCCATGGCGATGGCTACTTCATCTTCAAGAACAGTTGGGACACGACGTGGGGCTACGGCCGGCCTGACCCCGGGTACGGCAGCCTTCCTTATCGCTATGTGCTTCGAGAGGCCATCGAGGCTTATACGGTGGAAGCCTAAGCGGCGATCCGAGTTGAAATAGGAACGCGCCAGGAGTATGCTGTCTTGGAGGTGTGGCGATGGCAACGGACACAGCGCTAGTCGACATCAACATCCCCAGCGCGATATTACGCAAACTGGCGGAACTGGAAATCAAAAGCCTGCGCCAGCTCTATGCCCGGCTGCAGCATGAGGATTTTGGTTTAAGGGAGTACCTGCAACTCTCAAAAGCCGACTTCTCCCAGTTACTTCAGAATGTCGAAAACATCATCAGGAATGAACATCCGGAAGCGCTGCTCCCGTCTATTCATCCGAGGGTGAACAGGACCGGAGTCCCCCTCCATCGCTTCCGTGGTCCGGTGCGATCCAAGCACTGAATCAACGCCAAGCCTGCCGATCCGGTCGGTCGAGCCAAGACGAGGAGCAGGAAGGGTTCTTTAAGACGCCGAAACTGCATAGACCTACGAGAATTGCCCCTCTAATGAAGCCAGCCAGCAGCACAGGTCAAGCATGAGAAGGCCGTATTATGGCGCCCCCTCCCCCGCCGCCTGCGCCCGCTCCCACCGGCTCTCCTCATCCCCAGGCAACCGCCGGGCCGCATACAAGGCGCAGCCGAGGGAGAGGCCGTTCGCGAGCAGGGCCCAGAGGAGCGCCGGGCGCAGGCCGCCGAGGGCGACGCTCAGACGTCCGACCGTGTAGGGTCCCAGGGCGAGGCCGATGAAGGTGACGACCAGGAGGTAGGCCGCCGAAGCCACGGCACGCATGCGCGGCAGGACGAGGTCCTGCACCGTCGAGGCGCCGGGACCGAGCCAGAGCGAGGTGGTCACGAACAATGGCACGCACACCAGATAGGCGACGGTGAGGCTGGGCGCCAGCAGGAGCAGGACCGCGAATGGCACCGGCAGCACCGCCGCGAGCATCCCCACCCGCAGGCGTCCGGTGGGCGAGCGCTGCCGCAGGCGATCGGCGAGGATGCCACCCAGAGTCACCCCCAGCCAGCCGCTGCCCGCGGCGATTCCGCCCAGGATGAGCCCAACGCGCGCGACGTTCTCGCCGTGGGTGCGAATCAGGTAGGGCGCGATCCAGAAGCCGTAGCCGTAGCTGGTGAACGCGAGCAGGGCGACCGCCAGGTTGGCGGCTTGGAGAGACGGCATCCGTAGCACGAGGGCGAAGCAGGCCGGGTCGCGCAGGCGGAGCGATTGCGCCCAGGAGACCGCGGCGTAGAGACCAATGGCCAGGGAGTACCACTGCACCGGATTGCCGAGCAGGCGGGTCAGTCCGGCGGCGGTCGACACGCAGTCGACCGCCGCCAGGAGGTTCGCCGTCAGGGTCCGCCAGCGGCCGCCACGCCACCACAGGTTCGCCAGAGTGAAGGGCGGCAGCACCGCCGAGAGCTCGCGCCAGAATTCCCGCCACGGCCGGGCTTCGACGATCGCGGCGACGCCGTCGGCCTGGCCGCGCACCGGCTCACGCAGCGAGCGCACCCAGAGGGCGAGCAGCAGGCCGGGCAGACCGACCACCAGGAACGCCACCTGCCAGCCGCGCAGTCCCAGGGGCGGTGTGGTCCCGGCCCAGGCAACGTCCCAGCGGTCGACGATCAGGCCGCCGATGCCCAGCCCCAGGCCGGCGCCGAGATAGATGCCGCTCGAGTAGACGGCGAGGGCGGTCGCGCGGCGGGATAGTAGTCGGAGAGCAACGAGTAGGCCGCCGGGCTGGCGCTCGCCTCGCCGACGCCGACCCCGAAACGCGCCAGCGCCAGTTGCGGGAAGCTGCGGGCCAGCCCCGAGAGCGCCGTCATGGCGCTCCAGGCGGCGAGGCCCCAGGCGATCAGGCGCCGGCGGTCCCACACGTCGGCCAGCCTTCCGAGCGGGATGCCGAAGATCGCAAAGAAGACGGCGAAAGCGGTGCTGTAGAGATAGCCCATCTGGGCGTCGGTGGCGCCCAGGTCGGCCTTGATGCGCTCGGCGAGAATGGAGAGGATCTGGCGGTCGAGGAAGTTCAGGACGTAGCCGGGTAGCGGCGGTAGTCGTTCATGTCGGAGGCAAGCGCCACCGGGACCCTACCACGTCCGCTCCGCCGGCTTCTTCCCCTGACCCAGGATCCACGCCGCGACGTCCCCCACCACGGCCGCGTCCACGTGGCCCGGCTTCTCGTACTCGGCCGGGCCGCTCTTGCCTTCGCCGGCGAGGAAGAGGTGGTCGAGCCTGGGGTAGGACTTGAAGGTGACGTTGGGCTTGCCCTCCAGGCCCTTCTTCCAGGCCGCGAAGTCGGTCATCGTCACCTGGTAGTCGCGCTCGCCCTGGAGGATCAGCATAGGCTGAGGGAGGTACTTCGAGGCCTGGACCGGATCGTAGCCCTGAAGGTCGAGCCAGTAGGAGGCGGGAGCGCCGAGGACGGATTCGGTGGCGCCGGGTTTGAGGGCCTTGACCTTCGCCACCTCGGCGCGCAGGCCCTCGATCTGCTTTTTCTCCGGGTCGGTGACGATGCCGTCCAGGGCGGCGAGGTAGGAGACCTGTTCTAGGATGAGGTCCTCCATGGGCCGCGCCGCTCCCGCCATGACGATGATCCCCGCGAGCGCCGGCTGGCTCTGGCCGATGCGCGGCAGGAGCATCCCGCCCAGGCTGTGGCCAAGCACGAAGACCCGCCGTGGATCAATCCCTTCGCTGCTGCGCAGCAGGGCGAGGGCGGTCAGGGCATCGGTCACCGTCTCCTGCTGGACGGTGAAGCCGGGGACCGCCGCGACCTTGCCGGCGTACTGGCGGGTCCGCTTCTCATAGCGCAGCACGGCGACGCCCCGCGAGGCGAGACCCAGCGCCAGGTCGCGGAACGGCTTGTTGGCCCCGACCGTCTCGTCCCGGTCGTTGGGTCCCGAGCCGTGGACGAGCACCACGGCCGGAAAGGGGCCGGGCCCCACCGGCATCGTCAGCGTGCCGGGGAGGGCCCACTCCCCCGCGCCCACGGTGACGTCGCGCTCCTGGTAGGAGCCCGGCTTCGCATAGGGGGGAGGCGAGGGGTCCGCCGGCGGCACGGCCGCCTGGACGGGGACGATGAAGAAGCCGACGACGTGCCCCCCTTCATCCATCACCACCTTGAGGTCCACCGTCTGCTTCTCGAAGGCCGTGGTCACGAACGCGAAGTCGTACGGCCCCTGCTTTTCGGAGCGGGAGGCGACCCGCCGCTTGTAGGCGCCCAACTGGGTCTGGATGCCCGTCCAGATCTCGCTCAGCTTGGCCGCCGGCGCCGCCTTCTTCATCGCTCCGCCCTCCAGCGCGGCGGCGGCCGGGTAGTCCCCCTTGAGCAGCAGGTCGATGAACTGGGTGGCGATGGCCACGGGGTCCTTCGGCGCCGCGAGGGTCGGCGGCGGCGCCTGGGCGAGCAGGACGCGGGCGGCCAGGAGAAGAGGGAGGAGGCGGCGGGCGACGTGGCTGGGCATGGCGGTTGATTCTACGCCGCTCGCACTGTCCAGCCCTCCCGTGGGGCGGGGATGCCAGAGGTTCCCCGCCCCGTGGGCCATTGGAGCTGCCGGTGGGTTTTACAGGGTCCAGGAGAGCCCGGCTGCGATCTCGCGGCCGGAGAGGTCGAGCTTGCCGAAGCCCTCGAAGTCCTTGTTGAGCTTGTCGTCGACGCGGGTCCAGCGGCCCTCGGCAAAGAGGTTGAGACGGCGGGAGACCGGCACTTCCAGGCCGACCAGCCCGTACCAGCCGAAGGCGGTGCCGTCCGACCTCAGGTCGGCCGAGAAGATCGGCCGGCTGGTCTGGTTGAAGTCGATGAAGTCGCCCGACTCCTTGAGCCGCCAGGGGTAGATGCCGCCGCCGGCGCCGACGTAGGGCTGAACCGGGGCGCTGCGGGGAGCCAGGTGGAACAACAGGCCGGCGCTGACCGAGGCGATGTCCAGCGTCGTGTCGTGCCGGATGCGGCCGCCGAAGTTGTCCGCGAAGTTGCGGTAGGCGCTGCCGGAGCTCCCCTCGTAGACGGAGCCCGAGAACATCAGGCTGATCGGGCCGTTCAGGGGCAGGATGTAGTCGAGGCCGAAGTTGGCGTTGTCGAAGTCGCTGGGGTCGGAGTTGGTGAAGTCGTTGCGGATCCCGTCCCAGTAATCGGAGTTGCCGTCCGGACGGAACGAGCCCACGTGGATGCGGAACTCACCGTCCCAGTCCGACCCGTAGTAGCGGTGGTGGCGGTACTGGGCGGAGGCCGGCAGGGCCATGACGGCGAGAAGCCCGGACAGGGCGAAGAGGACGCGTGCGGTTCTGGCAATCATTTCTCTCTCCTTTTCATACCACTCCCGAATTCCGGAGCAACCTCGATGCCAGGTCCCCCACAGAGCGCACGCATTCAAAGAAGGTGCCCGAAGCGCCCTCTCCGGAGGACGGATCAAGCTCCGGAGAGGACGGGCTGAAATTGGCAAGGTATGGCCGGTGTAACACCGGCCATACACCTGTCAGCCTCCGTCAGCCGGGGAACGTCCCCGTGTCCGCCTGGCCGCAGAGGTTGCCCTGGTTGTTGTGGTAGGTATGGGAGAGTCCGGTCGTCGTGTCGGTCACCGTCAGGTCGTATTGCACGTCCGAGAGAGCGCCGTAGAAGATCCAGAACTTGCCGTTCACGGTGCGGGCGTCGATCACCTTGACCACCAGCTCGACGTTGGTCGGATCGAAGAACCAGAACATGCCGCTCACGTCGGTGAGGGTGAGCGGGGTGCCGGTGCCGGTATGGCCGTCGGGGGTCCGCCAGTTGACGGTCGCCTGGAAGCGGCCGCCGAAGAGGCAGAGGCTGCCCGCCGCGCACGCCTTGTCGGGGGCGGCGAAGCTGACGGGGGCCGAGGTCGAGCCGACCGCGGCGCCGGTCGAGGGACCGGTGAAGGCGTTGACGTCGCCGAAGCCGCAGAGGCTGCCCGGATCGTTGTGGTAGGTGCGGCTGGTGCCGTTCGTGGTGTCGGTGACGGTGATCCAGTACTCCTGGTCGGAGAGGCCGCCGTAGAAGGTCCAGAAGAAGTTGTTCACGCCGCGGCCGTCGATCATCTTGACGATCAGCTCGATGTTGGAGGCGTCGAAGAACCAGAACAGGCCGGTCTGGCTCGACTGGGAGACGGCCGTACCGCTGCCGGTGGTGTTGTTGGCCCGCCAGCGGACGGAGACGCGGAAGCGGTTCTGGAGGCAGAGGTTCGACGGCCCTGGCACGCACGATCCGGCGGCGAGGCCCTGGGTGGTGGCGCTGGCCTCGTTCGAAGCCGCCGAGTTGCCGGCGGCGTTCTGGGCGACGACGCGGAAGGTGTAGGGCGTCGTGGGATTGAGGCCGGTGACGGTGAAGGTCTGGGTGTTGGCCGGGATCGTCGCCGTCAGGGCGAGGGCGCCATCCGGCGAGCTCCCCTGGAGGACGAACCCGGTCTCATTGCTCGCATTGTCCTGCCAGTCGAGGCGGATCGAGGTGGTGGAGACCGGGGTGGCCGTGAGGCTCGACGGCGCGGCGGGCGGCTGGGCGGAGGCCGGCGTGGTGATTTGCGCGAGGTTGGAGTAGGCCGACCCGGTATTGCCGTTCAAGGCCTGCACGCGGAAGGTGTAGGCGGTCCCGGCCTTCAGGCCGCTGACGACCGTCGTCGTGGCGTTGGCGCCCAGGTTCGCGGCCGTCGTGAACTGGCCGCTGCCCACCTTCTCCTGCACCCGGTAGGAGGTCTCGTTGGTGGCGTTGTCGGTCCAGGTCAGTTGAACCGAGGTGGACGAGGTCGCGGTGGCCACCAGGCTGGTCGGCGCGGCCGGCGTGGTGACCGGCGGTGGCGGGTTCGTCGAAGAGCCGGGATAGAGGGTGAGGATGCCGGCGCGGTCGTCGTCGCCGAGGCGGGCGCCGCGCTCGTCGGCGTGGGCGTTGGCCCGCATGATGGCGTCGTCCTGCGGCGAGCCCGGTATGCAGGTGCCGCTGGCGGAGTCGCCGCAGGAGTGGCCGAGGCCGAGGCTGTGGCCCAGCTCGTGGGTGAAGATCTGCTCCGCCCGCGCGGGAGTGTTGAACCAGCAGCCGACGCCGTCGTTGGTGACGACATCCCCCTCGGTGATCACGTTGGTGCCGTCCGCGGCCGAATGAGTCCAGCCGCCGCCGATGGCCAGGACGCCGCTGCCGCGGCCGGGGCTGATGCAGGTGAAGGTGCCGTCGACCTCGCTGTTGGGGTCCTCGAAGATGATGGCGTTGACGCCGTCAGGGTGGGTGAAGCCGGCGGTGGCGGTGGTCGTGCCGTCGTAGCGGTACTTGATGTTGGTGCCGGAGTTGGTGTCCCAGGCCGCCAGGGCGATCTGGAACTCGGAGACGCCGCCGTCATCCAGGCCAGGCTGGCCGGAAGCCTCGCTGCGCCAGCCCACGGCCTGGCCGGAGTCGAACTGGAGCCAGCGCGACTTCACGCCGCCCAGATAGGTGAACTTCTCCTGGATGCGCCGCAGCTCGGAAGCCGGCAGCGCCACGAAGTAGTCGGCGGACCGCTTGAGGCCGGCCGCGCGGTCGGCGAGCCAGCCGGCGAAGCGTCCGGCGTCGCGGACGGAGTCCTGCGCCGGCCCGCCGCCCGTGGTCACGTCCTGCATGTCCTGCAGATCGCGGATCGCCACCTTCTGGCCGGCGGCCGTCTGCACCTCGTGGAAGGCGCCGAGGGCCAGGTGCAGGGGGCCATAGGTGCCGTCGGCGTGGCGGACGAGGAAGAGCATGGCGCGCTCGCCGGTCTGCAGCGCGGGGGCACCCCAGATCATCAGGTGCATGCCGTCGTCGGAGTCGCCGCCGATCACCCGCACCACGACCTCGCCGGCGGTGACCCGGCCCTTCAAAGTGCGCTCGACCCGCACCCGGTATTCGGTGGCGGCGCGGCCGTGAGCGGGAGCGGAGCCGAGGACTGTGCCCTCGAACACCAGAGGCGCCTGGTCGAACAGGTCCTCATCGGTACCCACCACCACGGTCGTGGCCGCGGCTGGAAGGGCCGTCAAGGCCAGCAGAAGGATCATCAGGAGGGGGAGGCGCTTGAACATGGGGTGCTCCTAGAGTCTCGAATCTGGAGGATGCCGCGGAACCATAACCACACCATTATAAAGCCATCCGGCAGCGATTCGACAAAAAGCAGGGCGATTCGCTCGCCTCGGCAAAGCCCGGACTGGCTTACACTCCCTGGCCATGATCTCCCGGCCCTCCCCGGCGGCCGTCTGGCCGGCCCTGTTCGGTCTCCTGGCACTCTCTTCCGGCGCCCCCCCCGGGCTCGCCCAACCGGCCCCCGTCCCGGCCGCCGTGAAGCCGGTCTCCGCCGTCGAGCGGCTCACCCATCTCGCCCGGTTGTGGGGGGCGGTGCGCTACCTCCACCCGTGGCTCGCCTACAAGGAGATCGACTGGGACGCGGCCCTCGTCCAGGCCATCCCCCGGGTGCGCTCCGCCCGGACGGCCGAGCAGTACGCGGCGGCCGTGCGGACGATGCTCGGCGCGCTCGGCGACCCGGTGACCCGCGTGCGGCCCGTGCTCACCGGCGATCCCGGGACCAGCCTGCCGCCGGACGACCGGGCCTCCCTCGTCCGGTGGGTCGAGCCGGGCGTGCTCGCCCTCTACTGCCGGCCCAACGCCGCCAAAAATTGGGAGGAGATGGTCGGCAAGCTGGCCGCCGCGCGCCCGGAGATCCCGCAGGCGAAGGCGATGATCGTGGACGTGCGGGGAGCGGGGGGCTGGCCCTTCTACCCCCAGTACCTGCTGGCGGAGATCGAGGGCCTGCTGGCCGGCCGGCCGGCGACGGCTCCGGTCCAGCGCTACCTCCTCCACTCCGGCTACCGCAGCCAGTTGGCCGGCCACCCGGGAAGCTACTCCTCCGGTTTCCTCACCCTGTTTCCCGAGAGCTTTCCCGCGGCGGCCGGGCCCGCGCCGCAGCGGATCGTGTTCCTGGTGAGCCCGGAGACCGCCATCCCGCCCCTGGCCGCGGCGCTCCAGGCCACGGGACAGGGCGCCATCGTGGCCGAGGGGAGGATCGGCGAGGAGGGGCTCGTCCGCCAGCGGACGGTGTCGCTCGGCGAAGGCTTCGAGGCCCTGGTGCGGACGACGGAGGTCGTGCCGGCCCCGGGCTGGCCCGGCGTGCACGCCGATCTGGAGGTGGCGCCCGGCGATTCCGGGAAACCCGGGGAGGCCGACGCGGCGTTCGCGGCGGCCGTGAAGCTGGCCCGCGACGGCTGGCCCGCGCCCTCCCCTTACATCCCCCCGCCTCTGCCGGAGCCCTCCGGGCGCCCCGACAAGCCCTACACGGAGATGATCGATCCCTCCCTCGAGTACCGGCTGCTCGCCGTGTTCCGGCTGTGGAACGTCTTCCACTACTTCCATCCCTACATCGAGCTGGCTGGCGACTGGGACGCGGTGCTGCCGGAATTCATCGCCCGCATGGAGGAGGTGCGGGATGGCCGGGAGTACGCATTGGTCCTGGCGGAGATGGCGGCGCGCACCGGCGACGGCCACACCAGTCTCACCGGCAATCCGACCCTCGACCAGCTCGACGGCGAGGCCCCCCTGCCGCTCCTCGTCCGCTGGATCGAGGGGGCCTGGGTGGTCACCGCCGTGAGCGACGATCCGGCAATCCGGAATTCCGGCGGCGAGCCCGAGCCCGGCGAGCCCGAGGAGGACAACGAGGTCGAAGAGGCGGCCAAGACCGGCGAATTCGTCGAGGTCGGCGACGTCGTGCTGAGCCTCGACGGCGTCCCGGTGGCCACCCGCGAGGAGCTGCTGCGGCGCCATCTCGCCGCCTCCACCGAGGCCGGGATGCGGCGCAAGATCGCCGACCGGCTCCTCGCCGGCCCCCAGGGCTCGCAGGCCGCATTGACCGTGCGGGGGCGGGACGGCCGGCTGAAGACGGTCCGGCTGCGGCGCGGGCCGTGGACCCCGAAAGCCGCCGGCGACACCGTCCGCCTGCTCCCGGACAACCTGGGCTACGTCGACCTCGGCCGGCTAACCCTCGCGGAGGTGGACGCGATGTTCGAACGGCTGAAGGGGACCCGCGGCATCGTCTTCGACATGCGCGGCTACCCCAACGGCACGGGCTGGCCCATCGCCGCCCGCCTCAACGTCCGCGGCGCCCGCTACGGCGCGCTCTTTCGCCGGCCCGTGGTTTCGGCGGGCTCGGAGCTGGGCCGCTGGGAGGAACAGCCCGGCCTCTCCTTCTACCAGCCGCTGCCGGCTGCCGAGGCCCCGAAGTACACAGGCAAGACCGTGCTGCTGATCGACGAGCGGACGGTCAGCCAGTCCGAGCACCTGGGGCTCTTCTTCGAAGCGGCCAACGGCACGAAATTCGTCGGCACCCCGACGGCCGGGGCCAACGGCGACGTCACCTGGTTCACCCTGCCGGGGATCGCCTCCGTGCGCTTCAGCGGCCACGAGGTGCGCCACGCCGACGGCCGCCAGCTCCAGCGCATCGGCCTCGTCCCCGACGTCCTCGCGGCCCCCACCCTGCGGGGCATCCGCGACGGCAGGGACGAGGTGCTGGAGCGGGGGATCGAGGTCCTCAAGCGGGAGCTTGCGGCGGCAGGATCACCCGCAGGTCCTGCGGGCGCTTCCGGTACAGGAGCGGGGACTTCATCGTACTGACCTCGCCGTCGAAGGCGACGGGGATCGCCCGCTTCTTCCGCACCTCGACCTTGAGCTCGCGCAGACGCCAGTCCTCGACCATCCGGGTCTGCTTGACGTCGCGCACCAGGCCGGCGAGCGCCAGGCCGATGAGGCCCAGGCGGCTGCGGCTGCGCGAGAGATAGACATAGAGCTGGCCATCGCTCTCCAGGCGGTCGGGAGCGCCATGGGACAGCAGGCTCATCTGGTACTCGCTGGTGCCGACGAAGAGGACCTCGGTCCGCCGCTCGACCTGCCAGTCGCCGGACGAGATCTTCACGCGTAGCGAGGAGAGCCGCGGCAGCAGCTTGAAGGTGGCGATGGCCATCGCCACCCACTTGCCGTGCCTGGAGCGCCGCATCTCCTGGTCGCGCGCCTGGACGATGGGCGGGTAGAACCCGAGCGACGAGTTGTTGAGGAAGATCTCGCCGTTGACCTCGCCGACGTCGAGAGCGCGGACCTCCCCCTCGGCGATCAGGCGGACGGCGGCCTCGAGATCGGAGGGGATCTTCAGGTCCGTGGCGAAGTGGTTCAGCGTCCCGAGCGGCAGGACCCCCAAGGGGACCTCGCCGCCGGCCAGCACCGAGGCCACGCCGCGGACGGTGCCATCCCCACCCCCGGCCACCACCGCCTCGGTCCCGGCCTTCACCGCCGCGCGCGCCGCGTCGACGATCTCCCCGCCGGGGATGAGCCGGACATCCGCCTCGATTCCGGCCTTCTGGAACATCTCCCGCAAGCCCTCGACGGTCAACCGTTTTTTCTTGACCGTGCCCGAGCCGCGATTTACCAGCACCGTAATCCGCATTCTCCCTCGCTTTCGGAAACTTGCCTGCGGCCGGGGGAACAAGCAATCGGCGGACCACGTTTAGAATTGCCGGATGCCCATCGCCGCGCTCCTCCTCCTGCTCTTCGCCGCCCGGGCCGCGGAGATTCCCGCCGTCGTGGGCCCGCCGTCTCCGGACCAGGTTCGCCACGAGTTCCTGGCCCGCCTGAACGAGGCGCGGGCGGCGGCGGGCGCCCGCCCCCTGTCCCTGGCCGAGCCCCTGAACCGGGTGGCGCAGCAGAACGCCGAAGAGGTGCGGGACGCGGAGGGCATCCACTACGACGAGAAGTCCATTCCCAGAATACAGCAGCGGCTGCGCAAAGCGGGCTACGTGGCCCACGGCTGGCACCAGGAGTTCGCGGCGGCGCCGGGCGATGCCGGCGAGGTGCTGGCCTGGGTCAGGAGCGGACTCCCCGAAACCTTCCACGCCCTGCTCGATCCCGACTACCAGGAGCTGGGGGTGGGCATCAGCAACCTCAAGGGGTCTCCCCTCTACACCTTCTTCCTGGCCTGGCGCGAGAGCGAGTCGTTCGCCCGCGACACCGCCGGCCTCGGCGACCTGGAGCGGGTGCGCGCGGAGATGCTCGTCCGGGTCAACGCCGAGCGGGCCGCGGCCGGCGTCCCCTCTCTGCTGCGCGATGCGCGGCTCGACGAGGCCGCCCAGCGCCACGCCGAGGACATGCTGGTGCGCTCCTACTACGACCACGTCTCGCCGGACGGGACCAGCCCCAAGACCCGGACGCGCAAGAGCGGCTACCCCGGCGGCATCGTGGGCGAGAACATCGCCCGCGGCCCCGTCGCCGTCCAGGAGGTGATGGACAACTGGATGGGGAGCTCCGGCCACCGGCACAACCTCCTCCTCCCCACCTTCACCCATCTGGGTGTCGGCGTCGCCGTGGGGCACAACCCGGCCATGGGCGACACCGTGATCTGGGTGCAGGACTTCGGCAGCCCGCTGGGGCCTTGAACCGCCAGGTTGGGGAAAGGTGGCGCGTTTTTTCCGAGGTTGAGCACCTTACTGAGAGAACCTACGCCTGTCGTGAGAGACGTTCCTCGCCACAGCTTCGGAAAGGGAGGTAGTGAGTGAAAGTACGTACCCTTGGGATCTTTTTCCTGCTCTCCAGCTTCGCGACGTTTGTTTTTGCGGCCGACCGGGCCATCCAGAATGGGATCGACGTCTGGAAGACGAAGGGGGACGGCTCAACCTTCGTCGACTTCGCGAAGAACCCGATTCCGGCCGGCTTCTTCTGCGCCGGCTCGGCGCCCTTCACCGGCAGGCTGGCGCTCGAGGGAGTGCCCGTCGTCACCGGCACCCCGGGGGCTCTGGGGGCGACCGACACGATCGTCCAGCGCCTGGACGACGCGGTGTTCAACAAGCGGGGCGTGGCGGTGACCCGGCTGCAGTTCCGCGCCTTGTCGCTCAAGAGCGTGGCGCCGATCGAGACCTCCTGCGGGCAGTTCAACGCCACCGTGCGACTCGATGGCGTTCAGCCGACCACACAGATGCTGATCGTTCGCGACGACGAGAATGGCGGACGGTTCTCCGCCCCGCTCGCGCTCAACGTGAAGGTGAAGTTCACGCCGGTCGGTCGGGAGAGCCGCGAGGTGCTCGAGATCGCAAAGGAAGTGCGTTTCCCCGCGATGCCCAATTTCCCCTGGCGCAGCAAGACCGTCGCGCCGGCGCCCGCCGGCTTCGTGCGGGTGGACACGGATGGTGACGGCGTGGCCGACACCTATCTGCCCGGCACCTCGAACTTCTTCGCCGGCCAGTCGAGCCGCCCTGTCAAGCCGGGAATGGGAGGGGTCGTCAAGGTGGGCGGCGGCCAATATATCTGCCACGACAGCGGCACCGACGAGCAGCACTGCTTCTACCTCTGCGACGGCTGCCAGATCCCATAGGATCAGCCCCCCTCCTCCCCGGTGCTGCTGAGCAGACCGCCAGCGGCACCGGGCCTGCGTATCCCTCCGCCATGAGACCTGCCTCTCTTTACTCAACGTATCTGCTCCCTGCCTTGGCTGTCGCTTCAGGCATCATTTTTGCCCTGCCGGCGGTGGCTGTGCCGCTTTCTAAGGTGACTGGGATACTGGTTAAAGATGCATCTTTCACACCTACTATCGTTTTGGCGTCCTCATCTGTTCCGCTCTTGTTGGCAGCGACCGCCAGCCTCGTGGGGTGGGGCCACCAGCGCGCCCTCCGCCGCACGGCGCTTCTTGCACCTGGTCCAGTTCCTGATTCGGAGCCCGAGCCGGACTCAGGAAGGTTGCATGGCGGACCGCAACTGTGCTTGATACCAGCGGCCGCGAGCGCGGACCTCGGCCCGGCGGCGGATCAGGTCCTCAAGGATGCTCGTGATGTGACGTCGCGGGTCCGCTGCACTTACCTGGTTGCGGCTCTCGCCTACTCAGCGCTTTCGACCGCCTTCCTCGTGCAAGCAGCCGCAAAGCTGCCGATCGAGTCGCGGGTCATCCTGCCGTACCTCATCCTGGCGCCCCAGATCGTGGTCGTCACCTGGTTTATCAGGATCTCGCTTCGTCAGCGACTGTGGATCTTTCTGGGATATGCGTTGATCGGCAGCCTTCTAGCTCTTCTAGTCGCGGCACCGAAGCGAACCCTGGGTCTGGCTATCGCTCTCATTGGCCCCTTCGTCATTTTCCCCTTGGCCGGTCTGTACTTCTTGCTCGCACGCCGAGTGCAACCATTCCTCGTCTTGCTGGCCGCCAGCCTCCTCGATATCGGGATGGAAGCAATCCCATTCTATCTGATCATGTCACACCCTGCTGAAACAGCACTGGCCGCAGCCAGCGAACGGCCTTGGCTGGTCGCAGCCGGTCTTGCCAACATCGTGCTAGGCGTGATTCTGGCCGGCAAACTGTTGAGGCAGTCTGGGACCAGGCAAGCGCTTGGAACCGCGACGCTGGTTGTGGTTGCCGCAGTTGGGGGCAGAATGCCTCTCCATGGCGCGTCTTTGGTTCTGGTGATCTTGTCCGGCACCGCCGGAAGCGCCCTGGGAGTGCTCTTCGTGTGGGTGGTCTTCAAAGTCTTTGGGTGGCTTCAAGAACGGCGGCGTTGGCTGACACCCGAAATTCTCGATGCGCACTTTTGCTGGACCTACCTGACTCTCTACCTCCTGGTCTGGGCTTGGGGGTTGAGAGGAACCGCGCTCAGCGACTCTGGATTGCTGCGCTTGGGTCTCCTGCTCGCCCTTGCGCTCCATTTCGTCGTTTTGCACGCGCTGTTGCTGCGCATTCGTGCGCGGCGTCCAAGCCGGGCGCCGAAGCGGCTTCTGCTACTGCGTGTCTTTGGGAGAGCGGACGAACGTGAAGACCTGCTCGACGCCTTGGACGACACCTGGCGCTGGATCGGCGCCGTCGACCTCCTTGCGGGCAGCGACGTTTTCTCGCGGACTCTTCGCTCGAGTATGCTGGAAGCTTTTCTGTTGCGCCGCAGTGCCGATCAATTCCTCAAGACGGATGTCGAGGTCGACGTGCGGCTGCACAATCTGCGGTCAGAGATCGAAGGGGACGGCCGATACCCGGTGAACGGCGTCTACTGCTATGTCAACGTCTGGAAACGAGCCTTCATCCGTCTGGTTCAGGATGCGGCCGCAGTGCTCATGGACTTACGAGGCTTTACTTCCGAAAACAAGGGCTGCGCCTGGGAGCTTGCCTACCTCGTGAAGCATACTCCGCTGCGACGCATTCTCCTTCTCGTTGATGACAGCACCGACCTGCCGGCGCTCGAGCGGGAAGCGCGGGCGGCGTGGACGCATTTGCCTCTGGAGTCGCCGAATGCGAACGACCCGGAGCCGGAGCTCGAGTTTCTGAGCTTCGACCGCCGATCGGAAGCTGATGGGCGCAGGCTTTTCAAGCTGCTGCTGAGCGCGGCGACTGGCGATTCTGCGGCCGCATGAACCATCCACCGGTTGACATAAAGCGCCTCGCAACGCCTTCCCCATACCTACTTCTCGGCCGCCGCCTTGAAAGTGCCCTTCGCTTTGGCCGTTGGGATCAGGGTCGGATAGAACTGTACGAACGTCTCGTCGACGGCGCCGTTCTGGGAGTGGCACTTCTGGCAGACCGAGTCCGCCGCCAGCGGCTTGGCGGTCGTCTCGGGGCCGTTGAAACCGAAGAACGCCCACTTGGTGGCCGGGAATCGCGCCTCGTCCTTCAGGTGAATCTCGACCCCGGCCAATCTATCCTGGAAACGCCCGCCCTTGTTGATCGACCCTTTGCTCGCCGAGTAGCGCACCTCGAGCGCCATCATGGTCTTGTCGGGCCAGGTGCCGGTGGCAAGAAAGGCCTTGTAGGCCTGAGGCGTGACGAAGACGTTATCGAAGTCCTCATCCTCCTGCTTCGCGATCGGCGAGCCGTAGGTCATTCCCAACCCCGAGCTGAGATAGACCCATTCCCGATAGTTCTCCGGCTTTATGAGCTCGCCATCCTTCGTGTATTGCGGCACGTTGGGCGGCGCCTCCTGCGCCAGCAGGCTCACACTCAACAGCACCAGGGCAATCGAGAGCTTGGCTTTCATGGCGTGTGCTCCCCTATCCAGCAGCCCAGCGAACAACGTCTACGACGAGAAAGCGTGAATTTCGAAAGGTGTCACGATTCGCACCGCTTGGCCCAGGAGACCTCCGAGAAGCCGCCATCGTACGAGAGCACCTCTTCGATCCCGGTGTCGGTACAGGCCGCAGGTCCCTCACCGTCAACGATCCGCTCGAGGAACCGCTGGCAGGGCAGCCTCTGGGGACTCTCCTTGCCGGCCGCATACATGAAGATATTGGTATCGATCAGAATCACGAGTAGCGCCCGGCGACGGACTCGTTAATCATGGTCTCTACGGGGCCGGCCGGGGCGTTGAGCGTCTTGAGCAGCTCCAAGGCTTCGCGGGGGCCGAAGGCTGTTCCCCCGAGCGCCTCGTCGGCCTTCTCCCGGAGCTGACGCCGCGCCCACTCGGCGAGCGGCAGGCGCGATCGGCGCGCCGCAGCCTGAAAGTGAGAGCACTCCTGCTCGCTGACGGGGATCTGAAGGCGCTTGGTCATACTCGTAGGCATGAGTATGACCGTTGGTCCACGGGGTGTCAAGCCATGGCCTGAGCCTGGAAGGCTTCGCAAGCCTCCGCAGGGTCCTAGTGGTCTGGCGCCGGAAAGGTCTCCCAGGGCCCGGGGAAAGTTTCCCGGAGCCGCGAGAAGCTCTCTTCACGGCCTGAAAAAATTTTCGGCGGCCCGAGCCCTCCTCACTCGCACCTACTCCACCTGCTCCAGATCTGTGTTACATTGAACGCCCTTTACCAAGGAGGTCGAGACATGCCAAACCGAATTCGCCTGCTGGGTCTGCTGTTCGCCTTCATCCTGAGCACCACGGCCCTCGCCAGCGCGACCCTGCCGTCGCGCGTCGTGCAGTGCCAACCGGGAAGTCCGATCTGCCAGCACTGCGGGTGCGCGCGCTGTCCGGTCTGCCCGCTCTGCTGTATCAACCGCTAGCCTCACGGGGGCGTGGGGGAGCGCAGCGTTCGACCTGCTGGGGCAGTTGAGGGTCGATCCGAGGGGCTCGTGCTTCCCTTCACTTTGGCTACTTCTCGGCCGCTGCCTTGAAGGTGCCCTTCGCCTTGGCCGCCGACGCCCACTTGGTGGCCGGGAATCGCGCTTCGTTTTTCAGGTGAATCTCGACCCCGGCCATGTGCTCCCCTCCGTTCAATTTGTGCCGGTTGTGATCCGATACAGTTCTTCGTGCGGTCCGAGCCTCATCGCTTTGGTGCCTTCATGTCCATACCGTTCTGATGCAGGACGACGGCCACGACCTTGCCGGCCGGGTCGCGCTCGAAGGTCAAAGTGGCCGTGACGACGTCGTAGTCGAACCGGTCCTTGCCAACGCCGAACACGGGCAACGCCGGTTGCCCCGTGAGCGTCACCAGGAGGCCTGCCGGCGTCGCCTGCACCGTGATCGTCGCGCCGGGCTGGAACTGGCCGAAGTCATACTCCCCCGCGTACTCCGCGAGCGCGGCGGCGTTGGGGAACTCGACGTGCGGGACCGGGAGGGTGTCGCGGGTGGCAGGAATGTCGCGGCCGTTCTGGTGCAGCGTCAAACCGGCGATCTTACCCCCCGCGTTGCGATGGAAGCTGAGCTGCGCGTCCACGACCTTGTAGAAGAATTCGTCCTTCGCGCTGGCGAAGACCGGGAAAAACGGCTGGCCGGTGAGCCGCGCCACCAGGCCATCGCCGCGGCGAATCAGCGTGAAGCGTGCCGACTTGTCGATGGAATAGACGCCCACGTATTCGTCGAGCACCTCGGCCGGCAGCGTGACCTCCGAGCGGCTCGCGGGCTGGCGTCCCTTCGCTTCCCACGCCGCGAGCCACGCCCCCGGGTTCGCCGCAGCGTTGCTCGCCAGCACGACGACGGCACGGCCGCTGGCCGGGCGCACGGAGAGCGTGCTCCGGAAGCCTCCGGTTCCGCCGTCGTGCGAGTAGCTCTCCTCGCCGTTGGCCTTCGCATGGATGAGCCCGAGGCCGATCTTGCCGCCCACCGCCGGCATGTCCGTGTGGTCGCCGGCGAGCAGCGGCCAGACGTTGCCCAGCGGGCCCTTGGATCCCGCGAGCAGCGCGTCCGCGAGCTTGCTCATTTCGGCGAGAGAAGAGCGCAGGGCGCCCGCGCCCGCGACGGCCATGAACGTCCACGGATGCGCCTTGTGATCGCCGTCCCAGGGCTCCGCGAAACGTGACTGCTGCGCGGGCGAGAGGTTCTGCACCGTGTCGGCCATGCCGAGCGGGCCGGTGATCTTCTCCTGGATCAAAGCAGCCCACGGCTTGCCGTAGGCCGTCTCGAGAACGACGCCGAGGATACCGAAACCGAGGTTGGAGTACTCGGGCGTGCACGGCGGTTTGTCTGCCAGCCTCGCACTGGCCAGATATTCGAACATCGCCTTCTTGTCATATTGCGCGTAGGGGTCGTCGCCGCCGGCGTTCATCATGTTGTCGGGGAGCCGCGGCAGGCACGAAGTATGAGTCGCCAGTTGCTTGAGCGTCACGGCGCCGGTGTCGGAGTGGTCGAACTTCACGGGGAGCCGCTGGGCCAGCGTGTCGTCGAGGCCGAGCTTGCCGTCCTTGACGGCATCGGCGAGCAGGATGCCGGTGAAGACCTTGGTGATGGAGCCGATCTCGAAGAGCACCTCCTGGGGCGGGACTGCGGCATGCCCCGCGGCGAACGGCTGGCCGGCGATGGCAAACGTCCATCGGCCATCGCGCTTCTCCGCCGTCGCGACCGCCCCGTGGCCAAGACTCGCGGCCCATCCGGACGCCTGCTCGCCGAGCGGCGGCAGCTCGGCCGCGCCGAGCGTCATGCTGCAAAACAGGAGCAGAAACGAGATGAGCGATCGCCTGAGCATCGGACCTCCTGCAATTGAACGACACCAGGATGTTACCGCAAACCCCGGGAGCTGCGCAGGCGAACCTGTTGCAGCACCCCTGGATTCACCACATGGATCGGCGTGCCCGCGGCGTAGGCCACGATCTGGTCGAAGATGTCGGCGAACTGGATTTCGTATTCGTCGCGCGAGACGTAGCCGATGTGCGGCGTGCACACGACGTTGCCCATGGCCAGCAAGGGATGACCCGCGTCGAGCAGCGGCTCGGATTCGTAGACGTCCACCGCTGCCATGCCGGGACGTCCCGCCCGCAACGCCTTCACCAGCGCGCCGGGCTCGATCAACGGCGCCCGGCTGGTGTTGACCAGCAGCGCGGTCGGCTTCATGCGGGCCAGGTCGGCCGCGGTGACGATACCGCGCGTCGCCTCGACCAGGCGCAGATGCAGGGAGAGGACGTCACACTCTGCGAAGAACGCCGCCTTGCTGCTGGCGGTGGAGTAACCGTTCTCCCGGGCACGGACCAGAGACGCCTCGCGCGCCCACACCAGCACCTTCATGCCGAACGCCTTGCCATAGCCCGCGACGGCGCTGCCAATCCGGCCGTAGCCATAGATTCCGAGCGTCTTGCCACGCAGCGTGTTGCCGACGCCGATCTGCCACTGGCCTGCCTTGAGGGCGGCAACCTGCTGGGGAATCTGTCGCATGGCCGAGAGCACCAGCCCCCACGTCAGCTCTGCCGCGGCATAGGACGGGGTGCCGGCATGCTGGTTCGAGGACACGATCACGCCGAGCCTTGTGCAGGCCTCGACGTCGATGTGCGGATACACGCTGCGCTGGCTGATCAGGCGGAGCTTGGGCAGACGTTCCAGCAGCGGCGCAAGGATTTTCGTTCGTTCCCGGATGAGCACCAGCGCTTCGGTGTCGTGCAGTCGATCAGCCAGAAGCTCAGTATCCTGGGCGTGGTCCGTCCAGATCTTGACCTCGTGGCCTGCCAGCTTGCCGAAGCATTCCAGCGTTCGCAGGGTGTCGTGGTAGTCGTCGAGGATGCTGATTTTCATCGCCAATTCTCCGGACAAATCCGCCATGGCCCGATCCGTGACGGCGAGGGGAGCTCGGCGAGTGGCAGGCGCGATCGGCGCGAGATGCGACACGCCCAGGCTCCAGGCCTGGGCCTTCATGCCGGATCAGTTGCCGCAGAACACGTGGTAGCAGTGGGTGCTGCAGTCTGAGAGGGTGCAGCACTCGGTACCGCAACCGATCAGGGTGCAGTGGTAGGTGCACTGACTCGCCTGAGCCTGCGGCGTGACGAGCCCGCCAAGGCTGATGAGGGTGAGGGCCAGAGCGAAAAGCAGCAGTGAGAGTCTACGGCGCATCGCGAGCTCCTTTGAGCATCCTTTGGGAGAGACCATCTCCCCCATACAGGAAGGTGCCGCTCGCGGCTTACTATGCGCCGGCATCTGGTATGGCTGCACGAGGGCTGACTGCAATCCTCAAGGCCGGGTGGGCACCGCTGTCCTCTCGCCGGCCCTTGCAGTCGACCTGCCACCATATATGGCATTGTCTGCCTATATGTCGCGTTGTCTGGCAATACGCCGCGAAGTCTGTGGATATGCGGCGTTGCCTCCAGATACGTCGCGTATCCACGAATATGACGCGAAATTAGTAGATATGTCGCGAAGTCTCGGGATATGACGCGATCTTTGGAGATATGCCGCCATGTTCGGCCATATGTCGCGATGTTTCCCGCTATGTCGTGAAATTGGTGACTATGCCGCGATGTCCCTGGATACGTTGCGTTGCCCATGGATATACCGCAAAGCCTGGGGATGGGAGGCGGCTCGAAGGGAGCCATCGCGATGTCGCGATCCATCGCGGATGCGCGGAAGAAGTGCCTGGCACCTCGGGCTCAGGCCTTCCGGGCCAACGGCCAGGGCTCCCTAAGCCCAGCCCAACGGGCTGGGTCAGCGACCACACCACAGAACGCGAGCCCCAACGGGGCGCGATAAGTAGAGCGGCCCTTCAGGCCGCATCGACGATTACCTGATCCTCACCGCGCCAGATCGTTCAAGATCAACGCCGCCAGCGCCGTCCATCCCGTCTGGTGGTCGGCCCCCAAGCCCTTGCCGGTATCGCCATGGAAGTATTCGTGGAAGAGGAGGAGGTCTTTCCAATGAGGGTCGTCGGCGAAGCGGCAGTCGCCGCCGTGGCAGGGGCGGCTGCCGTCCGGGCCGGCGAGGAAGAGGCTGGCGAGGCGGCGGCGCAGCTCGGTCGCCACTTCGTCGAGCGTCATCAGGACGCCGGAGCCCGTGGGGCACTCCACTTTCAGCGTGTCGTGGAAGAAGTGGTGGTACCGCTCCAGGGCCTCGATCAACAGGTAGTTGAGGGGGAACCAGAGGGGACCGCGCCAGTTAGAGTTCCCCCCGAACATCCAGTCCCGCGACTCGCCCGGCACGTACTCCACGCGGTGGACCTCGCCGTCCAGCCGCAGCTCGAAGGGGTGGTCGCGGTGGACGCGCGACAGCGATCGGATGCCGTGGTCCGAGAGGAACTCGTTCTCGTCCAGGACGTGGCGCAGCACCCGCACCAGGCGCTCGCGGGAGGGGATGGCCAGCAGGTAGACGGTGTCGCCCGGGCGCTGCGGCGACTCCATGAAGGAGATGCCCCGCGCCAGGTCCTGGCGGTTGCGCAGGAACCAGCGCATCCGCTTGGCGAAGCCCGGCAGCCGGCGGAACACCACCTCCTCGGCCACGGCCGAGACCGCGAACAGGGGGATGATGCCCACGGCCGAGCGCACCCGCAACGGCAGGCGCTGGCCGTCGAAGAGCATCTGGTCGTAGTAGAAGCCGTCCTCCTCGTCCCAGAGCCCCAGGCCCCCCAGCCGGTTGATGGCGTCGTTGATGGCCACGAAGTGCTCGAAGAATTTGGAGGCCACGTCCTCGTAGGCAGGGTCCTTGCGGGCCAGCTCCAGGGCCATGGCCAGCATGGTGATGCAGAAGAAGGCCATCCACGCCGTACCGTCGGCCTGCTCCAGGGTGGCGCCGCCGGGGAGGGGGCGCGAGCGGTCGAAGACGCCGATGTTGTCCAGCCCCAGGAAGCCGCCGGCGAAGAGGTGGTTGCCCTCGGCGTCCTTGCGGTTCACCCACCAGGTGAAGGTCATCAGCAGCTTCTGGAACGCCCGCTCGAGGAACAGCCGGTCGCGCTGCCCGCGCGGCGCCGACATCTTGTAGACGCGCCAGCAGGCCCAGGCGTGCACCGGCGGGTTGACGTCCGAGAAGGCCCACTCGTAGGCGGGGATCTGGCCGTTCGGGTGCATGTACCATTCGCGCAGCAGCAGGATGAGCTGCTCCTTCGCGAACTCCGGGTCGAGCTTGGCGAACGGCAGCATGTGGAAGGCCAGGTCCCAGGCCGCCCACCAGGGATACTCCCACTTGTCGGGCATGGAGATCACGTCCCGGCTGTGGAGGTGCGCCCAGCCGGCGTTCCTCCCCCCCTTGCGGGAGGCCGGGGGCGGCGGCTGGCCGGGGTCGCCGTCCAGCCAGTCCTTCACCACGTAGAAGTAATACTGGCGGGACCACAGCAGGCCGGCGGCGGCCTGGCGGGCGATGCGATGACCGTCCGCAGAGGCGGACGGCGGCACGAACCGCGCGTAGTGCTCGTCGGCCTCGCGGATGCGCTCGGCGAAGACGGCGTCGAAGCCGGGGCCGAAGGCTTCGGCCGGCGCCTCGTCCACCAGGGAGAGCCGCAGCCGCAGCACGGCCTCGCCGCCGGCCGGCACCGCGAGCCGGTAGACGAGGGCCGCCTTCGTTCCTGTCCCTGTCGGGTTGACGGCGTCCTTCTCCCCTGCGATCAGGTAGCGGTGGAAGGCGTCCTTCACGTAGGGCGTCGGGTTGGCGGCGCCGAACAGCCGTTGGGCGTTGGTCTCGTTCTCCGTGAACAGGATCTCCGCCGGCGCCTCCCCGGCTGCCAGGCGGCAGCGGCCGAGCCCGGGATGGTCCGCCATCAGGGCCTGGTCACCATCCCGAGCATCGCGGACGATGGAGCCTTTGGGCCAGTACCCCTCCTCGCCCGCCCGCCCCCAGCTCCAGGTGTTGCGGAACCAGAGGGTGGGCAGGAGGTGAAGCGTCGCCTCGTCCGGTCCGCGGTTGGCGGCGGTGACGCGGATCAGGACGTCGTTCGGGGACGCCTTGGCGTACTCCACGAAGACGTCGAAGTAGCGGTCGTCGTCGAAGATCCCGGTGTCGAGGATCTCGAATTCCGGGTCCCCCTTGCCGCGGCGATGGTTCTCGTCCACCAGCAAGGCGTAGGGGAATGGAGCCTGCGGATATTTGTAGAGGGCCTTGGCGTAGCAGCCAGTGGGCGTCGCGTCGAGGTAGAAGTACGCCTCCTTGACGTCCTCGCCATGGTTCCCCTCGGGTCCGGAGAGACCGAAGAGCCGCTCCTTCAAGATGGAATCGCGCCCGTTCCACAGGGCTACCGCGAAGCAGACTCGGCACTCACGGTCGCAGAGCCCCAGCAGGCCGTCCTCGCCCCAGCGGTAGGCGCGGCTGCGGGCGTGGTCGTGGGGCAGGTAGTTCCAGGCGTCGCCGCCGGCCGAGTAGTCCTCCCGCACCGTCCCCCACTGCCGCTCGGAGAGGTAGGTCCCCCAGCGCTTCCAGTTGACCTCCCGCCGGGAGTCCGCTTCGAGACGCTGCGACTCCGGGTCAATCGAAGGAGGTTTGGGGGGAGGCTCAGAGGTCGCCATGAGAGCTACATCGCCTTCCGATAGCGGCCGAACGAGCGGGTCGCGAGGAAGCCGCAGATCAGGGCGAAGGCCGCCAGCAGGGCGAGGCAGAGCAGCATCTCGGACGGCGCCCGGCCTTCGAAGCCGTCGCGGGCGGCGGTCACCGCCCAATTGACGGGATTGAAGCGGGAGACGCCGCGGATCCAGCCCGGCATCAGGTTGCGGGACATGATCATGCTGGACAGAAAGGTGCTCGGCAGCACGACGAAGTTCATGGCTGCGATGACCAGCTCCTGCCGTCGAGCGATCAGCGCCAGGGCATTGGAGAACCCCGCGAAGGCCGCGCCCAGGAGCGACGCGGAGAGGAATACTGCGAGGACGCCCGGCAGGCCGCCATGGGGACGCGCACCCAGGAGGAAGGCGACGAGCAGGATGATCCCCGCCTGCACCACCACCTGGACCGCCGCGTGGAGGATGCGCCCGGCGATCAGCGCGCCACGCGAGACCGGGGTCGCCAGCAGGCGGTCGAGCACGCCGCGGTCGATGTCGGCCAGGAGGCCCATCCCCGAGTAGGCGGCGCCAAAGAGGGCCGTCATGATCGAAATGCCCGGAGCCAGGAACTGCACGTACGAGCTCGCCCCGAAGCCGGGGATCGTCGTCACCGATTTGAAGAGCTGGCCGAAGAGCAGCACCCAGAGGACCGGCTGAACGATCGAGATGATGACGAACACGGGCATCCGCATCGTCGCCCGGATCAGCCGCAGGAACAGATGCCAGGTGTCGCGGAGGAATTCCATGGCCGTGAGGATCGTGGCTCAGCGTCCGGACCGGGGGGCCGCCGCGGCCGGCTCCCCCTCTTCGCGGTAGGCGTGCCCGGTGGCGGTCAGGTAGACGTCTTCGAGGGAGGGACGAGAGAGGGCGACCTGCGCCACGTCGAGGCCGGCCTTCTCCAGGGCACCCAGCAGCGCGGGCACGGCCCGGGCGCCGTGGCCCACCTGGGCGTAGAGGCGAGTGCCGTCCACCATCACCCCCGCCACCTCCTCGTGGCCGCGGAGCACGGCCTCGGCCGCGGCTGTGCGGCCGCGGTCGGCGAGCTCCACCGACACCACGTCCCCTCGCAGCCGGCCCTTGAGCTCGTCGGGCGTGCCGGCGGCCACGATCCGGCCGCCATCCACGATGGCCAGACGCTGCGCGAGCTGGTCCGCCTCCTCCAGGTAGTGGGTGGTGAGGAGCAGGGTCAGCCCGCCCTGGGCCAGGCGCCGGACCTCCTTCCACATCACCGACCGGCTCTCCGGATCGAGGCCAGTGGTGGGCTCGTCCAGGAACAGCACCTCGGGGCGATGGACGAGCCCCATGGCTACGTCGAGCCGGCGCCGCATGCCGCCGGAGTAGGTGAGGGCCGGCCGGTCCGCGGCGGCCGCGAGCTGGAAGAGGTCGAGGAGCTCGCCCACCCGGCCGCGCAGCTCGGCGCCCGAGAGGCGGAAGAGCTGACCCTGAAGAGTGAGGTTCTCGCGGCCGGTGGCGGTGACGTCCACCCCCGAAGCCTGGGCCACGTAGCCGATCCGGCGCCGCACTTCCCGGGGTTGCGACACCACGTCGAAGCTCGCCACCCGGGCGCGGCCCGCCGTGGGCGCCGACAGCGTGGTGAGGATGCGGACGGTGGTGGACTTGCCGGCGCCGTTGGGGCCGAGGAGCGCGAACACTTCCCCGGAGCGAACGGAGAACGACACTCCGCGCAAGGCCTCCACTCCACTCGTGTAGGTCTTGCGGAGGTCTTCGACCTCGATGGCGTCCATTCCGCTCAGCGGGTCCCAGGCACGCGCCCGGGGATCAGGCTCCCGGGGACCCGGACGAAATCACGGGAACCGAAATCCGGCTCCAGGCGGAACAGGTCCTGCTGCTGCCGTCCACCGTGGTGGTGCATGCCCGGCGGCGTCACAAAGCTGGGGAGCAGGATCACCGAATCGCCCCATGGCGTATAGGGACCCGGACCCAGGTAGGGCGGAGCCTGGGGCTGCGTCAGCTCGCGGGCCAGAGCCAGCTCGGCCATGGCGGCCAACCGCTCTTCGCGGGCCTCGCGGGCCTGCTCCTGGCGGTCGGCACGGCGCCGGGCGTCCTCTTCGGCCTGAGCCCGGGCTCGCGACTGATACTCCTCGCGCGAGATCCACTGGCCGTTGGCCTGCACGAAGCCCTTCTGGCGCATGGCGTCCGCATAGGGCACCCAGCGGTCCAACTGCTCGTCGAGGACGTAGCCGTAGCCGCGCAGCAGAGCGGCCAAGCCCGGAGCACGGGGATCGAGCGCGGCGGCGGCCAGGGCCGACTCGCGGGTGGCCTGGTCAAGCTGCTTGCTCTGCGCCCACCGCGCCAGCTCGATCCAGTCCGCCGCCCGGGTCGATGGGCTCTTCTTGAGGGCCTCTTTGCGGCGCAGGTACTCGCCCAGATTGGAGTCTCCCGGCTCCACCCGCAGCACCTGGCTCTTGGGCAGCACGAGCACGCCGCCCTGGAGGTGGATGCGCACGTGCGAGTCGGTGGTCTCGGCCATCACGTCCTCGAACTTCCGCCCGTTGGCGAGATAGACGTTGTCGGCGAAGACGGGGAGGGCCGTCAGGAGGAGAAGGAGGATCGGGAGAGAACGGATTCGCATGGCGGACTCCCCTTTCGTTGCCGCTTTTGATTTTAGCACCTGGAGAGCCCAAGAGGGGCAAGAAAAAAGGGCGGCCTCGCGGCCGCCCTTGGATTTCGCTGCGGAAGGGTCGAGGCTAGTCGCCCTCGAGGACCTCCTGCGGCAGGCTGCGGATCTCCTCGTCGCCGAACTCGAAGAAGAGCTCCTCCTCCGCCTCCGGCTCGGCCTCGACGAACTCCTCGGCCATGTGGAAGTCGTGGTAGAAGTCCATGCCCGTGCCGGCCGGGATGACACGGCCCACGATCACGTTCTCCTTCAAGCCCCTCAGGCCGTCCACCTTGCCGCTGATCGCCGCCTCGGTGAGCACCCGGGTGGTCTCCTGGAAGCTCGCGGCGGAGATGAAGCTGTCCGTCGACAGCGACGCCTTGGTAATGCCCAGGAGCAGCGGCCGGCCGATGGCGGGGGTGCCGCCGGCGACGACGACGCGCTCGTTCTCCTCCTGGAACTTCCAGCGGTCCACCTGCTCGTCGATCAGGAACTCGGTGTCGCCGACCTCCTCGATCTTCACCGACCGCATCATCTGGCGCACGATCACCTCGATGTGCTTGTCGTTAATGGCGACACTCTGCGAGCGGTAGACCTCCTGGATCTTGTCGGTCAGGTAGCGCTGCAGCTCCTTCTCGCCCAGCACCTGCAGGATGTCGTGGGGGTTGATGGCGCCGTCGATCAGGGGATCGCCGGCCCGCACTCGCTCGCTCTCCTGCACGTTGATGTGGATCGACCGCGGCACCAGGTACTCGCGGCTCTCGCCGAGATCGCTCTCGACGATCACCTTGCGCATGCCCTTGTGGACGTCGCCCAAGTGGACGACGCCGTCGATCTCGGTGATGATCGCCGGCTCCTTGGGGCTGCGGGCCTCGAAGAGCTCGACGACGCGGGGCAGACCGCCGGTGATGTCCTTGGTCTTGGTCGTCTCGCGCGGGATCTTGACCAGCGTGTCGCCCGCGAAGACGTCCTGACCGTTCTGCACCACCAGGTGGGAGCCCGACGGCAGCAGGTACCGCTTCTCCCGTCCGTCGTCGCCGTGGACGAGGATCGCCGGCACGCGCTTCTCGTTGGCCGACGCCTCGACGATGATCTTTTGCGACAGGCCGGTGACCTTGTCGGTCTCCTCCCGTACGTTCTCGCCCTCGACGATGTCCTGGAACTCCACCTTGCCGCCGATCTCGGAGAGGATGGCGGAGGTGAAGGGGTCCCAGGTCACCAGCTCGGTGCCCGGCTGGATCTCGTCGCCCTCGTGCACCAGGAGCTGCGAGCCGTAGGTCAGCGCGTAGCGCTCCCGCTCGCGGCCCTTCTCGTCGGTGATGACGAGCTTGCCCGAGCGGTTGATGACGATGAGCGAGCCGCGCCGGCTCTCGACGGTGTTGACGTTCAAGAACTTCACGACGCCCGGGTTCTTGGCGATGTGCTTCGACTGCTCGGACACGCGCGACGCCGTGCCGCCGTAGTGGAAGGTACGCATCGTGAGCTGCGTGCCGGGCTCGCCGATCGACTGCGCGGCGATGACGCCCACCGCCTCGCCGATCTCCACCATCTTGCCGGTGGCCAGGTTGCGGCCGTAGCAAAGGTGGCACACTCCCCGCCGCGTCTCGCAGGTGAGCACGGAGCGGATCTTCACCCGCTCGATGCCCGCCGCCTGCACGGCGGTGCCCAGCGTCTCGGTGATCTCCTGGCCGACGGAGAGGATCAGCTCGCCGGTCATCGGATCGTAGATGTCCTCCTGGCTGACGCGGCCGACGATGCGATCGCGCAGCGGCTCGAGGATCTCGCCGCCCTCCATGATCGCCGTCACGTAGATACCGTCGATCGTGCCGCAGTCGAGCTCGTTGATGATGACGTCCTGGGCCACGTCGACCAGGCGGCGGGTCAGGTAGCCGGAGTCGGCCGTCTTGAGCGCCGTGTCGGCGAGGCCCTTGCGGGCGCCGTGCGTCGAGATGAAGTACTGCAACACCGACAGCCCCTCGCGGAAGTTCGCCGTGATGGGCTGCTCGATGACCTCGCCCGAGGGCTTGGACATCAGGCCGCGCATGCCGGCGAGCTGGCGGACCTGCTCGCGCGAGCCGCGGGCGCCGGAGTCGGCCATCAGGTTGATGGGGTTGAAGACGCCCGTCGTCTTCTCGACTTCCCGCATCTCGCGGAACATCTCCTCGGAGACCTTCTCGGTCACCCGGTGCCAGATGTCGATGATCTTGTTGTGCCGCTCACCGTGGGTGATGACGCCGGCCGAGCGCTGCTTCTCGATCTCGACCACCTCGTCGCGGGCCTGCTGCAGGATCTCCGGCTTGCGGCTCGGCACCACCATGTCGTCGACGCCGAAGGAGATGCCCGCCCGTGTGGCGTAGAGGAAGGTGACCTCCTTGATCTCGTCGAGCATCCGCACCGTGGCGTCGTTGCCCAGCTTGATGAAGCAGTAGCCCACCAGATCCTGCAGGCCGCGCTTCTTGAGCAGGCCGTTGACGTAGGGGATCTCCTTCGGCAGGTGCATGTTGAAGATCACCCGGCCGACGGTGGTGTCGATCAGCTCGCCCTCGAGCTCCTCGAGCTCCGCGTGCACGACGTCCTGCTTGTCGAGCTGCGTGTCGAGGTTGATGTAGGGGCCCGTGTAGCGCACCTTCACCGGCGAGAGCGTCTCCACCTCGCCGCCCTCCAGGGCCAGGAGCACCGAGTCGAAGTCCGGGAAGATCCGGCCCTCGCCCTTGGCGCCGGCCTTGCCCAGGGTCAGGTAGTAGCCGCCGAGCACCAGGTCCTGCGTCGGCACCGCGAGCGGCCGCCCGTGGGCCGGCGACAGGATGTTGTTGCTGGCCAGCATCAGCACCCGGCTCTCGATCTGCGCCTTGGGCGACAGCGGCACGTGGACCGCCATCTGGTCGCCGTCGAAGTCGGCGTTGAACGCGGCGCAGACGAGTGGGTGGATCTTGATCGCCTTGCCCTCGATCAGCGTCGGCTGGAAGGCCTGGATGCCCAGGCGGTGCAGCGTGGGCGCGCGGTTCAAGAGCACCGGATGGTCCTCGATGACCTCCTCCAGAGCGTCCCAGACCTCGTCCACCTCGGCCTCCACCAGCTCCTTGGCGGCCTTGATGGTGCCCACCAGCCCCTTCTCCTCCAGCCGGTTGTAGATGAATGGCTTGAACAGCTCGAGCGCCATCTTCTTCGGCAGGCCGCACTGCGACAGCTTGAGCTCCGGGCCGACGACGATCACCGAGCGGCCGGAATAGTCGACGCGCTTGCCCAGCAGGTTCTGGCGGAACCGTCCCTGCTTGCCCTTGAGGGTATCGGACAGCGACTTGAGCGGCCGGTTGTTCGAGCCCTTGAGCACACGGCCGCGGCGGCCGTTGTCGAACAGGGCGTCGACCGCCTCCTGGAGCATGCGCTTCTCGTTGCGCACGATGACCTCGGGAGCGCGCAGCTCGAGCAGCTTCTTCAACCGGTTGTTGCGGTTGATGACGCGCCGGTAGAGGTCGTTCAGGTCGCTGGTGGCGAAACGGCCGCCGTCGAGCGGCACGAGCGGGCGCAGCTCGGGCGGGATGACCGGGATCACGTCCAGGATCATCCACTCCGGCCGGTGGCCCGACTTGCGGAAGGCGTCCACCACCTTGAGCCGCTTGGCCGCCTTCAGCCGCCGGATCTGGCTCGTCTCGGTGCGCATAATGATGCGCAGCTCCTCGGCCAGCTCGTCGACGTCGATGCGGGTGAGCAGCTCCTTGATGGCCTCGGCGCCCATCTTGGCGGTGAAGGCCTCCTCGGTGTACTTGTCGCGCAGCTCGCGGAAGCGCTCCTCGGTCAGGAGCTCGCGCTCCTTGAGCTCCGTCTCGCCGGGATCGATGACGACGTAGCTCTCGAAGTAGAGGATCCGCTCGAGGTCCCGCAGGCTGATATCCAGGAGGTGGCCGATGCGGCTCGGCAGCCCCTTGAAAAACCAGACGTGCGAGACCGGGCAGGCCAGCTCGATGTGGCCCATCCGCTCGCGGCGCACCCGCGAGCGAGTGACCTCGACGCCGCACTTGTCGCAGATGACGCCGCGGTGCTTCATCCGTTTGTATTTACCGCACAGGCACTCCCAGTCCGTGATGGGACCGAAGATCTTGGCGCAGAAGAGGCCGTCCCGCTCCGGCTTGAAGGTCCGGTAGTTGATCGTCTCCGGCTTCGTGACCTCGCCGTAGCTCCAGGAACGGATCTTCTCCGGAGACGCGATCGAGATCTTGATCGCGTTGAAATCCTTGAGCGACTGTGGCTTGTCAAAACTGCTGAATGGTTGCAACTGTCTTCCTCCCTTCGACCTTTAGACCTTGAGGAGCTCAACGTCAAGACAGAGGCTCTGGAGCTCGCGCACGAGGACGTTGAAGGACTCGGGCAGTCCCGGTGGCTCCGGCACGTCCCCCTTCACGATCGCCTCGTAGACCTTGCTCCGGCCTTCCACGTCGTCGCTTTTGACGGTCAGCAGCTCCTGGAGGGTGTAGGCGGCACCGTAGGCCTCCAGGGCCCAGACCTCCATCTCGCCGAAGCGCTGACCGCCGAACTGCGCCTTGCCGCCCAGCGGCTGCTGGGTGATGAGGGAGTACGGTCCGATCGACCGGGCGTGGATCTTGTCGTCCACCAGGTGGGAGAGCTTGAGCATGTAGATGTAACCCACCGTCACTTTCTGCTCGAACGCCTCCCCCGTCATGCCGTCGTAGAGCGGCGTCTTGCCGGACGACGGCAGGTTCGCCTCCTTGAGGAGGTCCTTGATGTCGCTCTCGCGGGCGCCGTCGAACACCGGGGTCGCGAACTTGAGCCCCAAGGCCCGGCCGGCCCACCCGAGGTGGGTCTCCAGGATCTGGCCGACGTTCATGCGGCTGGGCACGCCCAGCGGGTTGAGCACGATCTCGACAGGCGTGCCGTCCGGCATATAGGGCATGTCCTCCTCCGGCAGGATGCGGGAGATGACGCCCTTGTTGCCATGGCGGCCGGCCATCTTGTCGCCCACCTGCAGCTTGCGCTTCATGGCGACGTAGACCTTGACCAGCTTGATGACGCCGGGCGGCAGCTCGTCGCCCTTCTGCAGGAGCCCGATGCGCTCCTCGTTGACCCGGTGTAGCACCTCGATGTGCGAGTCCGTCTTCTTGTAGACGATCTCCACGGCGTCGATGAGACGCCGCTCGTCGACCGGCAGGCGCAGGATCTCCTGCCGGGTGAGCCGCTCGAGCACCGCCACGGTGATCGGCTCGCCGCCCTTGAGCAGCTCCTGGCCGGTGCGCGACTTGACGGCGGCCGTCACCTTCTTGCCCGCCAGCAGGTCGCTGACCTTCTTGTTGCGCTCCTCGGTGAGGATGCGCACCTCGTCCTTGATGTTCTTCTCGAGGCGAGCGATCTCCGACAGCTCGATCTCCTTGGCCCGCACGTCCTTCTCGACCCCCTTGCGGGAGAAGATCTTGACGTCGACGATCGTCCCCTCGATGCCCGGCGGCACCTTGAGGCTGGCGTCGCGGACGTCGCCCGCCTTCTCGCCGAAGATGGCCCGCAGCAGCTTCTCTTCGGGGGTGAGCTGGGTCTCGCCCTTGGGCGTGACCTTGCCCACCAGGATGTCGCCGGCCTTGACCGTGGCGCCGATGCGGACGATGCCGCTCTCGTCGAGATCCTTGAGTGCCGACTCCGAGACGTTCGGAATGTCGCGGGTGATCTCTTCGGGTCCCAGCTTGGTGTCGCGGGCCTCGATCTCGAACTCCTCGATGTGGATGGAGGTGTAGTAGTCCTCCCGCACCAGCTTCTCGGAGATCAGGATCGCGTCCTCGAAGTTGTAGCCGCGCCAGGGCATGAAGGCCACCAGCACGTTGCGGCCGAGCGCCAGCTCGCCGAGCTCGGTGCAGGGGCCGTCGGCCAGCACGTCCCCCTTCTTCACCCGCATCCCCTCGAAGACCACCGGCTTCTGGGTGATGCAGGTGTTCTGGTTGGAGCGGCGGAACTTGATGAGCTGATAGATGTCGGCACCGAAGTCCTTGGTCTCGCCCGTGTCCAGGTCCTCGCCCTCGACGCGCACGATGATGCGCTCGGCGTCCACCGAGTCGACGATGCCGCCCCGCTTGGTGAGCACCACCGCCCCTGAGTCCTGGGCCACGATCCCCTCGAGGCCGGTGCCCACGATCGGCGAGTCGCTGCGCAGCAACGGCACGGCCTGGCGCTGCATGTTCGAGCCCATGAGGGCGCGGTTGGCGTCGTCGTTCTCGAGGAACGGAATGAGCGCCGCCGCCACCGACACGAGCTGCTTCGGGCTGATGTCCATGTAGTCGAGGCGGTCGCGCTCGACGGTGACGAAGTCGCCGCCGGCCCGCGAGACGACCCGCTCGCTGACGAACACGCCGTCCTCGCCGAGGCGGGAGTTGGCCTGGGCGATAATGTACTTCTCCTCCTCCCACGCCGACAGGTAGAAGGCGTGAGGCTCGGCGTCGACCAGCCGCTTGCCGGCCTTCTCCAGGCGCGCGTTCTCCGCCTTGAGCTCGTCGCCGGTGACGATCTGCCCCAGCCGGAAGGCGCCGTCGCCCACCTTGAGCACCCGGAAGTGGTCGAGCACGCGGCCGTTCTCCACCTTCTTGTACGGGCTCTCGATGAAGCCGTAGTCGTTGATCCGGGCATAGGTCGCGAGCGACGAGATGAGGCCGATGTTCGGTCCTTCCGGCGTCTCGATCGGGCAGATGCGGCCGTAGTGCGTGGCGTGGACGTCGCGCACCTCGAATCCCGCCCGCTCGCGGGAGAGGCCGCCCGGTCCCAGGGCCGACAGGCGCCGCTTGTGCGTCACCTCGGACAGCGGATTCGTCTGGTCCATGAACTGCGAGAGCTGCGACGAGCCGAAGAACTCCTTGATCGCCGCGATCACCGGCTTGGAGTTGATCAGGTCGTGGGGCATCGCCGAGTCGATGTCCTGGTGGACGGACATCTTCTCCTTGATCGCCCGCTCCATGCGCACGAGGCCGATCCTGAACTGGTTTTCCAGGAGCTCGCCCACGGCGCGCACCCGGCGGTTGCCCAGGTTGTCGATGTCGTCCACCCGGCCGACGTCCTTCTGCAGCCGGAGCAGGTACTCGATGACGCGGAAGAAGTCGTCCGCCGACAGGGTCTTCTGGTCCACCGGTACCTCGGTGTCCAGCTTGATGTTGAACTTGAAGCGGCCGACGCGCGAGAAGTCGTAGCGCTTGGCGTCGAAGAACATGCCGTAGAACAGCGACCGGGCGCTCTCCAGGGTCGGCGGATCGCCGGGACGCATGCGCCGGTAGATCTCGATCAGCGCCTCCTTGGAGTTGCGGGTCGTGTCCTTGGCCAGGGTGTTGGAGAGCGTCGAGCCGGTCAGCTCCCAGTCGGGGAAGAAGACCTCGACCGGGGTCGAGCTGCGGTTGTCGAGGCGCTCCTCGATGTCCTCGGGCACCAGCTCGTTGGCCTCGAAGAGTACCTCGCCGGTGTCGAGGTCGACGACGTCGGCGATGAAGAAGGCGCGCTCCAGGTCCTCCTGGCCGACCTCGAAGGCCAGGGTCTGGCCGGTGTCGAGCTTGCCGATCTGCTCCCGGGAGAGCGTGATACCGGCGAAAATGGGATAGGTCTCGCGCCGGCCGCGGCTCTGCCGGTCCTTCAGGCGCTCGGGCTCCAGGACCTTGGGGCTGACGTGCAGGTTGAACTTGCCGCCCCCCTCGGAGGTCAGGGCGACCGGGGTGTAGAACTGGCGCAGGATCGATTCGTCGGACTCCAGGCCCAGGGCGCGCAGGAACACCGTGCCGTGGAACTTCCGCTTGCGGTCGATGCGCACCGACAGCACGTCCTTCTGATCGTACTCGAACTCCACCCACGAGCCGCGGTACGGGATGATCTTCGACAGGTAGGAGCGGGGCCCCTCCTTGGTGAAGAACACGCCGGGGCTCCTGTGGAGCTGCGAAACGATGACGCGCTCCGTGCCGTTGATGATGAACGTGCCGTTGTCCGTCATCAGCGGGATGTCGCCGAAGTAGACCTCCTCCTCCTTGGCGTCGCGCATCATGCGCGTGCCCGTCTCCGGGTCGCGGTCGTAGACGAAGAGGCGGAAGGTGACCTTGAGCGGCACGGCGAAGGTCATCCCCCGCTCCTGGCAGTCGGAGATCGAGTACTTGAGCTGGAGGTCCACCGGGTTGCCGCAGATGTCGCACTTCGTCACCCGGTTCTTGTTCACGAAGCCGCACTCGGTGCAGGTGACCGTCTCCTCGTGCGGATGGTCCGTCATGATCTTGGCACCGCAGTTGGTGCAGGTCATGCGGAGGTACTCGAGGCCCTTGAGCTCGCCGCACTTGCACTGCCAATCGCCGATCGAGTACTTCACGAAGTCGAGCGAGCAGGTCTCGCGAAAGTCGGAGAACGGGAAGATGCCGGTGAAAACGGATTGCAGGCCCTGGTTCGCCCGCTCCTCGGGCAGCAGGTTCATCTGCAGGAAGCGCTCGTAGCTGCGCCGCTGGACGTCGATCAGGTTGGGGATTGGCAGCGACGTCCTGATCCGGGAGAAGTCCTTCCGATGGCCGTTGCGCGTTGGAATCTGCGGGGTGGGGAAGGTATCCATAGGGGTCTTGCTATCTCCTCGATGCCTTTGGTAGATCTACTCGGCAACCAGCGTTACCGTGGGGGGTGCCTTAAGCTCCTGTTCCGGAAGCAGGAGACACCATGCCCGGCCCCCCGCTTGCCGCACGGAAGGTCACCGGGCATGGTGAACAATGTCCAGAACAGCCGCGAGCCCCGGTTTATGCCCGGGGCGGGCGATGATCCGGCGACTGATGGTTCGCGTCGACCTGTGGGCAGGTCCCGTCGAGCCAAAGCGCGTGGCGTTGTTCCTTGTGTCCGCCGCGCTCACTTGATCTCGATGGTTGCCCCGGCCTCTTCGAACTTCTTCTTGATCGCCGCGGCCTCGTCCTTGGAGACCCCTTCCTTGACGGTGGCGGGTGCGGACTCGACGAGGTCCTTGGCCTCCTTGAGGCCGAGGCTCGTGACCTCGCGCACCGCCTTGATGACGTTGATCTTCTTGTCGCCGGCCGCCTTGAGGACCACGTCGAACTCGGTCTTCTCCTCGACGGGAGCGGCTGCCGCGGCAGCGCCACCGGCCGGCGCGGCGACCGCCGCGGCCGCGGCGGAGACGCCATAGTGGTCCTCGAGAGCCTTGACGAGGCTATTGAGCTCGAGGACGGTGAGCTCGTCGATCTGCTTGATGAATTCTTCGGTCGCGATAGCCATGTTCTCGTTCTCTCCTTACGCTTTTTCTTCCATATCCCCGAAGGCTCTAGACTCCCGGAGCCTGCTCTTCTCTCTTGATCCGGACCTGGTCCAGGACCGCCACGAACGACTGCGGCACGGCGGCCAGCACCCGCGCGAACCGGGCGATAGGCGACTGCAGCAGGAACAGGAGCTTGGCGATCAGCGCCTCGCGGCTGGGCAGCGAGGCGATGTCCTTGATCTGGTCCGCCCCGATGGCCCGCCCCTCCACCAGCCCGGCCTTGAACTGGAGGGCCGGCATGTCCTTGACCGAATCGGTCAGGGCCTTGGCCAGCGCCACCGGGTCCTTGGCGCTGAAGACCACGGCCGTCGGACCCACGAAATGATCCTTGAGCTGGGCCAGGGCCTTGCTGTCGATGGCGCGCAGGGCCACGGTGTTCTTGACCACCACGTATTCGCCGCCGGAATTCCGCACCCGGTTGCGCAGCTCGGTCACCTGGGGGACGGTGATCCCCTGATAGCCGATCAGGAAGGCGTGCGGCGCCTTGGCGAGGCCGTTCTCGTATTGCTCCAGAAGCTGCTCTTTATCGCTGCGGGTCAAAGGCATCGCTGATTTCTCCCTAGGCTCCTAGGCCTCGACGGCGGTGAGGTTGGTGTCGTCCACCTTGATACCGGGGCCCATCGTCGAGGAGAGAGAGACTCCCCGCACGTACTTGCCCTTGGCCGCGCTGGGCTTGGCCTTGAGCACGGCGCCGATCAGGGCCTCGGCGTTCTCCCGCAGGCGGTCGGTGCCGAAGGAGAGCTTGCCCACCGGCGCGTGGATGATCCCCGTCTTGTCGACGCGGAACTCCACCTTGCCGGCCTTGATCTCCTGGACCGCCTTGGCGACGTCCAGGGTCACCGTGCCCGCTTTCGGGTTGGGCATCAGGCCGCGGGGACCGAGCACCTTGCCGAGCCGGCCGACCACCCGCATCATGTCCGGAGTGGCGACGACGGAGTCGAACTCCAGCCACCCGCCCTCGATCCGCTTCGCCAGCTCGTCGCCGCCGACCACGTCCGCCCCGGCCTCCTCGGCCTCGCGCAGCTTCTCGCCGCTGGCGAACACCAGCACCCGGGCGGTCTTGCCCAGGCCGTGCGGCAGCACCACGGTCCCTCTCACCATCTGGTCGGCGTGCTTGGGGTCCACGCCCAGACGCAGGGCAACCTCCAACGTCTCGTCGAACTTCACGAACGAGGCATCACGGGCGAGCTGAATGGCGTCGTTGAGCGGATAGGGCCGGTGCTCGACCTTGGCCACCGACTGCCGATACTTCTTTCCATGCTTGGGCACGACTCTTTCCTCCTACCCCTGAATCTCGATCCCCATCGAGCGGGCCGTCCCCTCGATGGTCTTGACCGCAGCCTCCAGGCTCGCCGCGTTCAGATCCGGCAGCTTGGTCTTGGCGATCTCCTCGACCTGCGCCCGGGTCACCTTGCCGATCTTCTTCTTGTTGGGCTCGCCCGAGCCCTTCTCCACGCCCGCCGCCTTGCGCAGCAGGATGGCCGCGGGCGGGGTCTTGGTGATGAAGGTGTAGCTGCGATCGGCGTACACGGTGACGACCACGGGGATGATCAGCCCCACCTGCGCCGCCGTACGGGCGTTGAAATTCTTCACGAAGTCCATGATGTTGACGCCCGCCTGGCCGAGGGCCGGCCCCACCGGGGGCGCCGGCGTCGCCGCGCCGGCCGGAATCTGCAGCTTGATCTGTCCTACGACTTTCTTGGCCATTCCTTCTTACCCCCGATCAGAGCTTCTGCACCTGCGAGAAATCCAGCTCGACCGGCGTCTGCCGGCCGAAGATCGTGACCATGACCTTGAGCGTGTTGCGGTCGAGGTTGACCTCGTCCACCACGCCGGTGAAGTTGTTGAAGGGGCCGTCGGTGATCCGCACCGGCTCCGACTTCTCGAACATGTACTTCGGCTTCGGCTTCTCCTTGGCCGTGACCACCTGCTCGAGGATGTTGTTGACCTCGTCCTCGGAGAGCGGCGTCGGCTTCTTGCCGGTGCCGACGAAGCCCGTCACCTTCGGCGTGTTCTTCACCACGTGCCAGGCGGCGTCGGACATCTCCATCTCGACCAGGATGTAGCCGGGGAAGAACTTGCGCTGCGTCTCCTTCTTCTTCCCGCCCTTGTACTCCACCACCGTCTCGGTCGGAATGCGGATCTCGCCGAAGGCCTCCCCCATGCCCAGCGCCTCGGCGCGCTGGCGCAGGGTCTCCTTCACCCGCTCCTCGAACCCGGAGTAGGTGTGGACGATGTACCACTTCCGCCCGGAGCTGCCGGGGCTCATCGGCTCGGTCATCCAAACACCTTGACGATGCCCTGATAGGCGTAGATGATCACCTGATCCGCCAGGAACAGGAAAGCCGCGAAGACGGTGCTGGTGATGAGGACCACGATGGTCGTCGCCACCACCTCGTCGCGAGTCGGGAAGGAGACCTTCCGCATTTCGGAGCGGGTTTCCGACAGGAACTCCTTCGCCTTGTTCCACCAGTTCATTGCGAGACCCCGATCTTCAGACTCAAGAAAGATTGGCAGGCCAGGAGGGATTCGAACCCCCAACCCTCGGTTTTGGAGACCGATGCTCTACCGTTAGAGCTACTGGCCTGTACTTCGACTCCTTTGCCCTAACGCCTACGTGACGATGTCGGTGACGGTGCCGGCGCCGACCGTGCGGCCACCCTCGCGGATGGCGAAGCGCACGCCCTTCTCCATCGCGATCGGAGCGATCAGCTCCACCTCCAGGTTCACGTTGTCGCCCGGCATCACCATCTCCGTACCCTCCGGCAGCTTCGCCACTCCCGTCACGTCCGTCGTCCGGAAGTAGAACTGCGGACGGTAGCCGTTGAAGAACGGCGTGTGGCGCCCACCCTCCTCCTTCGTCAGCACGTACACCTCGCCCTTGAACTTCGTG
>DATARR010000145.1:0-2848 GCA_036264085.1 Thermoanaerobaculia bacterium | reverse complement strand
CCCCCCACCCGCACCGCCGTCGGCCGCCCCACAACCCCGGCATCCAGCCCGCCCATCAACCCGTCCATCGAGGGCCTGAGGGTCTCCACGAAGCGCTCGGTCTCTACGATCTGCTCGACGAGCTGGCTCATGTAGCTGGCGACTTCGGTGGCGCTGAACTGGGAGGCGCTGAGGCGGCCGTGGATGACTTCGAAGGCGTCGGAGAAGGCTCCAAGCTGGGCGACGACGCATTGGTCGCGCTTGTGGCAGTCGAGGAGCAGCTCGCGCTGCTTCTGCAGGATGCCCAAGTGGAACTCGCGGGTGCGGGCGGTGGCGGGCTCGCGGGCGGCGAGGTCGCGGATCTGGCGGGTCTTCTCGTCCACTTCCGCCAGGCGCTTCTCCACACTCGGCATCGGCGGCACGAAGGCGGGGGCGAGGCGCGCGGAGAGGCGGCGCCAGTCCTTGCGCCAGTCCGGGAGCGCGTTCGAGGACTTGGGCGCGATCACTACCGGGCGGACGTTGGTCAGGATGTGGAGGTACGAGACCCGCTCGCGCACGAACCCCAGGTAGGCGGTGAGCATGGTGCCGAGCTGGTGCAGGATGTCCGCCTTGGTGAAGGCGTCGAGGTCCACCCGCTCGGCGAGGACGCGCGCGACCCGGCCGCGGATCTCGACCAGCCGGCCGAAGACCGCCATGTAGTCCGGCAGGGTGCCCGCGCGGGTCCAGAGGTCGAAGGGGCTCTCGTCGAGCATCCGCTGGCACTTGAGGCGCTGGGCCTCGCGCTCCTTCTCCGCCTTCGCCTCCCGCCGCCGCCGCGCGTCCTCCTGGATGCGCGGCCGGTAGCGGTGCGTGGCGGTGGCGATCGCCACCCACCCCGCCGCGCCCGCGCCGTAGACGAGGGCCCAGGTGGGATCGTGGAACCACCACGCGGTCCCCGCCGCGACCGCCCCGGCGACCAGGTTGAGAGGGGCCTGGAGCGCCTTGACGACGCTCAGGGTGACCAGGGTGCTCTTGCGCAGGGGCATGGTGTGCGTACGCGTCCGAAACCGACGAGAGTCTCCAGCAAGGAGCCTGCCTGGGATTGTAGCGCGCCGGGTTGTCCCCCGACCGGCCCTGTCCCCAACCGGCCCGTTTCGCCGGAGGCGGTAGAGATGGGATGAGAAGGCCAACCTCCTGTAACGCAGTGTCAGAATACTGACCTGCATGCAGGGTACATCGCGCGGTTAGACGCGAAAGGAGGTTGGCCGTGGAGAACTCTAGCAGAGTGTGGGGGTCGGTTCTAGGGATGGATCTCGGAGATCGGTCGAGCCAAATTTGCCGTTTGGACAGGGAGACGGGAGCGATCCTGGAGGAGCGCCGGTTGTCGATGACCGCGTCGAGTCTGCAGCGCTATTTTTCCGGGTTGCCCCCCTGCCGGGTGATCTTGGAGAGCGGTACGCATGCTCCCTGGGTCCGCCGGTTGGTCGAGGGCATTGGTCATGAGGTGATCACAGCCAATCCGAGCAAGGTGCAGGCGATCGCGTCGAGTCAGCAAAAGACCGACGAGCGGGATGCTCGCTGTCTGGCACAGTTAGGCCGCGTGGACCCGCGTCTGCTGTCACCGGTTCATCTGCGCAGTGCCGAGTCTCAGCAAGCGTTAGCCGTGGTTCGCGCCCGGGACGGTCTGGTCAGAACCAGGACGATGCTGATCAACCAGGTGCGCGGGACTGTCAAGTCGTTCGGCGCCCGGCTGCCAGGATGCTCGGCGAAGAGCTTTGCGCGTAGGGCGCTGCCCCTCTTACCTCAAGGGCTGAGAGCCGCACTGGAGCCATTAGTGGCCGTCATCGCTGACTTGACGGACCGCATCGGAGCCTTCGACAAGGACGTCGAAGCCTGGTCGCAACGTTTCCCGGTGACCCAGCGGTTGCGGCAGATTCGGGGAGTGGGAGCGCTGACCGCTCTAAGCTTCGTTTTGACCCTGGACGATCCGCATCGCTTTGCTCGCTCGCGCGCGGTAGGAGCCTATCTGGGTCTGGTGCCGGCGAGCCGCAGCTCGGGGCGCTCGACTCCCCAACTGCCGATCACCCGGCAGGGTGACGGCCTGATGCGTCGATTGCTGGTGCAGGCGGCCCACTACATCCTCGGACCCTTTGGCGAGGACAGCGACCTGCGGAGCTTCGGACTCGAGCTGACGCGGCGAGGAGGCAAGAGCGGAAAGAAGCGAGCTGTCGTGGCGGTCGCCCGCAAAGTGGCGGTGGTGATGCACCGGCTCTGGGTCAGCGGCGAGGATTACCAGTCGCATCGCCGGCCGGCAGCAGCCTAAAGCCAAGCGCAGAAAAAAGCTCACGTAGGAGGAAAGAAAGGATCGATCGGAGTGCGAGTCAGAACCCCCGTTTCGGCGACTGCGCTGGGCGTCTTGGCCTTCGAGGCCGCCGTAGAGATTGCAGCGCGGAGGCGGTGGTACCCCATAATGCACCGAGTCCGGTGAAGGGCTCCTTGAGAGTGCGGATAGAAGACTCGGGGACAAGACCGCAACTCCGACAGTCCAACTAAGGACGGCCGCCAAGGCGGCCTTGACATTGGTGGCCTTCTCATAGAAGACGTCCCCAGGTCCTAAACGACACCCATGGCAGGCCACGGGGACCGCGGGGCGTCTCCTCGAAGGGCTCGAATCTCCAGCCGCCATCACCCGCGAGAAGACCATCCGTGCCCCTTGACCTGCCATGCTAGGATTTGACTTGCTATGAGTCGGCATTCCCTTCTAGATGAGGCGGTCCCCGGCGAGCTCTCCCTCGCCGAGTGGTTTGCCTTACCCAAAGACGAGCGGGGAGAGTTGGTGGACGGCCATCTGGTGGAGGAAGAGGTGCCGAATTACGTCCATGAGATTCTG
>DATARR010000060.1:0-22568 GCA_036264085.1 Thermoanaerobaculia bacterium | reverse complement strand
AGCTACCTGATCCTCGAAGGAGGGGATTGCCCCGGACACTTCTTCAAGACCTTCCCTCGCCACCGTACCCTGCTCTCCAGCAACAAGGTCTACACCGGGTCCGAGGACCCGGAGGTCAACCTGCGGTTCGACTGGAACTCGCTGCTCAGCGAGGGGGACGGCCGGCTGCTGTTCCGGGAGTACAGCCGCCGCTACTTCCCGCCCGCCGACGAGCTCGTGCGCTACCTCGGCGACTACGCCGACTTCCATGAGCTCAACGTCCGCTGCAACACCCGCATCCTGCGGGTGGAGAAGCCGCGGCCGAATCAGTTCCGGCTCGTGGACGGCGAGGGGAACGTCTTCACCAGCCGGCGCCTCATCGTGGCGACGGGAGTGAGCAAACCTTTCGTGCCGGCGATCCCGGGCATCGAGCTGGCGGAGAACTACGTCGACGTCTCGGTCGATCCGGAGGACTTCGCCAACCAGCGCGTCCTCATCCTGGGCAAGGGCAACTCCGCGTTCGAAACGGCGGACAACCTCATCCCCACCACCGCGCTGCTGCACGTGGCCAGCCCCAACCCGCTGCGGCTGGCCTGGAAGACCCATTTCGTGGGGCACCTGCGGGCGGTCAACAACAACTTCCTCGACACCTATCAGCTCAAGACCCAGAACGCCGTCCTCGACTGCACGGTGGACCGCATCGAGCGGCGCGACGGCGGCTGCGTCGTGTCGGTGCGCTACAGCCACGCCCACGGCGAGACCGAGGAGCTGACCTACGACCGGGTGATCGTCTGCACCGGCTTCCGTTTCGACGACTCGATCTTCTCCGAGGAGTGCCGGCCGGAGCTGGTGATCAACAACCGCCTGCCGGCCCAGATGCCGGACTGGGAGTCGATCAACGTGCCCGGCCTCTACTTCGCCGGCACCCTGATGCAGGCCAACGACTACAAGAAGCACACCTCCGCCTTCATCCACGGCTTCCGCTACAACGTGCGCTCCCTGTTCCGCATGCTGGAGAAGAAGTACCATCATCGGGACTGGCCGGCGCGGGAGATCGAGCCCACGCCTGAAGGGCTGGTGGAGGCGACGCTGGCGCGCATCAACCGCACCTCGGCGCTGTGGCAGCAGTTCGGCTTCCTCCACGACGTCATCGTGGTGGACGAGGATTGGAACCGGGCCCTCTATTACGAGGAGCTGCCCCTCGCCTACGTCCACAACGACGAGCTCGGCAAGAACCTGCACTACTACACGATCACGCTGGAGTTCGGGAAGGTGGAGGGCGATCCCTTCGCCATCGACCGCAATCCCGAGCCGGGCAAGGCGGAGGAGAGCGTCTTCCTTCACCCGGTGGTCCGGCGCTGGTGCGGCCGCCAGCTCATCTCCGAGCAGCACCTCCTGGAGGACCTCTTCGGCGAGTGGAAGCGGCAGGACGCCCACGTCGCCCCCCTGCGCTTCTTCTTCATGGAGCAGCTCCTCGAGATGGCCGAGATGAACGGCCTCGACTTCGAGGAGCCCGCCCCGCAGCGGCGCGGTCTGCACAGCGTGGCCGTGTAGCGGCATCACCCGCGAGGCTCCGGCGCGCGCGCTCCCGGCGTGCGCGCCGGGAGCCCTTCTCACCCCTGCCGCGGCGCCACGTCCACCACCTGGCCGGTCTGCAACCTCGACTCGGTGTCGGGGGTGGGGTCGAGGTGGACTTCGATGAGCACCATCTGGGAAGCGGCGTCCACTTCCGGGGAAATGCGCTGGATGGTGCCCGGTACGGGGAGGCTCAGGGTGCGCACGTTGGCGGTGACCGGAGCGCCCGTGGCGAGGCGGCGGGCCTCCTCGGGGGGGACGGCGGCACGCACCATGAGGTCGCCGGCGCTGATCAGGCGCACCACCGGAGTGCCGGGCCCCACCAGGGCTCCCGCGTCCGCGAAGCGCGCGGCCACCCGGCCGTCGAAAGGGGCCCGGATCTCGTTGCGCGACAGGCTGGTCTCGAGCTGCCGGATCTTGGCCTGCTGCTCGGCGGTGCGCGAGCGTGCCACCTCCAGAGCCGCGGCGGCGGTCTTGGCCTTCAGGGCCGCGTCGGCCAGATCCTCTTTGGAGAAGAAGTCGGGGTTCTTCTGCCGCCGGTCGTTGCGGGCCTGGGCCTCGGACAGCTCGTCCGTGGCCCGGCGCTCGTCGGCTTCGTTCGCTTTGAGCGAGGAGCGGGCCATCTCCAGGTCCTGGGCGGCGATGCGGGTGTCGAGGGAGGCGATGCGGTCGCCCCGCTTCACCCGGTCGCCGATCGACACGTAGACCGCCTGGAGACGTCCCTGCGAGTCGGCCGTGACGTCGACCGACTCCCGGGCCACCACCACGCCGAGCCAGCCCTTGCGCTCCTCCGGGGGGGCCGTGGCCGGAGCCGGCTTGGGAAGGGGCTTGGGAGCGGCCTCCGCGGTGGCGGCGGGCTGCGCCCGGCGGTCGCAGCCGGCGGCGGCGAGGAGGAGGGCGAGGAGGAGAGGGGAGAGGCGGCGCATCGGAACATCTTAGCCTTGAGCCGCTCGCTTCTGACAAACTCAGAAAGAAGAGATAAGGAGATGATGATGTCTGCACTCCCCCGACGCCTGGCCGCCCTCGGCCTGTTCCTCCTCGTCGTGGCCGCCGTGGCGCTGGTCGCGATCCCCCTGTGGGAGATCCGGCCGTTCGAGCCGCAGACCCAGGCGGGGGTGGCCCTGGCCTACGCCTGCCGGCGCGCGGCTCCCTGGGCCACGGTGCTGGCGCTGGCGGCCGGGGCGGCGCTCGCCGCGGGGCTGTGGCGCGATGCTCGGTGGTGGCGCCGGGCGTTGCTGGTCCTGGCCCTGGTGCCACTGGGGGGGGCCGCCTGGCTGGCGCGGACGAACGTTTTCGAGAAGATGTTCGCGCCCCTGGCGAACCCCCGCTACGCCCGGGTGGACGAGGCCGGCTGGATGAAGGACGGCGACCTCGTTCTGGGCGTCGAGCGCAATGGCGAGGCCGTGGCCTGGCCGGTACGCCAGATCGCCTATCACCACCTCGTGATGGACGAGATCGGCGGCGTTCCGGTCGCCGCCACCTACTGAACGCTCTGTCACACCGGTCTGGTGTGGAGAGCAGAAGTGGCCGGCAGGCGGCTCCGGTTCCATCTGGCGGGGATCAACAACCAGAACTTCCTCATGGCTGACGAGGAGACCGGGTCCTGGTGGCAGCAGGTGACGGGCGAGGCCATCCAGGGGCCGCTCAAGGGGCGGCGGCTCGACCTCGTGTTCCACGACGAGATCGCCTTCGCGGACTGGAAGCGGGAGCACCCCGGCGGCCGGGTGCTGCGGCCGGACCCTGTTCCCGGGCGGCTGGAGTCGGAGAGCTGGGAGGCGGACGTCGCCCGCCTGCCGGTGACGGTGGCGCCGGCGAAGGGCGATCCCTTCGGTCCCCGCGAGCTGGTGGCGGGGGTCCGGCTGGGGGACGTGGCGCGGGCCTATCCCTTCGCCGCGCTGCGGCGGCAGAATCCTGTCCAGGACGCGGTCGGCGGCGTCCCTGTGATCTTGGTCGTAGGTGAGGATGGCCGCTCGGTGCGCGCGTTTGAGAGACGGGTGGACGGGCGGGAGCTGCAGCTCTTCCTGAAGCCGGCGAGCTCGCCTCTGGTGCTCCTCGATGCCGGGACGGGGAGTGTCTGGAGCTTCGCAGGGGAGGCCGTGAGCGGCCCTCTGGCAGGGAAGAAGCTGCCCAAAGTCTACGTTCTGAAAGACTATTGGTTCGATTGGAAGGCGTACAATCCAAAGACGACGGTGTACGCGCTCCAGTCCCGTTGAGGAGGTTCGAGATCCGAGATTCAACCCCCATCGCCCTGCTGGCCGGCTTCGACGGTGAAAGTGTGGAAGCCTGCCTGCGCCTGCTCGGGCCCGAGTTGCACCTGCTGGTGGCGGACTCGGAAGGGGAGGCTCTGCGCCTGCTCAAGGCCCAGCCGGTGGCCGTGCTGGCCGTGGGGGCGGCCGTCTCCGGCGAGCGGGCACGGCGCCTGGTGGAGGACGCGGAGGCGATCCCCGCCAGCCCGGAGCGGGTGAACCTCGTGCTCGCCGGAGGACCCGATCCCACCCTCTTTCAGGAGCTGATCGATCGCGACCGCCTCTTCTACCTCAGCCAGGAGCCGGTGCCGTCCGCCGACCTGATCGCCCTGCTGCGGGGCGCCGCCGGCCGCTGGCGCGCCGCCGCCCTTGAGGGGGGTGAGGAGGAGCGGCAGCGGATCGTCTTCTCCCGCCGCCTCCTGAGCCATACCCAGGCTCTCGCCACCCAGAGCCGTCCGTCCGCCGTGGCGCGAGTCGCGGCCGAGGCGGTGGAGGACCTCGGCGAGGCCGCGCGCGGCTACTGTCTGATCTATGAGCCGGGGAGCGAGACCCTGTGGGACGGCGGCATGGGCGGCGAGGACCAGGAGGAGCGGCGGGAGACCGCCGCCGTGGGGCTGGTGAGCTTCGTGGTCCGCACCGGCCAGCCGCTGGTCGTGGACCGGATCGGCCGCGACCCGCGCTTCGATCGCGACGCGGATGACCCGCAGGCGACGGGCGAGGAGCGCTTCGCCGCCGTGCCCGTGCTGGGCTCGGACGGCGCCGTCCTCGCGGTGCTGGCGGCCGTGCGCCCTCCCGAGGGCAAGCCGTTCGGCGACGAAGACCTGGACCACCTGACCCGGCTCGCGGAGGCGGCGATCCCCGCCTTCACCCAACTCCGCATGGCGGCGGCGGAGAAGAACACCTCGGGCCTGCCGGCGCCCGGCCTGTTCCGCGAGGAGGCGGTGGAGCACCACCAGGTGGGGCTGCGCTCCGAGGGAGACCTGTTGCGCGTCGATCCCGGCTGGATGCGCTGGACCTACCGGCTGCTGCTCGCCGTGATGGTGGCGAGCGTGCTCTTCTGCGTTCTCGCCAAGGTGCGGGAGTACGCCTCGGGTCCGGCGGTGGTGCGCCTGGGCGGCCGCACCGACCTCACCGCCACCGCCGACGGCACCGTCACCGACGTGGGGGTGACGACCGGCCAGACGGTGGAGGCCGGCCGGCTGCTGGTGCGCTTCTATGGCGCGCGGGAGGCGGCCGAGCTGGCGCGCATCGACCATGAATTCGAGCTGCAGCTCATCAACCGGCTGCGCGACCCCGCGGACCGTGGCGCCGAGCAGAACCTCCTCTCCCTGCGGGCGCAGCGCGAGCTGGCGCGGGCCAACCTCGCCGAGCGCGAGGTGCGGGCGCCGGCGGCCGGAGTGGTGAGCGACATCCGCGTGCGCCCAGGCCAGCACATCGCCCCCGGCCAGTCGCTCCTCTCCCTGGTTCGTGGCCAGGAGCACCCTCAGGTCATCGCCCTGCTGCCCGGCGAGTTCCGCCCGCTGCTCAAGCCCGGCATGCCCCTGCGCCTGGAGGTCCAGGGCTACCGCTACGCCTACCAGCGCCTGGTGGTGGAGTCGGTGGGCGACGAGGTGGTGGGGCCGGCGGAGGCCCGCCGCGCCCTGGGCGACGAGATCGCCGACGCCGTACAGCTCACCGGGCCGGTGGTGCGGGTCACGGCCCGCCTCGCCTCCAACACTTTCGAGTCCGACGGCCGGGTGCGCCGTTTCCACGACGGCATGTGGGGGACGGCCGAGGTGCGCATCCGCTCCGAGCGCGTGCTGGTGGCCCTGGTGCCGGCCCTGAAGGCGCTGTTCGAGCCGCGGGAGGGGGCCGATGCCTGAGACGCAGCCGGCTCAGGCTCCGCCGCCATCGCCGCCATCGCCGCCACCCTTAACTCCGCTCCACGAGCGCTTCCCGGCGCTGCAGCGGATCACCTTCTCGCGCCGGCGGCGGCGCGTGCCCTTCGTCCAGCAGACCACACCCAGCGACTGCGGCGCCGCCAGCCTCACCATGGTGCTCGCCTATCACGGCAAGCACCTGCGGCTGGACGAGGTGCGCAAGATCACCGGCTTCGGCCGCGACGGCGCCGACGCCCTCGCCCTCCTCTCGGCCGGGCGGATCTTCGGGCTGCGCGGCCGGGGCGTCAAGGTGGAGGAGGTCGACGACCTGCGCTTCCTGCCGCCGGGCTCGATCCTCCACTGGCAGTTCAACCACTTCCTCGTCTTCGAGCGCTTGACCCGCGACGGCGCCGAGATCGTGGACCCGGGAGGCGGCCGGCGCAAGGTCAGCCGCGAGGAGCTGGGCCGCTCGTTCACCGGCGTCGCCCTGATGTTCGAGACCGGCGAGGACTTCGAGCCGCAGGAGGGGCAGCCACGGCGGCTGGACCGCTTCATCCGCCTGCTCAAGGAGCAGTCCGGCGTGCTCCAGCGGGTGCTGGTGACCTCGGCCATGGTGCAGCTCTTCGCGCTCGCCATGCCGATCCTGATCGGCGTGCTGGTGGACCGGGTGATCCCCCAGGGAGACGTGCAGCTCCTCACCGTCCTGGGCGCCGGTCTCGCGGTGATCGTGGGCTTCAGCTTCCTCTCGTCGCTGCTGCGCTCCTACCTCCTCCTCTACATGCGCACCCATCTCGACGCGCGGATGACCCTGGAGTTCCTCGATCATCTCGTCGACCTGCCGTACGCCTTCTTCCAGCAGCGCTCGGCGGGCGACCTCATCATGCGCCTCTCCTCCAACTCCACGGTGCGCGAGATCCTCACCTCGGGCGCCCTCTCCGGAGTGCTGGACGGCCTGCTGGTCACCGTCTACCTGGTGCTCCTCTTCGTGGCCAGCCCCACCATGGGCTTCCTGGTGCTGGTGCTCGGCGCGCTGCGCATCGGCCTCTTCCTCTTCACCCGCAAGCGCACCCGCGACCTGATGTCGCGCTCGCTGCAGACCGAGGCGAAGTCGCAGAGCTACCAGGTGAACCTGCTGGCGGGGATCGAGACGCTCAAGGCCTCGGGCGCCGAGCACCGGTCGGTGGAGCAGTGGTCCCACCTGTTCGTGGACGTGCTCAACGTCTCCCTCTCCCGCGGCCGGCTGCAGGCGTTCGTCGACTCGACGCTCTCGGCCCTCGGCACGGCCTCGCCGCTGGTGATCCTCGTCTGGGGCGCCGTGCAGGTGCTCCAGGGACATCTGACGCTGGGCACGATGCTGGCCATGAACGCCCTCGCCGCCGGCTTCCTGACGCCGCTCTCGACCCTGATCACCAACGCCTTCCAGTTCCAACTCCTGGGCAGCTACCTGGACCGCATCGAGGACGTGCTGGAGACGCCGCGCGAGCAGGACCCCGCCACGGTCAATCCGGCGCCGCGGCTCAAGGGGAACATCCGCCTGGAGAACGTGAGCTTCCGCTACGGACCGTTCGCGCCGTGGGCGGTCCAGGACGTCTCGATCGACATCCCCGCCGGCCGCTTTGTCGCCCTGGTGGGCCGCTCCGGAGCGGGGAAGTCGACGCTGGCCTCGCTGCTCGTGGGCCTCTACACGCCGACGGAGGGGCGGATCCTGTTCGACGGCATCGACCTCACGGAGCTGGACCTGCGCTCCGTGCGCCGGCAGGTGGGGGTCGTGCCCCAGCACCCGTATCTCTTCGGCAACAGCATCCGCGGCAACATCACCCTGTCGGACCCGACGCTGCCCCTGTCGCGGGCGGTGGAGGCGGCCAAGCTGGCGCACATCCACGACGACGTCCTGGCCATGCCCATGGGCTACGACTCCATCCTGGCGGACGGCGGCGCCTCCCTCTCCGGCGGCCAGCGCCAGCGCCTGGCCCTGGCCCGCGCCCTCGTCCACCGGCCGGCGATCCTGCTGTTGGATGAGGCCACGAGCGCCCTCGACACCCGTACCGAGCGGGAGATCCAGCGCGAGCTCGAAGCCCTGCGCACCACCCGCATCGTCATCGCCCACCGCCTCTCCACCATCCGCCACGCCGACCTGATCCTGGTCATGGACGACGGCCGCCTCGTCGAGCAGGGCCGCCACGACGAGCTCATCGCCCGCGAAGGCGTCTACGCCAGCCTGGTGGCCGCCCAGATGGAGAAGGAGCGGTTGCAGGCGGCGGAGGTGTAGGGGGTGGCTGCAAGGACACACGGACGAACAGGGACGAACACGAACTGCAAGGACTTGAGTGGAGGCCGCGAGGACGGGGGTTTCCTCGCCGGTGTCTGTCCTTGTGCGTCCGTGTTTGTCCTGTCTCCCGCTGCCGGGCCGCGGAATCATCCCCACCCCCCGATCTGTTAGACTCCGCGCCTATGTCCGCCCCCGGCCAGCCCAGCCAGCGCCCGCGTGTGGGCATGATCAGCCTCGGCTGTCCGAAGAACCTCGTGGACAGCGAGATCATGCTGGGCGAGCTCTCCCGCCGTGGCTATGACGTGGTCAACGACCTGGATACGGCCGATACGGTGGTGGTCAACACCTGCGCCTTCATCGAAGAGGCCCAGCAGGAGTCGATCGACACCATCCTGGAGGTCGTGGGGCGCAAGGGCCGGGGCGTCGGGAAGGTGCTGGTGGCCGGCTGCATGGTCAACCGTTTCGGGGACCAGCTCGCGAAGGAGATCCCCGAGATCGACGGCTTCGTGGGCCTCGACCAGCTCCGCGACGTGGGCGACGTGGTGCAGCTCGGCGGCGGGCCGCCGCTGCCGGCGCCGTCCCACCTGGTGTTCGACCACACGGCCCCCCGCCTGCTCACCACTCGGGGGCACGCCTATCTGAAGGTCGCCGAGGGGTGCAACAATCCCTGCACCTTCTGCGCGATCCCCATCTGGCGCGGCCGGTTCCGCAGCCGCACCATCGAGAGCCTGGTGGCGGAGGCGAAGCAGCTCGAAGCCGCGGGGATCGCCGAGCTCAACCTCATCGCCCAGGACACCACCCGCTACGGTGAGGACTTAGGGATGCGCCGCCATGGCCTGGTGCGGCTCGTGGAGGCCCTGCTCGCCGAGACGTCGATCCCCTGGTTGCGGTTTCTCTACGCCTATCCAACCACCCTGGACGAGGACCTGCTGCGGCTGATGGGCACCGAGGAGCGCTTCTGCTCCTATCTCGACATGCCCCTCCAGCACAGCCACGGCGACGTCCTGACGGCCATGCGGCGGGGCGGCGACGCGAAGCGCTATCTTCGCCTCCTCGAACGGGCCCGGGAGCTGGCGCCGGACGTCTTCCTGCGCTCCACCTTCATCGTCGGCTTCCCGGGCGAGACGGAGGAGCAGTTCCAGGACCTCCTGGCCTTCATCCGCGAGGCCCGCTTCGACCACCTGGGCGCCTTCGCCTACAGCCCCGAGGAGGGGACGCCCGGCGCCGGGCTCAAGGGCCGGGTGCCCCGCAACACCCAGCGCCGCCGCCTGCGCCAGCTCCTGGAGGCGCAGAAGCCCATCGCCCTCGCGCAGCGGCGGCGGCTGGTGGGACAGCGCCTGACCGTGCTGGTGGAGGGCGCCTGCGAGGAGTCCGAGCACCTCCTTCAGGGGCGCCACCACGGCATGGCCCCGCAGATCGACGGCCGGGTGCTGCTCAACGACGGCTCGGCGCCGGCGGGGACCCTCGTCGAGGTGGAGATCACCGAAGCTTTCGCCGACGATCTGGTGGGGCACATCGTGGGTGCCGCCCGGCCGCGGGACGCGGACCGGGTGATCCTCTCTGAAGGCGTTCTCGCCTGACCCTTCTCCATGCACGTCTTCCAGGACGCGTACAACGCCAGTGACCTGCCGCGCGGGGGCGTCGGCACCATCGGCAACTTCGACGGCGTGCACCGCGGCCAGCGGGCCATCCTCGACCGGGTGGTGGCGCGGGCCGAGGAGCTGAGGGTGCCGCCGGTGGTGGTGACCTTCGATCCCCATCCCATGACCGTGCTCGCGCCCGAGCGGACACCCATCCCCCTGACCACGCCGAAGCAGAAGGAGAAGCTGCTGGAGGAGGCCGGGGTGGCGGTAATGCTGGTGGTCCGCTTCACCCCGGAGCTGTCGCGGGTGCCGGCGCGGGCGTTCGTCCGCGAGCTCCTGCACGACAAGCTGGACCTCAAGGAGATCTACGTCGGCTCGGGCTTCGTCTTCGGCCACAAGCGGGAGGGGGACCTGGCACTGCTGCAGGAGATGGGGCGAGAGCTGGGCTTCACCGCCGCCGGGGTGGAGGAGGTGGTCTATGGCGGCGAGCGGATCTCCAGCACCCGCATCCGCCGCGCCGTGTCCGAAGGGAAGGTCACCGAGGCCGCGGAGATGCTGGGCCGGCCCTACTCCCTCGCGGGCGTCATCGCCCGCGGCGACCGCATGGGGAAGCGGCTGGGCTGGCCGACGATCAACCTGATGACCGACAACAAGCTGCTGCCGGCCGACGGCGTCTATGCCAGCCGGGTGTTCTTCCCGAGCTATCCGGCGACCTTCGACTGCGTCACCAACATCGGCACCCGGCCGACGGTGTACGAGAACTACCAGCGGGTGGTGGAGAGCCACATCCTGGACTTCAAGGCCGACGTCTACGGCCAGAAGATCGAGCTCGAGTTCTACAAGCGGCTGCGGGAGGAGCGGATCTTCCCCAACGTGATGGACCTCTCGGCCCAGATCCGCCGCGACGTCGACGCCACGCGGGACTACTTCTTTCGGCGGCGGCTGGAACAAGAGGCGCCGTCGGCGGCGTTAGAGGGGGAGTAAGGCCGCGATCGCGGCCCATCGACTGATTCCGGAGAGAGGAAAGGTTCAACATGGCCAATGACAAGATCGTGATGGTCGACCAGGGGAACTTCGAGTCCGAGGTCCTCAAGTCCGAGAAGCCCGTGCTGGTCGACTTCTGGGCGCCGTGGTGCGGCCCCTGCCGCGCCGTGGCGCCGGTGCTCGACGAGCTGGCGGACGAGATGCACGACAAGGTGCGCATCGCCAAGGTCAACGTCGACGAGAACCAGGAGCTGGCCTTCAATTTCGGGGTCCAGGGCATCCCCATGTTCCTGCTGTTCAAGGGCGGACAGGTCGCCGACCAGATGGTGGGCTTGCGAAGCAAGTCGGCGTTCCGGGAGCTCATCGAGCGGCATAGCAGCAAAGCCAGCGAAGCCGCCACCCACGAAGCCACCGCATGAAGGCGCGCCTCGCCGCGCTGTCCGCCGGGCTCGCGGAGCTCGGCTGCGAGGCGTTGCTCGTCCTGGCGCCGTCGGCTGAGGACTCCGACCTCGCGTCCCTGCTGCCCGCTCCGGCCCACTTGGGGGAGTGTCTGCTGGTGCTCTCCCGGCTTCCTCAGGGAGCCGAGCCGCGCCTCGGCTTCCTGACCCCCATGGAGCGCGAGGAGGCGGCGGCCACCGGGCTCGCCCTGCTCACCCCTGAAGATCTGGACGTCTCCCGCTGGTCGAGCGAGCTGCCCGATCCGGCGTACTTCCTCGCCCGGGTCGCGGGGCGGGCCCTCGCACGCTGCGGCGTGGCGCCCGGGCGCGTCGCCCTCGCCGGGCACGGCCAGGCCGGGGTGATCCAGGGGGCCTGCGCGGTTCTGAGCGGCCAGGGCTGGACCTGGGTGCCGGGCAATGCCCTGGTCCAAACGGTGCGCAAGCGCAAGGAGCCCTCCGAGGTCGAAGGCATCCGGCAGGCGGCGGCGGTCACCTGCGACGCCTTCCGCGCCGTGGCCCGGCTGTTGGCGGCGGCCACCATCGGTGAGGACAGGGAGCTGTGGCTGGAGGGCGAGCGCCTGAAGGTGGCTCGTCTGCGCGCCGAGATCTCGCGGGTGCTCGGCGGCAGCGGCCTGGAGCAGCCGCGGGGGAACATCATCGGGCCGGCGGAGGAGGGGGCGATCCCCCACTGCTCCGGCACGCCCGACCGCGTGCTGCGGGCCGGCGAGTCGCTGGTGGTGGACGTCTTCCCTCGTCTCCGGCTGTTCGCGGACTGCACCCGCACCTTCTGCGTGGGCGAGCCCTCGGAGGCCCTGCGCCGCGGCCATGCCCTGGTGCGCGAGGCGCTCGAAGAGGCGCACCTGCGCTCGGCGCCGGGCGTTCGCGGCTGGGAGGTCCAGGAGGCGGTTTGCGCCCGCTTCGAGGCCGCCGGGTTTCCCACCCCCATCTCCGAGCCGGGCACCACCCGGGGCTACGTCCACAACCTGGGTCACGGGGTGGGCTTCGACCTCCACGAATTTCCCACCCTCAAGAAGGCCACGGGTGCCGAAGGCGTCTTGCGCGAGGGTGACGTCTTCACCCTCGAGCCCGGTCTCTACGAGCCCGAAGAAGCCTGGGCCGTGCGCCTGGAGGACATGGTCCATCTGGGCGAGGACGGTTTCGAGACCTTGACGCCGCTGCCCCACGATCTCGACCCGCGGGCCTGGAATAGCCTTTAGGAGGGGCGCCGTAAAGTTTGACGGGCTGGCGAAGCTTATCCCGGCCGCCGTAGAGTTTGCCGGACGGCCATCAGGTTTGCTGGGCCGCTGTAAGCTCGGCGGAGTGGCGTAAAGCTTGGCGGCTTGGCTAAGCTTATCAAGCCCGTTGTAAAGTTTGGCGGGACGCCCAGGAGTTTGCCGGGTTGGCTGTTTTTATCCGAGCCGCCGTAAGGTTTGCTGAGCCAGCCAAGCTTATCCAGTCCGCCGTAAAGCTTGGTGCATGACTGCAAGGTTTGCTGGACCGCGGTAAGGTTGGCGGAGTGGCGTAAAGTTTGGCGGCTTGGCGAAGCTTATCCAGTCCGTCGTAAAGTTTGGCGGAGCGCCCTGAAGCTTGCTGAGTGGCCGCAAGGTTTTCCCGGCTGGCTGATTTTATCCGAGGCGCCGTAAAGTTTGCTGAGCCGAGGCAGCTAGTTTTTCGTGGTGAGCGCCTGCGGCGGCCCGCTCAGGTGCAGCAGCAGCTCGGCCGCATATCGGCCCCGTTCGTCCGCGATCCACATCTCGTCCGGCCCGGGGAGCATCTCGGTGACATGGAGGGTCGGCGGCGCGGCGCCTTCTTCAGAGGGGGAGAGGGCACGGCGGAGGAGGTCGACCGCGAGCGGGGAGTCGAGGTCGGCATAGAAGGGCTTGGGCTCGGCCGGGGTGTGGAGGAAGACGTGGCGGGGGAGGGCGTGGGTGCGGCGCCAGGCCTGGGTCCGGGCGAAGAATTGAGCGCCGGCGGCTTCGGGGTCGGTGCCCTCTCGGGGCGGCTCCGGCGCTTCGCCCGGAACGAAGACCCAGCGGCGGCGAAAGAGGACGAGGTGGTCGCTGCGGAAGCGGGGCCAGCGCGCGATCCCCGGGACGTCGAAGCCGGGGAACCAGGCGAGGGGCTGAAGGCCCTGGCGGCCGATCTCGACCAGGAAGGAGACGAACCCCTCCGGGCTCACGCCGCTGGTGATCAGGGGCACCACCTCGACACTCTCACGGCCGGGGGCTGCCCAGAGCATCACGAAGCGGCCGGCCGTCTCGTCCCAGCGCACGGTCAGCTCGGTCAGGGGGATCACCTTGGCTTCAGGGTTGGCGCGCTCGCCCAGCAGCTCGATCTCGTGGCGGAAGAGGGTGGGGCGCAGGCCGGCGTTGGCGCTGCGGCCGAAATGGTTGTAGGTGACCTCGGCGAAGATCGCCCCCTCCCGCGCCAAGGGCTCCCAGCTCCGTGCCACCTCGCGGGCCACAGGGTTGCCCGCGGTATCCGGCGAGGGGCCGCCGAGGAGGTGGGCGAAGCGGGCGAGGGCGATGCCGGGCCCGAAGAGGGCGTTCAAGATTATGCGGTAGCAGCCGGCCGCGATCTCCCCCGCGTCCCGGGCCGCGATCTGGAAGAGGACGCCCGCCGACCAGGTGGGCTCCCGCGAACCGCCCACGAGCGTCTCCCAGTCCTCCTCCGTCAGCTCGACCTCGTCCTCCCCGGCGGCGATCGCGGCCCGAGCGCGGGCGGCGAAGAGGTCCCTCGTCCGCTCGAGGACGGCGGCGGCTTCGTCCGCGCCGGGAGGCGCCTGGGGGAAGGACTCGGGGCGTTCCTGCGGCTCGGGCTCGAAGAGGCCGTGGTAGAGGTCGAGCAGGGGGACGTCCGTATCGGCGGGGAAGCGCGAGAGGAAGCGTGCCGCGTAGGCGTGGCGGAAGGCCAGCTCAGGGTAGAGGGCCGCGAAGAGGCGGATATAACGCCGCAGGGGGACCTCCAGGTCGGTGCGGACGCGCTCCGGCAGGGTGACCTCGATGCCCGAGGCCGTGTCCACTCGGAACAGGACGTCCCCCTTCAGGGGCTGGACGTGGGGGAGGGCCGCGAGGCGCGCCTCGACACGGTCCATGCCGTGGATCCGCTCCTCCGGCCTCAGGCTGGAGAGGGCTTCGACGTCCCGCTCGACGTCCTCGATCTCCGTGAGCCAGGGAGCGTCGCAGTGGGCATTGCGCATTGTCTCCGCCACGAAGGCGAGGGGGCGGCGAGCATTGTAGGGCGGCTCGATCTCGGCGATCAGGAACCCCTTGTCCACCAGTTGCTCGAAGAAGGGGGTCAGCTCCTCGATGCCGACCTCGTAGCGCTCGGCCACGGCGGCGAGCAGCGCGGGGAGGGTGAGGGTCCCTTTGGCGGCCTCTTCATGGAAGAGGTCGAGGACCGGCTGCGCCCTGGTGCGCGAGCGGACCTCCATGTCGCTCTCGCGGCGGGCGGTGATGGGGCGCCAGAAGACCCAGGCACCCTCGGGGCCGTCCTCGCGGCGCAGGGTGGGGTTGAGGCGAGGCACGATGGCCGGCCAGGCGGCGCGGTCGGCCCCCAGGCAGGCCGAGACCTTGCGGGCTTCGGCGACAGAGAGGAGGACGTCGACCCTGGCCGGCCGGTTCTCCCCCTTGACCGTGGCCTCGCGGCCGTGGAGCCAAGCCAGGGCCACGGCGCAGAAGACGGAGTTGGGGCTCGTCTTGGTGGCGAAGCGGGCGGCGTAGGCCGTGAGCTTGGCCGCGGCGTGGCGCTCGTCGTGGCGCCAGCGGGCGGGGTCCAACCCTGACATGGCTTCCAGCCGGTCGAGGAGCGCCCGGCTGACCAGCCGCATCCCCTCCTTGAACACGGGCCGGCCGGCGAGGGCGAGCAGGGCGCGGCGGGCGCGCAGCAGGTCGGCGCGGTAGGCGCGGGCGAAGTCGGCCTGGAGGGTGGCGAGCTCGGCGCGGCGGGCGAGGTGCTCCCCGATCCCGGTGAAGAGCTCCGCCGGCAGGACCTCGCGCAGGCCGTCGAGCTGCGCCGGGGGAACCCGCCGGCGATTGTGGAGGGAGCGCCGCAGGGCGATGACGGCCAGGCGGGTGCGCGCGGCCTCGGTTTCTCCTTCGCCCGGTGGCTCGCCCGCGACACCGTGGAGGGCGTCGGTGAGCCGCGTCACCTCGGCGTCGAGGCGCTCCTCCAGCTCGCGGGCGGCGTCGAGGCGCGCCAGGGCCTCCCCGGCGGCGAGCGGCGCCAGGGTCTCGAAGGAGAGCGCGGCGATGCGCAGGAGGGTGAGCTGGCCGATCACAGCGGGCGTGGAGGGATTCAGGCCGGTCCTCCGCCGTCCTCCAGCAGGCGGTGCATGAAATAGCGCAGCAGGGCCTCGGGTGTGGGATCGATCCCCAGGCGGTTGCAGCTCATGTGAGCGTAGGACCAGGCGAGATAGACGAGGTCCTGCTGGATGCGGCCGGCATCGTGCGCCTCGCGGATCTCCCGGGCGACCGGCCGGCTGGCCTCCTGCCAGCGCGCGGCGATCCGCGCCGGCTCCTCGCCGCCCCAGAGGGTCTCGGGGTCCTGGCTCTGCTCGCCGGTGAAGAGGTCCTGCAGGCCGGGCTTGAGGGCCTGGTACTTGGCCTCGATGGTTTCGATCTCGGCCTCCTTCCAGGTCCCCATCTCGCGCGTCCACTGGTGGCCGTGGGCGTAGAAGGCGAGGCGCTGCCCGCGGTCGAAGCCCAGCAGGTCGAGGAGACGCTCGGTCATCAGCAGGGAGAATTCGCGCCGCGTCTTGGCGAGCAGGCCCTGCCGCTCGGCCGCCATCAGGTCGAGGCAGGCGAGCGAGTCGTGAAGGAAGAGCTTCTCGGCGAGCGCCATCCCCTCGTCGCCGCCGTAGCGCTCCACCTCGCGGTCGTACTGGGCGTACTCGACCCCCTCGACGGCGCCCGACTCGCGCAGCGGCGCGAGGTCGCGGTCGACCCGCTCGAAGACCGGGCCGGAGACCCAGTCGGGCCGGCCTAGGATGCGGAACCGCACCTGCCAACTCGGCACGTTGTAGCGGGCGAAGAAGAGGGAGTGGAGCTCAGGGGCGTCGCGGACCTCACGCGCGATCGGCGTCACGAAGTCGGCGAGGATGCGCTCATGCTGCTCGCGCGGGGCGTAGAGCAGGGTGAAGAGGCAGAGCTGGTCTTCCAAGGCGAGGATCTCCGATCGGGGCTTCAGGTCCGGACCGGCGGCGTGCTCGCCCGCCGGCCCGGGGGGACGGTTACTTGACCGTCGGCGCCGTGAACAGGGGGGGAGGACAGGTGCAGCGAGGGTGCGTCGACGACGAGTTGCACCCCACGCCGTAGGCGGACTCCAGCTCCTCGACCTCGAGCTCCAGGGCCTTCGGCTTGTTTTCGATCTTCTGGTTGGTCATTTTTCTCCTTTGCCGGTCTAGCTGGCCGTCCTGGCCGTGAACAGGCTGGCGGTCGTGGAGGCGGAGATGGGGCAGGTACAAAGCCGGCTCGTCGACGACGAACCGCACCCCGGGTTGCAGCTCCGCTCGAGCTCTTCGATCTCGAGCTCCAGGGCCTTCGACTTGACCTCTGTCTTCTGGGGCATCGGATTTCTCCTTGACTGGTCTAGCTGATGGTCCTGGACGTGAACAGGCTGCCGGTCGTGGTGGCGGAGATGGGACAGGTGCACCTGTGGCTGGTGGTCGACGTGCCGCAACCTGGGTTGCAGACCACTTCGAGCTGCTCGACCTCGAGGTTCAGGGCCTTCGGCTTCGTCTCGTTCTTCTGGGGCATGGTTTGTCTCCTTGGGCTAGCTGATGGTGCGGGCGGTGAACAGGCTGGCGGTCGTGGTGAGGCCGGCGACACAGGTGCAGCGGCGGCTGGTCGTCGAGGTGTTGCACCCCGGATTGCAGATCGCCTCGAGCTGCTCGACCTCGAGGTTCAGGGCCTTCGATTTCGTCTCGGGCTTCTGGATCATGAGACCTCCTTGGCCTAGCTGACGGTCCGCGCCGTGAACAGACTGGCGGTCGTCGTGAGACGGACGGGGCAGGTGCAGCGGTCGCTCGTCGTCGACGAGCCACAGCCGGGGTTACAGTAACTCTCGACGGCGTCGACCTCCAGGTTCAGGGCTTTCGCTTTGGTCTCGGGTTTCTGGGTCATGGTGTGTCTCCTTTCGCGATCGGGGGCTTTCGTGCTCCCCTCCTGTAGGTGCCGGCGATCTCACCGATCGGGACGAACAGGGGCGAGCCCATAGCTGATTTTGCATGAATCGAGCCAATCATTATGGCCTTGGCATCAGTGATACCCCGCCCCGGGATACAGCAGGTTCAGCGCCAGCGTCTGCAGCGGGCCGGAGATGTAGGGGAACACCTTCCAGGCGGCGACCAGGCCGAGCAGGGAGAACATGGGCTGGCGCAGGAGGGCGTGGAAGCGCGCCGCCGTCTCGTCGCTCATGAAGCCGGGGAGGATGGCGCTGCCGTCGAGCGGGGGGAGGGGGAGGAGGTTGAAGGCGAAGAGCACGAGGTTCAAGGAGAAGAGGATGGAGAGTGAAGCCGCCGCAGCCCCCCAGCCCGGGCCGATCCCGGCCGTCACGGTGGTGAAGTTGGCGAATTCGGGCGGCGCGAACACGCCGGCCGCCATCCCGGCACGGATGGCGAGGCCGGAGAGCAGCACCAGGAGGAGGTTGGCGGCCGGCCCGGCGGCGGCCATGACGGCGGCGCGCTTCGGGTAGCGGTGGGCCCACTCGGGATCGTAGGGAGCGCTGGCCCAGCCCATCATCCAGCCGTTGAGGGCGAAGGAGGCGATGGGCACGATCACCATGCCGAACGGCTCGCGGCGGATGTGCGGCCAGGGATTCAGGGAGACCTGCCCGCCCTCGTAGGCGGTGGTGTCTCCCAGCTTGAGGGCGGCGAAGGCATGCCCGGCCTCGTGGAGCGTGGTCGAGAAGATGAAGACCACGAACCAGGTGAGGCCCAGGACGAGGGTATGCGGGTCCATGGGCGGTATTGTATGCGCCGCCATGACGACCTACCTCTCGACCTTCATCGCCGGCCTCGGGGTCCCCGTCCGCCGGGTGCTGGAGGAGCGTCTCCCGGGCGTCCGCATCGCGCTGGAGCTGGACGGCCTGATCGTCTACGAGGCCGGGGGGGCGACCCCCGCGATCCGCAACCTGCCATTCTTCAACAATTCCTTCATCATCCTGAAGACTTTTCCCGGCCTGAAACCGGAGCGCGGCCAGGAGGTCCTGGACGAGATGCTCGCCGCGACGCTGCGGGACGCCGACCTCCCGCGCCGTATCCCGGCCCGCTTGCAGGGGACCTTCCGGCTGGTCACCTCCTGGAGCAACGTGCTGACCGCCGTCGACCGGGACCTGCTGGAGAGGGTCGAGGCCCGGATCGCAGCCTCCGGGCGGCCGGGACGGCTGCGGCCCCACCGCGGCCGGCCCGATCACGAGCTCTGGCTCTCCTACCGCAGCGAAGGCCACGGCTTCCTGCTGCTGCGGCTGACCCGGCACACGGCGTACGAGAAGGTGCTGGAGAAAGGGGAGCTGCGGCCGGAGCTCGCCTGGATGCTCTGCTGGCTCTCCGAGCCGCGGGAAGGGGAGCTGATGCTCGACCCCTTCTGCGGCTCCGGCGCGATCCCCCTCATGCGGGCCACACAGTTCCCCCGCGGGCTGGTGCTGGCGAGCGACCTCGACGCGGCGCAGGTGGAGAAGCTCAAGGCGCGGGTGAAGCAGGGCGATCTACGCCGGCGGATCGTGGTGCGGCAGGAGGACGCCCGCCACCTCTCCCGCTACGAGGACGGCTCGATCCACAAGATCGTCACAGATCCTCCCTGGGGGCTTTTCCAGGAGCTGGCGGAAGGGCCGGAGGCGTTCTACCAGGAGGTGCTGGGCGAGCTGGGCCGGGTGCTTATCGCGGGCGGGCTGCTGGTGATCCTCATGGCGCGGGGGGCCCGGCTCCCCGGGGCGCTCGAGGTGGTGGAGAGCTGGCCGATCCTGGTTTCAGGGAAGAAGGCGGTGGTCTACAAGCTCAGGAAAAGGACGGACACGGACTGACACGGACGAACAGGGACTGGCAGAAAGAGCCGGCGCCGTCCGTGTAAGTCCGTGTCAGTCCCTGCTCGTCCGTGTTCTTCCCTCCCCTCAGCCGCGGCTCAGGTACTTGTTCTCGCGCGTGTCGATGAGGATCTTGGTGCCCACCTCGATGAAGGGCGGCACCATGACCACCAGCCCGGTCTCCATCTTGGCCGGCTTGTAGGAGGCGCTGGCGGTGGCGCCCTTCAGGCTCGGCTCGGTGTCGACCACCTCCAGGGAGACCGTGTTGGGCAGCTCGATGCCCACCGGCTTTTCGTCGTAGAAGTCGACCTGGATGACGGTGTTGGGCAACAGGTACTGCATGGTATCGCCCAGCGTCTCGTCGTCCATCGAGATCTGCTCGTAGGTCTCCTGGTTCATGAAGTGGTGGCCCGACGGATCGGAGTACAGGTACTCCATCTGGTGGGTCTCGAGGATGGCCCGCTCGACCTTCTCGGTCGAGCCGAAGCGGTGCTCGAAGCTGTTGCCGCTTTTGAGGCTGCGCATGCGGACCTGAACGAAGCCGCGCCAGTTGCCCGGCGTGACGTGGTGCACGTTCATGACCCGGCAGACGTCGTTCTCGAAGAGAATGCACATGCCGGCTCGTACCTGGCTGACTTGGATCAAGGCGGAATCTCCTTTACTCCTGCTCTGCTTATTCCTGCTCTTCTTTGCGGTGCTTCTGGTACTCGGCGATCAGCTTCTCCTGCACCGGCCGGGGGACCTCTTCGTAGTGCGAGAACTCCATGTGGAAGCTGGAGCGCCCCTGGGTCATGGCGGTCAAGTGGCGGTCGTAGTCGAGCATCTCGGACATCGGCACCGAGGCCTTGATGACCTGGGCGCCGTTGACCGCGTCCATGCCCTGCGGCCGGCCGCGCCGGTGCGACAGGTCCCCCATGATGTCGCCCATGAAGTCCTCGGTGGTGTGGATCTCCACCTTCATCACCGGCTCCAGGATGGTGGGCTTGGCGTTGGCCATGGCGTCCTTGAACGCCAGGGAGCCGGCGATCTTGAACGCCATTTCCGAGGAGTCCACGTCGTGGTACTGGCCGTCGAGCAGGCGGACCTTGAAGTCGACCATGGGGTAGCCGGCGAGGTAGCCGCGGCGCCGCGCGTCCTGGATCCCCTTCTCCACCGCCGGACGGTAGTTGTTGGGGATGGCGCCGCCGAAGATCTCGTCGGCGAAGGCGAAGTCCTCGCCCCGGGGGAGCGGCTCGACCTTGATCCGGCAGTCGGCGAACTGGCCGCGGCCGCCCGTCTGCTTCTTGTGCCGGCCGTGGCCGTCGGCGGGCTTGAGAATGGTCTCGCGGTAGGGGACCTTGGGCGGATGCAGGAACAGGTCGACGTGATAGCGGTGCTTGAGCTTGGCGACGGCGATCTCGATGTGGAGCTGGCCGGTGCCGGAGAGCAGGTGCTCGTGCGTCTCGGGGTCGCGCCCGGCGTGGAGGCTGGGATCCTCGTCGATGAGCCGGTGGAGCGCGTCGCCGATCTTCTCCTCGTCGCCCTTGGACTTGGGCTCGACGGCGAAGGTCATGGCCGCCTCGGGGATGTGGATCCAGGCGAGGCGCACCGGGCGCTCCTTGCTGCACAGGGTGTCCCCCGTGACGGTGGTCTTGAGCTTGGCGACGCCGACGATGTCGCCGGCCACCACCTTCGGCACGTTGCTCCCCTGCTTGCCCTGGAGGAGCAGGAGGTGGCCGATGCGCTCGGACTCCTCGGTGCGCGGGTTGTAGAGCGAGGTGTCCGAGGAGAGGGTGCCGGTGACCACGCGCAGGATGGAGATCTTGCCCGTGAACGGGTCGGAGAGCGTCTTGAACACCAGGGCGGCCGGGGCGCCGGCGGCGTCGGCCTTGAGCCCGGTGTCCTCGCCGCCCAGGTTCTTCGCCGGGAAGGGCTCGCGCTCGGCGGGGGAGGGGACGAGGGCGAGGAAGGCGTCGAGCAGCGTCGCGGCGCCGATGCCGTGGGTGCCGGCCGTGAGGGTGAGGGGGAAGACCTGGCGCCGCGCCACCGCCCTGCGCAGGCCGCTCTCCAGGTCCTGCTGCGACAGGGTGCCGCTCTCGAAGAACCCCTCCATCAGGGCGTCGTCGGTCTCCGCTACCGCCTCGATGAGGCGGGAGCGGTGGGTCTCCACCTCGTCGGCGAGCTCGGGCGGGATCTCCGCGACCGTCGCCTTGCCGTTGCCGCCGCGGGTGAAGCGGTACGCCTTGAGCCCCACCAGGTCGACGACGCCGGTGAAGCCCGCCTCCTGGCCGATGGGGATCTGGACGGGCAGGATCAGGCGACCGAACCGCTTGTGCAGGGCCTCGAGGGTGCGGCCGAAGTCGGCGCGCTCGCGGTCCATCTTGGTCAGGTTGACCAACAGCGGCAGCCCGATCTCGGCCGCGAAGTCCCACACCCGCTCGGTGTTGACCTCGACGCCCGAGACGCCGTTGACGCAGAGCGTGACCGCGTCGGCGGCCCGCAGGCCGGCCTTGGTCTCGGCGAAGAAGATGCCATAGCCGGGGCAGTCCAGGAGGTTGACCTTGTGCTGCTGCCAGGGGACGAAACAGGGGGCCAGGCCGATCGAGATCCTGCGCTCGACCTCCTCATGGTCGAAGTCGGTCAACGTGTTGCCGTCCTCGACCCGGTGCATGCGCGTCGTCACGCCGCCGGCATAGAGCAAAGAGCTGACGAGCGTGGTCTTACCGGTATCGTTATGTCCCGCAACCGCGACGTTGCGGAGCTTCTCCGGGCTATCCACCTGCATCCTGGACCTCCTTCAGGGGGCAAAGAGCGATCAAGGGGCGACAATATACCACAGGGAAAAAGCCGCGGGCCCTCCTGGAGCCCGCCCTCTAAACCCCAAAACTACCAGGATTTAACCGGACATTTCCAGTTTGACCTGGACCGCGGGTCCGGCCTAGAATTCCCTCGCGAAAGCTCTGCCGCCATGCTGCCACTGACGCCGACCAAGCTGGGCCGTTACGAAATCGCCGACGAGATCGGCAAAGGGGCCATGGGCGTCGTCTACCTCGCCCGGGACCCCCTGATCGGCCGCCTGGTGGCGCTCAAGACCTTCCGCATCGGCTACTCCGTGCGCGACTCGGAGATGGAGCAGTTCCGCATCCGCTTCATGCGCGAGGCGCAGAGCGCCGGCATCCTCACCCATCCCAACATCGTCACTATCCACGACGTGGTGGAGTCGAGCGAAGAGGGGATGGCCTTCATCGCCATGGAGTACGTGCGGGGGACCAACCTCAAGCTGCTGCTGCAGGGCGACCAGTCGCTGCCGCTCTCCTTCGTGCTGGAGACCATCGCCCAGGTGGGTGACGCCCTCGACTACGCCCACTCCAACCGGGTGGTCCACCGCGACGTCAAGCCGGCGAACATCCTCATCACCACCGACAACAAAGTCAAGATCACCGACTTCGGCATCGCCCGTCTCGACAGCTCGAACCTCACCCAGGAGGGGCAGCTCCTGGGCACGCCCAACTACATGGCTCCCGAGCAGATCCAGGGCCGGGAGGTGGACCACCGGGCCGACCTCTTCTCGCTCGGCGTGGTGCTCTACGAGATGCTCACCCGCCACAAGCCGTTCCAGGGCGAGAACCTGACGGTGG
>DATARR010000044.1:0-19340 GCA_036264085.1 Thermoanaerobaculia bacterium | reverse complement strand
AGAAGAGCTGCGGGAACGGATCGAGCGACATCTTCAGGCGCTCAACCAAGACCCCGTAGTGATGAAATGGTCCTACCGGCTGGACACAATTTCCGTCGCCTGATGCCCATTGCCACGATATTATGGAATCAATCTACTAGTCGACAGGCTCCCCCGCCAGCCAGAGGAGTCCCTTGCAGAACTGACAGAACGAAGGAGAACGGTTGGCTTGCGGCCCCTTCCAGACAACCCCAAGCCAGTCTGCCATCCGCTCTGCCCACCCGGGCTTATCCTCAACCCGAGCTCCGATGACCTCCTGAAAACGTTCCCAAGTGCCGCAAATGCTGTCCTGGGTATAGGTCTTCAGTCTCCTCAACTTGGCTTCGGGAAACGCGTTCCTGATGGAGGAGGGATCACCCAGGTAGAACGCCTCCGTCTCCTCAATGGCGATTCGGAACAGGACGACTGGTTTTGGATCGCAGGAATCGAGGACTCTGAGGAGCCGGGCTTTCAGGTCGCCGCAATCGTCTTGGTCCAGATCCACCAGGACCAGGACCCGCTCGGTTGCCGGGTTCAGAATTCGCCCGTAAGCGCGCAGTTTCGCCGGCAACTGGTCCAGCAAACCTTCCCGCTTTGGGTCAGGCGGTTTCTCGGGATCCCCCGACAACCTGCCTTTCCCGCGATGCTGGATGACCTTGAAGCTGTGCTGGGGGGGCAAGAACCGAGGCAGCCAGCCCTGCAGAAGCGCCGCCTCCGAAGGGCCTTCAACCAGAATGTGCAGTCTCAATTCCCAAACCTCTCCTCGAAGTGGTTGCTGTACCAGAGACTGCCGAGGGGGATCTCTTCCTTGACCATCTCCACAATGATGGGCATGTCCGCCGTCCGGGTGATCTGCGTGTGTCCCTGCTCGTCCTTCCCCATGAGCCAGACCTGCTCCGGCTTCAGCGCATCCACGAAATAAGGGGAATGGGTCGTCAGCAGGATCTGCGTCTTTCCCAGCGACGATTCGGCGTGCCGGACGAGCTCCCGGGCCAGCTCTTCGAGGAGCTTGTGATAAAGGCCGTTCTCCGGCTCCTCGATACCGATGAAAGAGGGAGGCTCAGGATCTTCCAGCAAGAGCAGATAGGCAAACATCTTCAACGTACCGTCCGACATGCTTTGCTGGTAGAAGGGATCTCCGTAACCCTGCTCATTGAATCGAAGCAGGAGTCTTCCATCCTGACTCTTCTCATGCGTGATCGACCGGATACCAGGAATCTTCCTGGCGATTTCCAGCAAGGTCCGCTCGAAGCGATCAGGATGTGTTCGCTCGATGTACTGAACGACGTTGCCCAGGTTTTCGCCGGTCCGGTCCAGGTGCTTCTGCGCTCCAGCCGGAGGCAGCCCTCTTGCGGCGTCCGGGATGAAATAGGAGAGATACCAACTCTCGATGTAGGAGCGGAGCCCTACGATCCGAGGGTGCTCTTTGAGCTGCCCCAAGGTCGTAATGCCGAGCCGGCCGGTATCGTCCAACTCGATATCCAAAGACGTGGCACCCTCCTCTGCTTCCGTGAAATCGCCGGCCCAGACGTGCCCCGCTCCATTTTTCAGGCGCAGAAAGGGATGCGGCCTCCCATATTTCTGCCCCTTTCGTCGCTGGAGTAGAGACTCTTCCACGACGACTGGGAGGCCTTCGACCTCGTCCACGGCGAAGCTGTAGGTAATGGGGCGCGCCTGAGGACTCTCGCGATAGTAAAGGTCGAACCGGATCGCCCCTCCCCTTCCCTGGGTCCGAAGCTTGGAAAACCCTCCCCTCTGGGGCTTGTCGCAAGCGGCTTCGACACCTTCCCTGAGACAGTCGGCAAGGAAGCCGAAGGCACCCAGGAGACTCGACTTGCCGCTGCCGTTGGGACCGATGAAACAGCTCAAGGCAGGGAGTGGACTTCCCTGTCCATATCCCGTCTGGCCCAAGCCGACGTCGGCCAGCGACTTATAGTTTTGGATCCTCAGGCCGAGCAGTTGGGGCATCAGACCTCTCGTCGTCTCATTCCTGCAACTGTCTAGAGCCTAGCACGAGCAGGGCCCCCGGCCCGCCGCGCCGCGCCACTGAACGCCCTGCCATGCCCTACGGCTTCGTAATCTCCAATAGATCCACGTCGAACACCAGCATTCCCTCCGGCTTGCCGGGAGCCCCCCGGTAGGCGAGGCCCTTGGGAATCCAGAAGCGGCGGGACTCGCCGGTGGTCATGAGCTGCAGGCCCTCCGTCCAGCCCGGGATGACGTCGGTGAGCTTGAAGGTCGCCGGAGTGCCTCTGGCGTAGGAGGAGTCGAACATCTTGCCGTCCGTCGTCCAGCCCGTGTAGTGCACCCGGACGATGCTGTCCCGCTTGGGGTGGACTGTCCCCGTCCCGGGCTTGAGCACCTTCCAGGCGAGCCCGGAGTCGGATTTCTGGGCGTCGGCCGGCGGCGCCGCCACGTCCGGCGGCGTCTCCGGCACGCGCAGGATGTCCAGCAGCTCGACGTCGAAGACCAGCGTCCCCTGGGGCTTGTCGGGGTGCCCCTCATAGGCGAGCTTGGCCGGGATCCACAGCCGCCGCTTCTCCCCCACCACCATCAGCCCCACCCCCTCCGTCCAGCCGGCGATCACCCGGTTCAGGGGGAACACCGCCGGCCGGCCGCGCGCCACCGAGGAGTCGAACATCTTGCCGTCCGTCGTCCAGCCCGTATAGTGCACCTTCACCTTGTCAGTGGGCAGCGGGTGCTCCGTGCCCTTGCCGGGTTGCAGGACCTTGCTGGCGAGGCCGCTCGCCGTCACCTGGGCGTCGGCCGGAGGCGAGGCGACGTCGGCGGGCGCGGGGAGCGTCTTGTCCGGCCGCAGGGCCACTCCCGGCGGGGCGGCCGCCGCGGCGAGCGGCAGCGAAACGGCGAGGAGGAGCACCGGGAAGATGGGATGGATTCGTCGGGTTCTCATATGCGGTACGCTACCGCGCCGGCCGGGGCGGGATCAACCCGGAATCGACTCCAAGAACTTTCCAGGTGTTGCAACGTAGGCGAAAATACGGGAAGCTGTCCCCCCGTCGGCCAACGATCGTCAAAAGGAGATTCGGATGCTGAAAGCGCTCATCGCCGGTCTCGCCGGGTTCGCCCTCCTGGCGCTGACCACCCCGGCGAAGGCGGCAGATGCCCTCAAGGTGACGCCGCCGACGCTGCAAATCCAGCCACACAAGCTCGCCAACGGCCTGCAGGTGCTCCTCTATGAGGACCACTCGGCGCCCGTGGTGAACGTCCAGTTGTGGTACCACGTCGGCTCCAAGGACGAGAAGAAGGGGCGCAGCGGCTTCGCCCACCTCTTCGAGCACATCATGTTCAAGGGCTCCGAGAACATCCCGCTGGAGGAGTTCAAGAACCTCGTCAGCTCCATCGGCGGCCGCTACAACGCCACCACCGACTTCGATCGTACGCTCTACTGGGAAACCATCCCCGCCAACTACCTGGAGCGCATCCTCTGGATGGAGGCCGACCGCATGCGGGCGCTCGACATCTCGGAGGCGAACTTCAAGTCCGAGCGCGACGTGGTCAAGGAGGAGCGCCGGCTGCGGGTCGAGAACCCCCCCTTCGGCCGGCTCTTCGAGGTCGTGCTCGACAAGTCCTACACCACCCATCCCTACCGCATCCTGCCCATCGGCAGCATGGTCGACCTCGACGCCGCCACCCTCCAGGACGTGCGCGACTTCCACTCCACCTACTACGTACCCAACAACGCGACCCTGGTCATCGCCGGCGATTTCGACCCGGCCCAGGCCATGAAGTGGATCGAGACCTACTTCGGCCCCATCCCCCAGGGCAAGCCGATCCCGCGCGACATTCCCAAGGAGCCGGCACAGACGGCCGAGCGCCGCACCACCGACTACGGCGCGAACACGCCGCTGCCGGCCGTGGTGCTCACCTACCACGTGCCGCAGGCCGGCCACCCCGACGCCTATGCCCTGGAGGTGGCGGGCAACGTCCTCTCCGGCGGCGAGAGCTCGCGGCTGTACAAGCGGATGGTCTATGACAAGCAGATCGCGGTGGCCGCCGGCGGCCAGACGGTGCTGCTGGAAGATCCGGGCGTCTTCTTCTTCTTCTCCATCCTCCAGGCCGGACAGAAGCCCGACGACGCCGAGAAGGAGCTGCAGGCCGAGGTGGACCGCCTGAAGAACGAGCCGGTCTCCGCCGAGGAGCTGGCCAAGGCCAAGAACCAGCTCATCTCGGGCCTCATCTTCGGCCGCCAGACCGACCAGGAGAAGGCAACCGCCATCGGCTATGCCGGCGTCATCCTCGGCGACGTCTCGCTGGTCAACCGCCAGCTCGCCCTCTATCAGAAGGTCTCCGCCGACGACGTCCAGCGCGCGGCGAAAGCCTACTTCGGTCCCGAGAATCGCACCGTGGTCTACATGCTTCCCGAGGCCATGCGCCAGGGAGCGAAAGAGGGAGCGAAGGACGCCGCCCCGAGCGAGGTGAAGAAACCATGAGAAAACCGATCCACACCCTCCCCGCAGTCGCCGCCGCCCTGCTGCTGGCGGCGACGATCCTCCCGGGCCTCCCGGGCGCCGCCCAGGAGACCCGCAAGCGGGCCGCGCCGCCACCTCCCGGTCCGGCCAAGGAGGTCCACTTCCCCGCCTTCCAGGAGAAGACCCTGGCCAACGGCCTGCGCGTCGTGGTCATCGAGCAGCACGAGCAGCCCCTGGTCTCGCTGCGCCTGGTGGTCAAGGGCGGCCGCGCCTACGAACCGGAGGGCAAGTCCGGCCTGGCGGAGGCCACCGCCCTGCTGCTCACCAAGGGCACCGCCAGCCGCTCGGCGCAGCAGATCGCCCAGACCATCGACTTCGTCGGCGGCAACGTCGGCGCCAATGCCGGTCTCGAGTCCGGCTACGCCACGGCCGGTGTCACCTCCGACCAGCTCGACCTCGGGTTCGAGCTGCTCGCCGACGTCGTCCTCCACCCCACGTTCCCGCAGGACGAGGTCGAGCGCTGGCGCCGGCAGGCCCTGAGCGCCCTCCAGATCCAGCAGCAGACCGCCTCCTATCTGGCCAGCCGGGCCGTCGAGCGCTTGGTCTTCGGCAACCACCCCTATGGCCGGCCCGCCAGCGGCACCCCCGAGTCGCTGCGCGGCCTGACGCGCGACGACTTCGTGGCCTACCACAAGAGCCACTACATCCCCAACGGCTCCTTCCTGGCCGTGGTGGGCGACGTCAAGCCAGCCGATGCCTTCGCCCGCGCCGAGCGCGCCTTCGGCGGCTGGGCCAAGGGTGCGGACCTGTCTCTGCCGCAGGTGGCACCACCGCGCTACGAGCGCAACCGCATCGTGGTCATCGACAAGCCCGACGCCGTGCAGACCGAGATCCGCCTGGCGCAGGTGGCCATCCCCTATCGCGATCCCGAGCTGTTCACCGCCGAGGTCTACAGCTCGGTGACCGGCGGCAGCCCCGCCGCCCGTCTCTACGAGGAGATCCGCAAGAAGCGCGGCCTTAGCTACGGTGCCCAGAGCTTCTTCGTGGAAGCCACCCAGCCCGGCTTCTTCGAGGCCAGCACCTTCACCAAGACCGAGACCTCGGCCGAGGCCCTGAAGGTGGCCCTCGACGTGCTGCGCGACCTGCAGAAGGCGCCCGTCCCCGCCGGCGAGCTCGATCCGGCCAAGACCTACATCACCGGCGCCTTCCCGCTGGAGATCGAAACCGCCGACGGCATCGCCGACAAGGTCCTGGAAGCGATGAAGTACGGCTACGGCCGCGACTTCCTGGAGACCTACGACGACAAGATCTCCGCCGTCACCGCCGCCGACGTCCAGCGCTTCGCCAGGGAGCGCATCCACCCGGAGCGCATGTCGATCGTCCTGGTGGGCAACGCCTCGGCCTTCACCGACGCGCTCAAGAAGACGTTCCCCGACGTCGACGTCATCCCCGTGGCCGACCTCGACCTGACGCGCAACGACCTGCGCAAGCCCAGGGCGGCGAATGCGGCAGGCGCAGCAGCGGCGGCCGATCCCAAGGCCCTGGACCTCCTGCGCAAGGCCCAGGCGGCCCTCGGCGGCAAGGCGTTCGTCGAGCAGAAAACGCAGATCGCCAAGGGCAGTGCCACCATGACCCCGCCCGGCGCGCCGCAACCCATCGCCATCCCCACGCTGGTCTCCTACCGCCAGTTTCCGGACGCCGAGCGCATGGAGATGACCACCGCCATGGGTGCCATGGTGCAGGGCTACGACGGCACCAGCGGCTGGATGCAGATGGGTCCCCAGACGATGGACGACGCCAAGGGCCAGATGAAGGAGCGCCACAGCTACGGCTACGACCTCCTGCGCAAGGTGGGCCAGCCGGGCTACACCGCCCACACGTTGCCGGACGAGCCGGTGGCCGGCAAGCCGGCCCACGTCGTCGAGCTCGCCGACGCCCAGGGGCACGCCACCCGCTTCTACCTCGACCCGGGGACGAACCAGGTGCTCAAGTCCGCCTACGAGACCAACGGCCAGAAGATCGAAACCGCCTACTCCGACTACCGCGACGTCAACGGCGTCAAGGTCCCCTTCAAGACCGACGTCAGCCAGGACGGCACGCCGGTCCTCAAGGTGGAGCTCTCCGACGTGCAGGTCAACGCGCCGGTGGATGCGGGATTGTTCAAGAAGCCGGGGTGAGGATCGCCGTGGCCTGATCTCCCAACGTCGAGATGCCCCGCTGGTTGCGTCTCTACGTTGGGAGATGGGCGGGAGATGGGCACGACATCGCGGCTTTGACGTTCCGCTCCTTCGCGGCCTGCAACTCGAAACGAGCGGCCCAGCTCTCCCGGTCGATGCCATAGACGAGGTGCTCTTTCCCCAGGACCTCGGTCTGCCCTTGAGAGACACAGTTCTCTGCCCAGGAGGCGGGCCTCCCGCTGGAGACGCATCCGGGTGTAAACCTCCTCGAGATGCGGTAGACTGCCAGAAACAGAGAAAGACGTCAAGGCATGGATTGACATGGCTTTGCACAGGCTATACTCTATGCACACGCAAAAAGAGGAGCCGTTGGGCGATTCGCCGGCTGAATTCAAGCTGCCGCCGCCTGAAACACCTCTCCTCCGGCTCAAACAATGGAAAAGCCGCTGAAACAATGTTCTACGGCTGCAAACAATGTTTCCCGGCTTTTTCCATTGTTTCCGGCCGAAAAACAATGAAAAAAGCCGGAGAACATTGAAAAAACCGGAGAAACAATGAAAAAAACCGTGGAACAATGAAAAAGGTCGGAAAACGTTGTAAAAACGATCCAGACACTCCAGTACGCTTTCCGCATCCGTAACGCCCTCTACAAGGATACTAGACGAAGCGGCAGCACGCTATTGACAACGACGCGGCCCGTTCTCTACGATTCCTCCTCGTTCCGCTTCATGCGCAGCGAGAGGCCGTTCTTTGACCCGGGCCGGAGGTCTGCGGCTTCTAGCGGATTTCCAGGCCCTTCGACGGTGAGCGGCGGAGTCGACGGTCTCCCGGTCCCCCTCGTTCCGCCCTACGGCAGTCTGCACGACGCCTCACTGGGGCGAGCGAGCGAGGGAGGCGCGGAGCCTCCCCCGCTTCAGTGGCTGAAGAGATCGCGGTAGATCTTTGCCCGCAGCCGCATGTGCGCGCGGTGGGCCCTCTCGACGACGCCGCGGAGCCCATGGTGCCGGCTGGGGTGGTCGGCGCTGTTGACCACGCGCACGTGGTCGAGAGTGGGGAGCGGCGGCAGCGGGCTGGCGGCGACGTCGACGGTGCGGTCGTAGACGCGGTGATGGATGCGAGGGTGCGTCCGCGGATGGTGGACGGAAGCGTAGGAAGTCGTGGCCACGAAGAGGGCGAACGTCCCGACGAGCAGTGCCTTTTTGGCTCTCATATCGCACCTCCCTACCAATAATATTGCAAGGTTGCTGCCAACCTCCGGGCTACGCGCCTCAGTCCCGCAACGCCCGGACCGGATCGATCCGCAGCGCGCGCCAGGCGGGCACGAGACACGCCGCCAGCGCGGCAATCGCCATCACCGCGAAGGCCGAGCCGAACGCCAGCGGGTCCCGTGGGCTCACCCGGTAAAGGATATACCCGAGGAGCCGCGTCAATTCCAGCGCCGCCGCGGCCCCCAGGAGGACGCCGCCCGCCGTCAACGCGAGGCCGTACGACATCACCAGCCGCAGCAGATGGGAGGCGCTCGCCCCGAGCGCCAACCGTAATCCCAACTCGCGCCTCCGCTGCGATACCGCGTAGGACATGACGCCATAGAGTCCGACCGCGGCGAGCAGCAACGCCAACCCGCCGAAGAGGGAGAGGAGCGTGACCGCGATCCGCTGCGGCCCAGTCGAGCGATCCATATGCTCTCGCAGGGTGATCACTTCCTGCGGCGCCAAGCTCGTATCCAGAGCATGGATCTCGCGAGCCAACGCCGTGGCGATCGTCCCGGGAGCTTGCGACGTCCGGATATGAAGGACCGTTCGAACCGAGAAGTTCTGGCGCAGGGGCACGTAGAGAAACGGCTTCGGCGTCTCGAGAAAATTCCCATACTTCGCCTGTCGGGCGACGCCGACCACCTGCATCCATCGGCCCTTGACCTGGACTCGCTGGCCAATCGGGTCCGTGCTTCCCCAGTATTTTGCAGCCATGGCCTCGTTCACCACGGCGACCAGGGGAGCCGTTTCGTCATCGGCGCGGGTGAACTCGCGACCGGCGACCAGCGGGATTCGCAGAGTGGCGAAGTAATCAGGCCCCACTTCGTCGTACTCGACCGTAGGCTGCTCGTCGGGCGTGGCTTGGTACCGCTCGACCGCGATCGGCGCCGAAGAATAGGGGATATAGCTGAATGGCCGGACGCGCGCCCACGCGACCGACTCGACCCCGCTAAGCGCCTGGACGCGCTCGATCAGCCGGTCCTGGAACTCTTTCGCTCGCTGGGCATCGTATCCCACCGAGAACAGGTCGAAACCGGTCGTCAGCACGTCCCGCGTCGAAAAGCCGGGGCTCGCGGTTCGAATCGCCTGCACGCTGCGAATCACCAGTCCCGCTCCGACCAGCAGGACGAAGCTCAACGCCACCTGGAGCAGGATGAGGCCGGCGCGGACACGCGATCTTCCGCCGCCCCCCACGGCTCCCCCCGATTCGGACTTGAGCGCGGCGGCAAGATCGACCTTGCTGCTCTGAATCGCCGGCGCCAGTCCGAACAGGAGGGTCGAGAGCAGGCAGACGCCGGCGCTCGCCGCGAGCACCCGCCCATCGAGCTCGCCGCCCAGATTCAACGCGGTGCCGGAAGGCGCCGGGAAGAACATCCCGAGGACGTTGCGGCACGAATACGCGACGCCGAGCCCGCCCGCCGCGGCGACGGCCGACAACAGCAGGCCTTCGGTGAAGAGTTGCCGCAACAGCCGGCCACGCCCGCAGCCCACGGCGAGCCGCACCGTGATCTCACGCTGGCGCGCCAGGGCGCGGACCAGCAGGAGATTGCTCACGTTGGCGCAGGCGATCAGGAGCACCAGAGCCACCACGGCCAGTGTGATTCCGAGGGTGGGCAGGAGCTCCCTCGCCTTGTTGAAAGGGGTTCCCCACAACGGCAGCAACTGGACGCCGCGACCGCGGTTCGTCTCCGGATAGGCGGTCTCCAATCCCTTGGCGACAGCCGAGATTTCCGCCTGCGCCTGCTCGCGAGTCACTCCGGGCTTGAGCTTCGCGAAACCTTCGATCCAACGGGCACCGCGATCTTCCAGTTTATATCCTCCGGCATCGAACCTCTCCTGCATCGACGTCGGGACCCAGAACTGCATCGCATAGCCGACGAAGGTCCCATGGAACCCCTGGGGCGCGACCCCGATGATCGTGTGCTCGACGCCGTTCAGGAGTTGGGTCTTGCCGACGATGGCGGGATCGCCGTTGAAGCGCTCTTTCCAGGCCTGGTAGCTGATCACGGTCACGGGATGGGCGTTGCGTCCCGAGGCTTCCTCGGACAAGAAGCCGCGGCCGAGAATGGGGTGAATCCCGAGAGCGTCGAAATAGTTGGGAGAGACGATGCTGCCGCTCGCGCGCTCGGCCCGGTTGCCGATGCTGAGCGTGGTCCCCATGATCTTGTCCTCGATCAGCTCGATCAGCTTGCAGCTCTGCTGAAAATCGACGAAATCAGGCCACGAGAGATCGTCTGAGCCCGGCTCTCCGCGAAGAGTGCCGCTTACGGCGAGCAGCCGATCCTGATCGGCGACGGCTGGGAAGGGACGGAACAGGAGGCCTTCGATCCAACTGAAGACGGTGGCATTGGCGCCGATTCCCAGGGTCAGACAGAGGAGGGCCAGGAGCGAAAAGCCCGGGCTGCGCCGGAGCATCCGGAGACCTAGGCGGAGGTCTTGCCAGGCGGTCTCGATCATGGGCAGCCCTCTCTGGCTGCGGTAGCTTTCCTTGACCCGGTCGACGCCGCCGATCCCGCCGAGTTGCCGCAGCGCGTCGCGGCGGGCGTCCTCGGCGTTCATCCCTTTCTGCAGGTTGAGGTCCACCGCCATCTCCAGGTGCGAGCGCAATTCCGCATCGAGGTCGTCGTCGAGACGCCGCTGGCGGAGGAGCCCTACCAGGCGGCGGCAAAACACTCTGCACGATTCGCGCATGGGCAGGTCAGCTCGTCCTGAGCAGCCGGTTGATCACGGCGGACATGCGTTCCCAACTCTCCACTTCCTCCAGGAGCTGCTTGCGCCCGGCGCGGGTCAGAGAGTAGTACTTGGCCTTGCGATTGTTTTCCGAAACACCCCACCGCGAGGCGATCCAGCCGCGCTGCTCGAGGCGCAGCAGCGCGGGGTAGAGCGTTCCCTGGTTCAATTGCAGCAGCTCGCCGGAGACCTGCTGGATGCGCTGGGCGATCCCGAAACCGTGCATCGGCCCCATCGAATCGAGCGTCTTCAGCACCAGCAGATCGAGGGTGCCCTGTAGTACTTCGGCTTTGGATGATGGCATAGGCTCCCCTGTTGGCGATCAACAGGAGTGTACCACAGTCCTGTTGTCTGTCAACAGGAGGAGACTCTGCACGGCACTTGAGATCCGCAACGTGGGGTCCGCAATCAGCCCCTGGAACCTGAGGGGAGGCGGCTGCGCGTCACCTCGCCAGTCCCCGGCCTCGGGCCGAGGGGCGCGCCTGGCAGGCACACGAGACATGTGCTAAAAAGCATAGGCAAATTCAAGGGAGGCTGCTTTGGCCGAGCTCAACCGTTTTTCTCTCTCCGGCTGGTCCAAGGCGCTCACTCTGAGCGAACGGGCAACCGGTTGGAGGGCCGCCAGCCGGCACGCGCAGCCGCCGGAGGACGCCGCTCGCGCGGCGCGCCGCCTCGCCCGATGGCAGGCGCAGAACCCTTTCGGCCAGGACGGTTTCTTTGCGCGCCGTCTGGCGCTGGAAGGGATCGGGGTGGACGACCTCCTCCACCTCCTCGGCGAGCCGCAGGAGGCCCTCGCCGCCCGGGTGCAGGCGCGCCCGGCGTGGCTCGCGCAACTGGAGCGTGCCTGGACCACGACGCCGGCCGTTCCATTCCCCCTCTCTCCCGAGCTCGTCGACGGCAGCCGCCAGGCCGGCTTCCTCGAAGTGGTTCGTCCGCTCCTCGATGCGGCCTTCTCCGACTTGACCGCCGGCCTTCGCGAGCTGGCGCAACGCTTTCCCTCGCCGCCTTTCGATCCGGCGACCGCCGGCGGTCTCCTGGCGCGCAACCTGCCGCTGCCGCTCCTGCGCCTCCTCGCTCGCACCCTGGTCCTGGAGCTCCACCTGGCGGGCCATGCCGGGCAGTTGACCGGGGCGACGCCGGAAGAGCGGTTCCAGAGCTTCGTCGATTCACTGCGCGACCCGGCGGTCGCTCTCGGGCTGCTGCGCCAGTACCCGGTGCTCTCACGCCAGCTCGTCGAGACCCTCTCCCGCTGGGTGGACTACAGCCTGGAGATCCTCAGGCATCTGGCCGCCGACGCGGAGGAGCTGCGCGCGGTCTTCTCGCCCGGCCGCGCCTTGGGCGTCCTGACCGAGATCCACACCGGCCAGGGCGACTCCCACCGAGGCCGGTCGGTGGCGCTCCTCGCCTTCGATTCCGGGCTCGGGCTCGTCTACAAGCCGCGGTCGCTGAAGATCGACGCGGCTTTCCAGGACCTCCTGGAGTGGATCGGCGCCCGCGGGTTTGCCCCGGCCTTCCGCCGCCTGCGGGTTTTGGACGTCCGCGGGGACGCCGGCGGGCACGGCTGGGCCGAACGCGTGGCGGCGGCTCCCTGTGCGAGCGCCGGGGAGGTCGAGCGCTTCTACCTGCGCCAGGGCGGCTACCTCGCCCTCCTCTATGTCCTGTCGGCCATCGACATGCACCACGAGAACCTGATCGCGGTGGGCGAGCACCCGGTGCTGGTCGATCTCGAGGCGCTGCTTCATCCCCTGGACGAGACCCTGGGGCGCACGGAAGAGGACCCTGCCCTCCCCGACACCGTGCTGCGCATCGGCTTGCTGCCGATGCCGAATTGGGGAGCGGGGCCGGGCGAGGTGGGCATCGACCTTTCCGGCCTGGCCGCGGCCGACGGACAGGTCCTGCCCCGGCCGATGCTGCAGATCGAGGGCACGGGGACGGACCAGATGCGCTTCTTCCGCGAGACCTTCGCCGTGCCCGTGGGCGACCATCGTCCGACCCTCGATGGCGCCGTCGTCGACCTTGCCGCCTACACCGGGGAGATCATCGAGGGTTTCTGGCGCATGGCCCGCCTCCTCGCCGCCCACCGCGCCGAGCTCCTCTCCGCCGCCGGCCCCCTGGCCGCCTTCGCCGCGGCGCCGGTGCGCTTCCTGGTGCGCAAGACCCTCGCCTACTCCAACCTGGGCTTCGAGGGGCAGCACCCCTACGTCCTGGGCGATGCCCTGGACCGCGACCGTCACCTCGACCTGCTGTGGTCGGCGGTGCCGGAGACCCCCGCCCTGGAGCGGCTGGTCGCCGCCGAGCACCGCGACCTGGAGCGTGGCGACATCCCGATGTTCATCACTTCGCCGGCCTCCCTGGACGTGTGGACGAGCGACGGCGAGAGGATCGCCGGCTTCCTCTCCGCCACCTCCCTCGACCGCGTCCACGAGCGCCTGCGCGGCCTCGACGAAGCTGAGATCGCGCGCCAGGCCTGGATCGTCACCAATTCCCTCCAGGCGATGAGCGGCCGCAAGACCCTTCCGGACCGCCATGTCCTGCGCGAGACCGGGGCAGCTCCGCCGCGCGACGAGTTGGTGAGCGCGGCGGTCGAGGTGGGGTTGCGCCTCGAAGCGCTCGCCTTCCACCGCGGCGAGGCCGCCTTCTGGTTCGTGCAGAAGTTTCAGGCGGGCCCCAACCCCTGCGCGCTGGCGCCGGCCGGTCCCGACCTCTACCTGGGCATGTCCGGGATTGCGCTCTTCCTGGCCCACCTGGGCGCCATCTCCGGCGACCCCCGCTTCACCCGTCTCGCCCGCGCCGCCACCGTCACCCTGCGCGCCCAGCTCGCCCACGGGGACCGGCTGGTGGAGGCGGTCGGCGGCTTCGCCGGCTGGGGAGGCATCGTCTATGCCCTCACCCACCTGGGCGCCCTCTGGCGGGACGAGTCGCTCCTCGACACGGCCGAGCAGGTGGCCTCTCCCCTGGCACCGGAGATCGACGCCGACGAGTACTCCGACGTCGTGGCCGGCGCCGCCGGCTGCCTCGTCCCCCTCCTCGGCCTCCATACCCGGCGGCCGTCCGGTCCGGCCCTGGCTCTCGCCGTGCGCTGCGGCGAGCGCCTCCTCGCGCGCGCCCGCCGCATGGAGCGCGGCTGGGGCTGGATCCTCGAGATGGCCGGGCTGGTTCCCCTGGCCGGCTTCTCCCACGGCGCGGCGGGGATCTCCTGGGCCCTCCTCCAACTGGCCGCGGCGACGGGCGACGAACGTTTTCACCAGGCGGCTCGCGAGGCTCTGGAGTACGAGCGTTCCCTGTACTCCCCGAGCACCGGCTGGCCCGACCTGCGCCACGGCGCGCCGACCGAGGAACATTCGATGTGCGCCTGGTGCCACGGCGCGCCGGGAATCGCCCTCGGGCGCCTGGACAGCCTGCGCTTCCTGGACGACGCCGCGATGCGGGAAGACCTCGCGGCCGCCGTCAGCGCCACCCTGGCCGGCGGCTTCGGCAAGGGGCACTCCCTGTGTCATGGCGATCTCGGCAACCTGGAGATCCTCGCCTTGGCGGCGGAGGTGCTGGGCACGCCGGGACTGCACGACCACGTCGGCCGCCTGGCGGGAGGCATCCTCGCCAGCATCCGTGAATACGGCTGGCGGTGCGGAGTCCTCACCCGGGGCGAAATGCCCGGCCTGATGCTGGGGCTCGCCGGCATCGGCTACGGCCTGCTGCGGCAAGGGGCTCCGGAACGCGTGCCGTCGGTGCTCCTGCTGGCCCCACCGGTTCCCTGGTGACCGTCCTGCCGGCGCGAGATGACCTCGCGCCGATTTGAAGAGAAGGAGATAGCGATGAAGAAGATCGACCTTGCGCGCGCCTTCCGAGACGAGGACTATTACCTGAGCCTGACCGCAGCCGAGCGCGCGAGCCTGCCGGCCCATCCGGCGGCGATGATCGAGGTGAGCGAGGACGAGCTCCGGGCGGTGGCGGGAGCGACGACGGACGCCTGCTCCGTCAGCGGCATCTGCAGCCCCTGTCCAAGACGTGTGTGTCTGTAGATTGTTGGAAGGTCACGGGTGGGCGCCTGAGGCCCACCCGTTTTTGCCCGCCTCCTCTCCCCCGCGGGGAGACGTAGCCTCTCCCCAGGCGGCGGGCCGCCTTCGGGCGGAACGGCGGCGTCCTTGGACTCGGCGGCCGCCGTCCCTTCTCAATTGTCAATGAGCCTACGGTCCCGGCCGGCGAGGTCTCTTCGCCGGACGTTGACTACGGGACACAGATTCATACGACGCCGGCAGCAAAAACGTTCAAGCCGGCTGTGGCGAACGTCTCGCCGGCTCCGATGGAGGTCTTGCCGGCAACGGCGGGAGGCTCGCCCCTGCCGGCGGAGGCACTGCGGCTCCTGGCGAAAGGCTCGCCACGGCTGGCGAGGGGCTCGCTGGTTCTCGCGGCGACGCTGCGACGACCGGCGAAACGTTCGCCGTTGCTGGCAAGAGGCTCGTCGCGGGAGGCGGCAGCCGTCGTTGCCCAGGGGGACGCGGTTTCTGTGACAAAGCGAGACGAGATCCGTATACATTGCAAGAGGGACCCGGCGGCCCCTTTTCGCGAGGGGTGCCGGGTCTCGGGTTCATTGACAATTTGAAAAGGGATGTCGGCCGCCGAGTCCAAGGACGCCGCCGTCCCGCCCAAAGGAGGCCCGCCTCCTGGGGAGGAGCTGCGTCCTCCCTACGGGGAGGAGGCGGGCCGACGGGTCAATGCAGGCGCGCGATCGACTCGCTGGCTTCCGCGTACGTGCGGCTGTCGCGCGGGGCCAGCGACTGTGCTCGCGTGTAGGAGGCGAGCGCTGACTTGGTGTCCTTCGCCACGCCGTAGGCGTGCCCGAGAGTGAGCCAGAGGATGGCCTCGTTGTCACGATTGACCGGCTTCTCGTTCAAGGCTTTGAGCAGCTTGATCGCCTTGGGCGCGTCGCCCTCACGCGCGAACGTAAACGCCGACTGCGCGTCAGCGATCTGCGCTGCGGCGGAGTCGCCCCGCCGATCCGCGATCTGGCGCGCCTCGGCGTAGGCCTCGCGGGCCCGTGAGGCCATCTTGAGACGGCTGTACGTGTTTGCCACGAGGAAGGCAGCTTCCAGGTCCTCCCTGGCGTCCAGGAGCTCCGCCGCGCGGAGAAACGCCGGTGCGGCCTGGCGGAGCTCTTCAAGGTTCACGGCTGTAAGGAAAGAGCCGGCGCCTTTTCCCACGATTTTGAAACGCTCCCGTTGCGCGGGATCGTAGATGAAATAACCAGGCACCTCGGCCTCGGCCTGAGGGCGTGAGCGGGTCTTGAAACCAACGTCCAGTCGTAGCAGAACGAAATCGGACAGGCGCTCCATAACGTCAGGTGATTTGAGTGTGAGCGTCTCGAAACCGATGCACTCACTGCACCATTTTGCGGTGTACTCGACGAAGACCATGCGATGCTGCTCTTTGGCGATCTGAAAGGCGGTGTTCCAGTCGGTCTGCCAGACCGGCATTTCGCCGCCGCGCAAGGTCGCGGCGACGAGCACCAGGCCAGCGAAGAAACGTAGACGGATAGAGCGCATACGAACCTCCTCCCCCGTGACTATCCGGAAACGAGTATACGCGCTTGCGTTGGGGAGGGGCAAGCCGAGGAGCGCAGCAGGGCGCTCCTCGGGAGCACGGAGCGGACTAGTCGTCCTCGCCTTCGTCGTCCTTGATCAGCGTCCCCAAACCAGCCCCTTGGATGGGCGGCGTCGCGGAAGCTCTTGACGGAGACATTGGAGAAAACGGTGGAAGGAAAGATGGCCCCCGCCGGCTCCCAGCGCCGCCTTCCTGCCCATCTGATCCGCCTGGCGCTCGAGCCGGGGATCTTCGTTCACCGGCCGCTCGTTCGGGCGAATTGCGTAGAGACCGCCATCCTCGCTGTTTGTGTTGCGGGGTCCCCTCACCGGGCAGGGACCCGACCCGGGATGTACGGTTTGTCTCCCATTGCCGGCCCGTCAGCACATTGCCTTGTAGGGGGGCAGAGCGTCTTTCAGAGCACAGCTCCTACTGCAAGGTGCCGAACGCGGTCTGCGGCCCCGCCGGCTATCGCTGCATCTCAGGCGGCCCCACGTGCAGCGCGGCGGAGAGGTTCCGCTGCCGGTGCCTGATCATCTAGCGAGGTCTGCGACCTCCACTTCGAGAAAAACTACAGGAGGATTCGACATGCGCACCCGTCCCCAGCTCGCTCGCGTTCTCGTCCTGATCGGCCTCTTCACCATCCTCGCCGCCGCCCCGGGCCTGGCCGCCACCGCTCCTGCGGCGCCGCTCCCTGCACCGTCTATCTCGCAGGCCGCCCCGGTTGCGGACTTCCTGGCGACCCTCGCCGCCGAGCCCGCGGGCAATCCGGCCTCGACCCCGGCAACCGACTGCAGGAGCAGCGCCCGCTCTTGCCCGGCGCCCAAGCTCTGCTGCCTCGCCTGCGGCTATTTCGGCTGTGATACCTACGCCTGCTTCGACCCGGTCAACGGCCACTGCCCGCTCTTCCCCTAGCCCGCCGGCAGAGTGCCTGATCCTCCAGCGGACGCCGCCGGCAAGCCGGGCCTCGGCCGAAATGGACCGAGGCCCCTTTGCCCAATCGCTCGACATCCGTAGCACGATGTGCTACCATCGAGACATGGCGGAATCCATCACCCAACGCGAGCTCCGCAACGACAGCGGCGAGATCATGCGCCGGCTCGACCAGGGAGAGTCCTTCGTCGTCACTCGCAACGGTGTGCCGGTAGGCGAGCTCACTCCCCTGCGGCGCCACCGATTCGTGACGGCGGCGGCAGTCGTCGCCATTTTCAGGAATGCGCCCGCTATCGACCCTGGCCGCTTCCGAGCCGATGTCGATGCGTGGGCTGGCCAGGACATTTTACCCGATGAGTGACCGGCGGCCTGCTCGCGGTCTCCTCGACACCTCGGTGGTCATCGACCTTGAGCACATTGAGCCTTCACGGCTTCCGATCGAAGTTGCCGTAAGCGCAATCACGATGGCCGAGCTTGCCGCCGGTCCGCACGCCACACCAGACCCCGAAGAGCGGGCGCGCCGCCAGGACCGGCTCCAGCGCGCGGAAGCCGCATTCGATCCCCTGCCCTTCGACGCTGAGGCGGCACGCGCTTACGGGAGGGTCTATTCCGCTGTGGTAGCCGCGGGACGCAAGGCGAGGGGGGCGCGTGCCACAGACCTCCTCCATGCAGCGGCCGCGTGCGCTGCTGGCCTGCCGCTCTATACCCGCAACCCGGACGATTTCCGCGCGCTCGGCGATCTCGTCGAGGTCGTAGCCGTGTGAGCCCACCTCGACGGCTTCCCGGCAAGCAACGCTACGATGGCGGCGAATGGCATGTCTGGCGTGATCTATCGACGCAGGGCCATGTAGATCTCCTTCGTCTCCCCTCCCCGCTTCACCACCAGCACCGCGTCATCGCCCCACCGCTTGGCGGCCACGAGACGATTCAGCGTCTCCTTGTCCGGCACGGGCGCGCCGTCGAGGGAGACGATCACGTCGCCGACCTGGACACCGGCTTTTTCGGCGGGGGTCTTCTCGGAGACGAGGATGACCTTCAAAGCCTTCTCCCCTTCGACGGGATTCGTGGAGAGGCCGAGGGAGGGATAGATCGGATCGGTCTGCGCCGGCAGGCCCCAGACGAAATCTGCGTAGGAGGCCTGGACGGATTTGATGTCGTGGCCCTCCTCGTCGCGGACGTTCACCGGGACGATCGTCGCGATCTTGCCGTCGAAGTGGCGGGCGGCCTGGCGCTGGATGCCGAGGCCGTAGACGACGTGGCCGGAGCCGGCGAGGACGACCATGAGGGTCTCCGGCCCGGTCTCTGGCCTGGCGCGCTCCTGGAGCGCCTTGACCGCGTTGAACGCCATGGTGGCGTCCCAGGTGGCCTGGGCGGCGAGCATCGCGTCCACCTGCGCGTCGTTCATGGCGGAGTGGAGCGAATCGCCGCCGGATTCAAAAAACGACTTGAACAGCGTGCGGTGATCGGCGCTCGACGTATCCACGTCCGCGGGGATGTGGGCCGCCTCTTCGGGAGTCAGGTTCTTGAAACCTTTCTTTCGCACCGCGGTGACGACGTCGCGGGGCGCGTTGACGGCGAACAGGCGCAGCCTGTGATCGCGGGCGAAGAGGAAGATATCCCGATAATAGAGCCAGTTGTAGCCCCAGCTCTCATACCAGCGCGAGGCGCGGAGGAACTGCTCCTCGTCGAGCTGGCCGTCCACCCATTGATCGAGGAACCGCTGCTCGGTGTACGGGTACATCTCCAGTCCCACGAGCACCGGCCGGCCGGCGCGCACCAGCTCCTGGAGGACGCGCAGCTCGCAGCGGTGGTAGTCCATGTCCGTATGGCTCTCCCCCACCAGCAGCAGGCGTACCCCAGCGAGACGCTTCGGCAGCTCGGCCGGCGAGATGACCTCGCCGCTGCGGGTGTCCGTGACGCCGTCGAGCACCAGCGTCGCCGTCTCGTCCCTGCGCGCCGGATCGCCGACCGCGAGGTGGAGGGTGCGCTCCTGGGCGTGGAGGGCGGGGGCGAGCAGGAGGAGGAAGAGCGGCAGGGTTTTCTTGGCGGTCATGGCGTGGATTCTACTCCCACCAACAATTCCGTAGAGATGGGATGAGAAGGCCAACCTCCTGGGCGCAGTGCCATACTCTGGCCTGCAAACAGGGTAAAAAGCGCTACGAGGCGCAAAAGGAGGTTGGCCATGATCGAGTCTATCAAAGTCGACGGGCAAGGGATTGTAG
>DATARR010000030.1:0-10883 GCA_036264085.1 Thermoanaerobaculia bacterium | reverse complement strand
CTTGACCACCCGGAGCTTCTTCCCGAGGTTGCAGAGGGAGCCGCTTACGAAGACGGAGTACGAGTTCTACGAGAAGTCAACTCTGCGGCCGACGAGGAGGCCGCCGCCTGACGCGTTTACACACCTATTGACGGGACCTCGTTTGAGCCACACGAGGTGGGAGTGCAAATACCACATCGTGTTCATCCCGAAGTGTCGCAGGAAGACGCTATACGGGCAGTTGCGAGTACACCTGGGGGAGGTATTTCGCATGCTTGCAGCCCAGAGGGAGAGCCAGATTGAGGAAGGTCACCTGATGCCCGATCACGTCCATATGCTGGTATCGATCCCTCCGAAGTACTCGGTATCGCAGGTGGTGGGGTTCATCAAGGGCAAGAGCGCCATCCATCTGGCCCGGGTCTACGGAGAGCGCAAGCGCAATTTTGTGGGGCAGCACTTCTGGGCTCGGGGATACTTTGTCTCGACGGTAGGCCGCGACGAGTCGGTGATCCGGGAGTACATCAAGAACCAGGAGAAAGAGGACGAGCGGTTGGACCAACTCGGCCTCTGGAAATGAGCCGCCACCTTTAGGTGGCACAAATCCTGAGGGGCCGCGTTAGCGACCCCTCTCTGCCGCTTTGAGCGGCTCACAACCTAAAGCCCCCGGCTCTGCCGGGGGATACTTACGAGAAGATAGGTGAAGGAGAGGCCGATAGCGATTTCCAGCGCTGCGGAACCGAACAGTCCAGAGCTCATGGACAACTCCTCGGGACGCGTGCCTCAATTCCTCCTTCATGGGGAATGGCGCTCGGCGTCTTTCTCAAGAGACGGACTCTCGGACGATTTTTCCCGAGTAAGGACGGGCGCGTCGGCGACACCCGTGATTGACGTGGATCGGGCAGGTTGCGCCGCTGCGGAGACGCCCCGCCGGCCCCGTGGCCTGCGGCCGATCTGGAGACCGATCTGCCACGTCTCTCGGCTTGGCTGCGGGCTCCCCATGTCGCCCGCTGGTCGCTCGATGCGGAGAAGCAGCTTGCTGCGGCCGGCTCAGCCGTGATCCGATCGATCAGAATTTAACGCACATGTGCCGCTGGTTCGACCACTCATATTGGCAGGCGTAACCGCCGGTGCCGAGGAAGGGGGTGGGCGACCAGGCGCACTTGTCGTCGATCTCGGCGCCGTTGCTGTCCCACCAGGTGGTCCCCGTCGGGTCGGTCACGGCCTCGCGGGTTTCATGACAGAAGAAATGCTCCTGATTCTGCACGTCTGACCAGCCCGTAACCTTGCAACCGCTGCAGCTCGGATAGGGCTGGATCGAATACTTGGTGGCGTTGGCGCCGCTGCCGATCCAACTGTGATAGGCGCAGTAGGCGAGGGCGGGGCCGCCGCAGGAAGTGGTTCCCGAGCCGTCGTCGGAGTACGAGGTCTTCGGGATCACGACCTCGTAGATCGTGCTGGCGTTGAAGGCGTTGACGGCCAGGTAACGGTTCACCTCGGCCTGGACGGTGGCGTCCGTGACCTTGACCGGCGGCGTCGAGGTGTCGAACCAGTCGGGGGTCCCCGAGCCGAGGTTCGACGGCATGACTCCGTATTCCTGGAGGACTTTGTATTCGGGGCTCATGCCGAACTGGTTGCGGTCGGCCTGCAAGGTGCGAGCGTACGCGAAATCCGGCGAGGCGGCGTTGTTGAAGCTCGGTCCCCAGAAGACGAAGACCACTTTGGCCGAGACGATCACGCCGCCGCCATGGTTGGTCACGTTCCCGGCCTTGGCCACGAGGGCGCCGCGCGCCGGGGTGTAGACGATGTGGCTCTGCAGCTCCTGGGCCGCGGCGGTCCCCGCGATCCCGGAGATCCCGGCGATTACCAATAGACTGCACGACAGCGCCCGCACGCTCTTGAGGTCTCTGATCCTCATCGCTACCTCCTACCCAAGGTTGTCGTCGAATGTCTCTCGATCGCTCTATAGAGACAGGGTGCAGCAGGCAGCGAAAAGCGAGTTGCCCCGCCGTCCTCAGGCGCCTTTACGGTTCATGGCTCACTCCGCCCGCTTGCGCAACTCCGTGAGCTTGGCCTGCTGGGGCTCGCTGAGCAGGTTCTTGAGGCGGATGAGGAGCGAGAGCTGCGTCCGCTTGATGTCCCGCTCCAGGCCCAGGACCTTGTCGGCCGCCGCCAGTGCCGCCGCCTCGTCCACCGGCCGGGCCTGGAGGAGATGGATCATCTTCTGGGTCGCCTCTTGCAGCTCCCACTGCAAATCGACGAACTTCGTCTGTGCTTTCTGCACGTTCTCCTTGACCGCCGTGCGCTGCCGCTCGTCGAGCCCCAGATCCTGGCTGTACTTCATCACCAGGTCGGGCGGGAAGAGGTATTTGCCGAGCGGGTCGTCGCCCGCGGGCTCGGCCCATGCCGCGGCAGCGGCGAGGAAGGCGAGGAGGAGGAAGAGGGCTTTCAGTTTTAAAACGTTCATGACGGGGATCTCCTTTCTTGGGAGGGAGGGGTCGGGTTGAAGTCGAGCAGGCTGCGGTCGAGGCCCGCCGGGTCGAGGATCTCCCGCCCAGGGGTTTCGAGCAGGAAGTCGGTGGGGGAGCGCCATTCGGCGAGCGACGGCGCGCCGCCGGAGGGGAGTCGCGCTCCGGGCGTCCGCAGGCCGAGCCAGGCGGCGAGCACGGCGAGCACGACGAGGAGAGTCGCCGCTGCGGCCGCCCACGACTGGCGTGGACGCCGTGGCGATTCGCTACGCCGGGAGCGCGACCGGTCGCGACGCATCACCTCGGCGAAGGGCGGGCACTGCTCCCGCTCTTCGCGGCGCAGGGCCGCGAAGGCCGCCACCAGCTCTTGATCGTCGTCCTGGCGGTTCATGGTCTGCCCTCCTGGCCGAGCCGTTGCTGGAGACCGGCCTTGCCGCGGTGGTAATGCGTGCGGGCGCTGCCCAGCGAGATGCCGAGGACGCGCGCCGCCTCTTCGACGGTCAGGTCCTGATAGAAAACGAGATGGAGCACTTCGCGCTGGCGGGCCGGCAGGGCTTGCAGCGCCGCGCGCAGGGAGCGGCCCGTCTCCGCGGCGCCGAGGAGCGACTCGGGCGTCGGGACGGGCGCCGGGCTCGGGCGCCCGTCGCGCCAGCGCAGGCCGGCCACGCTGCGCAGCCAGCGGCTGCGCCGCCGCTCCGCCGCAGTGCGGCGGATGACGCCGAAGAGCCACGTCTTGAAGCTCGACCGGTCGTCGAAACGGGCGCGGCCGTCCAGGATCTTGAGATAGGTCATCTGCAGCACCTCCTCGGCTTCGTCCCGGTCCCACCCGCAGCAACTGAGAGCCCAGCCGGCGCTGGCCGGGTGGAGCTCCTCGAGGCATCGTGCGACGGGTTCGCCGGTCATCGGGTCTCCGGCGCCCGGGCTTTGAGCGCGGGCGCCGGTCGTGGAGTGAGTGGTTTGGGGGGCGGGGGCATATGACTGGAGTCCAGCTCTACTTTGCCAGATCCCGGCGGTTGTGCCTCAACAAAGGCCAGCCTCCGGTGTCTGCTTCCATGGACGGGATCGACCGGCATGGACCGGTGAAGTTGGGAAATGGTTCCTAACGTCCGTCTATCCAAGAGAAACGGAGGCGCCCTGATGAGCGATCCCCTGGTTCGTGGCCCGCTGATGGAGATGGACTTGGACGACGACCTCCGCCGGCTGCTGAAGGCCGCTACGGTCAAGGTGCGTCTGGCACTGCTGGAGAAGAGCCTGTCGGCTTTGTCTAGACGGCGCTCCTGCAAAGTGGAGTTGGGGAAGATCACCGTGACGGCGGACGTCTTTCAGGTCCGAGCTCTTTCGCGATCGTTCGTGATCGATCCCAGCCCGCAGGTGCGCAGGCGTCTGGCCCGGCGAATCATGGATCTGGATTGGGAGGAGCGTCTGTCGCTCCTCGCCAGGCTGCTGCGGGATCCGGACCCGAACGTTCGCAAGATCTCGGAGCGCAATCTCCTCACGCTCGGCCCCGTCCTCGCCTCCCGGCAAGCGCTCCGCTCGCCGGAGCCCCGGCTGAACCTTGCTCTCTCCCGGCGGACCAGGGCCGGTGTCGTGCCCGTCCTGGACCGAGCGCGGGGGACATTCTTGAGCCAAGAGCTGGAGCTTCCCGGCGATCAACCTTTGGTGGCAGGGTGGCGACAGGAGCCTTCTCACGAACGAGGCGCAACACCGCAGGTCACCGAGGAAGTGGTGCGCCGTTTCACGGCTTGCGATTTCAGGGGCAATCCCCAGCGGCCCGCCGCCGGCGAGGTGACCTTCGCGCTGCGCATCCAGCCCGTGGGCCCCGACTCCTGGCCCGTCGACCTCCGCGTTCCCGCGGGCAAGGACGCGGTCACCGTTCTCGTCCATGCCTTTTCCTCGCAATTTACCGTAGGTCCGGAGGTCTGGGTCGTCAAGGTCCCCCGCGCCGCGGATAGCGACGTCGCGAGCTTCACGGTGCAGGCCGACCAGCCGGGCGAAGGCGAAGTCGGTCTCCTCGTCTACGACGAATACCGTCTCATCGGCAGTCTCGCCCTGAAGCTGCGGGCCGTCGACACTCCGCAGGGGCTCACACTGGAGAAGGCCGGAACCGTCGTGTTTCGCGACCCGGCCCCCGCCAGCCCGATGGCGTCCACCGGCATCACCATGCAGGTCTCGCTGGCTGGCGGCGACGGCGGCCGGATCGCTTTTCATCTCCTCTTGCCACTCGCTGAAGCGAATGGCTGGCAGCCGAGCCTCTTCCCCCTTGGCCGGTCGGCCGACCCGCTGCAGGCCGACGGAATTCAGTCAGCCCTCGCAGCTTTGCGGTCGGCCGTGGATGAGATCGAGCAAGGGCTGGTCAACCCCGCAGTCCTAGGCGCCGCGAGCGTCGAGGAGGCCCTGCAGGGGATCCGGCTGAACCTGGAGGGAGCGGGGCGCCAGATCACCGAGGACATCCTCTCGCCCGTTGTCCGGGAGGTGCTGGCCAGCCTGCGCCCCGGCTCGGTCGTCCATTGGGTAATCCGCGACTCCAGCCTCGATGCCATTCCCTGGGAGTTGGCCTGGAGCCCTGCCACCGGCCATCCCTTCAATCAGGATCTCGTCCTCATCCGGGTGCCGGTGCGGGACGACCCCGACCAGGGTGTTGGCGGCTCCGTCCTCCCCTCCGCGCCTACGCTCCCCCCGGCGCCGGACCGTCTCCTCTATGTCCTGGGAGCGAACGTGGCGGGGCCTCAGCAATTCCCCGCAGTCCGGAAAGTCGTCCAGTCGGTCGGTGGCTATGAGGTGGTGACCAATTTCGACGGCGGAAAGCGGCAGCCTGTCGGGGTTCTCCAACTGAAGGAGCAGATCCAGGGAGCGAAGCTGATCCATCTGCTGTGCCATGGCATCGTGGAGAAGGACAAGGGCCTCTACCTGGAGATCGAAGAGAACGTCCTGGGCCGGCTGACGCCTCTGCACGTGCGGGGCTTCCACCTGCCGCCCAACGCCGTGGTGTTCGTCAACGCCTGCTCGTCCGCGGCGGCTACCTTCAGCCTGGCCGGGCTCAAGACCTTCGGTTGGAGCTTCCTTCGCGCCGGTGCCCGAGCCTACATCGGCACTCTGGCGCCGGTGACCACGCGGTTGGCCCTGCGCTTCGCCCAGACTCTCCTCGAAGGCCACTTGGCTCGCAAACTGCCGTTGACCCAGGCGATGTTCGAGGCGCGGCAGCAGTGCGTCGGCGAGACCGATCCGACGTGGCTTCTCTACACCCTCTACGGCGACCTCAGCGAGGCGCCACAACACAAGGAGTGAAACGCCATGGCAGAGGCAACACCAAGAAAAGACAATCCACAGACTCCCTCCGCGGGCGGCACAGGCCAGACGATGCCGGAGACCGTGCGGAGTTGGGTGATGGTCATCCTCACCCTCGTCTTCGTCGCAATTTACGTCGGCGCGCTCCTCGGCTGGATTCCTGGCTCAAACAAGCCGGACCCGACGACCCTGAGCCGCATCGAGTCGATCGTCTTCGTGATCATCGGCTACTACTTCGGCCGCTTGCCGGCACAGGCCAACGAGCAGACGCTCAAGGGAGAGATCAACCGCCAGGCCCAGAAGGCAGAAACGGCCGAGCAGGCCAAGACCGCCGCCCTGCAGGAGAAACAGGGGCTCCAGGAAAAAGTGAAGAATGCCAAGGCCGCCCTGGCGTCCGCCGCACCCGGCGCACCGCCAAAGCCGGCCGCGGAAGACCTTGCCACGAACCTGAGCAGGACCCTCCCGACGGCTTCCGCCGAGGTCTTGCGCCAGTCGGTCCTGGCGGCGGTGAGCGTGCTCGATTCGTAAGCTGAATAGTGAGTGGTTTGGAGCGGGGGAATATGACAGCGACGTCTGCGGCGAAATCCGAATCAAGCCTCACTTCAAGCCTTCGACCAGATAGAGGGTGGAAAGAATGCGGCCATAGGTGTAGGCGTAAGAGCTGCCGTCGGGGGTCAACAAGAGGTTGGTCGGAGTGACGATGCCGCTGGGGGCGGCAAAGGTGATTTCGCGCAGGAACTGCCTCTCGCCCGTGGCGAGGTCGAGCCGGAAGACCGGAGGGGAAGGGCGGATCTGCGCCAGATGAAGAGAGCACGCCCGTCGGCGGTCCAACGCAGGAATACGTCGTCCGAGGTGAAGCCCGGCACCAGGCGGGGCGTTCCGGTTCCGACCGGATAGAGCCAGAGCCTGCCTTCCGCGTCCAGGGGCGCCACCTGGCTGCCATCCGGGGAGATGGGTTTCGTGACCGGACCCATGGGGAAGCCGGTATGGATCGGTGTGAGAGGGTGCAGAGAACCTCCTCCCGCCAGATCCCATAGGTAGAGGCGGGTGGGCTTGCCGGTCTCCTCGCCCCAGACCAAGATCCTTCGGCCGTCTGGGAACCAGCAGCAGGCCACGGCATTTTCCAAAGTTGTCGGAGATGGACATCCAGATCTCCTCGTCAGAGGGGTGCCACGCCAAGCCGAAGGGCAAGCCATTGAAGGGACGGAGAGCTTCTGGTGTCCTTCCCGATCGAGAACGATCAACAAGTGTGAAGGCCCGATCGTCATGTTGGAGACGGCGAAGAGGTCCCCGCGCGCGAGACGCGCGGCGTGTCCAGCCACCATCTCGACGAGAGGAGGGTCTTGCCGACTGGATACTCAAGTCGTTCGATGAGGCCGTCGTTGCGCACTACCGCCATGTCGGTGCCATTGGGGGCCCAGTCCGCCGCATGGACGTTGCGAAGGATCTCGCGTGGCGCGCCGCCGGCCATTGCCGCCTGCGCCAGAGTTCCGCGGCTGACGACGAGGGTATGAAGGAAATGACGCCCGAGGGAGAACGCCATCTCGCCGGCGTTGGAGATCGACAAGATGTCGGCGTCGGGGAGAGGCAAGGCGGTCACTCCGGGTTTGTCCGTGCGGGCCATGAAGAGGCGGATGGGCGCCCCCTCCCAGGCGGCGCCATAGACGACCGAGTTTCCCTCAGGTGTGAAACGACCCGAAAGGATGGTGCCCTGTTTGAAGGTGAGCTGCCGGAAGGTGAGAGCAGGGGCCCCGGCAGGGCGCCACAGCCAGCGGCCGAGGAGCGCTCCCACCGCTCCGGCGATCAGCAGAGCCGCGAGCGCGGGCGCCCAGAACCGGCGGCGCCCGGGCCCGCGCGGCACCGCCTGCCGGCCGCCCGTGCTCGACCGCTCTGCCAACTCGGTCTCGAGCTGGAAGGCGAGATCGGACGCCGAGTGGAAGCGCGCCTCGGGGTTCTTCTCCAGACAGCGACGTACGATCCGGTCGAGGGCTGTGGGCACGGTCGCGGGCAGGTCCGGCGGCTCCTCGCGCAACACCGCGGTCATGGTCTCCAGCGCCGTATCGCGCCGGAACGCCGGCCGGCCGGCGAGCATCTCATAGAGGATGGATCCGAAGGCGAAGAGATCAGAGCCGAAATGGCGGCCTGGCCGCGCACCTGCTCGGGAGACATGTAGCCGGCGGTGCCCAGGACCATCCCCGGCTCGGTCGGCCCCGATGGCTCGGGACGGTCGCGGGTGGTCTCCTCGTCCACCTCGGCGGCCTGGGCCTGCGGGCCGCCGGCCGGGACCTGCCGGGCGAGGCCGAAGTCCAGGATCTTGAGCTGGCCGTCGCGGGTCAGGAAGAGGTTGTCGGGCTTGAGGTCCCGATGGACGATGCCGCGGCCGTGCGCGGCGGCGAGACCGCGGGCGATCTGCAGCGCGAGCTCCAGGGCCTTGCGCTGGGACAGGGAGCCGGCGGCGAGGCGGGAGCGCAAGGTCTCGCCCTCCAGCAGCTCCAGGACGGCGAAGGCGACGGCACCGCTGCGGCCCACGTCGTACAGCACGAGGAGATTCGGATGCGACAGCGCGGCCACCGCCCGCGCCTCCCGCTCGAAACGGGCCAGGGCCTTGGGATCTTCGGCCAGGCGCTCCGGCAGCACCTTGACCGCCACCTGCCGGCCCAGCCGCGGGTCGCGCGCGCGGTAGACCTCGCCCATCCCCCCGGCACCGAGCGGCGCGAGGATCTCGTAGGAGCCGAGGATGGTTCCAGGTGCAAGGGGCACGACGCCTCCCAAGGTTGTCCCTTTCGGACCTCCTGGAGATTCTAAAGCAAGAGGTCAGGCATCGCCACTGGCGAGACAAGGTGGTCAGTGAAGCGAGTTGAGCTCGTCGCGGCTCTCGGACGGTCGCCGGCGTTCCATCGTCTCCTTCCCCTGTCTCAATGGACCGGGGGAAAGTCTCTTTCCCTCCTTCCGGTGATCCGCGGGACGCGGGGAAAGCCGCTTTCCCTCTTTCCGCTGAGCCCGGGAAAAGGGGAAAGTCACTTTCCCTCCTTCTCCTGAGACGCGGGAGATGGGGAAAGTCGCTTTCCCTCTTTCCGCCGAGCCGCGAGAAATGGGGAAAGTCACTTTCCCTCCTTCCCGCGAGACGTGGAAGGTGGGGAAAGTCGCTTTCCCTCCTTGCAGGAGCCGCGGGAAAGAGGGAAAGCGGCTTTCCCTCCTTGGAGACGCCCGAGCTCAGCCGTTGAACAGCGCGAGGACCATCTTCGCATTCGTCTGCAGGTTCCAGCAGGAGAGATCGGCGAGCAGATTGACCTCCGTCGCACTGAGGTTGAGCTGCAGCACCGTGTCGTAATTGGGGAAGTTGAGCGTCCAGTCGACGAGCCATTGCACGGAGTCGTCCAGCAGGTTGTACCAGTTCTGGACGAAGGTGTTGTAGACCCAGAGCACCCGCACCGGGTAGCTGTCGATGCCGAAATTCGGATTGGGTTTCGTCATCAGGGTCTGGGTGAACATCGCGGGACCGCCGGCGCTGTTGGCATTCCAGAGCCCCTGGACCAGGGCGTTGTAATCCTTGCTGTGGAAGACCTGCGTGAACGTGGGATCGTCGTTGGGAATGGCCTTGCGATAGATCTCCTTCCTGCGCAGCGACTCGGCGCTGGGAGTGATGCCGAACAGGAGCTGGATCTGTGAGTCGACGACGATCTCATCGCCCACCTTCTGGAGCGGCGTGGTGCCGTTGACGAACGCGATGATGTTCGGCAGGTGCCTGACGAGCAGGGCGGCGATGCCCGTGTCCTCGAGGCTGCCGCCGTCGGCGAACTCATACGAGTAGGCCGCGTTCTTGGCCGCCTGGTGGTTGTGGACCGGCCAGTAGGGATAGGCCGGGACGAGGAGGTCGAGCCAGGGGAACTTGGCCTGGAAGGTCTCGGCGAAGGCGGCGCTGCTGATGCCGGCGATGTCGCAGAGCGAGAACGGACGGGCGGGCTCTGTCGTCTTCACGTGATTGTCTTCGAGGTCCTGCTGCCAGGCCGAGCCCATGGCGAAGGCTTGCATGAGCCCGCCGCCGACGTCCTGGCCGTTCGGCCCGATGGAGGGGAAGACGCTGCGCACTCCCAGGTTCAACTGCGTGGACTCGAAGGGCAGCAGTTGCGAGCCGTCCACCGAGGGATTGCTCACCAGCGAGCCGTTCATCACCAGGTACGGCCGGTTGCGTTCCATGACGTAGAACTGGCTGGCCTTGAGCTTCGGGTTGCGTTGCAGGATGCCGCCGTTCAGCTCGAGGAAACCCTTGCTCAAAGAGTAGTATTTGTCGGGATAGCCGTTGAGGTTCTGATTCCACAGGCCGAACGGCTGCAGGATGTAGGTGCCCACGAGCCCTTGCCAGAGGCTGTCGGCGGAGTAGCCCTGATCGATGAGGCTCACCAGTGTCGCGAGGACGTTTTCGACGCTGAGCTGCGGCGGGATGCTGCCCAGGTTGTTCGGTGGGAGCTGCCCGATCGAGGAGAACGTGATGTCCTGGGGCGCGACGACCGGACCCAGGAAATCGTCCTCGCTGAAACTGGCCGGAAGATAGGTGTAGAGGGCCGACGCCCAGGTGCCGCCCGAGACCGACGACAGGAAGAAGACGTCGTCGAGCACTCCCAGGGCCCGCAGCCCGCGCAACTGGCCCATGGCCGCCGACAGCGCGCGCGAGCCGCCGCCGGAGAAGCAGACGCCGACGAAGTTGCCGGCACCCTGGGGACCTTGCATCGAGACCGACGCGGGATCGGCGCCGGCGGAAGTCTGGGGCAGAGGAAAAATGCTGACGTCGTAGCTCATGGAATCTCCTTTCCAAACGCGGTCGAGCTGCCGGCCGCGGCGGTAGCTTAGAGCAACCGCGGTGCCAGGGCTGCCGGGGCCCTGTTTCCCGCGGCTTGCCTCGAAGGAGTCTGACGGGTTGACGTGTCGCTGTGGAGAGCCGACACGTCATCGACGTGTCGGCGGCCGGGCCTAGTAGGTTGATTCCATAATACGTGGCAATGGGCATCAGGCGATGGAAATTGTGTCCAGCCGGTAGGACCATTTCATCACTACGGGGTCTTGGTTGAGCGCCTGAAGATGTCGCTCGATCCGTTCCCGCAGCTCTTCTTTTGAAGAGGCTCGGATTCCCCGCAGAAGGGTTTTGGCAAGCTTGCC
>DATARR010000007.1:0-45383 GCA_036264085.1 Thermoanaerobaculia bacterium | reverse complement strand
CGCTCTCCGAGAGCGGACCTCCCCTGCGCCGTGCCTTCGACACATTGGAGGAGGAAATCGCCAAGTATTGTGAAAGAGAAAAACTTGCCGCTTGAACTTGACTCAAAGACACAACAAATTACGAACCAAGGACTCTAGCGCGGCTTCCGGGTAATGGCTGGATAATTTACCTTCGTCAAGGCAGTGGACAACGTAATCGGGATATTCAACTGGTTGCAACCAAGGCCGGAGCTCGTCGAGTGCCTCGGGAAAAACCTCGCCTGCGACGATGCAGAGCCGGGCGAGGGTTTCCGCCAAAGCAGATATCCTGTGATCGCGCGACTTCGGCCAGATGGATTTCCAGTATGGAAGGATGCGGTTGCGCCAGCCCGCTCGATCTGCGCTGCGGCGCGAGGCGTGACCTCCACTTCGAGCACTTTGCTCAAGCGATCCGTCGCAGTCGCTCGATCAGCTCGTCTGCGGAGATGGTTTCGCCGAGGTCGGCTTCTGCGATGGACTCCAAGAGCTCGGCCTCGAGCTCCGGCGGCACTTCGAAGGTTTCGTCCGCTTCACGGAGGAGAATGGTGACTGCTGCGCCCTCGGGCAGGGACTCTCCCTCCACAACGACCTTTCCATCAACGACGGTACCGGTAGCGAGTTGCATAGACCCAATAGTACACCGAGGCGCGCCCGGATGTCCCCCATCGAACAACGTGCTCTTCAAGGGCGAGCCGGGTGCGTGATCAGCCGCCGGCAAGCCTGATAATCGATCTTCATCCCCCCACCCGCGCCTTCCTCTGGTACAGCGCTTCATGGAAGGCCTTGCCGTCCCGGGCGAGTTGAACTTCACCTTCGGCGAGCAGCCGGCGCAGGACGTCCGAAGCGGTTCGCGGGCTGACCGGCTCACGCAGGCGGTCCGGGAAGCGGCGGTTGGCTTCGGCAGCCACGGCGGTCGGGCCGAAGGGCTCCTCCAGTCCAGGGCTCTGGACGACCAGCCGCAGCAACCGGCTCACCATCAGCCGGCCCGGCGGCGGCAGCGTCGCATCGTCCACCGGGGCGGCGACGGATTTCGGCGCCAGCGGCCGGGCGAGCTCCACCGCCGACGCAGAGACCGTCCGGAAGGCCTCCAGGCTCTGCAGCACCTTCTCCAGCTCGACGGCGTGGGCCGCCCGCTCTTCCCGGTGCAGAACCTCCTGCTGCGCGTGGAAGGCTTCCTGCTCACGATGGAAGACCGCGCGCTGCTCCAGATTGGCCAACACCTCCTCGACGGAAAGCTTCGAGCTCATGCCCTCTCCCAGGTTGCGGTGAAGATGCGTGCGATGGAGGATAGCATGCAAGGCTGCCCTGCTTTGCTGGAAGCCGCGGTGGAGGTCACAGAGTTGCGGTCGACAGATGGATATTGCAGTGGAGCTGGAGACGCTGCCGTGGAGAAGAAGACGTCGCGATGGAGCCGTGAACGCTGCGGCAGAAATGACGATCGTGCAGTGGCGCCAGAGCCATCGCGGCAGAGCCAACGACTCTGCGGCGGATCTGGAGACGTTGCGCCAGGGCAGCAGAGGGTGCGGCGGAGCTACTCGCCCTGGGGCGGGGCGCGAGACCTTGCGGCAGAGTCGGCCGCGCCACCGCAACGTGATCATACCTCACAGTGGAGAGGCTGACTTCGCCGTGGAGGAATTCGAGCTGCGGCAGGCTCCGTTGCTCCGCCGCAACGGCTATGGACATCGCGAGGAGGCTGTCTACGTCGCGACGGAGCTGAAGACGCTCCGGTGGGACAGCGGACGTTGCAGCGGAGAAGACCACCCTGCGGTGGATCCAAGAACGTCGCGGTAGAGTTTAGGGCCTCCGGCCTCCGTTCCGGCCCGCTGGTGCCGGAGGAGGCCGAAGCGGCCTAGCCGCTGAAGATCTCCGCAAGGCTGTCAGCGGTTGGAAAGCGGTCGATCCATTCCAGGAGGAGATCGGCATCTGCTGCGGCAATCCGATCGCGGGTGGCCTGATGGACCGCCCCGAACCGCTTTTCGAGCAACCTGAGCAGAATCCTGGCCGCTTCTTCCTTCCGGCCCTGCTGCAGGCCCTCTTGTAGGCCCTGCTGCAGGCCTTCCTGCCGTCCCTTTTGTCGCTGTTGCTCGTTCCAGGAGTCAATTCGTTCGGCGAGCATCGGTTCAAACTCCTCTAAAGTCAGCCCCTGGGGGACCTCGGCTGGAGGTACCCCCAAGCGGGGGAAGATCACCTCTCGGAGCCAGCCTACGAAGGCACGATACAGCTCCGGCTCCTCGTCGAGCCCTACGTGCTCCTTGAGACGTTCGACTCCAACGAGAACGTCATTCCAACTCGCGCTCCGTTCCAGACGGAACAGGTCCGCCACCGGGCTCTGCTTCTCAAGCTCCTCGGCGCTGTAGGCCGCCTCGTGGAGCAGCTTGTACCGCAGATGCGGCACGTACGTTTCAGCCGAGGGATCGAAGCGCTCGATAAGCTCGGCCAAGTCCAGGGGCGTCCCCCACGGACCCAGTCCATTGTAGAGCACGATGGGGATCAACTGCGGCAATCGGCCCGACGGCGGCAACCGTCCCTCGGCGATCAGGTGCTCGTAGAACAGGCCTGTGTAGGTCATCAGGCGTACCGGCATATAGCGGTCCGGCCGGGACTGGAACTCCAGGAGCACGTAGACGTAGACCGGATCGCCCGAGTCCCGCCGCCGGAACTTCCAGATGACGTCGCTCTCCCGGTTCCGCCGTGTCTCAGAGACGAAGGAGGCGTTGACCCTCTCCGCCGAGGCGAAGTCGAGAAGCTTCACCCAGTCCTCCCCAATCATCTCGCGCAGGAGGTCGCACACCATGCGGGCATGGGAGAAGAAGAGGCGGTAGCTGAGGTCGTGCTGTCCCAAGAGAATTTATCCTCGGGATGAGTATACCAGACGACGTGAGGGATTCTGCGGGTAAAGCCGCTACTGCACGATCACCCGCACCTCCGGCGTGAACGGTCGATACCAGCGCGGACCCTGGGATTTCTTCTGGTCTGGGGTGAGTGTACCTCAGGAGGATTTCATTTCGCTTCCCCATTACAATGGAGGCGCCATGAACGCCCTGCCGCCACGAATCCGGGAAGCCATCCTTCAGCTTTGCGGCGATCTCGGCGAGCATCCGGGGAGTGCGGAGGGTGGCGGGCATGGCGACCGCTGAGATCCCGGCCCCCGCCCGCTCCACCTGGAGCCCGCTGCGCCATACCGTGTTCCGCTGGCTGTGGATCGCCAGCGTGGCCTCCAACGTCGGCACGTGGTTCCAGAACGTGGGCGCCTCGTGGCTGATGACGACGCTGACGCCTTCGCCGACGCTGGTGGCCCTCGTTCAGGCGGCCACCAGTCTGCCGATGTTCCTGCTGTCGCTGCCCGCCGGCGCCGTGGCCGACGTGCTCGACCGGCGCCGGCTGCTCGTCGTCACCCAGATCTGGATGACGGTGGCAGCCTTCGGGCTCTGGGCGTTCACGGCGGCGGGAGCGACGACGCCCTGGGTGCTCCTCGGCTTCACCTTCCTGCTCGGGCTCGGCGCCGCCTTGAACGGACCGGCGTGGCAGGCGAGCATCCCCGAGATGGTGCCACGGGAGGACCTCCCCGCCGCCGTCACCCTGGGCAGCATCGGCTTCAACATCGCCCGGGCGGCCGGTCCGGCCCTCGCCGGCCTGGTGGTGGCTGCCTCGGGACCGGCCGTCACCTTCCTGGTCAACGCCGTCTCCTTCCTCGGCGTGGTGATCGTCCTCTTCTTCTGGCGCCGGCCCGTGGAGGAGGCGATGCTGCCGGCCGAGCGCATCTGGGGCGCCATGACGACGGGCCTGCGCTACGTCCGCCACGCGCCGGAGGTGACCGCTCCCATCATCCGCGGCACGACGTTCGTCCTCTGTGGCGCTTCGCTCTGGGCTCTCCTGCCGCTGGTGGCGAACCAGGAGCTCCACACCGGGGCGGAAGGTTACGGCCTCCTGCTGGGAGCCCTGGGGGTGGGCGCGGTGGCGGGGGCCCTGGTCCTCCCCCGCCTCAAGCGCGACAACTCGATGGACGCGGTGGTGATGGCGGCGACGCTGGTCTTCGCCGGCTCCACGGTGACCCTCGCCTACGTGCGCAGCTTCTGGCTGCTGATGATCGCCATGCTCCTCGCCGGCGGCGCTTGGCTCTCCCTCCTCTCCAGCCTCAACGTGGCGGTGCAGACGGTGGTGCCGTCGTGGGTGCGGGGACGGGCGCTCTCAGTCTACATGCTGATCTTCTACGCCGGTCTGGCCGGCGGCAGCGTCCTCTGGGGAGCCGTGGCCGAGCACCTCGGCCTGTCGAAGGCCCTCCTCGCCTCGGCGGCCGGAATGATCGCCGGGCTCGCCGGCACCTTCCGCATTCATCTCCAGTCCGGCGAGGGGCTCAACCTGGCGCCCTCCCGCCAGTGGCCGGCGCCCATCGTCGCCCACGACCTCGAGCCCGAGCGCGGCCCCGTGATGGTGGAGGTCCGCTACCGGATCGACCCCGCTCGCGCCGCCGAGTTCGCGGCGGCCATGCGCGGCGTCCGCCGCATCCGCCTGCGCGACGGCGCCATGCAGTGGGGCCTGTTCGTGGACTCCGCCGATCACGCCCTCTACACCGAGGTCTTCCTCGTCAAGTCCTGGATCGAGCACCTGCGGCAGCACGAGCGGGTCACCCACGCCGACAAGGACGTCGAAGCGCAGGCCCGGGCGTTCCACGTCGGAGAGGAGCCGCCGGCGGTCAGCCACCTGATCGCGGTGCGGGGGTGGTAGGGCTGCCTACAACCCCTCCGACCGCTCCTTCCCCAGCTCCTGGTTGAGGTTGTACGCGGCGCTGATGACGGCGAGGTGGGTGAAGGCCTGGGGGAAGTTGCCCAGGGCTTCGCCCCGCAGGCCGGTCTCCTCGGCGTAGAGACCGAGGTGGTTGGCGTAGCCGAGGACCCGCTCGAAGATCAGGCGCGCTTCGTCGAGGAGCGCGGGATCGCGGTGGCCGGCGCGGGTCAGCGCGTCGACCAGCCAGAAGGTGCAGACGTTGAACGTCCCCTCGTCGCCCTGGATGCCGTCGATGCCATGGGTGGCGTTGTAGCGGTAGACCAGACCGTCGGAGACGAGGCCCCCCTGGTCCGGCGGCTTGCGGATGGCCTCCAGGGTCTTGATCGTCAGCGGATCGCTGGGCGCCAGGAAGAAGACCAGCGGCATCAGCAGGCTGGAGGCGTCCAGCCAGTCGCTGCCGTAGAACTGGACGAAGGCCTGCCGCTTCTCGCTCCAGCCGTTCTTCATCAGGCTCTCGAAGATCTCGTCGCGGATCGCTCCCCACTTCGCCCGGTCGGTGGGGAACGCCCGCTGGTCCGCCAGGCGCAGCCCGCGGTCCATGGCCACCCAGCACATGAGCTTCGAGAAGACGAAGTGCCGGCGGCCCCCTCGCACCTCCCAGATCCCCTCGTCCTCCCGCTGCCAGTTCTTGGCCACGTAGTGGAGCAGCTCCCGCAGGTTGAGCCAGCTCTGGTAGGAGATGGGCGAGACGTGCTTGTTGTAGAGGTAGACGGAGTCCATCAGCTCGCCGTAGATGTCGAGCTGGAGCTGGTCGACGGCGCCGTTGCCGATGCGCACCGGCCGCGAGCCCCGGTACCCCTCCAGGTGGTCGAGGGTGTACTCGGTCAAATTTCGCCGGCCGTCGATGCCGTAGACGATCTGCAGGCCGGCGTCGCGGTCCGCCTCGGCGCAGCGGGCGTCGAGCCAGCCCATGAAGGCCGTGGCCTCGTCCGTCAGGCCGATGCGCAGCAGGGAGTAGATGGTGAAGGCCGCGTCGCGGATCCAGGTGTAGCGGTAGTCCCAGTTGCGCTGACCCCCGAGGTGCTCCGGCAGGCTGCAGGTGGGCGCCGCCACGATCGCCCCCGTGGGCTCGAAGGTGAGGAGCTTCAGGGCGAGGGCCGAGCGGTTGACCATCTCGCGCCAGCGGCCGTGATAGGTGCAGGCCGAGAGCCAGCGCCGCCAGAACGCCACGGTGCGATGGAACAGCTCCTCGGTCTCGGCCGTGGACGGCGCCGCGCCGCAGCCGTCCTGGTCGACCGGCCGCAGGATGAAGGACGCCACCTCCCCCTCTTTCAGCGTGAATTCCGCCGTCACGCCCGCCTCGTCCCGCGTCAACGGCACGTCGGAGGCCAGACCGAGGCTCAGGGACTGCGAATGGAAGCAGGCTCCCCGCGCCTCGACGACCGTGTCGTGTGCGCCCCGGGCATAGTCGAACGCCGGGTGGCAGACCAGCCGGAAGCGGACGGCGCCGCGCACCACCCGGACGCGCCGCACGAGCTGGTCCCGCCCGCCCTCCTCCGGCGACAGGCCCACGGGCATGAAGTCCTCGATCTCCCCCACGCCGTCCGCCGACAGGAAGCGGGTGATGAGGACGTTGGTCTCCGGCCAGTAGAGCTGCTTGGTGGCGATGTCTTCGCCCTGCGAGCAGATCTGGAATCGGCCGCCCTTACCGTCGTCGAGGATGGCGCCGAAGACGCTCGGCGAATCGAAGTAGGGGAAGCAGAACCAGTCGATGGACCCGTGCTTGCCGACGAGCGCCACCGTCCGCATGTTGCCGATGATTCCGTAGTTCTCGATGGGCTGGTAGGCCAAGTCGCGTCCCTCCCGGGCGGGAGGAGGGCTGCAACTTGCTTGCCCGGGGCCCTCATCACCCCGGCCCTCACCACTCCTGGAATCTGACCGTCAGGACGTAGTAGACGTTGACCGGTCTGCCCTTGAAGGTCGCCGGCTTGAACCTCCATTGCTTCACGCTCGCGACGGCGCTCTCGGAGAGCCCGTACGGCTGCCCCCGGAGCACGCGAGGGTTCTGAACCTGCCCTTCCCGATCAATGATGACTTCCAGAATCACAGTCCCAGAGAATCCATGGTGCCGGTGGAGCTCGTCAGGCACCTGGGGCTTGACTTGGTGGATGATTTCCGGCCGCGTGACCTCACTCCCGACCCGAAGGGGTGCATCCGGATCGAGGGCGTGCACGGATTCGGACACAGCGTCGGCGAGCTTTGGATTCGAGCAGGGGAGCGATCCCAGGCCGCCGCTCGCTTCCGGCAGGGACCGGAAGAACTCCGCCGCTTCGCCGTCGCGGTGCAGCTCCTTGAGCGCCATGAAATATCCCGCTCGCGCCTCTTCCTGGTGCGCCATCGCCTCCTTGAACAGGTCGGCGGCTTCTTGCGATTTGGCCTGAGCGTCGGGTCCTCCGAGCAGGGCGCATCCCAGAGCCAGCTCTGCATTGACCTGCTCCTCGGGAGTCGAGGCGGCGGAGCGTGCCTTGCGTCCCATGTCGACGGCCTGGTCGAAATCGCCGAGCCGCTCGGAGCACTTTTCAAGGCCGATCCAGCTCGGCACCGACTGGCCCTGGGAGAGCTCGCTGGCACGGCGATACTCCTTGCAGGCCTCTGGAGAATCCCCCCGCACGAGAAGCTTCTCGGCCCGAGCGAGCGCCTTCGTCACGTCGCGAGACGGCGAGTCTGCCGCGCGGGCCGGCAGTGCCGGGAGCACCAGGGCGACGGCCAATGCGAGCCTGGAGACGAGCCGGAAGCGGATGTTTTCAATCATCGTCATCCTCCTTGCCCAGAGAATGACTCCCTGCAGAAAAGGATTTCGTCCTCACTCCGCCCGCAACGCCGCCAGCGGGTCCAGCCGGCTGGCGCGCCGGGCCGGGATGGCGCTCGCCAGCAGGGCCACGGCGGTGAGCACGGCCGGCGCCAGCACGAAGGTGGCCGGGTCCGTGGCGCTCACCCCCACCAGCAGGCTGCCGAGCAGACGGGTGAGGCCCAGGGCGCTGGCGAGCCCCACGGCCACGCCTAGGAGCACCGGCGTGAGGCCCTGGCCCACCACCATCCGCAGCACGTGCCGGCCCGTGGCCCCGAGGGCCATACGCACGCCGATCTCCCGCGTCCGCTGCCCCACGAGATAAGAGAGGACGCCGTAGATCCCCACCGACGAGAGCGCCAGGGCGAGCAGGGCGAGCGCGCCCAGCAGCACGGTGTTGAAGCGGCGGGAGCCCAGGGAGCGCTCGACGACCGTGGTCAGGGGCGTCACGGCCGAGACCGGCTGCTGCGGGTCCACGGCCCAGACCTGCCGCTGGATCTGCCGGGTGAGGGCGGCCGGCGAGCCGTCGGTCTGCACCACCAGGGAGACGGGGATCAGGCGCACCAGCAGAGCCGCGACCGACGCGGGGATCTGCCCCAGGGGAACGTAGAGGATGAGCGGCGCCGCCTCGTCCAGGCCCGTCTCCCGCACGTCCTTGACCACGCCCACGATGCGGCGTGGCGCGGGGTCTGCCAGCTCGGAGACGAAGGGCATGCCGACGTGAATGCGCTGGCCCAGGGGGTCCTGGTTCGGGAAGAACCGCCGGGCCAGCGTCTCGTTGATCACCACCACCGGCTCGCCCCCCGGCCGGTCGCCGACGTCGAGGTAACGCCCCCGCGCCAGGGGGATGCCTAGGGCCTGGAAATAGCCCGCCGTCGACGTCCGGTACTGCGCCTCGCCGACGCCCTCCTGGCTCTTGCCGCCAGGCCACTTGCCGACGACGACGAACGGCAGGTCCGGCCCCGGTTCCAGAGGGAGGGTGGAGACGATCGCCGCCTGGCGCACGCCGGGCAGGCTCCCGACCCGCTCCGTGACCTCCCGGCTGAAGCGCTCCAGGGCTTTGGGATCGGAGTAGCGCGCCGCCGGCAGGGAGAGCTTGACGCTCAGCACGCCGTCGGGCCGGAATCCGGGGGCGGTGTGGGTCAGGCCGCTGAAGCTGCGCACCAGCAGGGTGGCGCCGGTGATGAGCACCAGGGCCAGGGCCACCTCGCTCACCACCAGCAGCCGGCGGGCGAGGGCGCCGCGGGCGCCGCCGGTGGAGCGCGTGGAATTCTCCTGCAGCGGCTCGCGCAGGTTGACGCGCGCCGTCTGCACGGCCGGGACGAGGCCGAAGAGGAGGCCGGAGAGCAGCGAGAGACCGAAGGTGAAGGCCAGCACGCGGCCGTCGATGCCGACCGGCGGCAGGCCGCCGCTGCCCTGGATCCCCAGCTTGTCCACCGGGCTCAGAGCCAGCAGGGGCTTCAAAATCCAGTAGCCCAGCAGCAGGCCGGCGAGGCCGCCGGCCACGGCCAGCACCAGGCTCTCGGTGAGGAGCTGGCCGAAGATCCGCCCCGCCCCGGCCCCCAGGGCGGTGCGCACGGCGACCTCGCGGCGCCGGGCCGCGGCGCGGGCGAGCTGCAGGTTCGCCACGTTCACGCAGGCGATGGCGAGCACGCAGGCCACGGCCCCCAGGAGCACCAGCAGGGCCGGGCGGAGCTGGCCGTAGAGGCTCTCCCGCAGCGGCACCACGAGGCCGGTCTCGGTCTCGCCCATGTCGTCCGGCCGCAGGGTCCGATACCGGCGGGCGACCAGCTTGAAGGCGGCCGCCGCCTGCGGCAGCGAAACGCCGTCCCGGAGCCGGGCCGCCACGTCCAGATAGTTCGCCTTCTCCTGGCTGGCCGGATCGACGTCCGCCGGCGCCCAGAGGTCCGCCGCGGACGGGAAGTGGAAGCCGGCGGGCATGATCCCCACCACGGTGTAGGGCTCGCCGTTGAGCACCACGGCGCGGCCCACGAGCGCGCGGTCGGCGCCGAAGCGCCGTGCCCACAGCTCGTGGCTCAGCACCACGACCTTCGGTCCGCCGGGACGGTCTTCCTCCGGCAGGAAAACGCGCCCGATCTCCGGCCGGCGGCCGAAGACCGCGAAGAAGTCGCGGCTCACCCGCGACCCGGGAATGCGCTCGGGCGGCCCGTCGCCCGCCATGTTGAACCCCGAGCTCACCACCTCGTAGGCGGCGACGCCGCTGAAGACCTCGCCGCCATGCTCCCGCCAGAACACGAACTTGGGGATGGAGACGGAGGTCGACCGTCCATCCTTGAATCCGCGCTCGAGCTGCACCAGCTCCTCCGCCTGCGGATAGGGCAGCGGGCGCAGCAGGACACCGTTGACGACGCTGAAGATCGCCGTATTGGCGCCGATGCCGAGCGCCAGCGTCAGCAGGGCGACCAGGCTGAAGCCCGGGGAGCGCCAGAGCGTACGAACGGCGAAGCGGAGGTTGTGGAGCAGCGAGGTCATGGCGGTGTCTCCCCCTGTCTGGTGGGCACTACGAGGGGGGAGGCGGGGAGGTTTCGGGATAAGCTCCCCTTCAGTCCCATGCGCCGCAGTCGCCTCCCCCTCGTCCTCCTCCTCGCCGCCCTGGCCTGCCGGCGGACCCCGGAGCCGGCGCCGAAGGCCGCGGACCTCCGCGTCCCCGCCGCCGTACCCGAGATCGCCCGCGCGGTTCACGATGGCCGGCGGGTGCTCTTCGTGGGGCTCGACGGCGCGGACTGGCAGCTCCTCGACGGCTACATGCAGTCCGGGCGGATGCCCAACCTCGCGGCCCTCGCCAAGGAAGGGCGGACGGCCGTGCTCACTACGATCCACCCTCCGCTTTCGCCCATTGTCTGGACGACGATGATGACGGGGACCTCGCCCCTCGATCACGGCGTCCTCGACTTCACCCGGCGCAATCCCGAAACGGGGGATCTGGAGCCCATCACCAGCGGCGAGCGGCGGGTGCCGGCGATCTGGAACCTGGCGACCGAGGCGGGCAAGAGCGTCGCGATCTTCGGCCTGTGGGCGACGTGGCCGGCCGAGCCCGTGCGCGGGCTGCTGGTGGCGGACCGCCTCTCCTCGTTCACTGCCGGGAATCACCAGCCGCCGCCCGGCGTCGTCTATCCGCCGGCTCAGGAGGCGTGGGCGCGCGAGACGCTGGCGAAGGCGGACAGGGAGGTGGATTACGAGGCCCTGCGCGCCTATCTCCCCTGGCTCGGGAGAGAGGAGTACGAGCGCTGGAAGGCGGCGCCAGACCCTTACGCCCATCCGGTGAGCGCCCTGCGCCGCATCCTCGTCGAGACCCGGGCCTATCATGCCCTCGCCACCTCGTGGCTGGCGCGGGAGAAGCCCGACCTCGCCGTCGTCTACTTTCAGGGCACGGACACCCTCGGCCACGTCTTCGCCCCCTACGCGCCGCCCCGCCAGGCGACGGTGAGCGCGGAGGATTTCCAGCGCTTCTCTCAGGTGCCGGAGCTCTACTTCGCCGAGGTGGACCGCCTGCTGGGCGACTATCGCAAGCTCGCCGCAGCCTCCGGCGCCGTGCTGATGATCGCCTCCGATCACGGCTTCCACTGGCAGGAGGGGCGGCCCGCCAGGATCTCCAGCGCCGCTGCGGCCACCGCCGGCCGGTGGCACCGGGACGAGGGGATCTACCTCGTCGCGGGTCCGGGCGTGCCGGCGTCGGACGTGCGCGGCCAGGGGAACGTCATCCAGGTCTGTGGCACCCTCATGAACCTCCTCGGCATGCCGCCCTCCGGCGGCGTGGCCGGCCCTCCCCTCACCGGCGTCGAGGTCTCGCCGGACGTGCTCGTCAATTATCGTGATCATTGGCGGCCCGCCGCTCCAGCCCGCCAGGTCGACTCGAAGACCAATCAGGAGGAGATCGAAAAGCTCCGGTCCCTGGGTTACGTCGGCGCCTCAGGGGGGACCGTGGCGGATGGCTCCACGCGCACCGCGGCCTCCTACGACAACGAAGGTCTCCTGCGGCGCGAGCGCGGCGAGACCGAAGCCGCGGCCGCGGCCTTCGAGCACGCCTTGGCCCTGGAGCCGGCCAGCGCCGCCGCCCTCTGGAACCTGAGCGACCTCCTCCACTCCCAGCACCGCGACCTCGACCGCTCGGACGACCTGCTCGTCCGCGCCCTCGCCGCGGGCCTGCCGGACGGCGTGGACTACACGGCGGGCCGCGCCGTCCTCTACGCCAAGGGGGGCGAGGCCGAGCGGGCCCTGCGCCTCCTCGACCGCGCCCTCCAAGCCCAGCCCGCCGATCCCCGCCTCCATCTTCTGCGCGGCCGATACCACATGGAACGCCGCCAGTGCCGGGAGGCCCTCGCCGACTTCGACGCCGCCACTGCCGAACCCAAAAGCGCCCTGGCCCAGGCCTCCGCGGGCCTCGCCCGCCTCTGCCTCGGCGATTCCGCCGGCGCGGCCCGCAACTTCCGCAAATCCCTGGAGATCGATCCCAACCAGCCGGAGATACGGCGGGCGCTGGGGCAGGTGGGCGGGAGCTAGATCCGATTCGCCTGTAGAGGCTGATCCAAGCGGTATCTGCGCCGCCAGGCCCCTCACTCCCCCAACCCCCTCTCTCCCACCGCACTCCCGCCCGCCGGGAGAGAGGGGGCTTTCTGCCTTTTCAGACTAATCTAACCTCTCCCTCTTCTCCCGGCGGCCGGGGGGGAGGCTGGGAGAAGAGGGCCTGGGTGATGAGGGCCAACGGCTCGCATGAGGCAACCAGATACTTTTTACTGCGGGTTTTCACCGGCCACAGGTCGTTCCTGGGCGGTGCAGCAAAAGCGCTGCGCGCCTGGCTTGCCATCACAGCAGTATTTCAGGCTCGTCCCGGGGAACGTCTCCTCCACCTGCCCTGACGGGCATGGAGCACAACAGTAAACGACATGAAGCGTTGCCGATGTGACGGAGGTGTCGTCCTGGGTGTAAAAGCTGAGACGGTTGTTCTTCAGCATATCGCAGTTGAGCGGGATCGTCTTGGTCCCGGTCTGCCCTGTCGTCACCGTGCCGGTATAGAGCGACTGATACGTGCCAGGTACGACAGAGCCGCCGCTGTCAATGCCCACGGCGTCGTTCGCCGAGCTTGAAGAACCGGGCCCTCCGCCCTGGAGCGCTTTATAGTGGATGGTCAGCTCTCCTGACAGACAGCGGCACCCCGGCCCTGGTGCCTTCCACGTAAAGGTGTGCCTGAAGCACTTGTTGGCCGTGTTTCCACCGAAGTTTGGCTCCCAGCCGTTGCTGCAGGGAGTAGTAGGAAAATCCGGCAGGTACGGCGTAGCTGCCGACGGGGGCGGGGCTGTCAAGTTGATCGTATGCTGTTGAGACTTTGGACACAAAATAGGAGAGATGGCCTCCGACTGTATTCTTCTCTCCTCCTGCGCTGCGCCAAGAAGGCCCAGTGCAACAAAAACTAAGGCCAGGGTCAGTAACCGTTTCATGGCGGTATATCCTTTCCTTGCTTAACCCGCCGGCGGGTGATCCGCCGGCGGGAGAAACTTCGCAGCGCCGGGCCGGCCAGGCGGCCGGCCCGGCGAGGAGTGGAATCAGTTCCAGCAGTTGCCGGGTTGGTCGTTGATGTAGGTCCAGAAGCGATAGTCGGTTCGGACGTCGCCGTAGGCGCTCCAGTTCCAGGCCCCCAGGCTGTGATGGAACTCGGCGATGCCGTAGCCGGCGCCCAGGTAGTTGACGCAGATCTGATTGGCGGCTGCGAGGCTGGTCAGCATCGTGCCCGGGACCGGAGGTGTCGTCGCGATGTGGCCGCCCTTCCAGCCGTGGTAGAAGTCCAGGGTGAGATCGGCGGGAGCCGGCGAGCCGTCCGACTTGAAGCACAACACGGGAAGGGAGGCCGTGCAGGCCGTGTCCCCAACGTAGGGGTTGCAGTTTGAGCACGAGGCGGAATCGGTGCCGTCGTTCGAGTTGTGAGTTCCCTTTACCCACGTCATGCCATTGCCGCCCGAGGCCCAGGTCGGGGCCGTGAGGGCGAGCAGCAGGAAGGCGATCAGGAGAGCCCGGTTCAGGAGCGCGGCAACGGACGTCTTTCGCATGATCCTTCTCCTTTGAGTTATCCGGCGGGCCCTCCACGGGCTCCTCCGGTTCTGTCCTGACACAGATAGATCTCGGAACCGCCGCGCCGGTTTAGTCCCGCTCGCGTGTCTCCGCTCTTATTATTGAGATATGCCGTCATGCTCATAATACATTCCCGGCGTTTGGATCACACCGCTGTAACGATCCACCGTCGGTCCTCGCCAATTTGAGTACCGCTCGCACTACACCGGCTCGCGCGATCGCGGATCTAGGAAGGATGAACGACGCCGGTGCCGTGGCCCGCGGCGCTGGAGGAATGAAAGGAATTGCCGATGCCTACTGGAGCACCCCGCAGCGCCCGCCCCGAGGAGCCGATGCTCTGGTTCAACGGCCTCGACGGCCGGCGCGGCGGCTATCTGACGCCTCCCGTGCCGCCGCGGCAGCTCGCCGACTTCGCCCTTGGCGCCACAACCGACCTGGCGCGGGCCCGCGAGCTTCAGGCATGGGTGGCCCGCGGCGAGGGCAAGGCGCGGCGGGGGCTGAAGGAGGGCCTCGATCCCGCCAAGCTCGACGAGGCCGGCTGGGGCGTGATCTTCCCTGGCTCGGCCGACTCCGAGCCCCTGCGCGAGGCTCTCGCTCCGCTGCTCGACCTCCGGCGGGCGCAGGCCGGGAAGCGGCGGGAACGCTTCTTCCGCGAATTCGCGGGCGACGACGGCTACCGCGAGGGCGAGAGCAAGGTCGCTTTCCTCGCCCGCCACGGCGCCGGTCCCGGGCCGGCCGATCCGGAGAAGGTGCCCTATTACCTTCTTCTGGTCGGCGATCCGGAGGCAATCCCCTTCTCGTTCCAATATCAGCTCGACGTCCAGTACGCCGTCGGACGCCTGTGCTTCGACGAGCTCGAAGACTATCGGCGCTATGCCGAAAGCGTGGTCGCGGCCGAGTCCGGCGGCGCCGGGCGGCGCCCCCGGGCCTGCTTCTTCGCTCCGGCCAACCCGGGCGACCCGGTGACCGGGTCGATGAACGCCCACCTCGTGCAACCGGTGGCGGCCGGGGTGCGGCGGGACCAGCCCGGCTGGAGCGTCGAGACCGTGCTCGGAGACGAGGCGACCCGCGGCCGGCTCGGCGGCCTGCTCGACGAGGCGCCGGCGTTCCTCTTCGCCGCCTGCCACGGCCTGGGCTTCGCCGCCGGCGATCCCGAGCAGAGGGAGCGGCAGGGGGCCCTGGTCTGTCAGGACTGGCCCGGCCCAGGCCCCAGTGGCATCGCTCGCGACCAGTATTTCGCGGCCGAGGACGTGGGCGGGCACTCCCGCGTGCACGGCCTCGTCGCCTTCTGCTTCGCCTGCTTCGGCGCCGGCACGCCGCGCTGGGACGAATTCACCCGCAAAAGCCAGGGACCGCGCCGGGAGCTCTCGCCCGGAGCCTTCCTGGGCCGCCTGCCGCAGCGTCTGCTCGGCCATCCGCAGGGCGGGGCCCTGGCGGTGGTCGGCCACGTGGACCGGGCCTGGGGCTTCTCCCTGGTGTGGCCCGAGGCCGGGCCGCAGACCACCGTCTTCGAGAGCGCTTTGAAGCGCCTGCTCGCCGGGCAGCCGGTGGGCTGGGCGATGGAATTCTTCAACCAGCGGTACGCCGAGCTCGCCTCCGACCTCGCGGCGGAGGTGGAGGCACTGGGGTTCGGCAAGCAGCTCGACGATAAGGTGCTCGCCGACCTCTGGACCGCCAGCCACGACGCCCGCAACTACACGATCGTCGGCGATCCCGCGGTGCGGGTCGCCGTCTCAGCCAATAACGAGGTGCATCATGAGAACTGATCGATTTTCTTCGGCGTCCATCCGGAAGACTGGAGGCTTGCTGATCGGCCTCTTGCTCGTGGCCGGTGTAGCCGCCGCCAGTGTTTCGATTCATATTGGGCCCCTAACGGTCGGGTTCAACGTCGATTCCCCCTCCAAGAAGTGGGCCGCGACGCTCACGCCGCAGGTCAAGGAGGTTCAAAAGCGGTTCGCCGAGAACCGCCGCGCTCTGCGCACGGTGCAGGGTCCAGACGGCAAACCGGCCTATCTCCGCAAGGACGTGGTGGAGCTGACGGCCCGCACCGGCGAGGATCTCGACAAGGCCATCGAGAACGTTGGGCCAGACTTGCGTCCTTTAGAGGATTGGTCGGCCGACGAGCTCGCGCGCATCCAGGTAGAGATCGGGGCGGCCCCTAAGACCGCCGCCTTTCCCTCCGGCCTCTTCGCGCCTCAGGCCGTCGCCGTGATCGCGAGCCTGGGCACTCCCCCGAAGAAGCCCGCGAGCCCCAAGACCGTCGCCCCGAAGCCCGTCGCCCCACCGCCGGACACGATCCCTGCCGAGAAGTCCAACAGCTTCCTGGACGAGGTGGAAGAGGTGGTGAGCCGGATCTTCACTCTCGCCTCGACCGACGACCTCGAAGTGAAGCTCTGGGTGGGCAGCACGGCACTGCACACAGCATTCAGCTTTTGGTCCCAGGGTCAGATCACGAAGGACGCACCCGCGCCCCACACCATTCGGACCGATGGCAAGCTGGACCATGTCATACGCGGTCTCTACGCCTATAAAGCCGACTGGGCTCAGGGAGCGGTGACCTATCGGATCTCATACCCCAACCCAGCCGACGCGCCGGCGGCCGAGATTCCGAGCGAACGGCTGGACTTGGTCAAAGGCAGCCGCTTCTTCTGCTGCCGGTTCGACCAGAACTACTGCCACCATGTCGACAACGAGAAAGACTGCCGCCCCTGAGGCGCGCCGCCGCCGCTGGGTCGTCCTGGCTGGAGCAGGGCTGGGGTTGGCCTTGGCGCAGCTCGCGGGCGCGTTGCTCAACGACGATCTGCAGACCGTGCGGGTCCTCTTCATTCCGCTTTCGGCGCTCGTCGGCGGTGCGGCAGCCCTGGGCGTGTGGACGCACTTCTCCGGCCTCGCCGACACGGCGCGGGACCTCGTCCGCAGGCGGCGGTTGCGGTTCGCCCTCGCCGCACTGGCGGTCGGTCTGATCCTGCTGCTCGGGCTCTATATGAAGTTCGTCGTGCGGATCCCGATCCGCACTGACGCCGGCCCCCGGAGCATCGCCCGGATCGTGGGCACCTCGCGGTCAGGCCGTTGCACGTGCTCCGAAGAAGACGACCGAACGTGTATCGAGGAGATGAATCTCGAAGATTTTCAAGCTTGCTGGAACGGCCTCTGGTTCGTCGAGCTCGCCCTGGCGCTCTCCTACCTCCTCACCCTCGCGAGCCTCGGGGCGACGACGGGTTTGTTGATGATCCCGGCGAGACCGCAGGCTCCGGCGTCTCCGCAGGCCCCGCCGGGCTATCTCGATTTCGACGTCTGGATCGATCAGAAATCCGAGAGCCTGTATCGCGCCAAGGCCTGGAGCGGCGGTGCGGGCTTTGAGGCCACGGAGACGTTCGCCCTGCCCGCGTCCCTCGTGGGCGCAGAGCTTCGCCCCGCCGGCGCCGGCTCTCTCCGGGGCGGGACCGGCGCAGACACCGGCGACACCGCCAGCCCCGAGCAGGTCGGGGCCGAGCTGTTCCGCACCGTTTTCCGGGGCGAGCTCCTGAAGGCTTTCCAAGGCTGTCTCGCCAAGGCCCAGGGCGGACCCGGACTGCGCATTCGCCTGCGCCTCAACGACGTCCCCCAGTTGGCGGGGCTGCCCTGGGAGTACCTGTACGACGCCGAGGGCCGGGGCTTCCTGGCGCTCTCCGGCCGCACTCCGGTGATTCGCTACATGGAGCTGAGCGAGGGCCTCGACACGCTGCTGGTGGAGCCGCCGCTGCGGGTGCTGGCCGTGATCTCGACGCCGCAGGGCTACCGGGAGCTGGCCGAGGCGGACGAGGAGTGGCGGCGGCTCGGCACGGCCCTGGAGCCGCTCCGCAAGGGCGGCCTGATCGAGGTCGAACGGCTGGCGCGCCCTACGCCCGAGGCCCTGGAGGCGCGGCTGCGCACCGGCGAGCCGGTCCACGTCCTCCACTTCGTCGGCCACGGCGGCTTCAGCGAGCTGCGCGGCGAGGGCGTGCTGGTGTTCGAGGACGAGGACGGCCGCGGCGTGCCCGTGGGGGGCCCGAGCCTCGCCTACCTCTTCCAGGACCACCCGTCGCTGCGCCTGGCCGTGCTCAACGCCTGCAACGGGGCCCGCGCCTCTCACGAGGACGCCTTCGCCGGCACCGCCCAGGCGCTCGTCCAGCACGGCGTGCCGGCGGTGATCGCCATGCAGTCGGAGGTCATGGACGAGACGGCCTGCGGCTTTGCCGAAAAGTTCTACCGGGGGCTCGCCGCGGGCCTGCCGGTCGACGCCTGCATCGGCGAGGTGCGCCGGGCGCTCGCCGCCGAGCGCAACCCGGAGTGGGGCACGCCGGTGCTCTATCTCCGGGCGACCGACGGGCGGCTCTTCGCCCTCGAAGGAGGGACCGACTGTAACTAAACCCTTCTCGACGATCGGAGATCTATCAGGTTGTCGAGGACTTCACACCAACCGAAAGGAGAACACAATGCTCAGCAACAATTCCACCGAATCGCAAGCCTCCCCGCTCGTCGACCCCAAGGCCGTTGCGGCCGCTGCCGTTCCCCCCCTGAATCCCGGGTCTCCCATCGAGGTGGCGTCCCAGGGGAGCGGCACGGTCAACGACCCGGCCGCCTCGGACACCAAGCCGCCGGGCGCCTGCGATTCCGAGTACCTCGACTTCCTCGCCTGAGACTGTAGAGACGCCCCACGGGGCGTCTCCCGAGGCGGAGAAGACGATTCCCGTCTGCCACAACGCGCCCGCGGGGCCTCTGGGACGGCACGACCGTTGGCGCCGCCCCGGAGACGCCCCACGGGGTTCCCCGTAGGGCGTCTCTACAGACCCAGGCCGCGCATCAGCGAGAGCCCTTCCCCCGCCACTCGCCCTGAAGCGTGAAGCCGGCCCAGTAGTAGGGAGCGTGCCAGTGGGGCTGGCGCCGGATCGCATCCTGCGCCGCCCGCAACGCCGCGGCGGGAGAGAGCTTCTCCACCAGCATTCCGTGGTAGAAGCGCTGCATCAGCTCGACGGTCACCCGGTCGTTGACGTTCCACAGGCTCACCAGCACGCGCTCGGCACCGGCGTAGAAGAACCCCCGGGTCATCCCCATGATGCCCTCGCCCCGCACCTCGCGTCCCAGGGCCGACTGGCAGGCGCTCAGCACCACGAGGTCGGCCCGCAGGTCGAGCCCGTAGATGTCGGCGAGGTAGAGGAAGCCGTTCGCCTCCGGCCGGCCGCGCGGATCGAGCTGGGCGAGCACCAGACGGCCGCCGCCCGGATCGCCGGCGGCGAACGAGTGGTGGGTGGCGAAGTGCAGGAAACGATAGTCCCGCAAGTCGCCGTTCAGGACTGCCGCGCGGCTCGCCTCCGGGCCCTGGACCTCGCGTTTGGGAGCGGGCGCGAGCGCCAGGATCTCTTCAGCCTCCTGCTGGCTGTACGGGAGCCGCGGGAACCGGTCGCCGAAGGCGGGATCGGCCAGCACCCAGAGCGTCTTCGGCGCCTGCTGCCGTCTGGCAACCTCTTTGCGGAGTTCCCCCAGCACCGACACCGAGGGCAAGGCGACGATCTCGTGGTGAGCCACCAGCGGCTCGCCGGTTGCCGGATCGGGGCGCGGCTCCGGGAGGACGGCGAAGGGCAGGCTCTGAAGGACTCCGTCGCCCACCACCAGCAGGCGCTTGCCCGGCAGGAGCGGCGCCACAGGGCCAAGCAGCAGGCGGCTCAGCGTCGCGACCTCGCGGCCCGCTGAGATCTCGACGCTGCGGCCGTAGCTGTGGGCAAGGTGATCACAGGCCGGGAGGGCGGCACGCTCGATCTCTGCGCGCCCGGGGAGCACGAAGCTCTTCAGGGAATCGGTCGTGACGGCCCAGAGGAAGCTCCGCTTCTCACCCAGACGGTATTCCAGCAGCAGGGTGTCGCGGTCGAGCAGCCGGCGCTGGATCTCGGCGGCGCTCCAGGGCCGCGGCTCAGTGAGGGCGGCGTAGCGGGGATCGCCGGCGCGCAGCCCGGACCGCACCCGGTCGAGCTCGGCCCAGCGGCGCCCGAGCTCCGTCTCGACCGGCCGAAGCTGCGCCGGGGGGGCGGCGTCCTGGGTCAGGCGGGTCTGGCGGGAGACCAGCGCGTCGATCTCTTTCTCGATCTCCTTCTCGCGGGCGTGGAGCTCCGGGGCGGCCCCGCCGCGACGGAGATCCGTGCCGCTTGCCGCCAGCCCGTCGAGCAGCGAACGCGCCAGCGACCGCTCGTTGACCTCCAGGGCCGCGGGCTCCCGGTGCATATCCATCAACAGGTCGATCAGGAAATCGTAAAAGCCCTGCTGGGTGCCGAAAAAATCCGCACGGGTGGTGTAGCTCGCCTGGGTGAAGCGGTGCCGTTCGATTGCCGTGAGGGCTTTCGCCATGAGCCTGCGGGCCGCTTCGAGGTCGCCGTGCCGGCGCAGCACGCGGGCCTTGCCCTCCTGGGCCAGGGCCATCTGGGGAGGATCGGCGAGCGTCCGGAACAGTCCGAGGGCGCGATCGAAGTGGTCGAGCGCCTCCGCGTCGTGGCCGGTGGAGGCCTCCAACCGGGCCAGATTGCCGAGACAGCGGGCCTGCTCGCGGGGATCGTTGCGGAAGATCGGCAGCGCCTCGGCATAGGCCCGGCGGGCGTCTTCCAGCCGGCCGAGATGGCGGTAGGCCACGCCGAGCGAGGTCTGCGTGACGGCCCACCCGCGGCTCCCGGACGGGCGCAGCCGCAAGGAGCTCTGAAGGGGCTCCAGGGCCGCTCCGGGCTGTCCCGTGTCCAAGGCGAGGGATCCCAGGGCGTTCAGGGCGGCGGCCTCGCCGTTGCGGTCCTTCACTTGGCGGAAGATCCCGAGCGCCTCTTGGAACCGCTCGCGGGCCTGGTCCGTTTCTCCCAATTGCCGGTGGAGTTGGCCGCGGTTGATCAGCCTTTTGGACCGTTCGTTGGGAGGGTCGCCCTGCCGCCAGAGGCCGAGCGCGCGGTCGAAGAGGTCCGCCGCCTCGTCGTAGCGGCCTCGCGTTTGGAGCGCGAGGCCCAAGTTGTTGGCGGTCATGGCCTCGCCGGCGTGGTCGCCGAGCCGCTGGCGCAGCTCCAAGGCCCGCCGGTACTCGCCGATGGCGCCGTCGAGGTCTCCGAGGCCGTCGCGCAGCTCGCCGCGGTGCTGCCGGACCACGGCCTCGAAGGCAGGGTCGCCGGCGACATCGGCGAACAACGGCTCGGCCCGGGTGAACGTCTGGAGAGCCGCCTTGTCGTCGTGCAGGCATTCGCGCTGGAGCAGGCCGAGGCCGAGGAGGGCCTCGGCCCGGCGCCGCGGCAGGCCGAGGTCCGCGAACCGGCGTTGCGCGCTTTCATAGGGAGCGATACCGGCGCGGCACGACTTCGGCTCCTTGGTCCGGCGCAGCTCGTGGCCACGGGCCAGCTCCGCCTCCGCGAGCGCCCGCCGGCGGTCCACCGCGGTGGCGCGCCGGTGCTCGGCCAACCGCAGATCACAGGGTTCACGCGGGCCGTCGAGTAGCGTCAGCACGATTCGCAGCTCGCCTGGGGCGTCCGCCACCCAATGGACCTCCTCAGCCGGCAGGCGCGGCTCGGTCTCAGCGGTGAGGCTGTCGACTTGGAGAAGCTGCCGGCCGTGGGAATCGAACAGGGTCAGGGCGATGTCTCGCGGCCCCTGGCCGGCCACGGCGTGGACGTAGTCGCCCGGCTGGACGGCGATCCGCAGGACCGGCGATCCCTCGCAGGCGGGTGCAGGAGCGGCGGCCGACGCGGCCTTCTCGCCGAGGCAGCCGAGGGCGAGGAGCAGGGCGAGGCCCATGCCTCTCCACAAATCCTTGCCGGTCAATGCGGCCTGCCCTCCGAAGCCTCACCCCCGGCCCCTCTCCCGTCTCCCTCCCAAGCCCCCGCCGGGAGAGGGGGGGCTTGGCTGGGAGATTGGAGCTTGGCATGGAACAGCATGGGCCCAAACCCCGGATCAGCCGCCAAGCCGCCTCACTCTCCCCGGCCCGGCTCGGTCACCCGCAGGAGGTACGTCTCGAGGAGCTTCCCTGAACCGTCCGCCAGCTCCATCCGATAGCGGCCCGGCGGCAGCCCCTCGGGGAGGTAGAGGGTCAGGGCGAAGTCCTGATTCAGCCGCAGCTCGTAGGACGACAGATCTCTGCCGGTAGCGGCATCGTGGATCACCAGCCGGTAGGCCGGTCGCTCCTCGGCGGGGTGGAACTCGAGCATCCGGGGCCCGGCCGGCACGGCCGGCTCGCGGCCGGCAGTGGCGCGCTCGGCGGGGGGGAATTCCAAGATGGGCGCATTGGGCCGCGGCGCGTGCAACTGCAGATTCCAGGCCGTCATGCCGATCAGCGCGACGAAAAAGGCGGCGGCCAGGGTCGTGGGTAGGCGAAACCTCCAGGACGGCCGCCGCTGAGGGCCGGCGGAGATCTCACGGACGTTTTGAAGGTTCTGGGACGGCGGATCGAGCTGCGGGCGCAGCAGGCGCCAGAGCGCGGCGGTCTCCACCTCCTGGCCCGCGCCCGGCTCCTCGTCGCCTTGAGCGAACGACGCCGCGGCCGCCGCCAGGTCGAAGCAGTCGCGGCAGCGCGCCAGGTGCTCCTGGAGACGCGCCTCCTCGCCGGCGGGAAGCTCGCCGCGGTGATAGGCGAGCCATTGGTCGGGAGAGGGGTGGTCCATCGGCTCCGGGGAGGCGTCGATCAGCTCCAGGAGGGTGTCGCGAAAGGCGGATGAGCTCTCGTCCACGTCTTCTCCTCCCGCTCAGAATTCTATCGTCCCGAACGTGGGGTGCAGCTTGTCCCACAGCCGTTGGCGCGCCTGGAAGAGGTGGGCCTTGACGGTCTCCGGAGAGATCCGGAGGGCGGCGGCGATCTCCTGCACGCTGCGCTCCTGGTAGACGCGCAGCTCCATGCACAGACGCTGCTTGGGGGCCAGCTCTCCGATCGCCTCCCGCAAGGCCGCCAGATGCTCCTGGCGCACGACGCGATCGAGCGGCGAGGCCGGAGCGGAAGGTGAGGAGGGGTGGTCCACCGTCGACGGCTCCGGCGCCCCGGACGAGTCCTCGAAGGAGATCTCCGGGACCGCATGCCGGCCTCCGGGTTGGCGGTCGCGCCAATTCCGATAGACGTTGAAGGCGATCTGCAGCACCCACCCTTCCAGCGAGCCTTCCCCGCGGTAGCCCTCCAATCCCTGATAGACCCGCAGGAGGACCGCCTGGGTTAGGTCGAGCCGCTCCTCGGGAGAAAAAACCCGCGATGCCAGGAAGCGCTCGATCCGCGGGCGGAAGCGGCGGAAGAGCAGCTCGAAGCTCTTCTCGCGGTCGGTCCCGTGCTGGAAGTCGAGCACCGCGCGGACGACGTCCTCCGGCCCGGCGCGCGGGCTGTCGTCCATCGCGGGCGGAGTCTGCCCGCCCAACTTCATCGTGACTTCCACAGGGCAGCGGGAGACATACCAGGGGCTCCGATCCCAAGGGCTCGCCCGGAGTATATGGCACAGGACGACCGGGCGATCCTTTGCCGCTAGCGCGCCTTCTTGAGCCGGCCCAGCGACTGGCAGACCTCACGGGCCCGGCGGCTGCGGGCATCGGGAGGGTGGGTGAAGACCGGGTGCTGGCGCAGGCGCTCGCAGCTCAGTCTGAGCCAGTCGTGCCAGTCGGCGCGCCAGAGCCGCACGGTGCCGTCCCGCCCGGCGCTGGCGGCGATCTCCCCGACCTCCGAGAAGGCGACCGCGGCGACGGACTTCCAATGGCCGTTGAGCTCCCCCAGCTTCTTGCATTGCAGGTCCCACAGCCGGACGGAGCGATCGTTGCCGCTGCTGATCAGGGAATCCCCCTCCGGGCTCCAGTCGAGCGAGGAGACCTCGAAGTTGTGGGCTTTTTCCTGACACACCCTGTGGCCCGAATTGACGTCCCAGATCGACAGGTAGCCGTCGTCGTCGCCGCTCGCCAAGTAGGGGGCGGACGGGTTCCAGGCGAGCGACACGATCCGCACGGTGGCGGGCCGCAGCGGGCTGTGCAGGGTCTTCCCCTCGGCGTTCCAGAGGAGGACGGAGCCGTCGTCGGTGCCGGCGGCGACGTGCTCGCCGTCGGCGCGGAAGGCCACGGCGGAGAGCTTGCGGTTGCCGCTGAACTTGTGCAGGACCTTGCCGTCGGCCTCGCGGACGACGACGGTGGCGTTGGCGTCGCCGCTCAGGAGCCTGTCGCCCTGCTTGGAGAAGCGGAGGGCCAGGATCTTCTGGTCGCCGTCGGCGAAGGGCGGCCCCAGCCGCCGGCCACCGGCGTCCCAGAGCTGGATCGAGCCGTCCGCCGAGCCGGCGGCGAGCCGCTTGCCGCCGGGGCTCAGGGCCAGCGCCGAGACGGCGTTGGGAGTCACGTCCGCGAGGGTCAGCAGCTTCGGGTGATCGCTCTTCCTGGTGTCGAACATCCACAGCGCGCTCCCCAGGGCGAGGAGGCGGCCGCCGGACGCGAAGGCCAGGCGGCGAATGCCTCCTCCGCCCGTCTCTCCCACCAGGGCCGGGCCGAGCTGACTGTGCTCGAAGTCGAGGATCCGCACCGATTTGTCGTCGCTGCCGGCCACCAGCTCCAGCCGGCCGGGGATGGCCGCCATCGTGGACACCGTGCCGTGGAAGCCGGCGAAGGGGGGGATGACCCGATGGCCTTCGCGGTCGTGGAACAGCACCGTCTGATCCTCGGAGGCGCTGACGAGAGAGTTGTCATCGAGGAAGACCACGGCATTGACGGCGCCCTCGTGGCGCCGCAGGGGGGGATAGGCGTTCCTGCCGTCCGGCGTCCATTGGCGCAGCGAGCCGTCCTCGCCGCCGGAGGCGAGGCTCTTGCCGTCGGGGCTGAAGGTCACGGCGTACACCGGGCCGCCGTGCCCCCGATAGGGCTCGGCCACGGGCCTGCCCTGAAGGTCCCAGAGGCGGACCGTGCCGTCCTGGCTGGCGCTCGCGATCGTGCTGCCGTCCGGGCTGAAGACGAGCTCGTTGACGGGGCCGTCGTGTCCCTGGAACGGCGGCGCCACGAGCCGGCCCTGCGAATCCCAGAGGCGGATCAGGCGATCGTCGCCGCCGGTGGCGGCGAGCTTGCCGTCCGGGCTGAAGGCCACGGTCCACGCAACGCCGGTATGGTGTTCCTGTGACGTGGCCCGCAGGGTCCCGTCCGCGGCGGACCACAGGCGCAGCCGCCCATCGTCGCCGACGCTCGCCAGCAGGCCGTCGCGGCTGAAGGCGATGGCGCGGGGTATGGTGCCGGCCTTGGGCAGGACGCGGGGCGCCTCCCCGTTCAGGCCCCACAGGCGGATGGCGCCGTCCTCGCCGGCGCTGGCGACCGTCCGGCCGTCCGGGCTGGCGGCCACGCAGGACACGGCCGAGCCGTGGTTGAAGCGTTGGCGCTCCCGCGCCTCCTCCATGGCCCGCAGGAGGCTGAGCTGGACGGGCGTGAAGACATGGCCGAAACGGTCCAGGCTGTCGCCCGTCGCGGCGATGGCCTCGGTGAGACCCGCCACCGGCTCCACGGCCAGCAGCCGCTGCACCTCCTGAGGAGTGGCGATCAGGCGGTGGCGCTCCTCCACCCGCCACGCCTGCCACAGGACCACGCCGACACCGGCCAGCACGGCGAGGCCCGCGGCCCGCAGCAGCCAGAGGTTGCGCCGGTGACGGCGACGCTCCTGGCGGCTGGCCGCGAGCAGGCGCTCCTCGTCCGGCTGCAGCGCCCGCATCCCGGGCAGCCCCGCCTCCACCACCTTCAGGTCCCAGGCGTCGAGGGGCGCCGCCGTCCGGCCGCCCCGCCACTCGCTGCCGCGGCTCTCCAGGATGCGGCGGGCGCGCTGACCCGGCGACACCGAGATGTCGTAGCGCTGGCGGACCAAGGGCGCCAGGGTGTCGTGGCCGAGGCGCGTCCCCCCGGCGGCCTGCGCGCTGTCGCCCGCCGGATCGGTGAGCAGGAACAGCCCCTTCAGCGCCTGGACGAGGTCGGCGAGGATGCCGGCGCGGTGGCGATAGCGCTCCCGCAGCTCGCTCTGCGTCCGCTGCTCGGCGGTGAGCAGCGGCGTCGTGTGGTGGGCCAGGAGGTCGAGCACCAGCCCCGACTCGACCACCTCGGCGCGCTCGCCGGCGGAGCGCTCGGACCATCCCTCCAGCCCGTGGGCGCTGCCCAGCTTCTCGAGCTGGCGGTCGAGGAACTCTCCCAGCCGCTCGGAGTCCGCGGGGGAGATCGCGCCCCGACCGAGCTTCTGGAGCTGCTGGTCGAGGAAGTCCCCCAGCAGATAGCCCTCGTCCCGCAGCCGCCCGTAGAGGGCGTGGGTGAAGCGGGGGGCGGACTGGCTCTCCGCCGTCGCCTCCTGCCACATGCGGGTGAGCAGGATCTGGAGGGTGGGCGCGATCGGCGAGTCGCGGTCCGCCAGCAGGTCGCCGGCGATGACCTCGGCGAGCCCCGGCTCCACCTCCAGGCCATAGCGTTCCCGCAGGCGCGGCGTGCGGGTGAGCCCCGTGGCCACCTCCAGGATGGCGGCGCGGTCGAGCCCCTCCAGGAACACCTTGGCGTAGTCCAGCCCGTGGACCTCGAGCTGCTTCTGAACCTCCGGGAACCACTCCTTGCGGAAGCCGAGGACGAGGCGGCCCTGCGGCCGGCCGGCGGGATCGCCGAAGAGATGCTCGAGATGACTGAAAAACTCAGCCATTTCAACGTGATTGGCCGCCGGCCGGGTGTAGGCCTCCTCCACCTGGTCCAGGATCACGATCAGGGGCCGGCCCGCCTGGCTCTCCGTCAGCCGCCAAGCCTCGACCAGCTTGACCCCCTCGGCGGCGGCCGGCTGCAGCGCCGCGCGGAGCGTCCCCCCAAGGCCGTGCTGGGCGTCGCGCCGCACGTAGCGCACCTCGTGGTACCACTCCAGCCGCGGCAGGAGACCGGCGTCGAGGAACGACGACTTCCCCACTCCCGACTGGCCGTAGAGCAGCACGATCGGCGAGCTGGCCGGGTCAGTGACCCGCAGGTAGAGCTCGCGGATCTCGCGGTTGCGGCCGAAGAAGATCTCGGCGTCGCTGGCGGTGAAGCGGTCGAGGTAGCGGAAGGGCTTGGCCGGCAAAGGGCGGCGCTTGAGCCCGGGCAGGCCATGGCACGGGTCGGGCACCGGGAAGAGGTCGCCGGTGCGGGCCAGCGGCGCGGCGACGGGGCAGGCGTACAGCGTGCCGGCCACCGCCTGGCCGTCCTTCATCAGGGCGAAACGCAGCAGGCCGACGAGGGCGCCGTCGACCAGCACGGGGCCGCCCGAGAGCCCCTTGACCGGCGCGCCGTGGCCGGCGGCGGCTTGGTGGCTGAAGAGCTGGAAGGCGGGCACGCCTTCGAGGTCGCCGAGGTGGTTCTCGACGGTTCCCCTTTGCACCATGCCGTCGCGGGGATTGGCGTCCGGGAAGCCGTAGGTCTCCCAGGTGTCCCCCGAGCTCTGGAGATCCGCCATGGGCAGCGGCCGTACCCCCTCCAGCGGGTCGCAGGTCAGCAGGGCCCAGTCGGCCCGGCGGTCCCAGAAGCTGGGGTGGAGCCGCGCCTCGCGGCTGCCGCCGGGGAAGGTGAGGACGATGCGGCCGGGCAGGAACTGCGGCGGGTCCTGATGGCGGTTCGCCACCACGTGGAGAGCCGTGAGCACCAGCCCGGGGCCGACCAGGAAGCCGGTCCCCCGGCTCAGCACCTGCGTGCCGTCGACGATGTCGATGCGGGCGATCGCCCGGCGGACGGCGTCTTCCATGGGTTGAGGCTCAGACCCCTTCGGGGCCGGTGTAGTCGCACAGCTCGGCGGCGGTCATGCGGTCCTCGCCGTCGAGGTCGATGCGCACGTAGGTCGGCTTGAAGCGGAGCCAGCGCTTGAGCCGCCCCTGTTGCATATCGTCGACGAACTCGCCGACCTGCTTCAGGGCCTCCGGCTCGGGCCCGGCGAGCAGCTCGACGGGGAACTGGATGAGGTCCGCCCAGGTGCCGGAGTTCAGGTACCAGGCGCCACCGCCGAGATCGATCTTCTTCGCCAGATGGGTGTGGCCGAAGACGACGCAGCGGAAGCCCCCCTGGCTGAGGTCGCGGGCCGCGTCGAGATACTCGCGGGCGGTCTCGACGCCGGGATCGAAGCTCTGATCGCTCTGCACGGCCCGTAGAGCCTTGAGCAGCGCCGGCAGGCGCCGCTCGACGCTCGCGCTCCTGCGGCCCAGCAGGAGCTGGACCAGCCCCAGGGTCGAATCCACTCCCGAGAAGGTGGAGATGTCCTCGCCGATGGCCGCCGCGGCGTAGGATGCGGCCTCCGGCTCCAGCGCGGCGAGGAAGTCCCGCGGCGACTCGCCCAGGGCCTCGGCAAGGACCCGGTCCAGCGGGTCGTTCCCCACGGGCCCGGCCGAGCTGATGTCCGATCCGAACGAGGCGCCGCTCATGTCCCCCCCGAACCCGTCCAGCCCGCTCATCTCGGAGCTGATGTCGCCCCCGAAGGACGGCAGCGCCGGCGCCGCGAGCCGGTGCTTGCTGGCCGCCAGCCCCAGGGTCGCCACCCGGCTCAGGATGCTGCGGTAGCCCGGCTCCAAGGCGAGCAGCAGGGGCACCACGGCGCCTGTCTCCGGCTTCAGCAGGTCGACGAAGCGATAGGCTTCCTTGATCGGGTTGATCACCGTCGCTACCATCTTGCTGCCGGCCGGCGGATCGAACGCATATTGCGCCGGCACCGGCTGATGGCGTGACGCCAGCGAGCGGATGCGGCGCAGCGCGTCCTGCGACACGACGTTGAAGCTGTCATAGCGGTTGCCGTGCTCGATCAGCACGTCCCCCACCACGTAGGCCTCGCCGTCGTGGATGAACTCGTAGTCGTGCCGCCCCTGGACGCCGATCAGCTCCTTGAGCCGGCGCCGCACCTGCGGCAGCGCCAGCTCGACGTCGTGGTTGCCCAGCAGGAGGGTGAGCCGGTGGCCGTTCTCCAGCAGGCGGCCGAGGGCGTCGAACAGCCGGCGGTCGCGGGAGACGATGGCCTCCAGCTTCCTGACGGCCGCTGCCGGGTCGGCGGTGAACGGCGACCAATGGGGCGGCGCCTCCTCGCGCTCGGCCAGGAAGTCCACGGCATCGCCGTTGATCACCAGCTCGATCCGTGGCTCGCCGGCCGGCTTGGCCGCCACCGCCTCCACGAGCTCCGCCACCTTCTCGCCCTGGGTGCAGATGCGGAACCCGCGGTCCTCCGGATCGCCGTTCTGGGGGTAGACGCCCCCGAGATGAAGGTCGGAGATGATGTAAACCTGTCTGGACACGTCGTGCGCCATGGAGGCACCTCGGAAGCTCGATTGAAGAGTGAGGAGAGCCCGGAAAGTCTACCACAGGCACAGCTTCAGAGCGCCGCCAGGAACGCCCCGATCTCCTGCCATACCACCGGGCGTCCCAGCAGGTCGTTGTGGCCGGTGCGCGGCACGGGGACCCAGCGCGCGGGGCCGCCCAGCACGGCGGCGATCTCTTTCCCCTGCTCCACGGGGATCAGGTCGTCGAGCTCGCCGTGGATCACCAGCGCGGGCACCCGCACCTCCCGGGCCGCCGCCCGTGAGTCGTAGCGCTCGCGCAGCATGGCCTTGACGGCGAATTCGGGGAAGATCCCCACTGCCACCTCGGCCAGCGTCGTCCAGGGGGAGAGGGCGATGAGAGCATTCACCCCCTCCGGATGCCGAGCCGCCGCGCCGATGGCGACCGCCGCGCCCAGCGACCACCCGCACGCCACGACGGGACGGCCCGCCTGCAGCTCCCGGGCCCATGCCACGGCCGCGTCGCCCGTGGCCATCAGCCCCTCCTCCGAGGGCGTGCCGGTGCTGCGGCCGTAGCCCGGGAAGTCCACGGCGAGGAAGGGCACTCCCAGAAGCCGCAGCTCGTCATAGAACCCGGACCGCCGCAACGTCTCCAGGTTCTCGCCATTGCCGTGGAAGAAGAGGACCAGCGGCGCCGCCGGCGGCAGGCCCGGGTCCTCCCAAGCCCAGCCCACGGCGCGGTCGCCGGTGGCGAGGTCGAGGGCGATCTCCTCCAATGGAGCGGGAGGCGGCGAGGGGACGGCGACCGGCGGCGCCGGGTAGAGCATCTGGCGGGCGAAGGTCTCGATCATGGGGGAGATCCTAACCCGCCCACGGTATGGAGGCTCGTCCCAACGGGGAGAAGGCCCTCCCCAGTGGGGAGGACCACCGTCCACAGCAGGGGGCCGTCTCTCCCGGACGGGGGGAGGACCGTCCCCAGTGGGCCCACTCGTCCGCGGACTTCCCCCGTTCGGGGGGCCGTCTCTCCCCAGCAGGGAGATGCCTCCCCCGGCTTTCCCGGGGCTCGTCCCCAGCGGGGAGAGGTCCCTCCCCGCTGGGAACGAGCGCCAAAGAGCCCACCTCAGAACTCCGCGCTCGAGCCGCCGCCGCCGAACTGCCCGCCGCCGCCTTCGAATTTCGCCTCCTCGTGAAGGTCCCGCGCCGCGGGCGAGAAGGAGGCGACGGCGGCGCCCATCTCCAGCAGCCGCTGGCGGGCGAGGTCCTGGAAGAGGGGCTCGGCCGTGAAGCCGCCCCGCTCCTTCCCCGGTCCGGCGTCGAGCCAGCGGCGCAGGCCGAGGACGAGCCCCACCAGGGCGGCGCCCGAGGCCGTGATCACCACCCACAGGGGGGCCAGGTGCACGTACCAGCGCAGCGTCACCAGCGAGGCGACCGCGGTGCCGGCGCCCACGAGCAGCAGCGGATAGCGGCGGCTGCGGATCCCCAGGACCAGCAGCACCACCGGCACCAGCGCCGTGGCCACGACCGACAGCCACCACAAGGTATCGCTCTGCGGCGGCAGGCGGAGACGCGCTGCGCCGATCTCCTCGACGAGTTGCTCCTCCCACGAGCCGAGGTGGAAGGCGACGTAGAGGCCCAACAGCGCCACGATCAGGACGGCCGTGAAGGAGGACCGGTGCGAAGGCGGCAGGTGCGGCGATTCCGCCAAGCGCAGCAAGAAGGGCGCGGCGGCGAGCGGCAGGACGATCCACAGCAGCCGGCCGCCGGGCAGGCGGGCGAGGGCCACGAGCAGCGCCGCGGCGGCGGCCCCCGCGTAGAGCGGATAGCCCCAGCGCCTGGCCGAGGCGGCGGCCAGCGCAGCCCCGACCAGGCAGAGGATGGGCAGCGCATCACGAAAGTCGAGCTTCAGGGGCTCGAACACGAACCAGGTCGCCGCACCCATCAGGTAGCCGATCGCCAGCAACGAGGTCGCGGCCTCAGTGCCGCCCTGCGCCCGGCGCATGTGGACGATCTGGTGCTCCGTCGCCACCGCCAGGGCGATTCCCGTCACCAGGGCGAATCCGGCGAGGACGCCACCGTTCTGTGAATCGGCGAGTTGCAGGAAAAGCGACAGGAATCCGAAGCCGGCGTTGACGGCGATGAGCGTGAAAATGAAGAGCAGCACGCGGAAGACCGGTCCCACGCGCACCCGGTCGTCCGGCACCGCGGCCTCGATCGCCTGGAGCGTCGCCGCGTCGACAGCGCCGGCGCGATGCCAGTCCCGGGCGGCGCTGCGCACGGCGGCGTTGCGGTCCGCCCGCTCGCACTCCGGAGTCACAGCGGCTCCTTCATGCGGCGCTGGGCGGCGAGCAGCCCGAGGATCAGCAGCAGCGAGGTGACGCTGAACCAGAAGCAGCCCATCACCTCGAGCTTGAAGATCTCCACCACCAGCCGGGAGAGTCCGACGTAGGCGGCGAGGACGCCGCAGGCGAACAGCGGGAACCGGCGGGCGAAGAAGGCGCCGGCCGCGAGCCCCGCCCCCACCAGCAGCAGGGCTCCAGCCCACGCCGTCCCGGTCCCTCCGGATGCGAAGATCCCCGAGCCGATCCCACCCAGCACCAGGAGCCAGCCGAGGTTCACGGCCACCGGCTCGAAATGCGCCTTGCGGTCCGTGCGGGCGAGGGCGAGCCCCAGCCCGGCGAACAGGGCGCCGCAGGCGATGGCGTTCCAGCGCACGGCCTCTCCGGACCCGTTCCACAGACCGGAGCCGAGGAGCGCCACGGAGACACCCCGCCACGCCGCGAACGTCGAGAGAGACAACGAGAAGACCACCCGCGAGTCGAAGCGGAAGGCGGCGGCGCCCGTCAGCAGAGCCACGATCAGCAGGTGCCACGGCCAGTGCGCGCCCAGAGGCGTGAATTTCACCTCGACGTACGCGAGGTCCGCTCCGGCCAGCAGCACTCCCAGCAGGAGGACATAGTCGAACGCCAGGTTGGGCGACGGCACCGCCTGCCAGGAGAACGGCGGCGACTTGCCGATCACCCATCCCAGCGCCGCCGCCGCGGCGAGGCCGATTCCGACGGCGATCACGACGGGACCGATGCGGTCCAGGTTCTCCTTCACCAGCAGCCCCACGCCGCCGGTGACCATCAGCACGCCCGCGTAGAGCAGGGCCCGCAGCTCGCCATGGACCGACAGCAGCTCGCCGCGCGCCACCCGCAGCAGCCGGGGCGCCGTCCCGGGTGGCAGGGCACCGCTTGCCGCCAGCTCGGGGATGGCTTTCGCGACGTCGGGATTCACGGGATCTCCGGTGGAGATGGTAGCGCAGATCGGGGCCAGCCCCTACCCTAAGCATCGAGGCCAAAGGAGAGGGGGGTCCCGGCTGAAGGGTTCTTGCCTGTCTCCCTCTTCTCCCGGTGCGAGGGGTGAGAGGGGGCGGGAGAAGAGGGTCGGGGCTTGGGGGAAGGTCTGGGCCAGCTATACTTACCCCAGGAGGCCCACCCACCATGCCCGACCCGCTCTGGTACTACTACCAGGACAACGCCCAGCAGGGTCCGCTGCCGCTGGAGACATTGCGCGCGCTGGCGGATCAGGGGAAACTCCGGCCGGACAGCCTCGTCACCCGGATCGGCATGGCCGACTGGCTGCCGGCGAAGCTGGTGCCCGAGCTGTTCCCGCAGGAATCGGCCATGCGACCTCCCCTCCCTCCCGGCGTCGGCCCCCGGCGCGACGTCCTGGCCGCCGGCCGCAACCTCGCCGAGCGGCTGCACCGGGTCGCGGGCGCGGACGACGTCACCGAAACCCTCCCCCACCTGCGGCTCGTGCGCCTCCTGCTCAAGGGGCTGCGCCGCGGCCTCACCGAGAGCGGCCTGGGCGCCGCCGACCTCGTGGCCCGGCAGACGGGCCATCTGGCCTACGTGCTGGCCGCGGTCCTGCTGGTGCTGGACTATCTGGTGCTGGGCATCCGCAGCGACAGCTTCCGCCTCACCTTCGGCGGGCTGCTGCTGATCGCGCCGGCCGCCATCCTCCTCCATTACATCGCCGCCAGTTTCCTCGACGCCGGATTCTCGCTGCTGCGCAAATCGCCCAGCGAGCTGTCGTCGCCGGCCATCCTCACCTTCTTCGCGCTGCTCTTCTTTGCCGGCAGCGTGGTCTGCTTCGGGCTGGGGCTCTACGGCGTCATCCTCGGCGGCAGCCTTCTCCGCTTCGGCTTCTGGCTGGGGATGACCGCCCTCCTGCTCTACGCCTGTGGCATCGCCCTCAACCCGGCGACCGTCAACGTCAATCCCGCCAGCGGCCTCTCGGCCGGCGAGGAGGCGCTGGGGATCCTCCTGTTCCTGCTCAAAGTGCCGGTGCGGCTGGTGCCGTTCCTCTTCGGCGTGGGCGCGGTGGTCGGAGTGTGCGCGGCGGTTTACCTCCTCTATCTCGTCTTCACCCAGGCGCCGGTGTTCCTCGTCGAGCAGGCGCACGAGATCGCCCACGGCGTCCTCGGCGTCGCGCTGCTGCCGTTGCTGGCCTATCTGGGCTTCGTCGTCTCCGCCCTGCTGGTCGAGGTCCTGCGGGCCATCCTGCGGATCCCGGGCAAGATCGACTCGCTGCGGTCCGACGTCAATGGCGGTCCGCCGGCCGCCGGCTGACCAGCCAGACGCCGAGCAAGATGGCGCCGCCGCCGGCCAGGGTGGCGGCGGCCACGAGCTCGCCCAGCACCGCAGCCGCCACCGCCACCGTCACCAGCGGCTCGAAGTAAAGGAAGGCTCCGGCCTGGGAGGCCGGCAGCGCCGTCAGAGCGTCGTACCAGAAGACATAGGCGAGCCCGGAGCAGGCGAGGCCCAGGAAGGCCACGGCTCCCCAGCCGCGGGCCGTGAGGTGTGCCACCTCCGCCGTGCCCGGCCCGAGGAAAAAGAGGACGGTGGTGAAGGCCCAGCCCGCGGCCATCACCCAGAGCATCATCCCCGCCGAGGGGAACCTCTGCAGCCCGCGGCGGGAGAGCACGGAGAACATCGCCCAGACGGGTGACGAGAGGAGGATCAGGAGGTCTCCCGGCCCGCCGAACCGGCCCGCCGCCACCGACCCGAGGTCGCCCCGCGACACCACCACCAGCACGCCCAGGGCCGCCACGGCGATCCCCGCCCCGCCCACCCAGCCCAGCCGCTCGCGCAGCATCAGCCGGCCCAGGATGGCCATGAAGATGGGCGTCGAGGCCACGATCCACGCCGTGGTGCCGGCCTGCGAGGTGACCAGCCCGTTGGATTGCAGCCACTGGTGGAAGGCGATGCCCAGGAATCCGAGCCCCGCGAAGTAGGCGAGGTCCGGCCCCGACGGCCGGACGAGCTGACGCCGCGCCGCCACCACCGCGCCCAGCACCACGATGCCGAGAGCGAAGCGCAGCCAGACCACCGTCACCGGCGAGACCTCGGCCAGTGCCACCTTGGTGGCGATGAAAGAAGCGCCCCAAACCGCGACGGCGACCAGGGCTTTGGTCACCGCAGGCCCTCTGGTTTGCTCCATGGGGTGCCCGTCCTTTAGCATCGCCGGCCAGCGGAGGTGAACCAATGGCGCCAGGACTCGACGAGATGCTCTCGCAGTCGCCCGCAGAGAAGCACAGACTCTACACCGAGCACTCCCCGGAGGCCCTGGCCGCGATCGAGGCCGTCCTCGCCGCCCCCGGCCCGTCGCCGGTGCTCATCCTCGCCGGCGAGCCCGGCTGTGGCCGCACCGGCCTGCTGGAGGCCGCGGCCCATGGCTCGGACGACCCGGACGCTGCGAGCCGCGACGGCCGGGAGGTCCTCGTACTCCCCCTCGACCTCCAGGGCTACGAGGAGGGGCTGGACCTCCTGCGCTTCGCCGAGATCCAGATCGCCAGGCGCTGGGAGCTGGACGAGGCCGCCCGCGAAGAGCTGGGGCGCGCCCTCTCGCCCATGCTGCCCGGCATCGCGCCCTCGCTGTCGGGCGCCGCCGTGGTGGCCCTCCTGCTGCGCGTCCCCGATCCGCGGGCCGCCGCCCGGGAGATCTTCCCCGACCGCCCGGACCCGCGGGAGTCGCTGACCGCCCTGCTCCGCCTCCTCTCACGGGATGGCCGTTTCGTGCTCCACGCCGTGGCGAGCCCCCAGCTCACCGATCCCGTGCGCCTGCGGCTGCTCGAAGAGGCGCGAGTCAATCCCAACCTGCTGCTCGCCGTCTCCTGCTCGCCGCGCGAAGTGGACGAGCGGGTGGCGCCGCGCAGCGCGCGCCTGCGCCTCGACCTCGCGCCCCTGCCCGCCGGCGAGCTCCTCGATCCCGTCAAGGACCTGCTGGACGGCCTCGAGCTGGAGACCGCCGACCGCCTCCAGCGCTTCCTCGACCTCGCCGCCCTGTGCGGCGACAGCGTGCCGGCCGAGCTGCTCTTCCATCACCTGGAGCTCGACGAGGAGCAGCAGGAGGAGATCCTGGACACGATCGACGAGGAGCTGGTGGAGAACGAGGAGCAGCGCCTGTTCGTCGATCACCAGTACGGCCACCCCTCGTTCCCCGGCCTGCTGACCTACAGCTTCCTCTCCCCCCTCCTCAACCACGCCCTCCTGGAGCCGTTGACGGTGGACAAGAGGCGGCGGCTGGCCCTGGAGCTGCTGGAGTTCGTGGATCAGTCGATGCCCCTCCACACGCGGGGCATGGCCCTGCTGCGCCTCGCCCTGGCCGAGCATCTGGAAGACGCCGGCCGGCGGACCTCCAACGTCCGCGACCTGCGGGTCTGGATCGGCGAGGAAGAGGTGGACGAGATGGCGGCCGATCTCGCCCGCGCCCTGGACGCGGACGAAGGGGGCCTCCTCACGCCCGAGAACCTGCTGGGCACCGCCCAGGAGACCGAGGGCCGCTGGCCTCCCCACGTCCGGCTGGCCTTCGTCGAAGCGGTGCGGCGGCGGCCGGACGCCCTCACGCCGGCCGGCAAGGCGGGCTACCACCTGCTGCGGGCCAGCCTGCTGCGCGAGACGGGGCGCCGCCCCGAAGCCCTGGAGGAAGCCCGGACCGGCCTGGAGGTCGCCCGCGAGGTCCACGGGCCCGAGGGCCCCGCGACGATCGACGCCATGAGCCTGCTGGGCATCCTGCTGCGGGAGGCGAAGCAGCCCGAAGAGGCCCGCCTGCACCTGGAGCGCGCCCTGGAGCTGCGGGGCCGCGAAACGGCCACGCCGGAGCCGGGGGACGCCGCCGTGCCCGCCGACGATCCGAAGCGGATCGCAGCCCTCGCCACCCTCCTGGCCAGCCTCGGCCTGACGCTCTACGACCTGAGCCAGCGGGAGGCCGCCCGCGAGCACCTGCTCCAGGCCCTGGAGCTCCACCGCCAGGCGTTCGGCGACGTCCATCCCGCCGTGGCCAACGACCTGCGCAACCTGGCGGTGATCGCCCGCGACCTGGGCGATCCGCAGCAGGCTCTGCAGTTCGCCCGTCCCATCGTGGACATCCTGCGGCAGATGTACGGCGACGTCCATCCCAGCACGGCCGAGGCCCTGACCGACGTGGCCAGCCTGCTGCGCGCCCTGGGGGAGTCCGAAGGCGCCCGGCTGCACCTGGAAGCCGCCCTCCAGATCGACCAGCAAGCCTATGGAGAAGCCCATCCGCAGGTGGTGGCCGATCTCAACAACCTGGCCCTCGTCGAGCGCGACCTGGGAGACCTGGACGCCGCCCGCGATCACCTCGAGCAGGCCCTGGCCATGGCCGAAACCTCGCTGGGCGAGGACCACGCGCTGACCGTGCAGCTCCGGCGGGCGATGGCGGAGGAGTGACGGGGGACGGCATTCACCACGCCGCCCATCGGCGCGACCGTCTGCCAACAAGAAATCGTCGCCTCCCCACTGTAGAGACGCCCCACGGGGAACCACGTGGGGCGTCTCCCGGATCGGCACCAGCGCACCGATCCAAGACCACCCCCCGGCGGCACGTGGACGGGGCGATCTGGTAAAACGACCTGGTAAGCACCGATGCGCCCGCGCACCATCCTCTATGCGCGAATCGTTTTCGCCGCCTCGGGAGACGCCCCGCGGGGTTCCCCGCGGGCGTCTCTACAGTGGGGGAAGGCCGAAAGGGGGCCCTTGACCGGTGGTGAAGATCGACGATAATGCGCGGGCATGGGCGACCTTCTCTACCGGAAGAGATACCGGATTCCGTCCACCCGGTTGTCGGGCTGGGACTACGGGCTGGGAGGCGCTTACTGCATCACCATCTGTACCCTGAACCGGATCTGTTGCTTCGGCGAGGTCCTCGAAGGACGGATGGTCCCATCGGGTCTTGGACAGATCGTGGCGGAAGAATGGGAAGAGATGGCCAGGCGTCGCCCCTACGTGGATCTCGACGCCTGGGTGGTGATGCCAAACCATTTTCACGGCATCCTGTTCGTGCATCCGCCGCCCTTCGGGTCGCGTCTCCGAACGCTGGGCACGATGATCGGACAATTCAAGGGCGCCTGCAGCCGTCGGATCTGGGCTGGAGGATCACACGACTTCGATTGGCAGGAACGGTTCTTCGATCAGATCATCCGCGATGAAGCGACCCTGCTGCGCTTCCGGAAATACATCCTCGAAAATCCTCTCCGCTGGGAGAAAGACAAACATCACCCCAAGGCCGATCGATGATCACGCCGCCCAATGACGAAACTATCTGCCAACAAGAAATCGCCGCCTCCCCACTGTAGACGCCCACGGGGAACCCCATGGGGCGTCTCCCGGACCGGCACCAGCGCACCGATCCAGGGCCACCCCCCGGCGGCACGTGGACGGGGCAATCTGGTAAAACGACTTGGTAAAGCACCGATGCGCCCGCGCACCATCCTCTATGCGCGAATCGTTTTCGCCGCCTCGGGAGACGCCCCGCGGGGTTCCCCGCGGGCGTCTCTACAGTGGGGGGCAAGGCTGACTACAGCTCCAGCTTCGTCCCCTTTCCCACCCCCAGCGCCTTCGCATAAATGAAGCGTCCCGCCGCCAGATCCTCCACCGCGATCCCCAACGACTTGAAGAGGATCACCTCGTCCTCCGAGCGGCGGCCGGGGACCTTCGCTTCGAGAACGTCTCCGAGCTCACCTTGGCAGTGGGAGTCGTCGACCGCTCCCTCCGCGCGGGCCAGGAGGAAGTCCCCGGCCTCGGCGAACAGGGATTCCTTGCGGTCGGTGAACAGCCGCGCGCGGGCCACGGCGGCGGCGTCCAGCTCGCGGGCGTTCGGCGTACAGGCGCCCACGGCGTTGACGTGCGCTCCCGGCGAGATCCATTCGCCGAGCAGGACCGGCGCGGTCGCGGCCGTCACCGTGCAGATCAGGTCCGCGCCCGCGACCGCCTCGCGCGCCGTGCTCACCGGCTCCACGGCGAAGCCCAGGCGCGCCCCCTCCTCCGCGGCAAGGCGGCGGGCGTTCTCGAAATTGCGGCTCCAGACCCGCACCCGCCGCAGCGTCCGCACGGCCCGCATGGCTTCGAGGTGGCTGCGGGCCTGGACGCCCGTGCCGAGGATGGCCAGATCCCCCGCGTCCTCCCGCGCCAGAGCCCGGGTGGCCACGGCGCTCGCCGCGGCTGTGCGGATGGCCGTCACGGCGCCCGCGTCGAGGAGAGCGAGCGGCCTGCCCCCCTTCTGATCGAAGAGGAGGACCAGGCCCTGGTGGGAGTCCTCGCCGCGGGTGAAGTTGTCCGGCACCACCGTCAGCACCTTGGCGCCGGCCACGCCGTCCTCCGCGCGGCCGAGCATCCCCGGCATCACCACCAGCAGGCCATGGCGGTCCGGCATCCAGAGCGCGGAGCGCAGGGGCTGGACCGCATCGCCGCGGGCGAGGACCCGCAGGGCCTCCGCCACCACCTCGATGCAATCCGCCATGGGCAGGAGAGACTCGACGTCTTCACGGTTCAGGAAGAGGAAGGACATGGAGGGGAGAGTATCAAGCGCAGGGCCTGCGGCTCAAAGGCCTCCGTCACTCTCGACGTGGGCCTGCGGAGGATGTCCCGAAGGGTCACCGGCCTCGATCCACGTCGGCCAGTCTGGATCGGACCCTCCGGCGTTATATCCTTGCCCACGTCACCTTGACCTCGGGAGGTCCCCATGTCCTTCGTCGCCGAGCTGGAACCCCGCCCCCTCTGGCAGCACTTCGACGAGCTGTTGACGATCCCACGCCCCTCCAAGCACGAGGAGCGGGCCCGCGGCTACGTGATCCGCGTCGCCGAGGCCAAGGGGCTCCGCCACCGGGAGGACGCGATCGGCAACGTGGTGGTCGAGAAGCCCGCCTCTTCGGGCAAGGAAGGCGCGCCCAGGGTCGTCCTCCAGGCGCATCTGGACATGGTGACGGAGAAGAACGCCGGGACCGTGCACGATTTCAACCAGGACCCTATCGTCCCCCGGCGCGACGGCGACTGGGTGCGCGCCACCGGCACCACCCTGGGAGCGGACAACGGCATTGGCGCCGCCACCCTCCTCGCCGTGCTGGAGGCGGACGACCTGGTCCACGGTCCCCTGGAGCTGCTCTTCACCGTCGACGAGGAGACCGGCCTCACGGGCGCCCTGGACCTCGACCCCGCGGCCCTCGGCCTTCAAGGAAGGCTGCTGCTGAACCTGGACTCCGAGGAGGAGGGCTCGGTGACCATCGGCTGCGCCGGCGGTTCCACCAGCCGCCTCACCCTGCCGCTGGAGTCGGCCCCGGTGCCGCAGGGCACGGCGGCCCTGGAGGTCAAGCTCTCGGGCCTCAAGGGGGGCCACTCGGGGATGGAGATCCACCTGCAGCGCGGCAACGCCTCGAAGCTCCTGGCCCGCGTCCTCTTCGCCGCCGCCCAGCAGACCCCGTTCCACCTCGCCTCCTTCCAAGGCGGCAACAAGCACAACGCCATCCCGCGCGAGGCCGCGGCCCGGGTGGTGGTGCCCACCGCGAGCCGCGACGCCTTCCAGGCCGCCGCCGAGCAGGAGATCGCCGCCGTCGCCGCCGAGATCCGGCCGGCGGACCCGGACGTGAAGCTCGAGATCGCCAGCCTCGCCGGGGACGCGGCTCCCCATCGCGTCTGGACCGTCGCCGCCAGCCGCCGGGCCCTCGACCTGCTGAACGCCCTCCCCCACGGCGTCCTGACCATGAGCTACGACATCGCCGGCCTGGTGGAGACGAGCACCAATCTCGCGACCGTCACCAGCACCGAGGACTCCCTCGCCATCCTGATGAGCACCCGCAGCTCCGTGGCCTCAGGGATGAAGGCCACCAAGCGCCGCCTCCGCGCCATCGCCGAGCTGGCCGGCGCCGACCTGGCGGAGACCGAAGGCTACCCCGGCTGGAAACCCGACCTCGCCTCACCGCTCCTCGCCCGCTTCCAGCAGGTCCACCACCGCCTCACCGGCAAGGACGCCGAGATCCTGGCCGTCCACGCCGGCCTCGAATGCGGCATTCTCCGCGAGAAGTTTCCGGGCATGCACGCCATCTCCTTCGGCCCCGTCATCACCGGCGCCCACTCGCCGGACGAGGGCGTGAAGATCGATTCGGTGGGAAGGTTCTGGGAGCTGCTGAAGGCGGTGCTGGCGGCGTTCTGACAGGTCCAGGCGGCAGCTCCCGCGGCCCTTGTCTTCAGCTTTCTGTCTACAGAAGCTGCTGCGGATCCACGTCCACCACCAGGTCGTACCCCGGGTTCTTCGGCAGCACCTCCTTCAGCAGGCGGTGGAGGTCGCGGAAGTTGGCGGTGCGGGCGAGGAGCTGGAAGCGCCATTGGCCGCGGAGGCGTTCGAGGGGGGCCGGGGCGGGGCCGGAGAGGCGGACGCCACGGCCGAGGGGATGCGCGGCGAGATCGGCGGCGAGGCCGGCGATGATGCCTTGAGCCTTCTCGCGGCTCTTGTCGCGGACGAGGATCTGCACCATGCGCGTGTAGGGCGGATAGTGGAAGACGCGGCGGAAGCGCATCTCCTCGCGCGCGAAGCCCTCGTCGTCCTGGCGCAGGGCGGCCTGGATGGCGTAGTGGCCGGGATGGTAGGTCTGGATGACGACCCGGCCCGGCCGCTCTCCCCTCCCCGCCCGGCCCGCCACCTGGGTGAGGAGGTTGTAGGTGCGCTCGACGGCGCGGAAGTCGGGGAAGCCGAGGTAGGCATCGGCGGCAAGCACGGCGGTCAGCGCCACGTTGGGGAAGTGGTGGCCCTTGGAGACCATCTGGGTACCGATGAGCACCTGGATCTCGCCGCGGCCGAAGCGCTCCAGCAGGGCCGCGAGGCCGCCGGGCCGGCGCGCCGTGTCGCGGTCGAGGACGTCGACGGTCACTCCCGGGAACAGCTCCTTGAAATCCTCCTCCACCCGCTCGGTACCGGCGCCGATCGCTTCCAGGGCCTCCTCGGAGCAGACGGGGCAGCGGGCCGGGGCGGGGATCATGTTGCCGCAGTAGTGGCAGACGAGCCGCCGGTCCCGCCGGTGATAGGTGCGCGGCAGGCCGCAGTCCGGACAGCGGAAGTCCTCGCCGCAGGCCCGGCAGAGGAGCATGGGCGCGTAGCCGCGGCGGTTGCGCAGCAGGATGACCTGGTCGCCGTCGGCGATCGCCTGGCGGATTTCGAATTGCAGCCGCTTGGAGAAGTGGACCTCCCCGGGCCGGCGGGAGACTCCCTCCTCCCGCAGGTCGACGAGGATGCCCTCCGGCAGCGTCCCCGGGCCCGCCCGCTGGGTGAGCTGCAACAGCTCCAGCTTGCCGCGCTCGGAGTTGAAGCGGCTCTCGAGGCTCGGCGTGGCCGACACGAGGAGGGTGACGGCGCTCGCATCCCGGCCGCGCACAAGGGCGAGGTCGCGGGCGTTGTAGCGCGGGTCGACCTCCTGCTTGTAGGAGCTGTCCTGCTCTTCGTCCACCACCACCAGCCCGAGGTCCGCCACCGGCGCGAAGAGGGCCGAGCGGGGGCCGAGCACCACCCGCGCCTCGCCGCGCCGCACCCGCTCCCACTCCTGGTGACGCTCGCCCGTGCCGAGCCCCGAGTGGAGGATGGCGAGCTCGCCGCCGAACCGGCGCTCGGCCGTGCGCGCCAGGGCTGGCACCAGGGCGATCTCCGGCACCAGCAGGATCGCCGACCGGCCGCGGGCGAGCGTCTCCTCCGCCGCCCGCAGGTAGACCTCGGTCTTGCCCGAGCCGGTCATCCCCTGAAGGAGGAGGGGCGCGAATTCGCGGCGGTCCAGGATCTCCGTGATCCGTCCCAAGGCATGGGCCTGATCGTCCCGCAGGACGATCTTCTGATTTTTCTCCGGAATCCCCAGAATGTGGCGGTCCAGCGACAGCCTCTCGACCTGGGTGAACTGGCGCAGCACCCCCTTCCCCACCAGCCGGCGCAGGACGGCCGGCGTGCATCCCACGGCCGCGGCAACTTCGGCCACGGTGGCCGGCCGGCCCACGGCGGCGAGGTAGTCGACGACGCCCCGCCCCGCGGCCGAGCGGCCGGCGGCGGCGAGGTGAGCGGCGAGATCGCCCGGCGCCAGCTCGACGGCGTTGACGTAGCGGGCCGAGCGCGAGCGATGGGCCTCGCTGCCGATCCGCCCGCCCTCGGCGAGGAGGGCGAGGACCTCGTCGAGGTCCGGCAGGCCGGAGCGGGCCTGAAGCTCGGCGACGCTCATCCTGCCCCCCTCGCGCAGGGCGTCGACGATCGCCGTCTCGGCCGGGCTGCGGGGGAGGGCCATGGCGCCGGCGTCGGTGAGCCAGACCTTGCGGTCCCCCCACGGCGGCAGGTCGGACGGCAGCATGGAACGGATCACCTCGCCCAGGGGCGCCAGGTAGTAGTCGGCGACGAACCGGGCCAGCTCCAGGAGGTCGGCGGTGAGCACCGGCTCGCGATCGAGGACCTCCTCGATGGGACGGATCGCCACCCCCTCCGGCCGCCGCGGGTGGACGCCCACGATGACGCCGGTCAGCCGGCGCCGGCCCATCGTCACCCGGGTGCGCACCCCCGGCACGGCCTGCGAGGCCCAGGCGGGCGGGATCTCGTAGATGAGCGGATCCGGCAGCGGGATGGGGAGGGCGACGTCGGCGAAGGTGGCCAGGGTCCCCTCAGGCGAAGGGGTCATCATTTCGAGCTGCACGCCACCCCGTCCAGCAGCCGGCGCACGCGGTCCAGCTCGTCCTGATTCACCATGTGCCCCAGTGCGGAATAGATCCGCTCCGTCACCTCCGCCCCCATGGCTTTGAGGATCGCCGCGGTCTCGTGCACGCTCTCCAGGGGGATGTGGGGATCGCGGTCGCTGCAGCCGAGGAAGACCGGCGTGCCCGCGAGGACGCCAGGATGATCCCGATGAAAATCCCGGTGAGTCCCCGGCGGACCGATGAGCGCGCCGGAGAGCCCGATCACCGCGCCGTAGCGCCGCGGGTTGCGGACCGCGAATTCGAGGCCCAGACAGGCACCCTGGGAGAAGCCCAGGAGGACGATCCGCGCCGCCGGCATCCCCCCAGCCTCCAGTTGCGCCACCACCTCGCCGATGCGGGCCAGCCCCGAGGAGAGGCCCGGCTCGTTCTGCTGCGTGGGCGCGAGAAAGCGGTACGGGTACCAGGACCAGTCCGCGGCCTGCGGCGCGACATAGGCAAAATCGTCCCGCCCGAATTCATCCGCCAGGGTCAGGATGCTCTCCGCCGTGGCGCCGCGGCCGTGGATCATCACCATGGCTGCCGCGGCCTCGGCGAGGGGCCGGCCGGCCCAGGCGAGCGGCTGGCCCTGGTGGGGGCCCGCTCCGCTCATTCCGCAGCTCCCGCGGTCAACGGCCGCACTTCGATGGGCGGCAGGGTCTCCTGAATCTGCTGCCGCGCGGGCTCGAGCCACGGTGGCAGCTTGAGAGCCGTACCCAGGCTCTCCACGGTCTCGTCGCGGGTGAAGCCCGGCGGGTCCGTGGCGATCTCGAAGAGCACGCCGCCCGGCTCGCGAAAGTAGATCGACTTGAAGTACTGGCGGTCCAGGACCGGCGTCACGTAGAGACCGGCCTCGGCCACGACCTCGCGCCAGGCGAGCTGATCCCCCTCGTCGACGGACCGCCAGGCCACGTGGTGCACCGTGCCCGCCGAAACGTGGCCGCGCACCGCCGACGGCGCGGCCAGCACGTCCACGCGCGCCCCCGGGCCGCCCTCCCCCACCTCGAAGCGGATGCGGTCGCCGTGCTCGGCCACCCGCCGGAATCCCAGGGGGCCGGCCAGCGTCTCCTCGGTCACGTGGGCGTTCCACTCCGTGAGGGTCACCCCATCGAAACCGCGCACCGCGTGCTCCGCCGGCACCGGCCCGCTCTGCCAGGGGGAGCGCCGGTCCGCGGCCACGGCCACCAGCTCCAGCCGCAGGCCGTCCGGATCGAGGAGCGTCAGCACCTCTTCGTCGAAACGTGGGTGCGGCGCCTCGTGGGTCACGCCGAGGCGCGACAGGCGCTGCGTCCAGTAGCCGAGCGAGCCTTCGGGAACGGAGAACGAGGTCACTGTCGCCTGTCCGGCTCCCTGCACGCCCCGCCGCGCACCGGGCCAGGGAAAGAATGTGAGGATCGTGCCGGGGTGACCCACCTCGTCGCCGTAGTAGAGATGATAGGTGCCTGGATCGTCGAAGTTCACCGTCCGCTTGACCAGCCGCAGGCCCAGGACGCCGGTGTAGAAGTCGACGTTGGCCTGCGGATCGCTGGCCATGGCGGTGACGTGATGGATGCCTTCGATGGGTTTGCGCATGGTCTGATCCCCTCCTCTCAAGACACTCCCAGGATCCACCCCTCCAGCTTTGCCCGCTCCTTCTCGGGGCCGGAGAGCGGCGGCGTGAAGTAGGGGCGCAGGAGGTCGAGCTGATCGCGCTCGCGAAGCCAGGCGCAGATGGCGTAGGCGTCCTGCTCCTGCTGGCCGAGGCCGTCCTTCTTGTAGCGGTGGCGCAGGCGGGCCGGCCGCACCTCGGCGACCACGGACCTGCCCTTGGGCACCTGCCAGCCGTCGAAGGGCCAGAAGTGCCCGCGGTCGCGGACGCGGCGCAGGTAGCCGAGCCAGGGCAGGCCCGCGTGAGTGGACTTGGCGAGGCTGTCCTGGATGTCGAACTGGAAGACGCTCTTGGGAAAGGCAGTCCAGACTCCGGCCAGACGGTGCTCGTCGGGATCGCCGGTCCTCGGATTGCCCGGCAGCAGGTCGCGGACGGCGCTCTCGCGGGTGGGCCAGCTCGCCTCGAAGTCCTTGAGGAACTCGTCCCAGCTCCTCAGCTCGTGACGGTCCATGTAGCTCTGGGGAAAGGAGAAGGCGTGATCCAGCCCGACGATCGCCCTCTCCTCCTCGCCGAGCTTGCCGAGCAGCCACTCGGCCAGGTCCCGCCGGCTCCAGCGGCCCGAGGGGTGCCCCTGGTTCCGCTCCTGGAACAGCTCGTGGTCCTCGAACGCGGCATAGACCTTGATCTCGCGGATGGGATCTCCCGGCCCCTTCCGGCCCGAATAGCGCACCCCGATGTACTGCTGGAAGTCCGGCATGGGCGACCTCTCCTCCTCTCGGAGGGGGATCGTATCAGGGGGGCGGGGGGAACACGGACGAGCACGGACTTACAAGGACCTGCACGGACCGCTTCAAGTCCCTGGTGCTTGTCCGTGTTGGTCCGTGCTCGTC
>DATARR010000183.1:0-83967 GCA_036264085.1 Thermoanaerobaculia bacterium | reverse complement strand
AGCTGCGCGAGTTGCTCCTCCAGGCCGAGAGGCTGCGGGACCGTATCCGCCAGGCCTCCCCACACTACGCCGCCCTCGGCCAGGGCCACCCCGCGAGCCTGGGAGAGATCCAACGCAGCCTCGACCCGCACACGCTGCTGCTGGAATACGCCCTGGGCAGGGAGCGGAGCTTCCTGTGGGCGGTGACCTCCAGCTCTCTCACCGGCTTCGAGCTCCCGTCGCGGGCCACCCTCGAAGCGGCGGCCCGCGAGGGGCTCCGCCTCCTCGGCTCCAGCCAGCACACCCTGACCCGGGCCCGCACCCGGATGGTGCTGGCCGAGCTCTCCCGCCGGCTGCTCGGCCCCGTGGCCGGCCAGCTACGGAAGCGCCTGCTGATCGTGGGGGACGGCGCTCTCCACACCCTCCCCTTCACCGTCCTGCCGATCCCCGGGCGCGGGACCGGGCAGCCGCAGCCGGCGCCCCTGATCGCCGAGCACGAGGTCCTGAGCCTGCCCTCCGCTTCGGCCCTGGTGGCGCTGCGCCGGGAGCCGGCGGCGAATCCCCGCTCCCCCATGACGGTGGCGGTGCTGGCCGATCCGGTCTTCCAGGCCGCCGATCCGCGGGTCACCCCGGGAGCCCTGGCCACTCCCGCGAGCCTGCGCGGCGGCGGTCCGGATCGCGACCGGCTCGACCGGCTCCCCGCCTCGCGCCAGGAGGCCGAGGCGATCCTGGCGCTGGTCCCCCCCGGCCGGCAGCTCCCGCTGCTGGGCTTCAAGGCCAGCCGGCAGACCGTGCTGAGCGGCAGCCTGGAGCCCTACCGGATCGTGCACTTCGCCACCCATGGAATCCTCGACTCCCGCTATCCCGAGCTGTCCGGCGTCGCGCTCTCCCGGGTCGACGAGCGGGGGCGTCCCCTGGCGGGCGATGGCTTCCTGCGGATGCACGACGTCTACCGTCTGCACCTGCCGGCCGACCTCGTGGTCCTCTCCGCCTGCGAAACGGCGCGCGGCCAGGAGGTCCGGGGGGAGGGGCTGATCGGGTTGACGCGGGCCTTCTTCGCCGCCGGAGCCCGGCGGGTGCTGGTCAGCCTCTGGCCGGTGAAAGACCGTGCCACAGCCGAGCTGATGCGCCGTTTCTACCGCGAGATGCTCCAGAACGGCCGGACTCCCTCCGCGGCGCTCCAGGCGGCGCAGGCCGGCCTGCGCCAGGAGCCCGGCTGGGAGGAGCACGACTGGGCAGGCTTCATTCTCCAGGGCGACTGGCGTTGAACGGACCCTGAAAGAGACTCAGAAAACGAGCGACAAGGAGGGAGCTCATGAAAAGACTCAGCAGCAAGAAGCAGGGCTACGAAGAACCGAAGACGAAAAAGCACAAGGAAGGAAAGGAGACCGGGTCCGTCCGCCCCTCACCGGTGGATACCAACCCGTGGCCCGATCCGCCGCCGCCCCCCCAGGAGTGAGTCGAGCCGCCTCCTGCCTTTCCTGACCGGCTCCGCCCCTTTCACCGGGCGGAGCCGGTTCGTTTTACGTCCTCTCTTCAGCTAACCCATCCGCTTACCGGCCGGATCTACACCTGCGATCCGATGAAGGAGGATGGCATGAGTAACCGCACCGCCGACGATTTCCAAGATGCAGAGCTGCTCGCGGCCACCGCCCGCGGCGACCTGGAGTCCTTCCACCATTTCTATCTGCGCCACGCCGGCCGGGTGATCGCCTACGCCCACCGCCTCTGCGACGACCGCTCCCTGGCCGAGGACGTGGCGCAGGAGGTCTTCACCGCCGTCTGGACCCGAGCCGGGACCTACCGGCCCGACCGTGGCGGCGTCGATCCCTGGCTCTACGTCCTCACCCGCAACAAGCTCGTGGACCTCTGGCGCCGCTCGGGGCGGAGCCGGGAGAGCGAGGAGCTGGACGAGCTGCGCCTGCCGCAGCCGGAGAGAACGCCCGGCGACCTGCGCCTCACCCTCCGCCAGGCCCTGACCCGCGTCAACCCCGATCAACGCCAAGCCATCGAGATGGCCTACTTCCACGGCCTGACCTACGAGGAGACCGCCCGCCGCCTGGCCCTCCCCCTCGGCACGCTCAAGTCGCGGATCCGGCTGGGGCTGCGGACGATGCGGGAGGTGCTGGAGGGTGCGGTTTCAATCCCCGGCACGGCCGCGGCGGCGCGCTGAGCAGAGCCCCTCAGCGCGGCTCCCCCGGAATGCCCCCTCCCCCGCCCCGCGTTGTACTCCTTACACCCGCCGTCCGCGGCCGTCCGCGATCATTCGCGATGTTCGCGACTTCAAGGCGGCGCCCGGGGCCGCGATATACTGGCTGGCCCGGCGTCGCCTGGCCGCCGCCTCGCCGGTGATTCCCAGATCGATCCCAGGAGGGGAGAGAGCCCCGATGTCCAGCTCAGTCACGGAGCACCACAACGCCGACCACTACCACCGGGTCATCATCCTGGGCTCGGGGCCGGCCGGTCTCACCGCCGCCCTGTACGCCGCCCGGGCCGACCTGGCGCCCCTGGTGCTGGAGGGCAATCAGCCCGGCGGCCAGCTCACCATCACCACCGACGTCGAGAACTATCCCGGGTTTCCCGAGGGCATCCTCGGACCCGAGCTCATGGACCGCATGCGCGAGCAGGCGCGGCGGTTCGGCACCAAGGTCAAGTTCGAGGCCGCCCTCGAAGTGGATTTCGAGAAGCGCCCCTTCGCCATCCGCACCGACGAGGCCACCTACCGCTGCGATGCCCTGATCGTCGCCACCGGCGCCACCGCCAAGCTCGACGGCGTCCCCGGCGAGCAGGAGCTCATGGGCTACGGCGTCTCCGCCTGCGCCACCTGCGACGGCTTCTTCTTCCGTGACAAGGAGATCGTGGTCATCGGCGGCGGCGACTCGGCCATGGAGGAAGCGACCTACCTGACCAAGTTCGCGAGCAAGGTGACCGTCATCCACCGCCGCCGCGAGCTGCGGGCCTCAAAGATCATGCAGGACCGCGCCTTCGCCAATCCCAAGATCGCCTGGATCTGGGACTCGGTGGTCACCGAGATCGCCGGCACCCGCGAGGGCGGCGTCACCGGCGTCAAGCTGCACAACAAGCGCACCGAGCTCGACAGTTTCTATCCGACCCAGGGCGTCTTCTACGCCATCGGCCACCAGCCCAACACGGCCATCTTCAAAGGCAAGCTGGAGATGAACGACGTGGGCTACATCAAGGTTCAGGAACCGACGACCAAGACCAGCGTCCACGGCGTCTTCGCCGCGGGCGATGCCATGGACCCCATCTACCGGCAGGCGGTCACCTCCGCCGGCACCGGCTGCCGCGCGGCCATCGACGCCGAGCGGTGGCTTCAGGAGCTTCACGACTGATGCTTTCCCGGCCCACGTCCCAGATCAAGACCCTCGGCCAGCTCAAGGCGGCCGGCTACCGTCCCCGCTCCATCAAGCAGGAGATCCGCGACAACCTGCGGGCTCGCCTGAAGAGCGGCGGCCCCCTCTTTCCCGGCATCCTGGGCTACGACCGCACGGTGATCCCGTCGGTGGTCAACGCCCTCCTCGCCGGCCACGACTTCATCCTGCTCGGCCTGCGCGGCCAGGCGAAGACCCGCATCCTGCGCTCCCTCGTCACTCTGCTCGACCCCGAGGTGCCGGTGCTCGCCGGCGCGGAGCTCAACGACGATCCGCTCGCCCCCATCTCCACCCACGGCCAGCGCCTGGTCGAGGAGGCCGGCGACGATGCGCCCGTCGAGTGGATGAGCGCCGAGCAGCGCTACAACGAGAAGCTGGCGACGCCGGACGTCTCGATCGCCGACCTGCTGGGCGACATCGACCCCATCAAGGCGGCGACGCGCAAGCTCACCTTCGCCGACCCCGAGGTGATCCACTTCGGCATCATCCCGCGCACCAACCGCGGCATCTTCGCCATCAACGAGCTGCCGGACCTCGCCCCCCGCATCCAGGTGGGCCTGTTCAACATCCTGGAGGAGCGCGACCTGCAGATCCGCGGCTTCCCCGTGCGCATCCCGCTCGACATCCTCATGTGCTTCTCCGCCAACCCGGAGGACTACACGAACCGCGGCAGCATCATCACGCCGCTCAAGGATCGCATCTCGTCGCAGATCCTCACCCACTACCCGCCCGATGCCACGATCGCGGCGGACATCACGCGTCAGGAGGCCTGGACCGAGCGCGACGTCGCCAACGTCATCATCCCCGAGGACGTCCGGTTGCTGGTCGAGGAGATCAGCCTGGCCGCCCGCGAGAGCGACCTGGTCGACCAGTCCTCCGGTGTCTCGGCTCGCGTCGCCATTTCGGCCCTGGAGCTGCTGGCCTCCAACCTGGAGCGCCGGGCCCTGGCGACCAAGGACAACCCGGTCTACCCGCGCCTTGCCGACCTGCAGATGCTGCTGCCCGCCATCACCGGCAAGGTGGAGATGGTCTACGAGGGCGAGCAGCAGGGCGCCGAGGTGGTGGCCCGCCGGCTCATCGGGCAGGCGGTCAAGAAGGCCTTCGACGCCCGCTTCCCCGAGGTGGGCAAGGAGAGCGGCCCGGGCGGCGAGGACGACAAGGGCCCTTACGCCCGTATGATCCGCTGGTTCGCCGAGGGCAACACGGTGACGATCTCCGACGAGCAGCCGTTCCCCGACTATGAAGCCGAGATCTTCCGCGTCCCGGGCCTCAAGGAGCTGGTGGTCCGCCTCGGCTCCACCCGCGAAGAGCGGGCCCTCGCCGCCGAAACGGTCCTCGAGGGCCTCCATCAGCACCTCAAGCTCGCCCGGGCCGACCTGGACAGCCAGATCAGCTACAAGGAGATGGTCAAGTTCCAACTACTGAAGCCGCGCAAGGGCGGCGGCGGGGGGCGGGACCGGGGAGACGTGAACTGAGAAGCCGCCCTCCCATCCTCCAATGGAGGGGTGGGAGGGCCTCATGCTAGACCCTCGAAGCTATATGGGACCGCAGGTCCCTGGGTCGAAACCACAAGTTTCATCACAGTAGGCCGAGCAACTCCTCACACTTCCGCAGCAGGCATCATCGATGCTTGTGCCATCGCAGGTGATCAAGAACACTTCGCAAACCTTGGCCATGCTGATGCTCACCCTCTTGTGAGTGCGCCTGAGGCCGCCTCGCTTCGATCTGGCACCGAACGCCTCGGGAACGACCAGCAACGACACCAGCAACGACACCAGCAGCAGCAGACGGGTCAGCTTCATAGAACTTCTCCTTTCCGGTCCGAACAACGTTTGCGGGTATAGTAGTTTAGTCAATGTTCGAAGTCAACAGTTGTCTCTAGCTGCTCATCTGCCCCGAGAAGCGACCAACTCTCCTCCAGGAGGGGTGTACACTGACGATCTCAGGGAGAGCCATGTAGCATGCGCCACCAGTACCTCTACCTCGACCCCGACCTCATCAAGGCCCTCCTCGCCGGCCTCGATCTCCTGCGCCTGTTCAACCAGCTCGTGCTGGCCACCGGCGGCGACGTGGAGGAGGCGCAGGACTGGATGCGCTATCTCCAGGCCGAGGGGCACATCCCCCAGAACATCGACCTCGAGGCCTTCTTCGCCAGCCTGCAGGAGCAGAACCTCGTGGGGCGGGACAGCGAGGGCGGCCTCCAACTCACCACCGGCGGCGAGCGCCGCGTCCGCAAGAGCGCCTTCGAGGAGATCTTCTCCACCCTCGGGCGCTCCGGCGCGGGCTATCACCCCATCCGCGCCTCCGGCGAGGGGATCGAGCGCCTCCCCGAGACACGGCCCTACAACTTCGGCGACGACATCCACCTGCTGGATTCGGCGCGCTCGCTGCAGAACGCCTTCAAGCGCAATACCTCGGGGGGGGCCGGGGGCGACGACTTCAACCTCGCCGAGGAGGATCTGGAGGTCTACGAGACCGAGCACCTGACCTCCTGCGCCACGGTGGTGGCCATCGACATCAGCCACTCGATGATCCTCTACGGCGAGGACCGCATCACGCCGGCCAAGACCGTGGCCCTGGCCCTGACCGAGCTGATCACCACCAAGTACCCCAAGGACGACCTCTCGGTGGTCCTCTTCGGCGACCAGGCCGAGCAGGTATTCCTCTCCGAGATCCCCTACATCCAGGCGGGGCCGTACCACACCAACACTCGCGACGCGCTGCAGCTCTCGCGCAGCATCCTGGCCCGGCAGAGGCAGCCGAACAAGCAGATCTTCCTGATCACCGACGGCAAGCCCTCCGCCATCACCGAAGGCGGAAAGGTCTACAAGAACCCCTTCGGCCTCGACATGCGGATCGTCAATCTCACCCTGGAGGAGGCCGACCTCTGCCGCCGTCAGAAAGTGGTGATCACGACCTTCATGCTGGCCACCGATACGATGCTCACCCAGTTCGTCGAGAAGCTGACCCAGATCAACCGCGGCCGCGCCTACTTCGCCTCGCCCTACAACCTCGGAGAGTTCATCCTGGCCGACTACATCCGGAACCGCCGGCGGCGGGTGCGGTAGATCCTCTCCTTGCAACGGGTATCATGACGTCTGAGAGGAGGCCTGAAGTGAGCGAGCCGTCAATGCTTCTGACACGGACTGAGCCGAGATTCAAGGCGGTCGTCCACATCGAGCCCGAGGGCGGGTATTGGGCGGAGGTCCCTGAGCTCCCTGGGTGCTTCACGCAAGGAGACACCCTCGACGAGATTTATCGCAACCTCCCGGAAGCGATCGCCTGCCACCTAGACCTGGATCCCTCCTCGATTCGGATCGGGCTTTTGGAGATGGCCGCGGAATCGTGAAGAGCGTCACGAGAGCCGGATTCTGCCGGGCGCTGGCGCGGAGTGGATGGCAGCACGTCCGGACGCGTGGCAGCCACCAGACCTGGAGCAAGCCAGGGCATGGAAACGTCACCGTGCCAGTCCATGCAGGCCAGGATCTGAGACGTGGAATCCTCTCGACGCTCCTCAAACAGACCGGTCTCGCCGAGGAAGACCTGTGAAATGAGAAAAGCTGCCGCGATCCTTTTGACCCTCTCCTTCTCTGCCATGGGCTGCGCCTCCAACTCGACTTCCGGTACTGCGGGTATTCCCCCTCCCTCCCACGCCGCCGCCGAGCCGGAGATCTTCGAGGCGGTCTTCCGCCATCAGTTCGACCACAACGCCTCCGGCATTCAGAAGAAGGCGGAGAAATTCTGTCTGGAGCTCCCCGGCGAGCGATCGCCGGACGCGGCGTTCCTTCAGCGGTTCGAGGGCAACCAGCCACCGGTCCTGTCCGCCGAGCAGTGCGAGCGCAAATCGGGGAAGAGCCTCTACTTCCGGATCATGAAGCTCCAATGGATCAAGGACAACGAGGTCTGGGTCCGCGGCGGCTACTGGGAGGGCAACCTCAGCTCCTCCCTCGAGTCCTACCAAGTCGTCTTCGAGAATGGCAAGTGGGCGGTGAAGGGGGCGAGGATGCACGCCATCTCCTGAGGATCCGTTGTCGTAATCCTTGGAAGGATTCTTGCAGCCGTTCCACACGGGAGGGTTGCCGTCCGGAGCGCGCGCCGGCTCAAGGAGAGACAGGAACATCCACCTTCACATCGTCGCGCGGCAGCTCTCCACCCCCGCGACTCTCCGCCGGCTGCACGCTCGGGAAAGGAGGACCATGGCTGACGAGACGAACACGAACGCTTCCGCGCAGGCACAGACGGGTACGGCAACCCTCACGCCGGAGCACCACCAGACCCAGGCCGCGGCGGGTTCGCCGCAGGCCGGAACCGCTCCAGGCGGCCAGACTGCCACAGCCGCCACCACGGCGGCGACCAGCACTCCAGGCTCCAACACCACCGGCAGCACCTCGCCAGGAAGCGCCAGCGCCGGCAGCTCCACGAGCCCCTGGAGCCCGGGGAGCAGCGCCAGCGCCTCCGCCTCTTCGCCGGGGCTCTCCCGCCGGGAGCCGTCGTTCTCCTCGCCGGGAGCGCTCGGCCTCTGGAATCCTCTGGCGCTGATCGACCAATTCTTCGACGACTTCCTCGGCTATGGCAGCGGTCGCGGCCGCGGGTCGAATCTCTCCTCGGGCTCCCGGGACCTCGGCCGGACCACCGGCCAGAGCCTCTGGTATCCCCAGGTCGAGGTGCGAGAGCGAGACGGCAAGCTCGTCGTCTGCGCCGACCTGCCGGGGACGCGGAAGGAGGACGTCCACGTCGAGGTCCGCGACAAGGCCCTCATCCTCGAGGGCGAGCGGCGGCAGGAGAGCGAGCAGAGCCAGGAGGGCTTCTACCGCAGCGAGCGCAGCTACGGGCGCTTCCACCGCACCATCCCGCTGCCGGAGGGGGTCAACCCCGAGCAGGCGCAGGCCAACTTCAAGGACGGCGTCCTCGAGATCACCCTCCCCCTGCCACAGCGCCAGTCGTCGCAGGGCCGCAGGATCGAGATCACGTAACTCCCCGGGAGCGGGCCGCCGCCGTGCGGCCCGCTCCGCACCTCTCCTCGACACGGGGTAGAATCCCGGCCTGACCCAGGAGGGATTCCCGTTGATCACGCCCGTTCGCCGTTCTTTGCCGTTGCTGCTGCTGGCCGTCCTGACCGCGTGCGGCCGCTCCGAGAAGCCCACCCCTCCTCTGCAGGTCGACGCCTGCGCGCTCTTCACCGTCGAGGATGCCGCCGCCATCGCCGGCGAGTCCATCGCCGCCATGAGCAGCACCATCGATGAAGCCCGGGGCCGCGATCCGGGACAGTGCATCTACAACAGCGGCAACCTGGAGCAGCCGCGCATCCTCAGCCTGCTCCTGCGCCAGCATCGCAGCCCCGAGGCGGCGAAGCGGGTGCTGGAAGCCAGCCGGTCGACTTTCGAGACGATGAGCGGGGGCCACGTGCAGGACGTCCCGGGCCTCGGCGACGGCGCGCTGTGGGTCGGCGGACGCCTCCAGCAGCTCCACGTGCTGCGCGGCGCGGTGGAGATCGTCATCACCGTGCAAAGCCCGGATGGGACGGACCAACTGAAGCCGGCGCGCCAGATCACGGAGAAAGCCCTGGCGCGGTTGAGCAAGGCCCCCAAGACCTGACCGGACGTGAAACCCGGATCTTCACCGACGGCCGCCGCGGACCGGCAATCCTGCCCCCAGTGCGGCGAGACGGTCCCGCTCGCCACGACCGCCTGTCCTTTCTGCAAAGCCAGCCTGCTCGTCGACGTGGCGCTGGCGGCGCCGGTGGACGACGAGCGGATTCGCTACCAGCTCGCCCGGGCCATCGCCGCCCTCGGCCCCCCGGCACCGGGCTTCTCCACCGCCCTGCGGGCTCTGGAGGCCCCCCGGCCGGTGCTCGCCCGTGGGATCTCGCGGCTCGCGGCCCGGCATCTCCTGGAGTCCCTGGCGGATTTCGGTCTCGCCGGCACGGCCGAGCCGGCCGGGACCGTGGCCCCGCGGAGCTCCCCGGGAGCGCGCCGGTTGATCATGGCGGGGACGGCGTTGGGCGTCGCGATCCTCGCCGGAGCCCTCTTCGCCACGCATCACGGCGCGCCCCCCGCCCCTCGCGACGCCGCTCCAACCCCCGTGGACCGCGCCCGGGTGCGCTCGGTCCCCTGGTCCTCGCCGAGCCCGCCGCTCTCTCTCCAGGACCTCTCGGCCCTCGCGGCGCCGGCCACCGTGGAGGTCCACTGCGGCGATCGCCGGTCCACGGGTTTCTTTGCGGCGCGGGACTTGGTCCTCACCATCTCCCAGGCGACCGAGGGCTGTCCCGCCGTGGAGATCGTCCCTGCCGGCCGCGGCACGCTCCGAGGCCAAGTCACGGCCCAGGATGCCCGGCTCGGCGTGACGCTGATCCGGGTGACCGGGTCCGGCGCCGAGCCGCTGCGGCTGGGGGATGCCTCGTCGCTCCACAGCGGCGAACGGATCGCCATCCTCGGAGGGCTCGGCCCGGAAGGGCCGGCCCTGCGAGAGGCTCGGATGGGGACGATCGCCCGTAGATTCGGGGGAGTCGCCCATCTCGCCCTCGACGGCGACGTTCAGCCCGGCGATGCCGGCGGACCGGTGATGGACGAGCAGGGCTACGTGGTGGGCGTGGTGGCCGCCCCGGAGAAGACGAACGGCGAGCCTTTCCTCCTCCCCATCAACTACACCTACGACGAATCCCGCCTGCTGGAGCGGCCCAGCCCGGGGCCCGATCGCAAGAGGTGGAAGGCCCTGCTCGCCGAGGTGGAGGTGGCCGAGAAGCTCCGCGTCGAATCCGCGCCTCAGCCTCCCGAGGCTTCGCCTGAGCCGTCCCCCTCGATCCAGTAGTCCAGGGCTACGGCGATCCCCTTCCGATACGGCAGCGACAGCCCGATGACCGCCACCGCCGCCAGGCAGACGAGGACCTGGCCGATCCAGACCACCCGCGGGTGAAGGAGGAACATGGCGACCACGAGCACCCCCGAGAGCCCCGCCGTGCTCATGTACATGAAGAACCAGGTATCCCCCAGCCGGCGCTCGAAATCGAGCCCGCAGACGGGGCAATCCTCCAACAGCCGGTTCCACGACGCGAAGAGCCGCCCCTCGCCGCACCGCGGGCAACGGAGGTGAAGGCCGCGGGAGAGGGTCTGGAGGAGGGTGGGGATGCGGCGGGGGCTCATGGGTCTGGATGTTAAAGGATGAGGCGAGGTCCAAACTGGACGCGAACCTCCCCGTTGCTATTTTCCCTGAAAACGATATAAGCTCCCTCGAATCATGTGGTCCGATCACCTCTCCCCGGATCTACGGCACCGGCTCGCCCTGCGGTTGCGGGCGATCCTCCCCGCTCCCGCGCCGCACGCCCGCGGCGCGAAGACGCCGCTGCGCTCCGGCGGCACGGCCGGCCCCTCGCCTTTGCAGGTGGCCGAGGAGCTGCGGCAGCGGCCGGGTTTTATCTGGCTGGACGGCGGCGAGGAGGGGCACCGGCTCTACTCCCAGCCGCGGGCCGCGCTCTCCGTACGCACCGCCTGGGCGGACGTCTCCGGAGGGGGCCGCGTGGCCAAGTTCGCGGCCAGCGGCTTCGACCTGCTGGAGGCGGTCTTCGCCGCGTGGGGCGCCGCCGGGGCGGGCGCGACGCTGGTGGGCTACCTTGGCTATGAGCTGGGAGGCGCTCTCGAGACCCTGCCGCCGCCGCCGCCGGACGACATCGAGCTCCCCGAGCTCTATCTGGGGCTCTACGATTCGGCGCTGCTCTGGGACGGGCAGAGCTGGACCCTGGAGTCGACGGACGCCTGGCGCGCGGCCGGGGCCCCGGACGCGGACGCGGTCATTGAGGCCGAGCGCCTGCTCGACGCGGCCCGCCAGCGGCCCGCCGCCGCGGCGCCGGAGGGCGCGCTGACCTCCGGCCCCGTGGTGAGCCGGCCCAGCCGCGACGGTTTCAAGACGGCGGTGTCGCGGGTGGTGGAGCGCATCGGGAGCGGCGAGATCTTCCAGATGAACCTCTGCCGCCGGCTGGAGACCCGGGTGATGGCGCGCAACCTCTGGCCCCTCTACCTGCGGCTGCGGGCGGCGAGCCCGGCCGAGCGTGGCGCCTTCCTGGACCTGGGGCGCGGCAAGGCCGTGCTCTCCATCTCGCCCGAGCGGTTCCTGCGGCTCCAGGGCCGCGACGTGGAGAGCCGGCCGATCAAGGGCACCCGCGCCCGCGGCGCCGACCTGCGCCAGGACCGGGTCCTCGCCCGCGAGCTGCTGGAGAGCGAGAAGGACCGCGCCGAGCTGACCATGATCGTGGACGTGGCCCGCAACGACCTCGGCCGCGTCTGCGAGACCGGCAGCGTACAGGTGGAGGACCACGGCGAGCTGATGACCCTGCCCACCGTGCACCACACGGTCTCCACGGTGCGGGGCCGCCTGCGGCCGGACGCCGATCCGCCGCAGGTGCTGCGGGCCACCTTCCCGCCGGCGTCGATCACGGGCGCGCCGAAGATCCAGGCCATGACCGTCATCGCCGCCGAGGAGGAGCGGCGGCGCGGGCCGGCCATGGGAGCCCTGGGCTGGATCTCCCTGGGCGGCGACCTCGACCTCGCCGTCTCCATCCGCACCGCGGCGGCGAAGAACAACCTCGCCGTCTATCACGCCGGCTGCGGCATCGTGGCCGACTCGGACCCCGAGTTGGAGCTCGCCGAGAGCACCGCCAAGGCCCGGGCCTTCCTCACTGCCCTGGGCGTGGATGAGACCCCATGAGCCTCTCCTGGTGGAACGGGCGGACCGTCCCGTCCGGCGAGGTCCGTATCTCCCCGGACGACTCCGGCTTCCTCTTCGGCGACGGCCTGTTCGAGACCCTGCGGGTGGACGACGGCCGGGCCCGGGACGTCGAAGCCCATCTCGACCGCCTGCTGGCCGGCCTGCGCCGCTTGGAGATCGATCTCCCCGAGGACCGGCGCGCGCTGGAGGAGGCCGTGATCGACGTCGCCGCCGCCGCGCCCCGACCCGTGGCGCGGCTGCGCCTCACCGTCACCCGCAGCACGCGGCTCGTCACCGCGGCTCCTTACGCGCCGCCGTCGGTCGTCACCGCGTGTCTCCTCCCCCGATTCCGCATCGACTCGGACGGTCCCCTCGCCGGGCTGAAGAGCCTCTGCTACCAGGCGAACCGGCTTGCCCTGCGCACCGCGGAGGCCCAGGGCGCCTGGGAGGCCCTGCTGCTCAACGAGCACGGCCGGCTGGTGGAGGGCGCGCGCAGCAACCTCGCCGTGGTCCTGGGCGAGCACGTCCTCACGCCTCCCTCAAGCGACGGCTGCCTGCCCGGCACCGTGCGCCGCCGCCTGCTGGAGATGGACGCGATCGAGGAGCAGCCTCTCTCCCCCGGCGACCTGGCCGCGGCCGGCGAGGTGCTGCTGATGAACAGCCTCATCGGCGTGCTCCCCGTGTCGCGAATCGATGGCCGGGAGGTCCCGGCAGGCCCCACGGCAGATCGACTGCGGAGATTGTGGGCAGCTCGCCTCCCATCACCCGCTTGACCGTCGCGCCCGCCGGGAAGCGGGTGCTCGCCTCCGCCTCGTTGAGGATGGCGAGGGTCTGGAGGTCCACGGTCGAGGGGTAGCGCTGCGCGAAGTCCTGCAGCGTCATCTCGCCCGGCAGGCTCACCACGGCGATCCGCTTGGGCTGCACCTCCAGCGCGCGGCGGTCCCGCACCGGGCCGAAGGTCGCGATCGTGCCGGAGAGCACGTCCTCGTAGCGTTGCCAGCTCTGCGTCCCCGTGAAGCCGAGGATCTGGTAGACCTTGCCGTCGTGCTCCACGAAGGAGGCGATTCCCTCGTAGTCGACGGACGACCCCTGGATGCCGAAGATCCGTGAGACCGCCGTCAGGCCGTTCGGGCTCACCTGGACCTCCTGGCCGGACTGGACACCCTGCTGCGCGAAGAACTGCCGAGCCGCCGCCTGCGCCGAGCTCTGGCCGGAGAGGCTCACCGACACGGCGGCGTCCTGGTTGGGGCTGATGGCGCCCGCGGCAGATCGCTCGTTGCTGGTCTTCCAGCCGTCGGGGAAGCGGATCTGGAATTTAAGCTCCGGCTGCACGAAGGTGGTCCCCACGAAGTACCCCTCGCGCGGGTTCTGGCCGAAGACGACGCCATCGAGCGTCCGCACGTACTCGTCGCGGTTCACGGTCCGGCCCGAGAAGTCGCCGCCCAGCCGGGCGACCTCGGCGCTGATGGTGCGGATGCGCTCCTCCTCCGTGGGGTGGGTCGAGAGCCAGCCGGGGATCCGCCCGGCCCCCTGCGCCGCGCTCACCCGGCGCAGCACCTCGAAGACCCGCGGCATCTCGCGCGGGTCGTAGCCCTGCTGGTACATGTAGCGCAGCCCGAGCTGGTCTGCCTGGCGCTCGTCGTCGCGGCTGTACTTCAGGAACAGCACCTGGAGACCCTGCGCGGCCAGGTTGCTCAGGTCGGCCACCGCGGGGCTGAGGATCGCGCCGGCGAGGAGGCCGATCTGCGCCAGCTCCTGCTTGCTCATCTGCGTCACGCTGTGGCGGGCCGTGACGTGGCCGATCTCGTGGCCGAGGACACCCGCCAGCTCGGCCTCGGAGGTCAGGTGGGTCATCAGCCCCCGCGTCACGTAGACATGGCCGCCGGGGATGGCGAACGCGTTCACCACCGGATCGTCGATCACCCGGAACGTCCAGGCGAGGTTGGGACGTTCGGACGCCGCGGCGAGCTTCTGCCCCACCCGGTTGACGTACTCCTGGAGCTTCGGATCGGCATAGATCCCGAGTTGCTGCCGGACCTGCTGGTCGTTGTCCAGCCCCATCTGGATCTCCTGCTGCTCGGAGATCAGGGCGAGTTGGGGCCTGCCGGTGGCCGGGTTCGTCGAGCACCCCGCCATGGCAAGCAGGGCGAACAGGGCGATCGCCAGACCCGCAACCGTCCCTCGCGTCCTCGTTTCCTTCAGCCGCTCCATAGGCCTTACCTCCTTTGGCGCAGCGTTTTCCTGCAAGACGGGTGCCCCACGGCCCAACCCTTGCATGAGGCGCGAGGCCATGAAGATCACCGTCCTGACCGGCCTCGAAAAAGACGATCCCAAATCCTATGACGTCGTGGCGGACCAGGTGGCCGCGGCGCTGAACGAGAAGGGGCACACGGCCTCCGTGCTCGGAGTGTACGACGACCTCCGCAAGCTCGTCTCGGACCTCGCCCGGCAGCAGCCGGACCTGGTGTTCAACCTCCTGGAGAGCTTCGGCAAGAGCAACTCGGGCGACATCGGCGTGGCCGGGGTGCTGGACCTCCTCGGCCTGCACTACACCGGCGGCGGCCCCGGCGAGCTGTACCTGCGGCAGGACAAGGGGCTGGCGAAAAAGGTCCTCGCCTTCGAGAACCTCCTCTATCCCCACTTCGCCGTGTTCTCCCAGAATTCAGATTTCGAGACCGCCGGCAACCTCCGCCTCCCCCTCTTCGTCAAGCCGCTCACGGCGGACGCGTCGATCGGCATCGACGGCGACTCCCTGGTGCGGGACACGACCTCGCTGATGAAGCGGGTGCTCGCCATCCACGAGAAGGTCAAGGACAGCGCCCTGGTCGAGGAGTACATCGAGGGCCGGGAGCTCTATGTCGGCGTGCTGGGCAACCGGGAGCCGATCCCCCTGCCGCCGGTCGAGGTGGACTTCACGGGCTTCCCCGAGGGCGAGCCGAAGATCCTCGGCACCAAGGCCAAGTGGAAGAAGAACAGCGCCGAGTACAAGGGGACGAAATCCGTGCTGGCCGAAGTCCCGGACGAGCTGCGGGCGAAGCTCCAGAAGACCGCCGTCGATGCCTACCGCGCCGTGCGCGTACGCGACTACGGCCGCGTCGACCTCCGTCTCACTGAGGCGGGCGAGATCTACGTCCTGGAGGTCAACGCGAGCTGCTACCTGGAGAAGGACAGCGAGTTCTCGATGGCGGCCAAGGCGGCCGGAATCGAGTTCCCGGACCTGGTGGAGCGGATCGCGGAGTTGGCGGTGGAGCGGTATTCCTAAGCCAGATAGCTCCCCTTCCGCACGTGGTTCATCGCCAGAGCCGTCACGAAGGTCGTCAGGGCGATCAGCACCGGCGTCTCCCGGTCCTCGGGATAGACCTGCTCCAGAGCGTCGGCCCGCTCGGCGAGATGGCGGAGCAGTAGCCGGGTGCGCTCGGGGAAGTGGCCAGTCCAGCGGAAGACGTCCGCGGGCAGGTCGCGGCCGAGGCGGCGGATCAGCTCGGAGGCCGGGCGGCGCGGGGCGGCCGTCGAGAGGTCCTCGGGGCGGCCCCAGTCCTCGAAGATGGAGCGCAGGGCGCCGTCGAGCCCCGGCGGAAATTCGCCGGGGTCCAGCTCCGCGCCGCGGTAGTACTGCTCCAGCGTGTAAGGAATCTCGGAGACCGGCTCGTCCAGATCCGCGTCCGACACCAGCGGCTCGATGCCGCGCAGTTCGCCCATCACCGCATCGCAATACTCCAGCTTGGCCAGGGCCTCGGTCCAGCCGGCGTACTCGGCGCGCCAGTCGAGGCCGGGGGTCATCCACACGGCGAAGGTCTCGGCCCAATCCTCGTCCGGATGTTTCTGGGCGTACCAGCCCGGCAGGTGGCGGACGTACCGCCGGCTGAACGGCTCGGGACGGTACTCCTCGCGGTACGGCCGGGTGATGGGCCCGAAGGTGCGCACCCAGTCCTCCCGGTCGTAGAGGCGGTAGGCGTAGTTCTCCACGTGCCCCATCTCGTGTCGCAGGTAGCGCAGCAGGTCGCGCCGGCCGTGCCCCTCCACCAAGCCCGTGCGCTCGGCGTGCAGCGCCGCGAGGTCCGGCCGGGCGAGGTAGAAGGGGATCGCGATGGCCACCGTCCCGAAGGGCACGCCCCATTCGGTCGACAGGTAGAAGCGGGGGCGCACCCGGCCGAGCCCCAGGCCCTCCAGCTCATGCTCGAGTTCGGCGATCACCGGCTCGAGCTCCGTGCCCTCGATCCGCAGGCCGAGGTCGCGGATCGGGCGGTCTCCCGGGGGCGATTCCTGGAATGTGGGCAGCGCTGGGGCCAAGGCGAATCCTCCGGGCGGGATTGTCGCAAGATCGGTGCCGCGATCCTGGAACCTTGGAGCGCTCCCTCTCGTAGTGAAACCAAAGAGGAGAGATGCCATGAAAAAAATCGCCCTGATCCTCGCCGTCGCGCTCCTGCCGGTGGTCTCCGCCGCCGCCAGCGCGAATGAGGTCGTCCGTTCGTTTCGCCAACAGATCCCGATCGCCAACGCCCACCAGGTCCATCTCGACTTCCCCGTCGCCGAGCTCAACGTCGATCCCGGGGCCGCTGGCCAGGTGGGGTTGGACGTGAAGGTGAAGTGCCGGGAGAAGACGGGGCGCTGCGCGGACGCGGCGCACGATCTCAAGCTGGTCTACGACAACTCCGGCGACGTCTTCAAGATCGAGATGAAGAAGTTCCCCAAGTGGCGGTCCAAGAACCTCCAGATCGTGGCGCGCATCACCGTGCCGCGCGATCTGGCGCTCAAGGCCGAGCTCGGCGTGGGCGAGATGAACGTCCACGGTGTCGCGGGCGACCTCACCCTGGACCTCGGGGTGGGCCAGGTCACCGTCGACCTGCCCAAGGAGGCCATCGCCTCCGTGGACCTCGACACCGGCGTGGGCGAGGCCAGCCTGATCGCGGCCGGCCGGCGTTATCAGAGCTCCGGGCTGGTGAGCAAGGAGCTGAGCTGGGATAAGGGGACGGGCCGCTCCAAGGTGAAGGTGGACTGCGGCGTGGGTGAGATCGACGTCGTCCTGAAATAGGCGGCCTCATCGCTGGCCGGGCGAGGGCGGCGTCCGGAACAGCCAGCGCACCAGCAACGCGCTGCCGAACAGGAAGTTGCAGACCCCCATGGAGGCCGACAGGATCCGCCCATCGCTCCAGGCGTCGAGGTTCACCACTACCCGCAGCAGGGCGAGGGCGGCCAGCAGCAGGAGCGTAAAGGCCCAGAGGGCGACCGGCAACCGGCGCCGGAGCCCGCCCACCCGCGAGGCTTCGAGGAGGATCACGATCAGGCTGGCGAGACAGACGAAGGAGATGAGGACTTCGATCGTAATCACCATGCCATTGTAGACGCAGGGGCCGGGCGGATCGTTCCCGGGGGGTGTGCATACCCCGCGCCCTCGAGGCTCTCAACAAATCCGCGGCAACGGGTCCCCCACCAGCATGTCCACCACCCGTGTACCTCCATAGGAAGCCGCCGCGAGCACCGTGCGTGCCGGCTGCTCGCGCACTTCGCCAATGATCACGGCTTCGCCGCCGCCGGGGACCGCGCGCACGGCCGCCAGAGCCTCTTCGGCCTGCTCGGGCGCCAGCACGGCCAGGAATTGCCCCTCGTTGGCGATGTGCAGCGGATCGAGGCCCAGCAGCTCGCAGGCGCCGCGCACGGCGTCACGCACGGGGATCGCCTCCTCGTGGAGCACGAGGCCTAAGCCGCTGTCCCGCGCCAGCTCGTTGAGGGCGGTGGCGACGCCGCCCCGCGTGGGGTCGCGCATCCAGCGCAGGCCGGGGGCGGCGACGTCGAGGATCGCCTCCACGAACGGATAGACCGAGCGCGTGTCCGAACGCAGATCGGCTTCGAGGTCGATCTCGCCGCGGGCGAGGAGGATGGTGATGCCGTGATCGCCGATGGGGCCGGAGAGGAGCACCTGATCGCCCGGGCGCACGGACCGCGCCGACAGCCGAGCCCGCGGGTCCGCCCGCCCCAGACCGGCGGTGGTGACGTACAGACCGTCCGCCTTGCCGTGCTCGACGACCTTGGTGTCGCCGCCCACGATCTCGACCCCGGCCCGTTGTGCGGTCTCGGCGATGGCCCGCAGCTCGGCCTCCAGGATCTCGGTGGCGATCCCCTCCTCGATCACGAAGGTGAGGAGCAGGGCGAGCGGCTGCGCCGCCGAGACCGCGAGGTCGTTCACCGTGCCGTTGACCGCCAGCTCGCCGATCGAGCCGCCGGGGAAACGCAGCGGGCGCACCACGAAGCTGTCGGCAGTGAGAGCCAGACGGGCGCCGTCCACTTCCAGGTGGGCGGCATCGGCGAGGGGTGCGAGAAGCGGGCCGCCGAGGAGCGGCGCGATCAACCCTTCGATCAGCCGCCGGCTGGCCTTGCCGCCGGCGCCGTGGGCCATCTCGATGCGAGCGTCACGGAAGCGGACGCGAGGGAGGGCAGCGGGAGCCTCCTCGAGGACCTTCATCCTTCGAGGCTCCCTCCCGCGGTTGCCTGGGCCATCCGGTGCACGTAGTGATGGTAGGCGGCGCAGGCCCCCTCGGAGGAGACCATGAGCGCGCCCACCGGCCGCTCGGGCGTGCACTCGGTGCCGAAGAGCTTGCACTGCGGCGGCTTGAGCACACCTTTGAGCACCTCGCCGCACTGCGCCGCCTTGGGATCCGTCACCCGGATGCCGGGGACGTCGAAGCGCCGCTCGGAGTCCCACTCCGCGAACTCGTCGCGCAGCTTGAGGGCCGACTGGGAGATGAAGCCGAGCCCGCGCCATTCGAAATAGGGCCGCAGCTCGAAGACCTCTTCCAAAGCGCGCAGGGCCGGCAGATTCCCCTCCCACGGCACGACGCGCGCGTACTGGTTCTCGACCTCCGACCGGCCGTCCGCAAGCTGGCGCAGGATCATCACCAGCGACTGCAGGACGTCGAGCGGCTCGAAGCCCGAGACCACGATCGGCTTGCCGTAGTCCTGGGCGATGAACTCGTAGGGGCGGCAGCCGATCACCGTCGAGACGTGGCCGGGGCCCACGAAGGCGTCCAGCCGCATGTCCGGCGAGTCCAGGATGGCGCGGATCGCGGGGATGATCGTCACGTGATTGCAGAAGACCGAGAAGTTCGCGAGGCCGAGCTGCCGCGCCTTGAGGAGGGTCAGGGCCGTCGAAGGCGCCGTGGTCTCAAAGCCGATGGCGAAGAAGACGACGTGCTTGCCGGGATTGGCCTGCGCCAGCTTGAGAGCGTCGAGCGGCGAGTAGACCATGCGGATCTCGGCGCCCCGCGCCTTGTGCTCCAGTGGGCTCCCCTTGGTTCCCGGGACCCGCATGACGTCGCCGAAGGCGGTGAAGATCACCCCCGGCAGCTCGGCGAGGGCGAGGCCGTCGTCGGTGCGGCCCATGGGCAGCACGCACACCGGGCAGCCGGGGCCGTGGATGAGCTCGACGTTGTCCGGCAGCAGCCCCTCCAGGCCGAAGCGATAGATGGCGTGGGTATGGCCGCCGCACACTTCCATGATGCGGTAGTGACGGCCGGGCCGCGCCAGCCGGCGGACCTCGTCGGCCGCCTGGCGGATGAGCTTGGGATCGCGGAACTCGTCGACGTACTTCATGGTGCGGCGCCTCCTTCAGGGCGGTAGGCCGGCTGGGATTCGCGACGCCGGAGGTGCGAGTGGACCGGACCGGCATCGCCGCTTCGGAGACGCCCCGCCGTCCCCGTGGCCTCCGAAACGAAATCGTATCGGGTCTGGGTCGTCTCTACGGAACCTCGGAGGCGCGGCCAGAGACAGGGGTTCCGCAGAGGTTGGGAGACTCCGCTTCATGCCCCCCCGGAATCTCCATCCTTGGTCATCGCGCGACCGGTCCGTAGAGACGCCCCAGACCTGATACGATACCGTCCCGGAGGCCAGGGGGACGGCGGGGCGTCTCCGGTGCGGCGATGTCGCTCCGATCTTCCTCCATCTCCAGCGTCGCGATCCCAGAGTTTTCATGGATTTTCCCTTCACGACGGATCCTGGCCGAACTGGTAGCCCTCGATCTCCTCCATGGCCTGGAGGTCCTCCCCCATCATCGCCAGCATGCGCATCTGCTCCGCGGCGGCGGCCTCGCTGATCTTGCTCATCGCGAAGCCGACGTGGATCAGCACCCAGTCGCCGGGGCCGAGGCCCTCTTCCCGCAGCAGGTCGACGTTGACCTGACGCTTGACGCCCGAGACCTCGACCACCGCCAACTGCGGCGTCTCCGTCACGAAATCGACCACTCGTCCAGGGATTGCCAGGCACATGGGGAACCTCCTCGATCAGTACGCCTTGTAAAGCACCCAGGCGCCGATCAGGATCGTGCTCACCCCGATGGCCGCCTCGAGACCGTTGTACCAGCCTCCCAGCACCTGCGACATGCGTGCCGTGCCGCGCAGCGGGAGCGCGATGACCGCCGAGAGCGCCGCCATGCCGAGGATGGAGCCGGCGCCGAAGAACGCGATGTAGGCGAGGCCGAGCCACGCCGAGGTGAGGGTGGTGAGAGTCACCAGCAGCAGCGCCGCCGAGCCCGCCAGGCCGTGCATCAGCCCCACCATCAGCGCGCGGTGCGGCAACCCGTGGGCGTGCGGGTGCTCGTGTGCCTGTTGCTGGTGATGGGGCGCCGCGGCCTCCTCCGGCGCGTGGCCGTGGGCGTGCAGGTGCACGGTGCCGTCCGCATGCCGATGCACGTGGACGTGAATGCGGCGGCGGTAGAGGCGCCAGAGGACGTCGGCCCCCAGGGCGAGCAGCATCACGCCGACCGCCGCCTCCAGGGCCGTGGCCACGCGGTCCGGGATGGTCGCACGCAGCAGCAGGCAGGCGCCGCCCACGACCAGCAGGGTGATCGTGTGGCCCAGCCCCCAGGCCACACCCTGGGCCACGGTCGAGCGCAGGCTCCGGCTGCGGGTGGCGAGGCTCGCGACCGCCGCCAGGTGATCGGCCTCCAGAGCGTGGCGAAGGCCCAGCAGCAGGCTCACCAGCAGCAGCGATATCGTCGTCATGGCTTCGTGTCTCCTCCCCGAGTCAGGCTCAGCCTACACGAGCGGCGCCGAGACTTCGAGGGCGACCTTGGGCCCGGATCACATCCGCTTGATCCGCACGTAGCGGGCGATCTCCGGCGCCTGGACGGCGAACAGCGCGACCACGACGGCGGCGACGACGATCAACAGCCAGTTCCAACCGTTCATTCTCATGAACCTCCCTCCTGCAAAGTTCCGGCCGGATTGCCGGCGACCCCCTCTCGCTGGAGGACGTCGAGGATCAGCCCGACGGCCTCGTCCACCGCCCCTTCGACCGGCGGGCTCAGGCCCATCTCCTCCTCCGTCGAGAGCGGCTCGCAGCCGACGATGAGGACGCGCCCGGGGGTGCCGCCGAGCGAGCGCAGCAGACCGAAAACCGCGGCGGGCGTCATGTCATGGGCGTCCGCGGGGCCGGCTGCCGGAGCGGCCAGGGTTTCGAGGTCGGGCTCGATCAGGTAGACCGTGCCGGGCTCGCCTCCGCGGGGTGTGACGTCGACCAGGATCGTCGTTTCGTCCGGGTGCTCGAGCAGCTCGAAGGCGAGGTGGAGGCCGCGGATCCCGAAATCGGCGACCCGCACTCCCTCAGGCAGGGGCCGTGAGGCCAGCCGGCGCACGACCTCGACGCCGAAGCCGTCGTCGCCGAGGAAGACGTTGCCGATACCGGCCACCAGGAAGCCGGGGCTCATCCCCTCTCCTGTGTCTGCGGGATCGGCTCGATCTCGTCGGGATAGAAATAGAAGAACCGTCCCGTGGCGGCGTGCAGATCGCCCGTCGGATCGTCGTCCGCGAGCGTCACCGCGATATAACACTCGTCCTCCACGTCGCGGTAGACGCCTTCCACCCGGGCGTCGCGGCCGGCGAGGAAGAAGTCCATGGAGTCGGCGCGCCGCGATGGCCGGAGCCGGACGCGCGAGCCCTTGCCCACACGCACTTCCGCGATGGTCAGCGAGGCCTCTTCCGGCGGGATCTCGCCCGGCGGATTGAGGAACGCCTCCCAGTCCGCGATCTCCGGCTCCACAGGGCGCAGCGAGCGCACGGCGCCGTGCAGGCGCTCCAGGATCTCGTCCGGAATGCCGTCGGCGCGATCGATGATGCGGCGGGCCCGGGGGTCGGTGCTCCGTGCCTGGCGCTTCTCCTCGTCGGTGAGGGTCATGATCCGCAGGGTGAGGATCTCGTCGATCTCGGTGGCATCGCAGAGGTCGCCGGGGCTCTCCGGCGCGATGGCCGGATGGTCGTAGAGGATGATGGGCGACGAGAGCACGACGTCGCCGGTCCCCTCGGGGCCGATGAGCACGGGCCAGGTGTGAGAATTCACACAGCTGGCCACCGCCCCGGCCGCTTCCGCCGGCGGATCGAGCAGCGAGACGAAGCGGCCATCACGGTCGCCGCGCCAGGCGAGCAGCGTGTGAGCGGAGACCAGCGAGCGGCGCAGCGCCTCGTCCCGCTGCAACCCATCCGGCACGGGGGTGCGGTTCTCGAGGCGGACCCGCAGGCGGAGCCAATCCTCCACCGTCTGCGCCGACAGTTTCACGACCACCGAGACGGGCCAGCGCCGGCGCACGATCCGGCACTGGATCTCGTGATCGGACCCCAGCTCTTCGACCTCGCTGCCGCCGGGAAGCTCGAAGGCGATCTCGCGCTCGCCTTCGCGCTCCAGGCTGCGCAGATCGACGTCGTTCACCTCCAGCTCGCGCTCGATCCCTTCGTCCCAGGCGAGCAGCAGCTCGCCTCCCACATGGAGGAATTCGACCGGGTGGAATCCACCGCCGGCCGTCGCCTCCTCCACCGCACGCGCCTGGAGCTGAAGGCCGCGGACTTTCAAATCGATCACCGGCGCCGCGCCCGGCGCGACGAGGCATTCCGTCTGCATCTCCCAAGGCTCGGACCCGCCCGCCTCCGACGCCTGAGAATACCCGCGCGGGGCGACGACGCCCCACTGGAAGCGCACCTGGTTCTTCGCCGACGAGGCGCGGTAGGGGTAGAGCACGTAGCCTTCGTAAAGGATGGCATCCGCCACCTTCTGCGCGAGCTCGAAGCTCACGACGATACCTCGCTCAACGGGACGTTGGCGAGCAGCGCCGCCACCACGTCGTCCCAGGTCGGCAGCGCACGTTCGGCCTTGAAGCGCTGCAGGGCGTCGAGGCTCTCCCGCTGCAGCCGGATCCAGACGCTGTGGGGGAAGTAGAGGTCCATGACCTGCCGCCACACGCGCACCGGGAGACGGAAGGGCGCCTCCTTCTCCCAGGGCACGCGCTGAACCATGAAGCCGGTCCCCCCGGGAGTGAACACCGTACCGCTGAAGAGGAAGAGGAGCGGGATCTCGCCGTCGTCGAGAGCCTCGAAGTACTTGGCGGCGGTGACCTCGAAGTCGTAGGTGCAGGTCATCGGCAGGTCCACCGTGACGGCACCCTGAAAGCTGGGGACCATGACGGAGACGTGGGTCCAGTGCAGCGGCTTCACGGTCTCGCCCCAGCGCCCGGGCACGCCGAACATCTCCAGCAGCCGCGCCTGCTCGGCCGGCGAGTGGGAGCGCCGGTTCGGCTCGATCTGCACCTGACAGCGCAGCGCGATGGCATGGATGGGCTGGCTGCTCACCTCTTCGATGCGTAGCGTGAAGACGAGGGTCGGCACCGCCGCGTAGGGCTCGGCGCGCGCGCCGGCGACCTGGAACTTCAGGTCGGCCATGACGTCCCGCCGCTTTTCTCTCGCAGCCCGGCGAAGAAGGCGTCGATCTCGCGCCACGCCTCCTCGCCGCCCTGAAAACCTTTCCAGCGCAGGCGGATGCGACCTACCAGCTCGTAGCAGGCGTCGATCGGCACGACGTAACATTCAAAGCCGTCGGACCGCTTGTAGACGAGCAGAGCCTCGACGTCCGGCTCCATGCCGGCGAGCACCGGGTTCTTCGCGGTGAGCTCCTCCCACGTCTCGAGCGGCAGGAGCGATTCGGTGGCGCCGGCCGGGCTGGGATAGAAGGCCGCGGTGTGGCCGAGGGCGCTGTTGTAGAAGAAGAATGCGATGTTGACCGGAATCTGCAGGCTTTCCCACTGCGCGTCGGTGAGCACGAGGTCGCGGGCGAAAAGGTAGCGCTCGGGCACGCTCCTGTACTTGCCGCCCGCCGCTCCGGCCTGAGTGAAGAGCAGGCCGCAGGGCCGGCAGACGCAGAGCAGGCTGCGAGTCTCCAGGTTGACCAGGTGGCGGTGCTCGGGGGGGATGGGCACGCCGCAGAGCTCGCAGCGCTCCTCGGGAGCCGCCCGGGGACGAGGTTTCAGCAGCTCTCGCAGCCGGCCGATGGCGGGAGAGCCGTCGGGAGAGCCGGTCAAGCGGCGCCCCCCCTGGCGGCCGCGGGCTTCACGCTGCCGATCTGCACCAGATCCGACGGATCAGTCCGATCGGACGGATCGGTCGGATCGGTGACTCCCTCGACCTCGAGGCGCAGGATCTCCGGCGCGGCCTCCTCGATGGCCTTCTCAATCGCCAGCTTCATGGTGACGGTCGAGGACGGGCAGCCGTGGCAGCTCCCCTCCAGGCGCAGCCTCACCACGCCATCCTCGACGCCGAGGAGCTTGACGTCGCCGCCGTGCGAGCCTAGGTAGGGACGCACGTGATCGAGGGCCCGCCCGACCCGGGTCTCCAGGTCGAGCGGGTGGAGGTCGTGGAGGACCATGAGGCTCGCGACCAGGTCGTCCGCCGCGAGCCGGGCAAAAATTGGAGTGGCCGCCTGACCCGCGTCGTCGACGGCGGTCAGGATGTGTTCGAGCCCGGCGCCATAGAGCTGCATCAACAGCCGGACCAGCTCTTCCGCCTTGCGCCGGACCGCCGGGCCGGCGGCGGCGAGTTCGCCCATGAGGGTTTCGATGCGGTCGCCGGCGGCCCGCAGATCGGGGTCTTCGGAAGGTTCGGCTGGCATCCTCGGCCTCTACTTGCCCGGGGCCAGCAGGTTCAGCGTCGCCGGCGAATGCCGCTGCTCGACCACCCTGCCGTTGGGCAGCGTCATGTGCACGCCGCAGGGCAGGCACGGATCGAAGCTGCGCACCGTGCGCATGATGTCGATGCCCTTGAACTTGTCCCCCCGGTTCTCCTCGAAGATTGGGCAATCCTGGACGGCGTCCTCGTAGGGTCCCGGCGTGCCGTAGACGTCGCGCGGGTTGGCGTTCCACGGGGTGGGCGGATAGGGGTGGTAGTTGGCGATCTTGCCGTCGCGGATGACGAGGTGATGCGAGAGCACACCGCGCACCGCTTCGGTGAAGCCGCAGCCGATGGCGTCCTCAGGGACCTTGAACGTCTCCCACGTCTTGGTGTGGCCGGCCCGCACCTCCTTGAGCGCCTGCTCCATGAAGTGCAGGGCGGCGCAGGCGGCGTAGGCCTGGAAGTAGGTGCGCGCGCGGTTGCGCTCGATGGTGTTGCTCCACTGCGGCACCTTCCATTCGAAAGTCACAGCCGGTTTCAACGCCGTCTTCGGCAGGTTGAACACGACGCTGTGGCCGGTCGCCTTGACATAGCCGATGTCCACCAAGCCGGCGAGCGCCGTCGACCACAGGCGCGCCAGCGGACCGCCGCCGGTGTCGAGGGCCAGGTAGTCCTTGCCGTCATACCAACGCGGCGACATCACCCAACTGTAGTTGCCGTCGAAGTCCCGCTTCTGCGGCTTGGGGATCGTATGCTGATTCCACGGATGGCGCTCGTCCACCGGGTTGCCCAGTGGATCGTTCTTGACGAAGATCTCGTGCCCCTTCCAGTCTTCGTAGTAGGAGCTGCCCAGCAGGATGCGGATGCCGAGGTTGATCTTCACCAGGTCGTGAGTGACCAGCTTGCCGTCGACCACGATGCCCGGGGTGACGAACATCCTGTCGCCCCACTGGGTCATGTCCTTGTAGTCGAAGTTGCAGACCTCGGGGTCCTGGAAGCTCCCCCAGCAGCCGAGCAGGATGCGGCGGTTCCCCACCTGCTCGTAGCCGGGCATCGCCTGATAGAAGAAGTCGAAGAGGTCGTCGTGCATGGGGACGACCCGTTTCATGAACTCGACGTAGCGCATCAGGCGGGTGAGATAATCGGTGAAGAGCTGGATGGTGGCCACCGAGCCCACGCCGCCCGGGTAGAGGGTCGAGGGGTGGACGTGCCGCCCCTCCATCAGGCAGAACATCTCCCGCGTCATGCGGCTCATCTGCAACGCTTCGCGGTAATGCTCGCCCTCGAAAGGGTTGAGCGACTTCATGATGTCGCCGATGGTGCGATAGCCATGGGCGCCCGCGTGCGGCGCCTCGGTGGCCGCGGCTTTCTCCCAGACCCCGGGATTGGTCTCGCGCACCATCTTCTCGCAGAAGTCCACACCGACCAGGTTTTCCTGGAAAATATTGTGATCGAACATGTACTCGGCGGCCTCGCCGAGGTTGACCATCCACTCGCCCAGGTGGGGAGGTTGGACGCCGTAGGCCATCTGCTGGGCGTAGCAGGAGCAGGTGCAGTGGTTGTCGCCGCAGATGCCGCAGATGCGGCTGGTGATAAAGTGGGCATCGCGGGGATCCTTGCCCTTCATGAAGATGCTGTAGCCACGGAAGATCGACGAGGTGCTGTGGCACTCCGCAACCTTTTTCTGACCGAAGTCGATCTTGGTGTAGATCCCCAGGCTGCCGACAATACGGGTGATCGGATCCCAATGCATCTCGACGAGGTTCTTGTTGGTCGCCTGGGTCGACGGAGCCACCTGGGTCGCAGTCGCCATCTTCGGGTCCCCTTTCCTAAGCTATGGTTCGCGGCTCTCAGCTCTTCGGTTTCGTGGGGTTGACCCCGGTCTGGTCCCGCATCGTCGACTTGCCGGCAGGACGTCCGCTCTCCCCCTTCTCCTCGGCCTCGTAGCGGCCGGGCTCCTTGCCGTGCTTCTTCACGACGTCCTCGCCCCTGCCGGTCGTGCTCTTGCCGACGTTCTTCGGGCTGCCCGGTTCGTCCTTGGTGACGCTGTCGTGTGCATCCTTGGCCATGTCGTCCTCCTTCCCGGGCTCACCAGGTCTTCTCGTATCCCGTTGTCAGCTCCCTGCCGCGGTGACGCCACTTCGGCTCCTTGTCCACGGTCCGCGCCGTGATGCCCCGCAAACCCCGGATCACACTGCCATAGAGACCGCTCGCCGCGGTCGACACCGTGGCGCCGGGCGGCTCGTCCATGAACGGCATGAACTTGTCGGGGAAGCCCGGCATGGTGCAGCCGATGCAGATGCCGCCCACGTTCGGGCAGCCACCCACGCCGTTGATCCAACCCCGCTTGGGCACGTTGCACTTGACCACCGGACCCCAGCAGCCGAGCTTCACGATGCACTTGGGCGAGCCGTACTCATGGGCGAAGTCGCCCTGCTCGTAGTAGCCGGCGCGGTCGCACCCTTCGTGCACCGTATGGCCGAAGAGCCACGTCGGACGCAGCTCCTCGTCGAGAGGGATCATCGGCGCCTGGCCGGTCGCCTGATAGAGGAGGTAGAGAATGGTTTCGGAGAGGTTGTCCGGCTGGATCGGACAGCCGGGGACGCAGACGATCGGGATGCCCGCCTTCGACTTCCAGTTCCAGCCCAGATAATCGGGCACGCCCATGGCGCCCGTCGGGTTGCCGGCCATGGCGTGGATGCCGCCGTAGGTGGCGCAGGTGCCGACCGCCAGGACCACCAGCGCCTTGGGTGCCAGGCGGTCGAGCCACTCGCTGGTGGTCATCGGCTGGCCCGTCGCCGGGTTGTTGCCGAAGCCGCACCAGTAGCCCTCTTTCTTGATGGCTTCGTTGGGGATGGACCCCTCGACCACCAGCACGAACGGATCGAGCTCGCCGCGGTCGGCCTTGTGGAACCATTCGATGAAGTTATCGGCCCCGCCCACCGGACCGCACTCGAAGTCGATCAGCGGCCAGTGCACCGCGATCTTGGGCAGACCGGGCAGAGCCCCCAGGGCGATCTCCTCGATGCTCGGCTGCGTCGCCGCCGTGAGCGCTACCGAGTCACCGTCGCAGGAGAGGCCCGCGTTGATCCAGAGGACGTGCACCAGCGGTTCGGCGGGTTCGCCAGGTTGGGGAGGATTGGTCTCCGACGCCACGCGCTGCCCCCTTTCTGGAAAGACGAATTGCCATGGTCCTTCTTTCATGCAAGAACAAAGCCGGATAGATCGGAGTTCGGTGTATCCTGCGGCATGCACGAGCTGTCGATCGCGGTGAGCCTCATCGAAGCGGCGTGCGAGGAGGTGGGGCGCCTGGGCGAGGTGCGGATCGCGGCGCTCCACCTGCGGCTCGGCGCGCTCTCCGGCGTCGTGCGGCAGGCGCTCGAGTTCTCTTTCGAGCTGGCCGCCGCCGGCACGGCCATCGAGGGCGCCCGGCTGGAGATCGAGGAGATCCCCGTCGCCGTGCTCTGCCCGCATTGCGGCGAGGAACGAGAACTGCCGAGCCTCCAGCATTTCCGTTGCCCGGTGTGCGACACGCCGACGCCCGACGTGGTGCGCGGCCGGGAGCTCGAGCTGACCGCCTTGGAGATTCTGGAGGGCGCCGAGAATGCAGTCCCGGATCGTTGAAGTCCGTCAGGGCATCCTCAAGAAGAACGACCTGCTCGCCCGCGATCTGCGGCAGCGGTTCCAGGCGGCGGACCTGTTCGCCGTCAACCTGGTGTCCAGCCCGGGAGCGGGGAAGACAACTTTTTTACAAGCCACCCTGGCAGCCCTACGATCCCGATACCGCGTGGCCGCGCTGGTGGGCGACCTGGCGACGGAGCGCGACGCGGAGCGCCTGAAGCAGTCCGGAGCCCCCGTGCGGCAGATCGTCACCGGCACGGTCTGCCACCTCGAGGCCGAGATGGTGGGCACGGCGCTCGCGGACTGGGACCTCGCGGCCCTCGACTTCCTGTTCATCGAGAACGTCGGCAACCTCGTCTGCCCGGCGAGCTACGACCTGGGAGAGAGCCTGCGCGTCGTCCTCCTCTCGGTGACCGAGGGCGAGGACAAGCCGCTCAAGTACCCGACGATCTTCAGCGGCGCGGACCTCGCCATCCTCACCAAGATGGACCTCGCCGACGCCGTGGGGTTCGATCGCGAAGAGGCGCTCCGCAACATCCAGGAGGTGCGCCCCGGCCTGGAGGTGCTGGAGACCTCGGCCCGCACCGGGTTGGGGATGGAGGATTGGCTGGAGAGGCTGGAGCGGAGTCGATCGCTGTCTTAGCGATCCTACCCAGTCTGCACCGCCACCCGGTTGCGCCCGCTGCGCTTGGAGAGCAGCAGGGCGTCGTCGGCGGCCTGGAAGAGGTCCTGGGGAGCAGTCATCTCCTTGCGCAGCTCGGCGACGCCGAAGGAGCAGCTCACGGCGATCTCGATGTCGCCGTAGCGATGGTCGAAGCTGGCGACCTTGTCGCGCAGCTTGCTGGCCAGGGCCTCGGCGCCCTCGGCACTGGTCTCGGGAGCGAGGATGACGAACTCGTCGCCGCCCACCCGGGCCAGCATCTGCTCCGGGCGCACCAGGTCGCGGGCGATGGCCGCCACTTGCTTGAGGATGAAGTCGCCGCAGAGGTGGCCGTAAGTGTCGTTGATGGTCTTGAACTCGTCGAGGTCGAAGACGACGAGCGCCAGCGGCCGCTGGTGGCGCTGAGCGCGGGCGACCTCGCGCTGCAGCTCTTCGTCGAACTTGCGCTTGTTGAAGATCTCGGTGAGGCCGTCCCTGGCCACCAGCTCGTAGATGGCGAGGTGGTAGGCGCTCTCGACGTCCGCCTCGTGGAGGAACTTGAAGTGGACGGCCGCGGTCTGGAAGCGGTCGCCGCTCCTGAGCACGGTGCGGCCATGGATGGGCTGGCCGTTGACGTAGGTGCCATTGGTCGAGCCCAGGTCCTCGACGGTCACCACCGGCCCGATATAACGCAGCCGGGCGTGCTTGCGGGAGATGGACATCACCTCGGGGAGGCTGATGCCGACCGCCGCCGAGCGGCCGATCTCCAGAGTGGTGCCCGGGGAGAGGCGGAAGCGGGAGCCCAGCCGCTGGCTCTCCGGATGGGCGATGAGGATGACGTCGGCCTCCGACTCCACGTGCACCGGGCCGCTGCCGCCGCTGCCCCGGCTGCTGCCCTCGAAGGTCTGCGTCGCCCCGCTCTCATGGAGCGGCGACAGGTCGATATCGTCGGTGTCCGAGTCCCCTCGGGAGAGGACGTTGCGGGAGTCCGAGCGGTGGCGTTCGTCCATGCTCTTGAGGTGTCCGCAGAGGCCCTAAAGTGCGGGTAGTAAAGCGTAGCATCCGCGCGCCGGGGCGTCAAACCGCCATCGCCGGGTCCCCAGATTTTGAGCCTTGCTTTCAATCGGAGGGTATGGTATCGTCATTTTAGCCCAAGGTAAAAATTTGGATCCTCAACGTTCGGCGACGGGGAAGTGTGGCGATGTCCAACCTCTCGGCGGCGATGACCAGCCTCCTGATGGTGCCGGTCAAGCTCGACGCGCTCGTCCTGAAACAGGACCAGATGGTCGTCTCCGCCAGGGCGGACTTCTCCGCCTTGCCCTACACCAACGGCACACGCGACGTCAACGCCGACACCGCCAACCTGAGCGAGAACATCCTCTCCGAGCCGTTCGAAAACCAGACGCTCAACCTCAAGGCCGGCATTCACCTGCACTGGTCCCTGCCCGATGCGCTCACGCGCGGCGCGCATTCAGCGGACGGAACGGATTTCCCGGCGGTGCCCAACCGCTGGCTGGTCATCCGTAGCGGCGTGCCGCCCGCCGAGACCTGGGTCGTCGAGAGCGATTACCTCGTTCCGGACGGAGCCCCGAACCCGCAGGGCAGCATCAGCACCCCGTACACTCCGGACCCGGCCCACGCCCGCTGGCAGCCCTTCCGCTACCAGGGGCGCAAGATGTTTCTGTCGGACTGGCCGCCGCACGACGCGAACCCGGAGTACCTGCCCAAGCTGACGGCCGCCGGCTACGGCGAGACGACTTTCGCCGCCTTGTATGCCAACTGCCGGAGCGTCTTCGGCTTTCACGACGAAAATCCTGTGGCGGCAGGCCTGCGGTATGACGTCATCGGCTGGTACAGCGACCCGGCGGCCGATCCGTTGGCGGCCCTGGTGGCGGGCCTCGCGCGCCAGGATGTGCACGACGCCATTCAGGAGAAATTCAACTGGGACGTGGAGCTCTCCGCCGGCCAGGAGGTGCCGCGGGGGATGCTCTGCTATGCCCGTCTGACTTTCCAGCCCGGGGCGTCGACAGCCAATCCAGCGCTCGCCGACGCCTCCACCAGGATCACGATCGCCCATACCGGCACGGAGGCGCTGTCCGCCTACCTGGCATAGGAGATTGACGCGAGCCGGAAAGCCGGCCTCGAAGACAAGCTCGAGGCGGTTCAGCTCGCCAGCCGTCTGCAAAACCGGCAGCTCGACGTCGGTGCCAGGTTTCTGGAGGCGCGGCACGAGAAGGGCTTCCTGGCCGTGCCCGGCGGCTCGCTGTGGACCGTTCGCCCGGTCCGCACCGGCACGGCGGCCAGCGACGCCGAGGCCCAGGTGACCCTGCCGGACGACCTGGCGCAGGCGCTCGACAATCTCAACCTGCGGCAGAGCGAGTACGACCAGGCCGGCCAGGAGATCCTCTCCCTTCGCCGGCAGCTCTTCGCCGACTGGTACAAGTACATGATGTGCGCCTACCCGCCGGACGACGCCCGCGACGACTATCCCGAGATCGACCTGGTCCGCTACTTCATCGAGCAACGCGACCTGTTGCCCCTCCAGGAGCGGCTGGACGCCACCGGCTCGCTGGCCGGAGACGTGGCAGCGGCGATTGGCGCGGTGCTGAGCGGCCTCGAGACGCTCAACGCCGGCGTGGCCACGCAGGCCGGCGTGACCTACTCCCTGCGGCCGGCTCCCGCGCCGCGCTTCTGGCTGCCGCGGGAGCCGGTGGTGCTGCTGACCGGCGCGACCGTGCAGCCGAATGACCGCCATGGTCGCGACGGCCTCCTGATCTGCCAGCTCCTGACCGGCGCCGGCAACGTCGCGGACCTGCTCCCTGGCCAAGTCGACACCTTGACCAACGCCATCACCTTGATCGGCACGAGCACCGGCATCGACGTCTGGACCGGGCAGCCCTGGAATCCCATCCTGCTCGAATGGGAGGTCGAGGTCCTGCCGCTGGCGCGGGGGAGCAATCACGACCCGAGCACCGATTCCTATGCTACGGGCTTCATCACCGACGCCTTCTCGCTGCCCCTGGACCAGCCCGACCTGGCGCTCCTCCCCGACCGGGGAGCCCTCCAGCAACGGGCGTGCATCTACAGCGGCACGAGCTTCCTCACCCCGCATGCGCCGCAACTGATGGTGCAGCGCCTGCAGGACTTCCCGGGTGCGAGCTCCGACACGGACCTGCTGGCCGCCCAGGCCAAGCTGGCCGCGTCCACGTTCCACTGCCTGTCGCAGTCGCTCGGCGGCTTCAACGAGGCGCTGCTGATGCGCCGGCAGACCTTGCAGTTGCCGATCGCGGACCCGCTGGGCTTCGCCGGCGACCAGCCGTTCACCCAGGCGGTGAGCGCCGCGGTCGATTCCTCCGCGGCCACCAGCGCCCCCGAGCCGCTCTGGGACTTCAACCCGATCCGCAACGGAGCCATGCGCCTGCTCCAACTGCGGTTGGTGGACACCTTCGGGCAGGTGAAGGACCTCGATTGCAGCCAGGTCCTGACCACCGAGGCGCTGAAGATGCCGGGGGATTCCACGCTCGTCGCGCTGCCGCCGCGCCTGGTCCAGCCGGCCCGCCTCAATTTCCGCTGGCTGGCGGCCGCCAGCGACGAGCAGGAGATGAACGATCAGCCGGCCACCACGCCGGTCTGCGGCTGGCTGCTGCCCAACAACCTCGACGGCAGCCTGATGATCTACGACAACCAGGGCAAAGCCCAGGGAATCCTCGACCAGGAGGATGCCTGGCGAGGCCTGGCGGACCGGGAGGCCGTGCCGATCGAGAGCATCGCCAACCCGCACCTGCAACGGCTGGTCAGATACCTGCTGGACCAGACGTCCGATTTTCGGGAGGCCTTCCTCTCGGCGATCGACTCCAGCCTGGCGAACATCGATCCGGAGAACTTCGCCCAGCATCAGGACCTGGCGCTGCTCCTGGGCCGTCCGGTGGCGCTGGTGCGCGCCAGGCTCGGCCTGGAGGTCCAGGGCCTGCCCGCCGTGCACCAGGCATGGAATGCCTTTCGCCAGGACCTCGAACGGGGCGGCCGCGACGACGACCGCTTCACCGGCGTCCAGCTCCCGATCCGCCTGGGCGAATACCGGCAACTGAACGACGGCCTGGTCGGCTACTGGCAGGAGGCGCAGGACGGCAGCTATGCCGGCCAGATCTTCTATTCGCCGCAGAGCGACCCCGTCGGCCATCCCCGGATCAAGACCCACGGCGACGACCCGGCGCCGATCCTCCAGACGCTCGCCGCGCCCCCGCTGCTCTTGAGCCTGCTGGTCGACCCGCGCGGCGCCGTTCACGCCACCTCCGGCATCCTGCCAGCCCTGGCCATCACCCTGCCGCCGGATCAGTACGCCGCGGCGCTCAAGGCGATCGAGATCGCCTTCCTCACCACCCCGATCTTGACCGCCACCGGCAGCCTCAATCTGCCGCTTCCGGTCGAGGCCGGATATGGCTGGTCGTGGCTGCCGGGAGAGGTCACGACCTTCGGCAAGGCTCGCCCGGAGGCCAGCTTCGCCGCGCAGGAGATCCGCGAGGGCTGGCTGAAGCTGACTCCACAAGACTGACTCGAGAGGGCATCATGACCCCAATCACCGACGGATTGGTTCTCTACTGCAAGCTCGACCGGATCGAGAACAACATCCTGCGCGATCTGTCCGGCCAGGGCCACGATTGCACCGCTCAGGGCGACCCGCAGACGGCTACGGATGCGACGTGCGGCCACTGCCTGGCCCTCGACGGGCAGAACGATTGGGTGACGTTGCCGCCGGCGAGCATTCCGGCGGGCCCGCAGCTCACCGTCAGCCTGTGGCTGAACGGCGGCAGCCAGTTGCCCGTTTCCGCCACCCTCCTCGAAGCCCTCGATGCGAACGGCTTGCGGGTGGTCAACCTGCAAGTGCCCTGGCAAGATGAAAACGTTTATTTCGACTGTGGCAACGCCGGCCCGGCATACGACCGGATCGCCAAGAAAGCGCAGCCCACCGAATACAAAGGAGAGTGGGTCCACTGGGCTTTCGTGAAGGATGCCACGGCCGGCGAGATGTACGTCTACCGCAACGGAGCTCAATGGAACAAAGGCACGGCTCTCACCCGGCCGGTGACAGCGGTGGCCAGCGTTCGCCTGGGCGCGAAAAACGACGGCTCGCAGCCCTATCCCGGCAAGGTCGCCTACTTGCGCATCTACAACCGCGCCCTGTCCGCCGGCGACGTCGGCCGCGTCATGGTGGAGGATCAGAACGCGCTGGCCGCGTTCCGCTTCACCAACCCTCTCGACTTCAACCTGCACAACGACGCCGGCGAAACCGTGCTGTACATCGACAGCCGGGACAGCAACACCCTGGTCGGCAACAGGACGATGTCCCTGGAGATCACCAATACCTCCGGGCGGAGGATCGACATCCAGTCCACCTCCGTGGCCGTATCGACCGAAAATTACCATTTCGCCCTGCGCTTCCGGCCTGGTACCGTGTCGATCGGGTCAGACTTTCCGGAGGGCTGGTCCGGCAAGACGGATACCCCGGGGGACGGCACGGCCGTCCTCTACCTGTTGAGATCCCAGTCCCTCAGTCTGCAGCCCAGCTCCGCCACGGAGATCCCCTTGCCGTCCCTCACCGCCATAGGCCTCGGCGGCGCACGGGGCACCCGGGTCGAGGTGCGCTACCAGGGACTGGCCTACCCAGACGACTCGACGCCGCTCCAGGGCCGGCGCATCCTCCACCTGAGCGTTCTCAACCACAGCGGGCTGCAGGTTATCCCCCTGCGCCTCAGCTTCGTCGGCGGCATTAACCAGATCAAGAACGACGGGACGACGAAAAATCAACTGACGCTGAGCATCGCCACCACGCTGAAGGACGGCTCGATCGCTCTCATGCCTAAAACGAGCGACGCCCCTTCGCGTTTTATCCTGTCTTTCGACGTGGACCTGGGACCAGCCCTCAGCATCTCAGTAGTTCCGAGCCTCACTTGGCAGATTGAACCACCAACAACTCAGGGCCTGTCGCGCCAATGGATTGTGACGACCACCCAGACCCAGCTACCTATGCCAGGCATATCCTCCTCGGCCGTCATACTGACTCTGACCAACATCGTCACCTCGGCCGCCGCCGGCCCAATCAACCTCTACGTGCGCTATCAGAACTTTCCCGGCTACTGGGACGGCGAGTTGGTGGCGACCATCCAGAGCTCGCCGCTGCTGTTCGCCGGCAGTGACATCCTGTGGGGCGCCAACAGCGCTCTCAAGAGCTCCTACGGCGGCAGCCTCATTCTCGGCGGTTCGCTGTCGGCGACTTGGACTCCTCAGTTTCCTTCTGCTCCTTATATTGCATTTCGTTCCAACGTCAATCCGTCGGCAGTCTACCTCTCCAACGACGCTGCCGGCCGGCTACGCCTCAAAGGTCAGAGTCAGGTGCCTGGGCAGACCGATCCCAACCTCCTGGTGTGGGGCAACTACAGCGCTCTGAGGAGCGACGGCAACATCGAGCTTGGCGGCGACGACACCACCCCCGGTACGGGTATGCCCTATATTGACTTTCACTACAAGGATAAGACCGAGGACTACAACGTCCGCATCACCAACGACGGGGACCACCAGCTCACCGTGCAATGCCTCAGCTCTTCGAGCGTCAACTTGATCGTCAAAGGCAATATCTCTGTCAAAGGCAATACCTCTTCCATCAATGGAAGCTTCACCGGCGACATCTCCGCTGCCAGCCTCGACATCACCACCGGCGATATCCGTGTCGACAGCGGCAATGTGATATGGGGCAACAATAGCAGTCTCAGAAATAACCAGGGCGGCAGCCTGGAGCTCGGCGGCAACGACAGCACTCCGGGTACGGGAACGCCCTATATCGATTTTCACTATCGCGGCAAAACCGAGGACTATAACGCCCGCATCATCAACGATGCCGACCATCAGCTCTCGGTGGTGGGAAACTTGCGGGTCACCGGCATTACGCTGCTCAACGGCATCGTGGTGATCAGCGGCCCCATGCAGGGCGCCGCCGGCAGCCCCTTGCAGGTCAACGGCGCACTTTCGGTCATAGGTTTCTTTACGGCTACGCTCAAGAATTTCCGCATCCCTCATCCCGCCAAGCCGGACCACGACCTGGTGCACGCCTGCCTGGAAGGGCCGGAGGCGGCCGTCTATTACCGCGGCGTGGCGCGGCTCGTGGCCGGGCAGGCGACGATCCGCCTGCCCGATTATTTCGAAGCGTTGACGCGCGAGGAAGGCCGCACCGTGCAGCTCACGGCGAAAGGCCGCGAGCCGTTCCTGCTCAGCTACGAGGACGTCGTCGACGGCGCCTTCCGCGTCCACGGCACCAGGCCCGACGGCGAATTCGCCTGGGAGGTCAAGGCCGTGCGGGCGGACGTGGAGGAGCTGGCGGTGGAGGTGAGGAGGTAAGCCCATGCCCTGGCAACTAGAAATCCACATCATCGACGTCGGACAGGGTGAGAGCTCGCTCATCGTCGCCGACGACGGGGCCGGCCAGAGTCGAACGATGTTGATCGATGCCGGCCTGCCAATCTATGGCGAAACCGTCCACGATTACATCGTCCAAAAGTTGAATGGAAGACCCTTGGATCACATCTTGGTCAGCCACTACGACGCCGATCATTCCGGCGGCATCAAGTCACTACTCATTGCGGACAACCTTTATCGGCTCAGCGAGACCATTGCAGAGGCCGCCGGCGCTGCCGCGTTTGATGCCGTGACGAACGGCCGTGATGTGGCTCACCAAATCGCGGCAGGGGCCGCCGCCGCCGCCGCCGCCGCTCGCGGGGCCTATCACATTGGCGCCAACGATTATCGCAATGTAGCGGTTGCTGCGGGGCAGGACCAGTGGAACTCGGCCATCGCAGCGGGGACTACCGGCGCTGAAATCGCCCGTGATGCCGTTCTGGATGGTGAATCGATAGCCGCCGTTTCGCCTAACCTGAACGCCATATTGCTTCCCGCCACCGCTACGCGCCGCAAGGCGGCTCAACAAGCCGGGATCGAAGCGGGAAACGTTGCCGGCAACGCGGCCGTTCGCACTGCCGCCGCCCTGACCTCAGTGCATAGGACGCTCCTGAGTGCTGTGCCCCCGGGAAGCAGGTTTCGGACGGACGCCCTTTACCGAAACATGCACGTCATTGACATCGGCAACACCCCTCACATGGCGAATGATTATCCTTGGCTGATCGGCGGGTCTATCACGTTAACGTCAGGTCATCGCGTGCTCGTGCCGGGCACCAACCGGACACGAACGTCTGTAGACGGGATTCTAGGCGCTGAGATTCTGTGGAACTCCGGGCCCGCACCCATGGCCGCTCCCGTAAGCTCGCCTGCCCTGTTCGTCGTGGCATGCCTGAAGAGGATGTGGCGCGCTCCCGCCAATGCAGTTCCTATCGCAAGTGGCCAGCCCGACAATGACGACAGCATAGGGTTGGCGATGCGTTTCAACCGTTTCTTCTACTATACCGGCGGAGACTTGCCGAGCCAGGGAGAAGACCTGGTCGCTACTGCCCTCAGAAATTGGGGCCTGTCCGATCCGCAGAATCTGCCCAACACCTTCGGGCCAGCGGCAAGGCTCGCTTGCTTCAAGTGTGGCCATCATGGCTCGAACCGCTCGACCAGCGATGCCTTTCTCGCCACTACCCAAGCCTCTGCGGCCTTCATTTCAGCCGGGTACAAACCCTTCGGTCACCAGCAGGTAGTGCATCCAGAACAACAGGTGGTCAACCGGCTGCATAACGCTGCCAGCATAAGCCGTTTTTACCTCACCAATTGCCGGGAGCAGAGAGCCAACGTTCCCGCCTCACAGGCTCCTCCCCGAGATCAACTCCCGCCTCCGAATAAATCCCGTCTGGCCGGTGACAATGCATTACGCAACCTGAGACCCGGACGCCGGCGAGGTGACATTTTCATCAACTTAACAGAGGCGGGATCGACAGGCGCTCCACCTGCCGGACGGCGATTTTCGGTTCGCTACTACGAGGCTGACCATCCTGCCGGCGATCGAATCACACGGATCCCTTTCTAGTGAAGTGCTGCGATGAATTTAATCACGCTAAGAGATGATCTCGCGGACCGCGGATCTCCTCTCGTCCTCCGCTCCGACGACGCAAGCCTGCCTCAGGAGTTGCAGGACTTTCTAAGAATGTTGCCGAATCTGCAAGTATCGTTAACCCCGAGTAGCAACGGGATCGAGCTGAACGGTTCGCGCTTGATCATTTCGGGAGCGACCTCCGGCGACTGGCCCGTGCAAGGGATGGATTCCGTAGCTCTCACCTTGCAGGACATCTCGATCGTCATCGTCGACGGCAGCGGCGGGGTCGTGGTCGATAGCTCGGCGCACGCCACCCTTCCGCTCTCGCCCTCCCTCGCCGCTCCCGTCGTCGTCACGGCCCTGCACCAGGCCTTCTCTCCCTGGCAGATTCGGTTCGCGGGAAGCGTCGCGGGTGCAACACCCACCGAGCTATTGCTGCTTGGCGAGGCAGGGCCTCTGCCTTTCGACGTCCCTGTCAGCCTTGAGGTACTCGATGGTACGGTTACGGTGGCGCCGGATGCATTCGAAATTACCTTCTTTCCCAATACGACGTTCGACGCCATCTACTCCCTTGGACTGAGCGTGCCCGGAGCTCGATGGACTGTCATTGCGGATTTGCTCGAATTTGACGGCTTGGAGCTCAACGCCTCGGTCACCACGGGCTCGATGGCCGTCCAGTTGGTTGGGCACCCTGTCGTCGGTGGCGAGAGGCTGGACGTCGGCATCGACCTGACATGGGGTGACGAATGGCTCGGGTTCATCAAGCCGGCTGATGGGGCTGCGTTTCCCGGGCTGGCCGCGCTGGCGGCGTGGATTGGCAAGGCAGCCCTCTCCACAGGTGTCACCGATGCGTTCACCAATGTCGAGCTGAGCACTACCAGCTTCGACGCGGCGATCGCGGGAATCACCCTGAGCTTCAACTGGAGGACGTCCACTGTAAACTATTTGGATGTCTTGAGCGAGCTGACCCTCGGCGCGCTGCGGCTTGACGTGGTCCTGCGCCTTCCTGACGTGATCATCAACGGCAGCCTGCACGAGGGCCCGCCGGTCTCCGTCAAGGACATGTTTTTGTCTTTCGGGTTGCCGGCCGACGGTGTGCCTGATCTGAGCATCGTCTTCGTCCGCTTCGCGGCCGAGCCGAAGCACACCTACTACCTCATCGAGATGAGGGTCGACAACGACTGGTCGGCCGGGCCGCTCACGCTGCAAGAGGTCGGCGTTCTGGTGGTGTATGATGCTCTGGACGGCTTCACCGGTCAGTTCGAATGCCAGGTGGCCATCGGTACCGCAACCGTGGCGATGATGGCCGAGTATGGCGGCACCGAGGCGGGATGGAAGTTCGCCGGAGCCATGCAGTCCGATTTAGGTGTCAGTATCGGCGATGTGCTCTCCGAGCTGGCCGGGTCCTTTGGCATCGGATCCCTGCCGGAACCAGTCAAGAGCCTCAGTCTAAGCAACCTGAGCGTCTCCTATGAAACCAAGACCGGCAACTTCAGTTTCATCTGTCAGAGCGGCTTCACGATCGAGGATACGCCGGTCGCCTTGACCATCACCATCGACGTGACACACAGCCAACCGGGCGACGCAGGCCAGGCAGGCGCAGTCCAAGGCACCAAGGGATACAGCGCGACGTTGCGCGGAGATCTTCAGCTCGGCGGGTTGAGCTTCGATCTGGCGTTCAACACGCAAAACCTCGCTGAGAACGTCTTCCTCGCCACCTACAGCCACACCGGCACCGCGCCGCGCCAGAACATCAAGTCCCTGGTGGCGACGGTTTCTTCGGCTGCGGCCAATTTTATTCCCGGCGAGTTGGAGATCGACCTGCACGCGGCGCTCTTTGCCTACAGCAAATTCGGCGGCGGCTCCGCCTTCCTGTTCGGATTGGACGTCGACGTCACGGGTATCTCGCTGTCCGGCCTGCCCCTGGTCGGCCAGCTTCTGCCGGCCGACCAGCGAATCGATCTGCGAAACCTGCGGGTGCTGGTGGCATCACGAGTCATCGCGACAGATCTACTCGGCCGATTCAACAGCCTGCTGCCCTCCGACGTGACGCCCTTGCCGGCCGAGGCGGCGTTGAACCAGGGAGCGACCGTCTCGGCGGTGGTGGACTTCGGCGGCACGCCGCGGTCCCTGGAGCTGCCGGCGAGCGCCGCCGGAACGACGCCCTCTGCGGTGCCGCCCGCCGCGTCTCCAGGCGTCACCGCGTCCGCCTCAGCCAAATGGCTTACCGTGCAGAAGCAGTTCGGACCGGTTTACTTCAATCGCGTCGGCGTGCAATACGAAGACGCCGTGCTGACGTTCCTGCTCGACGCCGCGCTTTCCGCCTCCGGGTTGACGCTGTCGCTCGACGGCCTGGGCTTTGGCTCCCCGCTCAACCACTTCCAGCCCACGTTCACGCTCCTCGGCCTGGGCCTCGACTACGCCAACGGTCCGCTCGAGATCAACGGGGCCTTCCTACGCATCCCGCGGAGCGGCACACAGACCTATGACGAGTACGACGGTGCGGCGCTGATCAAGACCGCGGACCTCACGCTGTCGGCGTTCGGTTCCTACGCCTATGTGAACGGCCATCCGTCGTTGTTCCTCTACGCCGTGCTCGACGAGCCGTTCGGCGGGCCGGCGTTCTTCTTCGTCACCGGCTTGGCCGCCGGGTTCGGCTACAACCGCGCGCTCCACCTCCCGCCGATCGATCAGGTGGCGCAGTTCCCGCTGATCACCGCGGTCGTCTCGCCATCCCCCTCAACGGAGATGACGGGGATGCTTCAGCAGTTGGAGAACGAGGGAGCGGTCCCGCCCCAGGCCGGCGAGGTGTTTCTCGCCGTGGGCATCAAGTTCACCTCTTTCAAGCTGATCGACTCGTTCGCGCTGTTGACGGTCGCCTTCGGCGACGAGCTCGAGATCGATCTGCTCGGCTTGTCGACGATGATCGCGCCGGCGAAAGAGGCCGGCAAAGCGGTCCCGCCGCTGGCCGAGATCCAGGTGGCTTTCAAGGCGAGCTACCGGCCGTCGCAAGGTTTCTTCGCCGTCGCCGCCCAGTTGACCTCGGCCTCGTTCATCCTGTCGCGCGACTGCCATCTGACGGGCGGCTATGCCTTCTCGAGCTGGTTCTCCGGCACGAATGCCGGCGATTTCGTGAGCTCGCTCGGCGGCTATCACCCGAGTTTCTTCCCGCCTTCGCACTACCCGCTGGTCCCCCGGCTGGAGCTCGCCTGGCAGGTGAACAGCGAGCTCGCCATCCACGGCGACGCCTACTTCGCCCTGACCCCGTCCCTGCTGATGGCCGGCGGCGCGCTCCAGGTCACCTGGGAGAGGGACAGCCTGAAGGCCTGGTGCAATCTATCGGCCGATTTCCTGGTCGGCTGGAAACCTTTCCATTACGACGCCACCCTCTCCGTGGAGATGGGCGCCAGCTACACCTACCACTTTTTCGGCACCCACCACATCTCGGTGGACGTCGGCGCCGACTTCCACCTGTGGGGACCGGAGTTTTCGGGCACGGCGCACATCGATCTCGACATCGTCTCCTTCGACGTCGCCTTCGGCGCGGGTGCCGCGAACCAGCCCGCGGCGATCCCATGGGACGGCGACGACTCGTCTTTCAAGAAGTCCTTCCTGCCCGCCGACGACGCGGTGTGCAGCATCGCGGTCCTCGGTGGCGGCCTGGCCAAGTCCTCCGACGACGTCTGGATCGTCAACGCCAAGGACTTCCGGCTCGCCACCAACTCGCTCATCCCGTCCAAGGAGGCGCAGTGCGGACAGACCGGGCTGAGCCCCGGCGGCACGAGCGAATTCGGCATCGCGCCGATGGACCTGAGGGCGAAGGACCTCGCCAGCCAGCATGCCCTTTCGATCACCCGCGCGGGCTCGGCAGTCGACGGTGATTTCCAGTGCACGCCGATCCTGAAGTCGGTGCCGGCGGCGCTCTGGTGGGGAAAGTCGATGCAGCCGGACCTCAACCAGGAGCAGCTCATCGAGAACGCCTTGACCGGCTTCACGATCACGCCCGCCCATCCACCCACGCCCGGCGAGACCCTGCCGATCGACCGGAGCGCCCTGCAATACAGTCCCGTGACCGTGGCCGACGCGTATGGATGGAACGAGCCCGGGATCGCGTTCACGGCTTCCGGACAGACCGGCGACGCGCGGCGGCAGACGGTCCGCGACAAGCTGGCGACGACGGCTACGGCGGTGTCGGGCGCGCGCAACTCGCTGCTCGCGGCACTCAATCTCGATCCGAGCCTGGTGAGCCTGAACCCGGGACTGGCCGATACGTTCGTGATCCCACCGCAGGTCAAGGTATGACTCAGGGGGCCAGCACGCCATGACCGACACCGGAGCGGAGAACGCAACGCCTGTCGCCACGAAGATCGAATTCGTCCAGTCACATCAGGCGCCGCTGCCGGATGGCGACTATCAGATCACCCTGACCCAGACGGTGACGATAAGCGGCGCAGCCCCTGCGGTCTTCAAGACCTCCAGGCAGTTCGCGGTCCGGGGGCCGCGTTATACCCTCGCTCCGGCGGAGATCCACTCCGTGTTTCCCCCTGAGGGGAGCCTGGGCGAGCATTCGAACGTGCTGCCGCACGTCGTGCTCCAGCGCAGCACGCTGCCCTGGGAGAGATCGGGGAGCCAAGGCGCGGACAGGACCACTCCCTGGCTGGCCCTGTTGTTGTTCGCCGCGACGGAGACGCCCGTGCCCACGATCGTCACCGTGAGCGATCTGCGGACCGAACGCAAGGCTTCCCCTTGGTGGCCTGAGATGCCGAAGGAGACCGGCGAGGACCCGACCGCCAAGGTTATGGTCATCGATGTCAAGAAGCCTCTCCTTGCGGTCCTGCTGCCGACTGCGGCGGAGCTGGCCTGGCTGGCCCACGTCCGGCGCGGCACCGACGACCATGGCAAGCTGGTGGGAGACGAGCTGGCGGTGATCATCGGCAGCCGCCTCCCCGCGGCGGGGGCCGGCAGCACCGTGCACCTGGTCTCGCTCGAGAAGCGCTACTCCAACGGCAGCTTCGACTTTCAGACCGCCGGCGACGACGATGCCATCAGGCTGATCAGCCTCAAAAGCTGGAGCTTCGCCTGTGTCGACGAGAAGCAGAGCTTCTCCCAGCTCCTTCTCCATCTCGATCGCCAGCCTGCGACGCTGCAGCTCCCGGCCACCGGCAACGCCGAAGCCGACTCCTACCTGGCGACGGGCTTCGTTCCACTGCCCCATACGTTGCGCGAGGGGAGCGAGACGGTGTCCTGGTATCATGGCCCGCTGATCCCCTGGGACAACGCCGGCAGCGTGGAGCTGCCGGTCCGCGCCGCCGACGGGCTGGTCCGCTTCGACCCGGCGAACGGCATGTTCGACGTCTCCCATGCCGCGGCCTGGGAGCTGGGGCGCCTGCTGACGCTGCAGAGCCGGCAGGTCTCGACGAGCCTGTATCTATGGAAACGCACCCAGGCCCAGCAGCTCCGCCAAGCCGAGCAGCAGGTGCTCCACCTCCCCTTCACTCCGAAGGATGCCGCGGACGACGATCTCCTGGCGACCGTCGAAGCCTGGTTCGCCGCCCTCAACCTGCTCCAGGGCGTACCGTTCAACTACCTGGTGGCCGGCGAGCGCATGCTGCCGCCGGAATCGATCCGGTTCTTCCGGCTGGATCCGGTGTGGATGGACTGCCTGCTCGATGGTGCCTTCAGCATCGGCCGCGTCATCACCGCCGATCACCAGCTCGATCAGACCTTCACCGACAGCCCGGCGCAGCGCATTGGCGATACGGTCACGGGTTTCCTGATGCGCTCGGACGTGGTCTCCGGCTGGCCGACACTGCAAGCGGATGGCTATACGGCCGACGTGAAGCTGACGCGACTGCGCATGGACCGGCTGTCGCCGAACGTGCTGATCTGTCTGTTCGCGGGTGAGATCGATCGCGTCGCCTTTCACCAGGAGCCGGAGACCCTCCATTTCGGGCTGGACCGTCCGGAGGGGACGCACACCGGCTTTTTCAAGAAGCTGCGGGACGCCGCCAGCAGCTTCGTGGAGACGGACGCCCTCACCGTGGACCCCATTCCGTGGCGGGATGAGAATCAGCGCGTGCTCGACGTCTCCAGCCTGGCCACCGCGATCAGGGCGAAGACTGGCGGCACCGTGTTCACCTCCGCGCAGCTCGCGCTCCAGATGGTGGAAGGCGTGGAGGAGGTTGTTTTGAATAAATCTTCCGAGTGAGACCTTCGCTGCCTGATGCGCTTTTTGCCGTGGAGCTCACCTCATCGACGGCCGCATCCAATTCGGCATGCTCCTGCCATCAGGCGGGCCTCTACGATGCGTGAAGTCGGCAGCCTTGCTGCTCAAGCTGCCGAATAAGCTCTGTACGCTTCACAGAGCAACTTCTTTGGTTTGATAGTCGGCCGGTACATCTTCAAGCACAATTGATAGGTGCTACTTCCTCGCCAGAAACGCCCGCAGCACATGCAGGGCGACCTCGGGGTTCTCGCGCAGACGGCGCATGGAGTACGGATACCAGTCGCGGCCGTAGGGGACGTATACGCGCAGCCGGTGGCCGGCGGCGAGGAGGATGCGGCGCAACTCGTCGTCCACCCCGAGCAGCATCTGGAACTCGTACTGGTCGCGCTTCAGGCCGTGCTTGTCGATGAGCGCCGAGGCGGCGCAGGCGAGGTACTCGTCATGAGTGGCGATGCCCACGTAGACGCCGCGCAGAATGAGCTTCTCCAGAGCTTTGACGTAATTGGCCCGCACTGTCTCGTAGCCCTTCCAGGCCACCCGCCGCGGCTCGATGTAGATCCCCTTGCAGAGGCGCACCGAGGCGCCTTGCGCCGGCAGGTCGTCGATGTCCCCCAGGGTGCGGCGCATGTAGGCCTGGAGCACACAGCCGACGTTGCCGTGGCGCGCCTGCAGGTCGCGGTAGATGCGCAGCGTGGCATCCGTGGTCGTCTGGTCCTCCATGTCGATGCGGAGGAAGTTGCCGTGCCGTTTGGCGGTCTCGGCGATGCGGCCGATGTTGTCGCGGCAGAAGTCCTCGTCGATCTTCAGCCCCAGCAGGGTGGGCTTGACGGAGACGTTGGCGTCGAGCTTCTCGCGCGCGATCGTCTCGTAGACGCGGAGGTTCTCCTCCACGGCGGCGAGGGCCTTCTCCCGTTCGCTGACCTCCTCCCCCAGGACGTCGACGGTGGCCATGGCCCCCTCCTGGTTGAGGAGGCGGATGACGCGGACGGCGTCTTGGAGGGTCTCGCCCGCCACGTAGCGCGAGGCCACCCGGCGGACGATCGGCTTCGGCACCAGGGGCAGGGTGGTGACCAGCAGGCGGTTGAACGCACTCATCTCGCCCCTCTCCTAGGGTGACATTGCAAGAGATCAGGACTTCAGGCTTCAGGCGACGGGCTGGCCGACCGCGGGCGCCGTCGCGGACACCGCGGAGACCGCGGACACCGCGACGGGATCGTCGACCATCCAGCGCACCGACTTGGAGCACGGGCAGGCGCCGGCGACGCGGCGGAGGGCCGGCATCCTGCCGGCCGCCTGCTCGGCCGTCATGCGCCCCTCGTGGACCGCGGTCAGCGCCTCCACGTAGTCTTTGAAGTCGCGGCTGGCGCGATAGGCCTCGGGCAGGGTGCGGACCAGGTGCTGGAGGTATTCCGGCACGGTGGCGAAGGTCTCGCCCTGCGCGCCCGCCAGGCGGAAGGAGGGGACGCCGCGGCGGCGGAAGAACTCCATGGCCGGGACGTAGAGGAGGTCCTCGCGGCGGATCCCCTCGACCGTCTCGCCGGCCAGGACGCGGTCGAGCGCGGTCTCGGAGCCGGCGTGGGTGAGGTTCTCGATGCGGGCGCGCAGGTAGCGCAGGTTGAGGTCGCGCACCAGCTTCTCGACCTCCTGGTAGAACTGCGCCTGCGCCTCGGAGTTCTTCATCGGCTTCAAACCGAAGCGCACGTTGGTGCCGCCGCCGCGCTCGTCGCCGAACATCTCGAGACCGCGGGGCAGCCACTTGTTGATCGCCTTCTGCAGGACGTCCATGGTGACGAAGGTCTCGCCGCGCGCGGCGGCGGTGGCCCAGCGCCGCATGGGCACCACGCCGGCGGCGAGGTGGAAGGCCTCCTCGCGCAGCATCTGGGGCATGCTCTCGGCCATCGGCTTGTAGGCCGAGATCTTCTGCATGGCGAGCTGGTACTTGCCCACCCGGTCGATCAAGGCGCAGAAGACGACGTTGTCGACGAAGGAGTCGAAGTCGATGTTGAAGGCGCCCAGCAGATGGGAGCCGGTGTTCATCGACAGCACGTCCTCGATGAGGTCGGAGGCGGACTCCTTGGAGACGGAGCTCCAGTCGTCCTCGACCAGCAGGTGGAGCATCTGGTAACCGTGGCGCAGCTCCTCGGCCATCATGCGGAGGATCCAGAACTGCTCCTCCTCCTCCTGGGCGCGGGCGAGCGTCAGGCGGTGCTGCTGGATGGAGCCGAACTCGGTGGAAGCCTGGGCGCGGATGGCGCCGAAGAGATGGTGGGCCTGCTCGGGGAGCAGGTCGCCGGCCTTCTGAGCTTTCGGCTTCCCCTTGAGGTCGCCGCACTCGATCTCCGAGCACATCCCCAGCTCGCGGTAGGCGCAGAGCTGGAACTCGGGGTCGTTGGGGAAGTGCTTGTCCCAGTTCTCGAGCAGGAAGTCGTAGTCCGGCAGGAAGACCTCCTTCCAGCGCAGGACGGCCTCGTGGTAGCGCTTCGGCAGGGTGCTGGTCTTCACGTTCATCATCCTGGTCTCCTGTCCTACAGATGCTTCACGAACGGCCGCAGACCCGCGGGCTCGAAGCCCAGGGAGCCGAAGAAGGTCAGGATGTCCTCCCGCTCCTCGTCCACCAGGGTGCGCACGCTGTGAGCGCCGTGGCTCCGGAAGTGCTCCAGCATGCCTTCCGCCATCTTCCGGCCCAGCGCCTTGCCGCGCTGCGCGGGGTCGACTCCCAGGACCTCGATCCAGCCGGTGGGCTCTTCCAGGCCGAACTCGCCGGAGCGCACCTCGCCGAGCATGAAGCCGGCGACCTTGCCATCCACCTCGGCCACCAGCGAGGCTTCGGGGGCCCGCCGAAGGTAATAACTGATCCGGCGCTCCCAAACTTCCGGGCGGTAGCGGCCGCTGATGGCCTCGTCGATGGCGACGATGGCGCTGATGTCCAGCTCGTCGAGCGGACGGATACGGATGCCGGCGGCGGTCTCGGTCATAGTCATGGTTGTCCGGGGTGGGAGGGACGCGCGCACCTTGTGCGGTCCGTCACAAGCGCGGATTCTAGCAGAAGCGCAGCGCGAAATCGCCTATCCTCTGCCTCCATGCTCGACCCCGTGGCCCGGCCCGCCGTCCGACTCGTCCCATCGCCTGCTCCGGCACCGGCGCCGGCCGCGCGCGTCCATCTGACGATGTTCCTGGTGCAGCTCTCCTTCGGCGGCTTCCACGTGGTGGCCAAGGCGGCGCTCGGCCATCTGGAGCCGATGGTGCTGGCGGCCATCCGGGTGGGTATCGCCGCGCCCATCCTGGTCTGGCTGGCGTGGCGGCGGGACCGGCTGGTGCCGACGCGGCGGGACCTCCCCGTCCTCGCCCTGCTGGGCGGCCTGGGCGTGTTCGCCAATCAGGTGTTGTTCATCACCGGCCTCAAATACACGACGGCCACCAATGCCGCGATCCTCATGCTGTCCATTCCGGTGTTCGCGGCGGGGGCGGCCGCAGCCCTGGGAATCGAGCGGGTGAGCGCGGGACGGCTGGTGGGGATCGCCCTGTCGATCGCCGGGGCGCTGGTGCTGGTCAACCCCCTGCGCTTCTCCACCGACCCGGGCGCTGCGGTGGGCAACCTGCTGATCCTCTGCAACGGCTTCTGCTACGCCCTGTTCCTGGTGCTCCAGCGGCCGGTGCTGACCCGCCTGCCGTGGCGGACGGTGATCGCCTGGTCGTTCCTCTTCGGCGGCCTCGGGGTGCTGGCGGTGGCTGCGCCGGCGCTGGCGGACTTCGCGCCGGCGCAGCTCCCCACCGCCACCTGGCTCTGCCTGCTCTACATCGTCGCCCTCCCCACGGTGTTCGCCTACGCGGCCAGCACCTGGGCGGTGCGCCGCTCCTCCCCCGCCCTGGTGGCGGCCTACACCACGCTGCAGCCGCTGGTTGCGGCGACGCTGGGCGCGGCCCTCCTGGGTGAGCGGTTCGGCTGGGCGGAGGGGGCGGGCTTCGCGCTGATCCTCGCCGGGCTCTGGCGGGTGACGGTGACGGCACCGGCCTCGAGTTAGGGGGGCGCCGCCATCGGCCGCACGTGCTCGTGCGCGTGATAGCTGCTGCGCACCAGCGGGCCGGCCTCGCAGTGGGCGAAGCCCAGGGAGAGGGCGAAGTCGCGGTGGGCTGCGAACTCGTCCGGATGCACCCAGCGATCGACCGTCAGGTGCTTCGGCGTGGGCTGGAGATACTGCCCGAGGGTGAGGATCTCGACGCCGGCATTCCGTATGCCGGTGAGGGTCGCCTCGATCTCCGCGGCGGTCTCGCCCAGGCCGAGCATGAGGCCGGTCTTGATCCGGCCCTGATAGGCTCCTTCGTCACGCCTCCGGGACGCCTCGGCGAGCAGGCCGAGGCTGCGGTCGTAACGGCTGCCCGGCCGCGCCTGCCTATAGAGACGGGGGACGGTCTCCATGTTGTGGGAGAACACCTCGGGGCGGGCGGCGAGGACGATGTCGAGAGCCTCCGGCACGCCGCGGAAGTCGGGAGTCAGGACCTCGACGGCGGTCCCGGGATTGCGCTGGTGGATGGTGGCGATGACCCGGGCGAAGTGGCGGGCGCCGCCGTCGGGCAGGTCGTCGCGGTCTACAGAAGTGATGACGGCGTGGCGCAGCCCCATGACGGCGACGGCCTCCGCCACGTGCTCGGGCTCCCGCGGATCGACGCCCGCCTGGGGCCGGCCCGAGGTGACGGCGCAGAAACCGCAGCGGCGGGTGCAGACGTCGCCCAGGATCATGAAGGTGGCGGTGCCGTGCTCGCCCCAGCATTCATAGATGTTGGGGCAGCGGGCTTCCTGACAGACGGTATGGAGGCTCAGCCGCTCCACCAGGCCGCGCACCCGGTGGTACGACGCGGGCGTCGCCAGCCGGATGCGGAGCCACTCCGGGCGCCCCTCCCGGCGTTCGGGAGCCGGGGCGGCGCTCGGCTGGCGGCCGATCTGGATCAGAGTCTCACTCATGGGACCGTAGTGTAACCGTAGACGGGCGGAAGGGGTGTGGCATGAAAGCCGCAAGAGGGGGATGTCGTCGGATCGGGAGGTCTTCGATCCGGGAGCCAGCCGGACCCGGCGGACTCCAAAAAATCTACGGGAGCAAGCCATGAACCGGAGACGGGCCATGTTCGCCCTTGGGTCAACCTTTGCCTTCCTGACGGCTGGCGCCGCCACCGCCGGAGTCCTCGCCGGCAACTGTCGCGTCGGCAATCAGCCGGCGGCCACTCTTCTCGTTCCTTACTTCGAGGTGGACCTCGGCAAGCCCGGGGGTGTCACCACCCTGCTGTCCGTGAACAACGCTTCGGCCAAGCCGGCGATCGCCCGGGTGGTGCTGTGGACCGACTGGGGCGTGCCGACGCTGGCTTTCGACGTCTACCTGACCGGCTACGACGTGCAGACCCTCAACATGCGCGACCTCTTCGCGGGGAAGCTGCCGGAAACCGGGCCGGGCACGAGCCCCGTGGGACCGGCCTCTAGCTCAGGGGTCCCCTTCCCCGGCTGTGGCGGCAGCACCAGCTCAAGTGAAGCGACGGGCCTGGCGGCGCCCGCTCCGGACATCGACCTCACGTATCTGCTGGCCGCCCACACCGGCCGCTCGGTCGCCAAGGGGACGCAGGCTCAGTGCGCGGGCAGTGCCGGCGCCGATCCCAACCTGGTCACCGGCTACGTCACCATCGACGCCGTGAACCGCTGCTCGCCGCGGACGGTGGGAACCGTGGCCAACACCCCGGCCGATGCGTCCTACTTCGCGGCTCGCGGCACCGGCCTGGCGAGCGACTCCAACGTGCTCTGGGGCGACTACTACTACGTCAACTCGGATCAGAACACGGCGAGCAGTCAGGCGGCCATCGCCGTCGTGGCCGATCCTGATTTCTTCCACTCCGGAGATTACACCTTCTACGGCCGCTACGTGGGCTTCGACGCGCGCGACAACCGGGTGCCCCTCTCCAGTCTCTACTACGTCCGCTACGCTCAGGGCGGCACCTTCTCCGGCGGCACCGACCTGGTGGTCTGGCGGGACAATCGCCGGGCGGACGTGAGCCTGCACGACTGCGGCGGCAAGCCCGACTGGGCGCCGCTCGGCGAGCAGCAGCTCGTGGTCTTCGACGAGGAGGAGAACGCGCAGTCGCTCACCCAGAGCAACGCCTTCCCCCTCGCCACCCAGAAGGTGCACGTCGGGGGTCCCAACCTGCCCGTGGCCCAGCCCTTCGGCTTCCTGGCGCTCGACCTCTGGCATCAGAACGGCACCCACGCCCAAGGCTGGGTCGGCCTGCTGATGACCGCCGGCGGGCGTTTCGGCACCGGCCACGAGGCGGTGCGGGTGGACGACATGTGCAATTTCGGGCGGTAGGGAGGTGGCTCGCAGAGGGCACGGACACACAAGGACTGTCAGGGACTGTCAAGGACAAGACACACCTCAGTTTCATGTTGTCCTTGTCGTCCTCGAAGTCCTTGCTGTTACTCCACGTCCAGCGCCACGTCCAGCGCCGGCGCGCTGTGGGTGAGCCAGCCCAGCGACAGCAGGTCGACCCCGGTGGCCGCGATGGCTGCGGCCGTCTCGGGCGTAATGCCTCCGGAGGCTTCCGTGATGGCGCGTCCGCGGGCGAGCGTCACGGCTTCGCGCAGGGTCTCGACGGACATGTTGTCCAGCAGCACCACGTCCACTCCGAGGTCCAGCGCCTCGCGCAGCATCGCCAGAGAGTCCACCTCCACCTCGATCTTCACCAGGTGACCCACCGCGCGGCGGGCGCGCTCGACGGCCGTGCGCAGGCCGCCGGCCAGGGCGACGTGGTTGTCCTTGACGAGCACGGCGTCGTCCAGGCCGAAACGATGATTGTGGCCGCCGCCGCAGCGGACGGCGTACTTCTCCAGGGCGCGCAGGCCCGGCGTGGTCTTGCGGGTGCAGACGATGCGGGCGCCGTGGGGCTCCACCAGGCGCACCAGGTCCCGCGTCGCCGTGGCGATGCCGCACAGCCGGCCCAGGAGGTTGAGGGCCGTGCGCTCGGCGGAGAGAAGGCTGCGGGCCGCGCCCCGCACCGTGGCCAGGACGGCGCCGGCCGCCACGTCCTCGCCATCGGCGGCGCGGGTCTCGATCTCGATTTCGGGATCGAGGATGCGGAAGGCGGAGAGGGACGCCGGCAGCCCCGCCAGCCGGCCGGCGGCGCGGGCCACGATCCTGGCCTCACCTCTCAGGTCCGGCGGCAGGACGGCGTCGCTCGTCAGGTCGCCCGCGCGCCCCAGATCCTCCTCGAGCGCCCGGCGGATCAGGGGCTCGTAGAGGATCGGGTACAGAGGGACTGGGCGGATGGACGGTCCGCCGCTCACCGGGCGCGGCTCCCGGCGACCGCGAGCGGCGGCGCGACAACGTCCGCGGCGGGGGCTTCGAACCGCGGCGAGCCGTCCGGCGCGGCGGTGAGGAACAGCCGGCGCTGCCAGGCGGGATCCGGCGACGGGAAGTCGGAGCGGTAATGGCCGCCGCGGCTCTCCCGCCGAGCCAGGGCCGCAGCCGCCACCAGCCGGCCCACTCCGAGGAGGTTGCGGGCCTCGCCGGACGCCTGCGGATGGCGGGCGGCCAGGCGGTCGAGCTCGCCCAGAGCGGCGGTGAGACCGGCCCCGTCGCGCACCACCCCGACCTTCTCCCACATCAGCCGGCGAACGGCCGCGATCAGCTCGGCGTCGCCGGCAGCGGCCACGCCCGACGGGCCTCCGGCCGTCCGCAGGCTGCGCGGCGTGCGGGCCGCCGCGGGCAGGGAGGCGCGCAGGTCCTCGGCCACCCGGGCGCCGAACACCAGGGCTTCGAGCAGCGAGTTGCTGGCCAGCCGGTTGGCGCCATGGACGCCGGTCGCGGTGACCTCACCGCAGGCCCAGAGTCCGGGCAGAGAGGTCCGGCCGTGATCGTCCACGGCGATACCGCCCATGTGGTAGTGGGCGGCCGGGGCGACCGGAATCGGCTCGGTCCGCGGGTCGAGCCCGTGCTCCTGGCAGAGCTTGAAAACGGTCGGGAAGCGCTCGGGAAACTCCTCCCCCACCGCCGCGCGCGAGTCGAGGAAGACCCGATGACCGGCCATGAGCCGGCGCCAGATCGCCCGCGCCACCACGTCGCGCGGCGCGAGCTCCGCGTCCGGGTGCTCGGCCGTCATGAAGCGGCGGCCGGCGTCGTCGATCAACAGGGCGCCCTCGCCGCGCAGGGCCTCGGTCAAGAGCGGCATGGGATCGGCGCCGGCGGCCAGGGCCGTGGGGTGGAACTGGACGAGCTCCAGGTCCGCCAGCCGGGCTCCGGCCCGCGCCGCCATGGCCAGTCCGTCGCCCGTGGCCTCGGGCGGATTGGTGGTGTGGAGATAGAGATGGCCCAGGCCACCGGTCGCCACCACCACCGCCGGCGCGAGGTGGAGCACCCGCCGGCCGTCGGCATGGACGGCCACGGCGCCGGCCACCTGGGCCCCGTCCATCACCAGGTCGAGGGCGAAGGCGCCGTCGACCCGCCGCACCTCCGGCGCGTGGTGCACGGCCGCCACCAGGGTGCGCACGATCTCCGCCCCGGTGGCATCTCGCGAATGCAGGATGCGGCGGCGGCTGTGGGCGGCCTCCCGGCCGAGCGCCAGTGCGCCGGAGTCGTCGAGATCGAAATGGGCGCCGAGGGCGAGGAGGGCCTTCACCCGCTGCGGCCCCTCGGCGGTCAGCAGGTTCACCACGCGGGGATCGTTCAGGCCGGCGCCGGCCGCCATCGTGTCCGCCGCATGGAGGGCCGGAGCATCGTCCCTGCCTACCGCGGCGGCGATGCCACCCTGGGCCCACGGGCTCGAGCCGCCCGAGCCCTGGCGCACCTTGGTGAGCACCGTCACCCGCAAGGGAGCGCAGTCCAGCGCGGCCGTCAGGCCCGCCGCGCCGCTCCCCAGGACCAGGACCTCGGACCGCGAGATGCCGTCGATCGCTGCCAGTCGGTTCATTTCCCCTCCCTCCTCCCGACCGCCAGCATGCGCTCCACCGCTTGGCGAGCGCGGCCGGCCACCTCGGGGTCCACCTCCACCTTCGTCTCCAGCGTCTCCAGCGAGCGCAGGATCTTCGGCAGCGTGATCCGCTTCATGTGCGGGCACAGATTGCACGGGCGGACGAACTCGACGTCGGGATAGTCGACGGCCACGTTGTCGCTCATCGAGCACTCGGTGATCATCATCACCCGCCGCGGCCGCTGCTCGCCGACCCAGCGCGACATCGCCGCCGTGGAGCCCACGAAGTCCGCCTCGGCCAGCACGTCCGGCGCGCACTCGGGGTGGGCCAGGATCTGGACGTCGTCCCCCTGCGCCCGGCGGTAGGCCCGCAGCTCGGCGCCGCTGAAACGCTCGTGCACCTCGCAATGCCCCTTCCAGAGGATGATCTGGACGCCGGTCTGCGAGGCCACGTACTTGCCCAGGTACTCGTCGGGCAGGAAGATGACCCGGTCCACCCCCAGCGACTCCACCACCGCCACGGCGTTGGCCGAGGTGCAGCAGACGTCCGACTCGGCCTTCACCGCCGCCGACGTATTGACGTAGGTCACCACCGGCACGCCCGGGTAGCGCTGCCGCAGCAGGCGGACGTCCGCCGCCGTGATCGACGCCGCCAGCGAGCAGCCGGCCTGCGAATCGGGGATCAGCACCGTCTTCTCGGGCGACAGGATCTTCGCCGTCTCGGCCATGAAGTGGACACCGGCGAGCACGATCACCTGGGCCTCCGTCTTCGCCCCCTGCTGCGCCAAGGCCAGCGAGTCGCCGACGAAGTCCGCGACGCCGTGGAAGATCTCCGGCGTCTGGTAGTTGTGGGCCAGGACGACGGCGTTCCTCTGCCGCTTCAGCTCGTTGATGGCGGCGATGTAGGGTGCGAAGACCGGCCACTCCAGGTCCGGGATCACCGAGCGCACCCGTTGGTGGATGGGCTCGGTCGCCCGGGCCACGGCGGGCGTGTAGTCGAGCGAGGCGTACGGCCGTGGAGCTTCGAGGTTCATCGGTTTATCTCCTATGCTCATTCTGAGCATATCGGGGTCACAAAGAAGGGCCGGCACCGCCGGCCTGAGGGTTATACTAGAACTGAGTATATGGAGATGTCAAGCCTCGGTGGATACAGATGGCGAGATTCCGTATCGCCCCCAAGGGGAACAGCTTTCTCTTCGCATGGAGATTCGGTATACTAAGAGCATGCCGATTCCCCTCTCCACCCCTCCGCCGTTCGTCAAGGTAGACGAGTATCTGCGGGATACCCGGCTGCCGCCATGGATTGAGACGACGACCGTGGAGGCCCTCCGCGAGGGCCACCAGAGGTCGGTCGAGAGGTTCGAGGAGTGGTCCAAGGTCGCGGCGGCCGTGCTTCGCACCTTGGCGGCGGTCGTAGAGAAGGACGGCGCGTGCAACCTGTCTCAGGTCATTGAGGAGATCGACGCAGGAGCACGGCAACTCGCCACCCTGGCGAAAGCGGAGCCGGCTGGAAGGCAGGGGGAGTGGTCGCGGCGACGGGAGAACGCCTTCCGGTACGTCCTCGACGCCTATCGGGAAACGCTGCAGTCCCTCGTGGCGATCCGCGACGCCGAGTTGGTGAGGTCGACGGCGATCTTGTCGGACGAGGTTTTTGCTCGGATCTGGAACGAAGCGGATGCCGCCGAGCTCAAGCTTTAGATTTGGAGACGTAGTCTGGGTGGAGGTCCCTTTCACTGATTCGACGGGTGAGAAAGACCGGCCCCTCGTCATCGTCAGCTCAGAGCGCTACCACCGCGAGTTGCCCGACTTCTTGATCATGCCGGTCACCAGCAGCACGTGGATCGACAATCGCTTCGGCTCCATTGAAATCCTGGACACCGCTCCCACCGGCCTTTCGAAGCCGAGCGTCATCAAGCCAGTGATCCAGACGGTCGACAGGAAACGGATACGGTCCAAGTGCGGCGCTCTGGATAAGAAGACCCGGGCCAACCTCCAGAGGACGATTCGAGAGCTCTTCGGTTAGGCCGCCCCTCACCCCCGCCGCAATCCCGGCAATCCCACGCCCGGCGCCGGCCGCTCGCGCAGGACCTCTCGCCGGAACACGAACAGCTCGGCGGGACGGCCGCCGGTCTGCGCGTCCTGGCGGCCGGTACCTTCGACCAGGCCGGCGTTCTCCACCAGGCGGCGGAAGTTCTGCTTGTGAAGGCGCACTCCGGCCAAGGCCTCCACCACCCGCTGGAGTTGCAGCAGCGTGAAGGTCGGCGGCAGCAACTCGAAGACGACCGGCCGGTATTTGAGCTTCCCGCGCAGGCGCCCCAGGGCGGTGGCGAGGATGCGCCGATGATCGAGCGCCATGGCGCGGGCCGGCAGGGGCTTGGCGTCCCCGGGGAGGAGCCGGCCGGCCTCGCCCCGCTCGATGCGATCCCGCCGCGCCTCGGGCACCAGGCCGGCCTCGTAGAGGAGCTCATAGCGCTCGAGCACACGCTCGCCGTCCCAGGCCACGCCGCCGAGGCCGAAGACGATCTCCGCGCGCTCGCGCCGCTCCTGCCGGCCCATCGGCTCGGGCGCGGCGGCCGCCCAGCGGGTCAGCGCAGGAGCGATGGCGCGGTCGAGGATCTCGGGACGGCCCTCCCGCCAGTCCTCCCAGGGGAAGAACTCATACCAGTCCCGCCAGCGCGCGTCGCCGCTCAGCGAGACCTCGCGCACCAGGGCCAGGTAGGCGACGGAGACCAGACGCGGCCCCCCGTGGCTCTCCCGGGGGTCGCGGTTGCGGTCGCCGAAGGTGTAGAGCTGCTCGACGTAGCCCAGCGCGAGGCCGGTCTGCTCCCGCACCCAGCGGCGCAGGCCGCGGTCGAGGGTGCGGTCGGTTTCGGGCTCCAGGGGACCGAAAGGCAGGGCGTCCTCGGCCGGCCCGCCGGCGGCGAGCTCGCGACGGACGGTCAAGATGCGCGGCACCTCCTCCGTCACCGCCACGATCACCGCGTTGAGCCCGATGACGGCGTCAGGCATGCTGGCGGAGAGGGGCGAGGATCGGAGCTTCCGCCACCAGCTCGCGGCCGAAGATCTCGCCGAAATGCCGGGCCGCCGCTGCGGCGACCTCGGACAGCGACGGTGCCCGGCCCGTGAGCCTCTCGATCGAGGTCATCCGCACCTGGTGCAGGCCGCAGGGGATGATGCCGGCGAAGTAGGAGAGGTCGGTCGCGACGTTCAGGGCAAAGCCGTGGGTGGTGATCCACCGCGAAAGGTGGACGCCGATCGAGGCGATCTTCTCCTCCCCCACCCAGACGCCGATGAGCTCCTGGCCGTCCCGCGGCTCGGCGGCAATGCCATAGCCGGCCAGGGTGCGGATGAGCACCTCCTGAAGATCGCGGACGTAGCGGCGGACGTCCCGCCGGTCGGGGCTGAGGTTGACGATCGGGTACCCCACGAGCTGCCCCGGGCCGTGATAGGTGACCTGCCCGCCACGGTCGCACTCCACCACTTCGACGCCACGCGCGGCAAGCCACTCGGGACCCGCCAGCACGTCCGCGCCGCTGGCGTTGCGCCCCAGGGTGTAGATGTGCGGATGCTCCAGCAGCAGGAAGCGCTCCGGCCCCTCGCCGTTCTTGAGCGCGGCGCGGGCGGCGAGCTGGAGCGCGAGCGCCTCGGCGTAGGGAACGCGGCCGAGGAGCTCCCAGTGGAGGGTGCGGCGGGGGTCGGACATGGAGGGATTGTAGCGCCACCCAAGGACTCCCAAGAACGGCTGAGTCTGCGCGGCAGAAAACCGAAGACAGGGAGCTGTAAATCCATGCCGCTGCTGTAAGATCCATCCGCTTGCGAGGGGAGGCGGCCATGGAGAAAGTCGTCACAGCGATCCTGGGCGGTGGGCAGGGGAGCCGGCTCTGGCCCCTGACGCGGGACCGGGCCAAACCGGCGGTGCCGGTGGGGGGCAAGTTCCGTCTCATCGACATCCCCATCAGCAACAGCCTGTTCGCCGGCATCGACCGCATCTATGTCATCACCCAGTTCAACAGCACCAGCCTGCACCGGCACATCGCGCAGACCTACCGCTTCGACGCATTCTCCAGCGGCTTCGTCAACATCCTCGCCGCCGAGCTGACGACCGAACGCCAGGACTGGTTTCAGGGCACGGCCGACGCCGTGCGCCAGACCCTCCCCCGCCTGATCGAAGCGAACCCGCCGGAGCTGCTGATCCTCTCCGGCGACCAGCTCTACCTGATGGACATCACCCAGTTCGTGAAGACCCACCGCGAGCGCGGCGCCGACCTGACGATCGCCGTCAAGCCCGTCTCCCGCGAGGAGGCACCGGGCTTGGGCATCCTCCACCTCGACCCTTCCGGCCGCGTGGTGAATTTCGTCGAGAAGCCGAAGGCGGCCGAGCAGCTCGACGCCCTGGCCCTCGACGAGCAGACCCAGGCTGCCCTCGGCTTTCCGGCGCCGCCGGGCTCCTACCTCGCCAGCATGGGCATCTACGTCTTCCGGCCTGAGGTTCTCAAGGAGCTGCTCATCGGCAGCACCACCGTGGACTTCGGCCGCGAGGTCATTCCCCAGGCCCTGAGCACCTACAAGGTCTACGCCTTCCCCCACAACAGATACTGGGCCGACATCGGCACCATCCCCAGCTTCCACCAGGCCAACCTCGACCTGACGCTGCCGCTGCCGCCCCTCAACCTCTACGACCCGGAGTTCCGCATCTACACCCACCCGCGCTTCCTGCCGGGCACCAAGGTCACCGAGTGCTTCGTCCAGTGCTCGATCCTGGGCGAGGGGAGCATCCTCTCCGGGTCCCGGGTCACCGACTCCATCATCGGCATCCGCGCCGCGGTGCGCTCGGGCTCCATCGTCGAGCGTTCGGTCATCATGGGCGCCAGCTTCTGGGAGAACGATGGCACGTCGGAGGTCTCCATCGGCATCGGCCGCGACTGCCACATCCGCAACGCCATCGTCGACTTCGACTCGCGCATCGGCGACGGCAGCAAGCTGATCAACGCCGGCGGAGTCCAGGAGGCCGACGCGGACAACTACTGCATCCGCGAAGGGATCATCGTCGTGCCCAAGAATGCCGTCATTCCGCCGGGCACGGTGATCTGACCGCGATGCCCTTCCGGATCTGCCAGCTCGCCGCCGAGGTCACCCCTTTCGCCAAGACCGGGGGCCTCGGCGACGTCGTCGCCGGCCTCTCCGGCTTCCTGGCGCGGGACGGCCACGACGTGCGGGTCTTCCTCCCCTTCTACGCTCAGATCGCCAGGCGTTCCGAGACGTTCATCCCCGTGGACTTCATCCGCGACGTGCCGGTGGCGATCGGCCCCCGGCACTACACCTTCTCGCTGCTCACCACGCCGCTCCCCGGCAGCGACGTCCCGGTCTACTTCGTGGACTGCCCGGAGCTCTTCGCCCACGATGGGATCTATCACGGCGACTGGCTCGACTGGCTGCGCTTCGCCGTGCTCACCCGGGCGGCTTTCGAATCCTGCCAGCGCATGGGCTGGGGACCGGACGTGGTCCACTGCCACGACTGGCACACCGCCCTCGCTCCCATCCTCCTCAAAGCTCTCTACGGCTGGGATCGGCTCTTCGATCATACCCGCTCGGTGCTGACGATCCACAATCTGGCGTATCAGGGCTACGTCCCCGCCAACGTGGTGAGCGATCTGGGGCTGGGAAGCCACGTCCACTGGCTGGACGCCGCCGACCTCGCGGCCGGCCGCTTCAACTTTATGAAGACCGGCATCCTCCACGCCGACTTCATCACCGCCGTCAGCCGCACCTTCGCCCGGGAGATCCAGACCTCGGAGCACGGCTTCGGCCTGGACCCCCTGCTGCGAGCCCGGGGCGACCGGCTGGTGGGCATCGTCAACGGCGTCGACTACGGCGAGTGGGACCCGGAGACAGACCCCCACCTCTTCTACCACTACTCGGCCCGCGAGCCCGCCGGCAAGTGGAGCTGCAAGCGCAACCTGCTGCGGGAGACGGGCCTCGACGAGCGCACGGCCGCGCCGCTGATCGGCGTCGTCTCGCGTCTCACGCCGCAGAAGGGGTTCGACCTCTGCTTCGAGGTGCTGCCGGAGCTCCTCGCCCGGCGCGACCTGCGGCTGGTGGCGCTCGGCAGCGGCGAGAAGGTCTACGAGGACTTCTTCCAGGGACTGCAGGAGCGATTTCCCGGCAAGGCCTGGTTCTTCAAGGGGTTCAACAACGAGCTGGCGCATCGGATCGAAGCGGGAGCCGACCTCTTCCTCATGCCTTCGAAGTTCGAGCCCTGCGGATTGAACCAGATGTACAGCCTGAAGTACGGTACCCCGCCCCTCGTCCACAAGACCGGCGGCCTCGCCGACACGGTGGAGCTGTTCGACTCCGCGACCGGCGCCGGCACCGGCTTCGTCTTCGATCACTTCGTCCCCGCAGGGCTGCGCTGGGCCCTGGACTATGCCCTCGACACCTACCTCCACCGTACCCCCTGGGAGAAGCTGATGGCCAACGGCATGGCGCAGGACTTCTCCTGGGACAGGCAGGGGAAGGAGTACGTGGAGCTCTATGGGCGGATGGTGGGGTGAGGACGACCGGCTGAAGAGGCGGTCTTCTTGCGAGAAAAATTTTTATGCCAAGAAACGACAGAGGGACTTGACAGACGGAAGCATGCCGAGTAGATTGAAGCCATGGGAGGTGCTCCGTGACCGTCCTAAAGCTGAGAGACACAAACCGACTTGACGAGATTGAGCTGCGAGCCAACGAGTTCTGGCAGCGTACATCCTTGGAAGATCTCGCTCGCCAGCAAGGAGTCCGCCCAGTGGAACGCCTCGAAGATCTGCTCGGAGGCTGGCCCGAAGACGAGATCAACGACGGCTTCGAGGCCGCGCTGGAGCGCTGGCGCCGGACGTCGTCCTGGGATGAAGAGTGAGCTGGCTGGTCGTCGACACCTCCGTTGTCTCCTACATCCTCAAGAAACACTCTCTCGCCGCTGCATATTGGGAGATCCTGAAAAACCATCGGCTCGGGATCTCCTTCATGACCGTCGCAGAACTCTACTGCTGGCCTTTACGACGCAATTGGGGTGAGCAGAAGCTGGTCGCACTTCGGCAGCATCTCCGGGGCTACACCATTCTCCCTTATGAAGATGCAATCAGTTGGGAGTGGGCAAAGATCAAGTGCAGGCTGGGCCGTCCTGCGTCGGACCCTGATGCCTGGATTGCGGCGACCGCGATCGTTTAAGGGCTCCCTCTCGTAACCCACAATCCGCGGCACTTTCTCCAGGTCGAGGGACTGAAGGTTCTTACGGTACCTATTTCGAAAACAGATCCGCAACCGCAACGCTGAAGCCGGGGAGCAACCCCTCGTCGGCGAGAACCTGCTCCTCATCCAGGACCTTCACATCCGTGGGAGACCTGTAGACGAGGACACGGCGCGAGGCAGGGTCCACCAGCCATACCACCAGCACACCGGCCGAGAAATAGTCGCGAAGCTTTTCCCGGACCCGGCTCACCCGGTCGTCCGGAGAGAGGATCTCCACGACCAACTCCGGAGCGATCTCGAAATACCCCTTCGTCCTCGGTCGGACGTCGCGCTCCCTGGAGATGAAGACGAGGTCGGCCGCGCGGACCGTGTCCGGATTGCGGCGGATGTAGATGCCGACCTCTCCGCCCACAGCCCGTCCACGCTTCGATTCTTTGCCATAGGAACGGAGCATCGCCCCCAGCTCGAGCTCCACGTCCCCATGTTCGTCACCCGTCGGCATCGTCGGCACGACCCTTCCGTTCACCAGCTCGCAGGGGTTGAGATCCGGGCGGCGGAAGAGCTCCTCGCCGGTCATCAGGATCTCAGGGTTGTCCTTAAGCAGCGCCATCTCGGGGTTACCCTCGCGGAGAGTTTACTCCGGCTCCCTGGCATCGGTCAACGGAATTGGTGGCGCCGAGACACGACGGGCCCCGGCAGCTCCCCGGGGCCCGCCACATTTCTCACCGCAGAAGACCTACCGTGCTACGTCGCCGCTCGCAGTCGCCGGGCAGACCGCGCCGTCGCCCGAATGCAGAAGGATGCCGAGGTCCGCCTGCTGGACGTCCGCCTTGATGCCGGAGGCCGAGAGGCCGCAGGTGTTGTGGGTGTAGGCGCAGCCGCAGTTGCCGATGTTCTCGCAGGTGGCTCCGGTGTACGCGCCGGTGTCCTCGCACTGCCGGCAGAAGGGGTGGTTGGGGTCGTCGACTCGCACACAGGCATCGGTGCACGCCAGGGCGGCTCCGGTCTGCACGACGAGCCCACCGACGACCAGGAGCGCGAGGGTCAGGATTCGTTTCGGGGTCCGCATCGTTTTCCTCCTTTTGAAGTGTGGACGCCTCCTGAACCTAGACGTACGCTTCGAGCTCGGTCCAGGTATCCTGCTCGATCACCTTCTTGACGTCGATCATGAAGCGGTCCGCATCGGCGCCATCCACCAGGCGGTGGTCGTAGGTGATGGCGAGGTAGGACATGGTCTTGATGACGATCGAGTCGTTGCCGTCCTCGTCCTCGACGACGATCGGCCGCTTCTCGATGGTGCCAACGCCGAGGATGGCCACCTGCGGCTGGTTGATGATCGGGGTGCCGAAGAGGCTGCCGAAGACGCCCGGGTTGGTGATGGTGAAGGTGCCTCCCTGCGTCTCCTCGGGCTTGAGCTTCTTGCTCCGCGCCCGGTCGGCGAGGTCGTTGGCCGTCTTCGCGAGGCCCACCAGGCTCAACTGATCGGCGTTCCTGAGCACCGGCACGATCAGCCCGCGCCCCGCCATGTCGACCGCCATGCCGAGGTTGATGTCCTTCTTGTAGACGATGTTGGTGCCGTCGATGGCGGCGTTGAGCGACTTGTGCGCCTTGAGGGCCGTGGCCACCGCCTTGAAGATGAAGGGCATGAAGCTGAGCTTGGTGCCCTCCTTCTTGAAGAAGCCGTCCTTGGAGCGGGCACGGGCACGGGCCACCTTCGAGAAGTCGATGTGGAAAACGGTCGTCACGTGGGCCGAGGTGGCCTTCGAGTAGACCATGTGGGCGGCCGTGATCTGCCGGATCTTCGACATCGGCTCGATCTCGACGTTCTCCCCGGCTCCGTAGGCCGGCACCGAGAACCCGCCGGTCGGACGCGCGGCTGCGGGAGCCGCAGCAGCGGCCGCTGGCGTCGGAGTGGGCGCCGGTGCCGGCGTGGGCGCGGGGGCCGGAGCGGCTGCCGCCGGAGCCGGGGCCGGCGCCGCCTTGCGCTGCTCCAGGTAGCCGAGGATGTCGTCCTTGGTCACGCGGCCTTGAGCGCCGGTGCCGGGGACCTCCTCCAGGTTGACCCCCTCCTTGGCGGCGATGTTGCGCACCAGCGGGCTGGAGAACTTGCGCAGCCGGTCCTCGGCGCTCGCCTCTTCTTCCTTGGCAGCCGGCTCGGGCGGCGAAGCCACCTGCGGCGCGGCAGCCGGAGCCGGAGTGGGTGCCGGTGCCGCGGCGGGCGGCGGTGCTTCGCGGGCCGTCTCCTCGCGCTTGACCTCTGTGGTGGTCGGGGCCGGCTCCGCTCCGGGCGTCGCGGCCGGCACGGCCGGGGCGGGGGCTTCTGCGGGAGGTGCAGGGGCGGCCGCGGGCTGCGCGCCGGCTTCGCCGATCGTCGCCACCACCTGGTTGACGGGGACGGTCTCCCCCTCCTTGTTGCGGATCTCCAGCAGCGTGCCCGAGGCGGGGCTGGGGATCTCGGCGTCGACCTTGTCGGTCGAAATCTCGAACAGGGGCTGATCGCGCTCCACCTTGTCCCCCACCTTCACCAGCCAGCGGGTGATGGTGCCTTCGGCGATCGACTCCCCCATCTGGGGCATCACGACTTCCGTTGCCATAAGCTCTCCCGTATCTCTCTTCCGTCTCCGGTTCCGGTCAGTAGGCGGCCAGCTCCCGCACCTTGGCGACGAGCTTGTCCACGTTCGGCAGATAGGCTTCTTCGAGCGTCGGGCTGTAGGGGACCGGAGTGTCCGGACAGCAGAGCCGGTGCACCGGCCCGTCCAGCCAGGCGAAAGCGTCTTGCGAGATCCGCGCCGCGACCTCCCCTGCCACCGAGCCCGTGACCTGCTCCTCGCTGAGGACGATCACCCGGCTGGTCTTGCGGACGGTGGCGAGGATCGCCTCCTGATCGAGGGGCTTGATCGTCCGGAGATCGAGGACTTCGAGGTCGATCCCCTCCGCCTCCAGACGCCCGGCGGCCTCCAACGCCACGTGCAGCATAGCACCCCAGGTGACGACCGACAGGTCGCGCCCCGGCCGCGCCAGCCGAGCCTTGCCGATCGGCACCAAGCCATCTCCCTCAGGCAATTCATCCTTGAGCCGCCGGTAGAGGTACTTGTGCTCGAAGTAGAGCACCGGGTTGGGATCGCGGATGGCTGCCTTGAGCAGCCCGTAGGCGTCGGCCACCGTGCCCGGCGCCACGATCTTCAATCCTGGAGTGTGATGGAAGTACGACTCCGGATTCTGGCTGTGGTAGGCCGAGCCGTGGACGTTCCCCCCCGCCGGGCCGCGCACCACCAGCGGCACCTGCTGCCCCCAGCGATAGTGGTTGGGCGCCGCGAAGTTGACGATCTGGTTGAAGGCGCAGGAGATGAAGTCGATGAACTGCATCTCCACCACCGGCCGCATCCCCAGCATGGCGGCGCCGATGGCGCACCCCACCATGGCGGACTCGCTGATCGGCGTGTCGATGATCCGCCCGGGTCCGAAGCGGTCGAGGAACCCGGCGGTGACGCGAAAGGCGCCGCCGTAGGTGCCGATGTCCTGGCCGAGCATGAACACCCGCTCGTCCTCCTCCATCTCGTCCCACAGCGCCTGGCGGATGGCTTCGAGGTAGGTGAACGTAGCCATCAGGCGTTGACCTCCGACGGCTCCGACGGCTCGTACACGCCTTCGAGCGCCCGCTCCGGCGGCGGCATGGGCGAGGCCAGGGCGAAGTCCACCTCGTCGTTGAGCTGGGCCTCGATCCTTGCCACGATGGCCCGCAGCTCCTCCTCGCCGGCGAAGCCACGGCTCAGGAGATGGCGCTCGAAGCGGTCGATCGGATCCTTCGTCCGCCACTGCTCGAACTGCTCCTTCGGCACGTAGCCCGCGTCGTCGTGCTCGGCGTGCCCCTTCATGCGGAAGGTCTTGGCCTCGATCAGGGTGGGACCGCCGCCGGAGCGCGCCCGCTCGATCGCCCGCTTCGTGGTCTCGTAGACGGCCAGCACGTCGTTGCCGTCCACGATCTCGCCCGGGATGCCGTAGGCTGCGGCGCGGATGGCGATGTTCTTGATCCGCATCTGCCGCGAGGTGGGCGTCGAGTAGGCCCAACCGTTGTTCTCGGCGATAAGGACGAAGGGGACGTGGAGCACGGCGGCGAGGTTCAGCCCCTCGTGGAAGTCCCCCGTCGAGGTGCCGCCGTCGCCGATGTAGGTGAGAGCCACGAGGTCCCTGCCCTGCATGCGGCCGGCGAGCGCCACCCCGGCCATCACCGGGATGACGGCCCCGAGCATGGAGATGGGCGCCACGAGGCCCCGCTTGAGGTCGCCGAAATGGGTGTTGCCGTCCTTGCCGCCGGTGGGGCTGTCGCTCTTGGCCATGTACTGCATCATGACCTCCCGCGGCTTGACGCCCCGCACCAGCATGGCGCCCAGATTGCGGATGAGCGGTCCCATCACGTCCTGCGGCGCGAGAGCGTAGGCGCTCCCCACCGAGGTGGCCTCCTGGCCGCGGCTGGAGTAGAGCCCGCCCACCACCTTGCCCTGCCGGTAGAGGTTGCCCAGCCGCTCCTCCACCATGCGGTTCAGCGTCATATAGGAATAGAGCTCGAGCTGGCGCTCGCGCGGCAGCTCGGTCTTCGCCAGTTTGTCGGTCGCCTCTGCCGCTTCTACCGGCGGGTGGAGGGGACCCCAGTCCTTGCCCAGTTTCGCCATGGGTTTCCTTCAGAGGTGATCAGATGTGAATCGCCGCGCCGTGCGCGGCGTGGGCGGCTTCCATCACCGCTTCGGACAGCGTCGGGTGAGCGTGCATGGTGCGCAGCAGCTCCTCGTCCGTGCCCTCCATCTGCAAGGCCACGCAGGCCTCGGCGATCAGATCGGTGGCGTGGACGCCGACGATGTGGACGCCGAGCACCTCGTCATATTTTTTCTCGCGCACCACCTTCACGAATCCTTCGGTCTTGCCCACGATGCGCGCCTTGCCCAGGGCCGAGAAGGGGAACTTGCCCACCGCCACGTCGTAGCCGCGCTCGCGGGCCTTGGCCTCGGTCAGGCCGACGCTCGCCACCTCCGGATCGCAATACGTGCAGGAGGGGACGCGGTCGTAGTTGAGGGGCTTCACCGGCAGGCCCGCCATGTGCTCGACGGCCAGGATGCCCTCGGCCGAGGCGACGTGCGCCAGCCACGGCGTGTTGACCACGTCGCCGATGGCGTAGACGTTCGGCACGTTGGTCTGCATGAGAGGGTTGATCTTGACGTAGCCGCGCTCCGTCTCGATCCCCAGCGCCTCGAGGCCGATGTTCTCGGTGACCGGCCGGCGGCCGATGGCCGACAGCAGCAGCTCGGCCTCGACGGTGTCCTTCTTGCCCCCTTCGAGATGCAGGCGCACGCCGGTCTCGGTGCGCTCGACGCTGGACATCTTCGTGCCCGCCATGACTTCGATCTTCCGCTTGCGCAGCGCCCGCTGCAGCTCGGCCGAGGACTCCTCGTCCTCGATGGGGAGGATGCGCGGCAGCATCTCGATCAGCGTCACCTGGGTCCCGAAGGAGGCGTAGAGGGAGGCGAACTCGGTGCCCACGGCGCCGGCGCCCAGCACGGCCAGCGAGGCCGGCACCTTGCGCAGCTCCAGGATGTGGTCCGAGTTGAGGATGCGCTCGCCATCCGCCGGAGCGATGGGGATGTCCCGCGGGACCGAGCCCGTGGCGATGATCACGTGCTTCGCGCCGTAGGCCGCCTTCCCATCCGCTCCTTCCACTTCCACTGCGTGCGGACCGGCGAGGCGGCCGAAGCCGCGCAGGGTCGTCACCTTGTTCTTCTTGAACAGGAAGTCGATTCCGCGGGAGTTGGCGTCGACCACTTTCTGTTTGCGGTCCTGCGCCTTGCCGATGTCGAGCGTTGGCGCCGCGACCTGGATACCCAGGTCGCCGGCGCCGCGGATCTCGTCCAGCACCTCCGCCGTGTGCAGCAGCGCCTTGGTGGGGATGCAGCCGCGCAGCGTGCAGGTGCCGCCGACCTTCGGGTCCTTCTCGACGACGGCCACCTTCATGCCGAGCTGCCCCGCCCGGATGCCGGCGACGTAGCCGCCCGGGCCGCTGCCGATGATGATCAGGTCGAACTCTTCTCGCGCCATCGAATCTCCATATTTTGGATTTTTGATTTGGATTTTGGATTGGGGACGGGCGGCCGCGGATCAAGGCGGGACGGTCGCCGGGGCTTCGGCCGGATGCGCTCGCTGCGCCCGATATCGGCCGGGCTTCTCCTCCACGAGTCTGGCGAAGGGGACGTCGGGATCGTGCTCGAAGACGCAGAGCCAGTTTCCCTCGACCGCCCGCGGCAGCCAGAGCTTCTTGTTGTCGAGCGTCGTCAGCGGGTACAGGTCGTAGCTCATGATCCAGGGGTAGGCGACGTGCGGGGTCATGGGCACGAGGTCGGCCCAGAACACTCCCTTCGCGGTATTTCCGCCAAGCCCGCCATCCAGCAAAACGATGCACATGTCCGCGTTATGCCCCGGCGTGCGCACCGCCTTCACTCCGGAGATGGGCTCGGCCTCGTCGCCGAACAGCTCGGCCACGCCGGCCTCGAACAGCGGCTCCCAGTTGTCGGGGAAGTAGCTCGCCCGGTCGCGCTCGTTGGGCCGGCGGGCGTGCTCCACCTCCCCCCGCTGCAGCCAGTAGCGCGCCTTGGGGAAGGTGGGGACGAGCCGGCCCCCCTGCTCGCGGGTGTTCCAGCCGCAGTGGTCGAAGTGGAGGTGGGAGAGGAGGACGTGGGTGACGTCCCCGAGCTCGTAGCCCGCCCGGCGGATGGCCTCCGGCAGGCGCACGGCGCGCGGGTCGGTGCCGTACATCTCCAGGAACCGGTCGTCGTGCTTGTCGCCGATGCCGGTGTCGATGAGCAGCAGGTCGCTGCCGCGGGCCACCAGCAGGCAGTTGGTCCCCATGCGGATGCGGTTGCGGGCGTCCGGCGGACACGGCTTCTCCCACATCACGCGCGGCACCACGCCGAACATGGCCCCCCCGTCCAGACGGAATTCGCCGTCGCTGACCCGGGTCAGCGTGAGATCCCCCAGCTCCATCACGGGCAGAGTGTATCCGATGGGGCAAGGGGGTGCGAGGGAAGAAGGCGAAGTAAGTGGCCGGCGGGACGCCGGCGCTCCCAGGGAAAAGCAATCAGTCGTGGTGCTCGTCCACCGGCCGGGCCTGGTCTGCCGGCGCGCCGTGCTCGTGCGCCTCGTTCTCCTCGCCCGGAGCCCCGAGCCCGGCCTGCTTCGCCATCTCCTGGTACTCCTCGGGCTTGAGCTTCGGCATCCGCCGCAGGAAGGCGACGATGGCCCAGATCTCCTCGTCGCTGTGGGTGACGCCGAAGGCGGGCATGCCGGTCATCTTGAGGCCGTTCTTGACGATCCAGAAGCTCTCCCGCGGATCGCCGGCCCCGCGGCGGGCGGCCAGCTCCGGCGGATAGGGGTTCAGGCCCTGGCCGATCTCGGAGATCTTGACCCCGGGCGCGCCATGGCAGGTGGCGCACATCTCGTGGTAGTGGACGAGCCCCGTCCGGATCATCTGCGGGTCGTCCAGGTTTGGCGGCTTGACCGCCTCGGCCCGGCGCTCGACCGAACGGTCCCGGGTGGTCTCCAGGATCGTCTTGAGGAGCCCGTTGTCGGGCGTGCTGGCGGCCACGTCGTAGAGCCCCGAGTACATGAAGGCGAAGCCCGCCAGGATCAGGAGCACCAGCACGACCACCAGAGTGCGAACCGTTTTCATTTCCGCTCGTCCTCACATAGAGTATGCGTAGTGTCCAACCCGCGATTGGAGGGCGATCATCTCATGTCAGGCGGTCGTGCGGCCAGGGGCGACCTCGCCTTGGTGCTCACCGGCGGCGGCGCCCGGGGGGCCTATCAGGTGGGCGTGCTGCGGGGCCTGGCCCGGCGTCTGCCCGAGCTGCGCTTTCCGATCATCATCGGCGTCTCCGCCGGGGCCATCAACGCCAGCTTCCTCGCCGCCCACCCCGGCACCCTCGCCGAGGCCGCCGAGGAGCTGTGCGCGCTCTGGTGCCGTCTGCGGGCCGAGGACATCTTCCGCATCGACACCGTCTCCCTCGCCCGCCACTTCACCCACTGGGCGGCGCGGCTCGCCTCCGGCGGCATGAGCCTGCCCGAGGTGCACGGCCTGGTGGACACCCGGCCCCTCTACGCCACCGTCGCGCACGCCTCCGCCGCCGTGGACGGCGAATTCATCGGCATTCAGCGCAACCTGGAGCGAGGGACGCTCAAGGCCCTCGCCCTGACGGCCCTCAACTACTCCACCGAGCAGACGGTCACCTGGGTGCAGGCCCGGCACTTCCACCCGTGGAGCCAGCCGCGGCACCGCAGCCTGCCCGCCCGCATCTCGGTGGAGCACGTCATGGCCTCCTCCGCCCTGCCGCTGTTCTTCCCCGCCGTCCGCCTGGGCGACGACTGGTACGGCGACGGCGGCATCCGGCTTTCGACCCCGCTCGCCCCCGCCCTCCGCCTGGGCGCGACGCGCATCCTGGCCATCTCGCCCCACCACGAGCCCACCCTGGAGGAGGCCGCCAACCGGCCGAGGAACACGGGCTATCCGCCCCCCGCTCAGATCCTCAGCCAGCTCATGGACGCCATCTTCCTCGACGTCCTCGACGAGGACGTCCGCCGCCTGGAGAGCATCAACTGCCTGCTGGCCAAGCTCCCGCTCGAAGCCCGGGGCAGCCTGCGCCAGGTGGAGATCCGGACGATCCGCCCCTCCCAGGCTCTGGGCAGGCTCGCCACGGCCTACGAGCCCCGCCTGCCCGCGAGCTTCCGCTACCTGACGCGCAGCCTGGGCACCAAGGAGACGGACACCTCCGACTTCCTGAGCTTCCTGATGTTCCAGCCCGACTACCTGCAACGGCTCCTGGAGATGGGCGAGGAGGACGCCGATGCACGGCTGGACGACGTGCGAGCCCTGATCGAGGGGATCCCGGGGCCGTCGGAGCCCCCCGCGGCCGAAGAGTCGGTCGCGGAGTCGATCGAGGATTGGGCCGACAGCCTTGACCCTCTCACGCGCGACCTTTAGAGTCCTTCGCACTGTCCCATCCCAGGCCCGCGGGCCTGAACCACAAGGAGATCGAGATGAAGACGCTATGCCGGATCGCCGCCATTCTCGCCCTGCTGGCCGCCGCGTCGGCGCCCAGCCGGGCCATCATCATCACCTGCGATGACATCTGCACCTGCAACAGCTCGTGCGGGATGAGCTGCAAGATCGACGGCTTCACCCCGTCGAACTGCGGCGCCATCGGCACCTGCCGCGGCGGCAGCTCCTGCTAGGAGCCTGTCGGGAAACCCGAAAAATGAGCCTTTCGACCCCAATTAGCGGTGCTCTCTTCTGGGATATACCACAACATATGGGCACGCTCAGAGGTTTTCCGACAGGCTCCTAGGAGAATGAACCGAGCGAGCCCCGAGGACACGTCTCCGGGGCTCCGTCCCCTCAGGCCACCGTCACCTCAGGGCAGAGAAAGACGTCCTGGATGATGCGGAAGAGCTCGACGCCCTCCTTCATCGGGCGCTGGAAGGCCTTGCGGCCGGAGATCAGCCCGGAGCCGCCGGCCCGCTTGTTGATCACCGCCGTGCGCGCGGCGTCCGCGAAATCGTTCGCCCCCTTGGACTCGCCGCCGGAGTTGATCAGGCTGGCGCGCCCCGAGTAGCAGTTCACCACCTGCCAGCGGTTCCAGTCGACGGGATGGTCGGTGACCAGCTCGCCGTAGACCTTGGGGCTGGTCTTGCCGAAGTTGAGGGCCGTGTAGCCGCCGTTGACGGTCGCCTGCTTCTGCTTGACGATGTCCGCCTGGAGGGTCACCGCCAGGTGGTTGGCCTGGCCCGTCAGGTCGGCCGAGGTGTGATAGTCGACGCCATCCTTCTTGAAGGCGTTGTTGCGGGTGTAGGCCCAGAGCACGGTCGCGAGACCCAGCTCGTGGGCGTGGTAGAAGGCCTCGGAGATCTCCACGATCTCGCGGTCGGCGTCGTCGCTGCCGAAGTAGATCGTGGCGCCCACGGCCGCGGCGCCCATCTCCCACGCCTGCTCGACGTTGCCGAAGAGGATCTGCTGGAATTTGTTGGGATAGGTCAGCAGCTCGTTGTGATTGATCTTGGCGATGAACGGGATCCTGTGGGCGTACTTGCGGGCGAGCGAGCCCAGCACTCCCACGGTCGAGGCCACGGCGTTGCACTGCGCCTCGATCGCCAGGCGGACGATGTTCTCCGGATCGAAATACGCCGGGTTCGGGGCGAAGGAGGCCGCGGCCGAGTGCTCCACCCCCTGGTCCACAGGCAGGATGGACAGATAGCCCGTGTTCGCCAGCCGCCCCGCGCCGTAGAGGCGCTGGAGATTCACCAGCACGGGCGCCTTGCGGTCGGAAAGGCTCCAGGCCTGCTCCACGTGGTCGGGACCGGGCAGCATGAGCTGCTCCTTGGGAATCCCCTTGCAAGTGAAGGAGAGGAGATTGTCCGCGTCGTTGCCGAGGTACTCGACGATGCGGTCGATGGTGCTGCTGCCGGTACGCTCCACGATGGCCATGGGGTCTCATCCCTCCCTAGCTGTTCTCCTGCGGTTCGGCGCGCCGCGGGGGGCGCACGCGGGGTATGTTATCAGCCCGGTGTCTCTCTCGATGCAATGAGCACGCCTGAGCGCTTCCACCGCCTCCGCGCCGTCCTCGACCGCCGGCAGCCGGACCTCACCGTCCTCTTGGAGGACGTCCAGGTGCCGCGCAATCTGGCGGCCATCCTGCGGAGCTGCGACGCCGTGGGCGTGCTGGAGGCGCACGCCGTCTGGCCGGGAGGACGCCTCAAGATCTCCCGGCCGGCTTCGGGAGGAAACCGCAAGTGGCTGCCCGTCCGCAAGCACCGGACGCTCGCCGCAGCCTTGGAGCAGCTCAAGGACCGGGGTCTGCGGGTGCTGGCGGCCCACCCCACGCCCGCGGCGATCCCCTTTCGCGAGGTGGACTTCACCCTCCCCACCGCCCTCCTCCTGGGCAACGAGGACGACGGCCTCACCCCGGAGGCGCTGGCCGGCGCCGGCGCCGTGGTGGCGATCCCCATGGAGGGGATGGGCACCTCGCTCAACGTCTCCGTCGCCGCCGCCCTCCTCCTCTTCGAGGCGCAGCGCCAGCGCCGCGCCGCCGGCCTCTACGACGCCCCGCGGCTCGACCCGGAGACCCACGCCCGCCTCCTCTTCGAATGGACCTGGCCGGGGATCGCCGCCCAGTGCCGCAAGCGCGGCGCGCCCTATCCACCGCTGGGAGCGGACGGGGAGATCCTGGGGCCGGTGCCGCGGTAGGGCCGCCCCTCGGAGCCCCGCACTGTTGGCCCTCATCACCCCGGCCCTCTTCTCCCAGCCTCCCCCCCGCCGGCCGGGAGAAGCCCCGCCCGGGCATAAATGCCAGGGCTATGAACAGCGCCCCCTGAAGGGGACTTTAAGCCGGATTCATCCGGCGTCGTTCCTAGCCCTGGCATTTATGCCCGGGCGGGGCCGGCGTCAAGGACAAAGTTGGAATTTAGAGGTGCGTCAGAAATAAGGAGCGATCTGTGTGACGCACCCCGCTGGAGCGGGGCTGTTTTAGCCCTCTCTCTCCCGGCGGCCGGGGGGGAGGCTGGGAGAGAGAGGGTTGGGAGAGTGAGGGTCAGCCCCGTAGGGGCGCTGGCGATGGTGCTAGGATCGCCGCCGGTTTTTTCTCCCTCATCGAGGAGGCCCATGAACGACAAGCTGAGACGCTTCGCTTTCGGCGCCCTCGCGGCCCTGCTCGGCCTCGTGCCCGCCGGCTGTGCCAGCGCCGCCCCGCCCCCGCCGCCCAGCCCGCCGGCGGCGACGGCGGCTCCCGCACCGCCGGCCTCGGCGCCGGAGCCCGCCGCTGCAGCTCCCGCGCCCGCCGCCAGGCCCGCCGAGCCCCCGTACCCGTCCACCTACCGGCCGCTCCCCTCCCAGCCCGTCGTCATCACCAACGCCACCCTCCTCACCGCCGCCGGCGAGCGCATCGCGCGCGGCTCCGTCCTGCTGCGCGACGGCAAGGTCGCCGCCGTGGGTGCGAGCGTCGAGGCCCCGGCCGGCGCTACCATCGTCGACGGCACGGGCAAGTGGGTGACGCCCGGGATCATCGACCCCCACTCTCATCTCGGGGTCTATGCGGCGCCCAGCGTCCAGGCCAACGAGGACGGCAACGAGGCCACCAACCCGAACACGGCCGAGGTCTGGGCCGAGCACTCGGTGTGGCCCCAGGACCCCCAGTTCCCCCTGGCGCTCGCCGGCGGCGTCACCACCATGCAGATCCTGCCGGGCTCGGCCAACCTCTTCGGCGGCCGCAGTGTGACGGTGAAGAACGTGCCGGCCCGCGACGTCTACGGCATGAAGTTCCCCGGCGCCCCCTACGGCCTCAAGATGGCCTGCGGCGAAAATCCCAAGCGGGTCTACGGCAGCAAGGGACGCTCCCCCGCCACCCGCATGGGCAACGTCGCCGGCTACCGCGCGGCCTGGCTCAAGGCCCGCGAATACATGGAGAAATGGGACCGGTACGAGGCGAAGAAGAAGGCCGGCAAGGACGCCGACGAGCCGGCGCGCGACCTGCAGCTCGAAACGCTGGCCGGCGTGCTGCGCGGCGAGATCCTGGTGCAAAACCATTGCTATCGCGCCGACGAGATGCTCACCATGATCGACGTCGCCAAGGAATTCGGCTATAAAGTCACCGCTTTCCATCACGCCGTCGAGGCTTACAAAATCGCTGACGTGCTGGCGGCCAACGGCATCTGCGCCGACATGTGGGCTGACTGGTGGGGCTTCAAGATGGAGGCCTTCGACGGCATCCGCGAGAACATCGCCCTGGTCGAAAAGGCCGGCGCCTGCGCCATCGTCCACTCCGACTCGGCGGACGGCATTCAGCGCCTCAACCAGGAAGCCGCCAAGGCCATGGCCGCCGGCAACCGCATGGGCATGCACCTCAGGGAGGAGGACGCCATCCGCTGGCTGACGATCAATCCCGCGCGATCGCTGGGGATCGACAAGCAGACCGGCTCGCTCGAAACGGGCAAGATGGCCGACGTCGTGCTGTGGAGCGGCAATCCGTTCAGCGTCTACAGCCGCGCCGAGAAGGTCTGGATCGACGGCGCCCTGCTCTTCGACCGCAACGATCCGGCCCGCCAGCCGGAGATGGACTTCGAGTTGGGCCTTCGCGATGCCAAGGAGGTGGAGTGATGCACCGCCTGCTCTTCTCCGCTCTCCTCGCTCTGGCCGTCCTCACGGCTCCGGCGCTCGCTGAGACCGTGGCGATCACCGGCGCCACGATCCACACCGCCGGTCCCCAGGGGACGATTCAGAACGGCACGCTGGTGATCGAGAACGGCCGCATCCGCGCCGTGGGCGGTCCGGCCGTCCCCGTGCCCGCCGGCGCCCGCCGCATCGACGCTCGCGGCAAGGTCGTCACCCCCGGCCTCTTCGACTCCCTCTCGACGCTCGGCGTCGTCGAGGTCGGCGCCGTCGAGGGCACCCGTGACGCCCGCGTCCAGGACGACCGCGTCACCGCCGCCTTCAGCGTCGCCGACGCGCTCAATCCGCGTTCGGTCCTCATCCCGGTCAACCGCATCGAGGGGCTGACCCGCGCGGTGGTGGCGCCCGGTCCCGGCAAGAGCCTCATCGCCGGCCAGGGCGCGATCATTACCCTCGGCGGGCCCGGCGATTTCCTGGTGCGCTCGCCGGTGGCGATGTTCGCGGTCCTCGGCGAGTCGGGCTCCCGTCTCGCCGGCGGCTCCCGGGCCGCGGCCCTGCTCCGCCTCAAGGAGGCCTTCCAGGACGCCCTCGACTACGCCGCCAACCGCAAGGCTTTCGACGCCGGCGACCGGCGGCCCTACGTCCTCTCGCGGCTCGACCTGGAGGCCCTGCTGCCCGTGGTCAGGGGACAGCTCCCCCTGGTCGTCGCCGTCGACCGGGCGAGCGACATCGAGACCGTCCTGCGCTTCGCCAAAGAGTGGAAGCTCAAGCTGATCCTCTCCGGCGTCACCGAGGGGTGGAAGGTGGCGGATCAGATCGCCGCCGCCAGAGTGCCGGTGCTCGTCAATCCCATGGAGGACCGGCCCGACAGCTTCGAGAGCCTGGGCGCGACCCTGGAGAACGCGGCGCGCCTCCACAAGGCGGGCGTCACCCTCGCCTTCGCGACCGGCGACGCCCACAACGCCCGCAACCTCAAGCAGGCGGCCGGCAACGCCGTGGCCAACGGCCTCCCCTGGGACGCCGCCCTGCAGGCCGTCACCGCCGCCCCGGCCCGCATCTGGGGGATCGCCGACCACTACGGCACCCTGGAGCCGGGCAAGGACGCCGACGTCGTGATCTGGGACGGCGACCCGCTGGAGCTCACCACTTTCGCCGACGCGGTCTTCATCCGCGGCCGGGAGATGCCGATGAAGAGCCGGCAGACCGAGCTGCGCGACCGCTACAAGGACCTCGGGGGGCCGCTGCCGCCGGCGTACAGGAAGCCTTAAACTAAACAAGCGAGGGGGCCGGAGACGGCCCCCTCGCTCTGTCGTCTTACTCCGCCGTGCCGCGAATCCGGGCCTCCAGGGTGGTGAAAAGGAGATCGCAGTGCCGAGCACGGGCGCGGACTCTGTCCCGGTTCAGCAGGCCCAGGAGGATGGAACAATGCAAGATCTTGTGGTAGCGCCCCTTCTGGGTCCGAGCAGTCGCTCGGTCCAAGGCGCGAACCAGGTCGTCCTTGGCGATCGCTTCGACATCGTGTCGCCTGGGGAGCGCGCCTTGCAGGAATCCCTTTCCGTAAAAATCCGCGAGCGTCTCAGGATCGGCGACGAGCCAAGCCTCGACCGTCTGCACCATAAGATGACAATGTTCAACGGCAAGCTCCCCAGAATCCCATCCGTCCCGATCCCGGAGATGCTTCCAAGGGGAATGGGTCACCAGAGATTCGGCGTCGACAAGCAGGACAAGAAAGGAATCCGGGTAATCTTCGATTGCCCTCCTGAAGGCGTCGAAGGCGGCATTCCGGCTTCCACACACCGTAAGGGACCAGCGAGCTCTGTGTGCTCTGGCCAGATCACGAAGAGGCTGGAGAAAATTGTTGAAGCCTTCGCGGATGGCAGCTTTCGAATCGCTCCGGTCCCCTCCACCCTCCACGTAGATTCGGATCTCACTCACCATCGATTCCCACCGATCTCACCCATTCGCCAAAGCTCCCCCAGCAGGTACTTGTCAAGCCAGATTCGGAGCTTCTCCGGCTCCAGGCGTCGCAGGTGCGTGCCCTGGTCGTCGCGTTCGCAAACCACCACGGCTTCAGGCACCTCGGAAAGCCTGGAGACCAGCGTTTCGGAATGCGTGGTGACGATGAGCTGAGTGCGCCGTGAAGCGTCGATCAACAAATCTGCCACCTTGGGCAAGATGTCCGGATGCAGACCCAGCTCGGGCTCCTCCAGACAGATCAGAGGCGGCGGCTCGGGGTGGAGAAGGATGGTGAGAAGGCAAAGATAGTGGAGCGTGCCGTCCGAGAGCCAAGCGGCAGAAATTGGCTTCCTGGAATCGAGATTCTTCTCATGAAAGAAGATCTGAATGGTCCCGCCCTGGACCTTGGTCGTAACGTCCTCGACTTCTTCGTACAACAGCTTAAGCTTCTCAAGGAGTAATCGTTTGGTGTCTAGCCTGTTTTGGAGATCGTTGAGTACGAGACCCAGGTTACTGGCATCTTCCAAGAGGAAGTCGTCGGGCAGATTGACAGCCTGCGGCTTGCGGATCACGCTATCCGGCCCGAACTGCCAACCGCGGAAGAAACCTATACTCCCGAGCCCCGTCCCGACATAAGTCAACTGAGGATAGTTGGCCGGATCTCGGACCTGCGACAAAACCGATTGTTGGTTGTCCAGACGCGCGACCAAGGGAGAGACGAGGTCGGCTGCCACCCTGGGATGATGCGGAACCATCACTATTGTTTCTAAATCCCGGTGAACAAGGAAACTGTCAGGAGAGCTATCTTCCTCTTCAAGCTCTTCTTGGACGATTCTTAATCGGCTGTCGGACACCGTGAATGCGAGCCGGTAGAACAGCGGAGAGGTGACACCTCCAATCTCTACGTAGTCGAGGCGCGTTTCGATCTCGGCCGTTGGAGTCTCAGGCACTCCCTTCCAAAGCCAGTCCTGGAACGAGCTGCCCGCCTGGCGAAAAGGGGTCAGGAGGTTTCGCGGCGTCGCCGCCAACACGCTGATCGCGTCAATCAGGTTCGACTTCCCCGAAGCGTTCGGCCCAATCAGCACGTTGAGCGGCTCCAGCTCGAGCGTCTCCCCTTCGCTGCCGTAGGAGAGCAGGTTCTTCAGCCGGATCGATCGGAGCAGCCTTTTGCCCTGCATACCACCCCCTGGAGACCATGGCCGGGGATTCCCGGTGTCTGGCGGTCATCGGCGCTCATTCTATGGGATTTGCGGTGTGGCGTCCCGGCCCCCACAGCGCGAACAGGCTGTAGGTGATCGCCCACGCCCCCACCACGTCGATCGTATAGTGCAGGTGGGAGAGGAGCACGACCGCCACGGTTCCCCAGTGGCCGAGGGCGGCGGCACGGCGCAGCCAGGGATCCTCCCGCCGGCAGTAGAGCCAGAGGAGGAACGTCGACGAGACGTGGCCCGAGAAGAAGAGGTCCTTCGTCAGGTAGATCTGGGCGGCGTTGCCGAAGAGGGTCGAGAACGGGTTGACGAGAGTGAGCCAGGCGTGGAGGATCGCCGCTCCGTGGAGGCCGGCGTTGACGTCCGGACCGGCGACCGGTCCCAGGCCGGTCAGGCCCACGCAGACGCCCCGCACGAGACTCACGATCCCTCCCAGGTAGACGAAGTGGACGAACGCCGGCCGGTCCCGCCGCCAAAGGACGAGAGCCACGGGGATGAAGCACAGCAGCCAGAGCCAGTAGTTGCGGTCCGCGATCCATGCCACGCGCGGCAGGCGGTCGAGGACGGTGTCCGGCAGCGTGGGCGCCGGCCGCCCCTCCGTCAGGAGCGACAGGAGGAGCATGGCCGAGTGGCAAACGTACCGCCACGCGAGGGCCAGGGCGATGGCCTGCCAGCCAGGCTTGCCCGTCAGGGAGTTGATTGCAACGGATTTCAACGCTGGCGCGACTTCCCGGCACGGAGCCGCTTGAGCACGGCCGTGAAGTCGTCCGGCGGCGGCTCCTCGAAGCGCAGGACCTTCTCCGTCCGCGGATGGACGAAACCGAGGACGGCGGCGTGGAGCATGGGGCGGGGAGCCGGCAGGAGGGGACCGCGCTGGTCATGCGAACTGTCACGCAGATAATCGCGGACGTAGACCGTCTCCCCCACCAGCGGATGCCCGGCTTCGGCGAGGTGGATGCGGATCTGATGCTGGCGGCCTGTCTCGAGCTCGCAGGCCAGCAGCGTCGCCCCCGGCAGCCGCTCCAGGACCTGGACGCGGGTGATGGCCTCGCGGGCCTCCGCCGGCGCCTCGCCGCGGCCCGAGCGGCCCGAGCGGCCCGGGCGGAACACGCCCCAGGAGCCGCGCAGACCGTCGCCGCGGTCGGGCACGAACATCGTCTCGTAGACCGCGTCCTCCGCCGTGCCGTGGGCGATGGCGAGATAGCGGCGGAGCACCGTGTGCTCGGCGAGCTGCCGCTGGAGATGGCGCTGAGCGGGGACGCTGCGGGCGAAGACCACGAGCCCCGAGGTCTCCTTGTCCAGCCGCTGCACGGTGCGCAGCGTGGGGCTCGTCTCCCGGCCGCGGGCGGCGTCGATGCGGCGCACGGCGACCCGCGCGAGGGCCACCAGCGTGTCGCGGTCGTCGCGCTCGAAAGGGACCGTGAGGATGCCCGCCGGCTTGCGCACCACCGCCACCTCGCCGTCCAGATGGACCACCAGGTCCGTGACCGCCGGCTCCCGGCGGGCGGACCCTGCGAGACGGATCTCGACCAGCTCCCCCGCGCTCATCCGCCGCGCCGGATCGGCGGCCGGCACGCCGTCGACAGTGACCCGTCCCCCAGAGCACATCTCCTTCGCCTGGCTCCACGAGGTGCCAGGGATCATTTCGCGGACGACGGCGGCCAGCGTGGCGCCGGCCTGATCGCCGGCGACGGTGCGGGACTCTTCGGGCATCGCGGCAGTCTACCCTGGGACCAGACTTGGTAGAATCGGAGGTGGTCGAGTAGGGTAGCCCCTGTGTTGATGGTAATCCAGCCCTGAAGACCGAAACGACACGAGGAGCACGCCATGAAGAAGAGGACGAGCCCGAAGAAGCTGACGCTGAGCAGAGAGACGCTGCGGGGTCTCGAGGACGTGGAGCAGGAAAAGGCGCTGCTGGAGGCCGTCGGTGGAGTCAGTGGCACCTGCCACAACATCAGCGGCTGCCCCCGTTGTCCGTAGGCGGCCGATGAAGGTCGATCATGACCGACCTCACCCTCCCCGACCTGCCGGACCTCCTGGCCGCCCGCCGCGCGCTGGCGGGCGTCGTCGTGCGCACCCCGGTGCTGCGCGCGGACGCCCTGGACGAGCTCGCCCGCGCACGGCTGTTCTTCAAGGCCGAAGGGCTGCAGCTCACCGGCTCGTTCAAGGTCCGCGGCGCCTACAACCGGGTGCGGTCGTTCTCTCCCGAAGAGCTGGCGCCGGGGCTGATCACGGTGAGCGCGGGCAACGCCGCTCTGGGAGCTGCCTGGGCGGCCCACGCGGCGGGCGCCCGGCTGGTGGTGGTCATGCCGGAGAACGCGGTGCCGGAGAAGCTGGCGGCCGTGGCCGCGATGGGAGCCCGGATCGAGAAGGACGGCGTCACCAACGCCACCCAGGCCTTCGAGCGTCTGGTCCGGCTGCGCGAGGAGCACGGCTACACCCTCGTCCACCCCTTCGACGATCCGTTCGTCATCGCCGGGGCCGGCACGGCCACCTGGGAGTTGCTGGAGGACGTGCCCGACCTCGACGCCCTCGCGATTCCGGCCTCCGGCGGCGGCCTCCTCTCCGGCGCCCTGCTGGCGGCCCGCGGGCTCGCCCCCGCCGCGCGGGTCTACGGCGTCCAGCCGACGGGAGCGGACGGCATCGTGCGCTCGCTCGCCGCCGGAGCGCCGACGCCCCCCGAGAAGGTGCAGACCGTGGCCGACGGCCTCACGGCTCCGAAGCCGGGCGTGCGCAACTTCGAGCTGATCCGCCGCTGGGCCGCGGGCGTCCTCACCGTCCCCGACGGGGCGATCCTCGCCGCCATGGGCCTGATCGTTCGCCATTTGAAAGTGATCGTCGAGCCCGCCGGCGCCGCCGCCCTCGCCGGAGTCCTGGCGGACGATCGCTTCCGCGGCCAGCGCGTGGGAGTCCTCCTCAGCGGCAGCAACACGGGGATGGAGCGGGTGCGTGAAACGCTGGCGCAGGCGTAGAACAAGCCTCGCGGCGCTCCTGCCAGCGCAACGGTTGCGCCGGGCTGCGCGAGCGCTGCGTAGCCTCCGCAACCATTGCGGAGCCTTGCGCAACCGCTGCGGAGCCTCCGCAACCGTTGCGGAGCCTTGCGCAACCGTTGCGGAGGCTGCGCAACGAAAAATCAGCTTGAAAATCCCTTGCGCTGGATTGCACAGCGGTGAGCTCACCAGAAAATCCAATGCGTTGGATTGCGCGGCACTGAGTTAGCCTGCGCAACCGTTGCGCAGGCTGCGCAGCCGATTTTTAACTTGGAAATCCAATGCGCTGGATTGCGCAGTGAAACTTTAAGCTCCGCCAGCGTTGCGCAGCCCACGCAGCGAATTTTCAGGCTGCGCATCCAATTTTTTGGATGCGCGCCCTGCGGTATAATCTTCGAGAGATCGCGGACAGGGCCGGAAGGTCCGGGAGCCTGCAATGAGCTACCTCGGAATCCTCGTGCTGCTGAGCCTGCTGGTCGTCATTCACGAGCTCGGTCACCTGGCCGCCGCCAGACTGGCCGGCATTCCGGTCGCCGGCTTCTCCGTCGGCTTGGGACCGAAGCTGTGGACGCGGCGCTGGGGGCAGGTCGAGTACTCGCTGCGAGCCCTCCCCCTGGGGGGCTTCGTGGTGCCCGCCGTAACCGACGAGCAGGAATTCAGGGCGCTCCCCCTGGGGAGGCGGCTGGTCTTCTTTCTCGGCGGCCCGCTCGCCAATCTGGCCACCACGCTGCCTCTCTTCTCCATCCTCAACGGCACCGCGCGGGGCTGGTCGTCCTATCAGCTCCTGATCGCGCCGTTCCAGCAGGTCGCCGCCGCCTGCTGGCAACTCCTGGCCGTCCTGGCTGGTCTGTTTTCGCATCCGGAGTCGCTCTCGGGCGTCGTCGGTATCGTCGTCGAAGGCGGGCGGGCGGCTCAAAGTGGAATGGGATTGGGCGTCGCCATCTCCTTGAGCCTTTCGCTGGCCGTCTGCAATCTGCTCCCCATCCCCGTGCTCGACGGCGGACAGATCACCCTGGCGTGCCTGGAAGCGCTCTTCCCCCGCTTCGTGAAGCTACGGGTGCCCTTGACCGTGCTGGGCATGGTCGTCCTGGAAGTCCTCATGGTCTACAGCAACGTCCACGACCTGTTCCGCTCTCTGAGGGCGTAGGCGCGCGACTTTCGACTCGTCAGTCGAAGATGCCGCCGCGCGCGATCCAGCTCACGCCGTTGAAGAGAAAGAGAGCGCCGCTCTGGCCGCGGATCAGCGCGCCTCCCGGGATGGCGGTCGGAGAGCCGGTGACATTGCCGCCATGGTTGGCGAAGGTCCATTGCCCCGCCAGGGTGAAGGTCGCAAGGTTGCCCGCGGCAGTCCGTGCGTGCACGGTGACAGTGCCGTTCTTGAGCGACGCGCTGGGGCTGCCGGCGATCGGCGTGCCGAGGGAACCGGAGGCGGCCGAGAGCGAGGCCCACTGCCAGGCTCCGCCGTTGACCTGCACCGCCTCCCGGAGCTGGCTGCTCGCATCGCGGATATAGGCCCGCAGCGTCCCGCCGCCAACAGCCAGGGCGGAGGGGAAGTCGAGGAGCGTGCCGCCGACCTTCTCCAGCGTCCAGGGGGCAATCCCGGTCGTCGAGCGTAAATGGTAGAGCGTGCGATCCCAGCCGCGGAAAAAGATGTCCAGGTGATTGGTGCCCGACGTCACGAGCGCGGGCGTTCCCAGGGCCAGCAAATTGGAGACGAGCTCTCTCTGGACGGCGCCACCGGTCCACCACCAGTGATAGAGCTTGTAATCGCCGCCGAGCGCGACGACGTCGAAGCGGTTGGCGCCCCAGGAAGCGGCGACCGGATCCGTGATGACCACGCCGTTCATCGGCTGGACGATCCACTTGCCGGCATTATGGAAAATGTGGAGAAGCCGGTTGCCTGGATCGCGGAAGAAGCCGTCGACGGTGTGGACGGTGTCCTGGAGGGCGGCGGGCACGCCCACCAGGGCGGAACCGGTGTCGATCCAGCCGCCGACCCCGTTGTGCCAGAGACGGCCGTCCAGGCCGTGCACGAAGGCGTTCATGCTGGACGAGGCGCCGACGTACCGGCGGCCGCCGTTCAGCTCCGCCAGGATGGTCCCGACGACGGAGTTGTGGGAGATCTGATGGCTCGGCGCCGGCTCGTCGATCTCCAGGCGGAAGCCGCCGGAGCCGAGTTGGGACAGGGCGAGGCGAACGTTCGATTCATAGCTCCGCACCGCCTGTTCCCAGGGCATGCCGGTCTGGGCGGCGTCGTGCTGGGCCTCGCCGAAACAGCAGTCGTCGTGGCGGTTCAGGATCTGGACCTGCTTGCGGCCCGGGCCATACGACCCCAAGACGTAGAGGTCGGGGTAACCGGCGATCTGGTAGAAGGCCGGCAGGAATTGCTCGGTATCGCCGACCGACCCGCCGGAACGCAGGTAGAGCGGGATCGATCCGGCGACGGGGAAGCTCAGAGAGATCGTGGGGTCGATGGCGGCATAGACCGTCGTCGTCCAGCCGCCGCCGGAGAGCCCGATCATGCTGAAGTCCTGGTAGACCGGGAAGCCGTCGGCGGCGGCCCTGGTCTTCAGGTAGTGGAGACAGACCGCCACCGGCTCGAGAAAGAACTTCATGGGACTGCCGGTGGTGACAAGATTGAACATGCTGTCGTGGCTGACACTGCCGCAGTCGCCCGGCCGCTGGTGCGGCATGTAGACGGCGAGCACGGAGTAGCCGTCGAACAGCAGGCCGTCGATGGTGCGCTGCATGCCGTAGCCGGTGTCCGCCAGTGCGGGGCTGTCGTCGAACGTGCAGGCGTGGCCATGATGGAGGATCACCAGACGATGGTTCGTGCGCTGCGCGATGAAATGATAAGCAAGACCCTGCTGACCGGCATCCATCGCGACCTCGATCTCGTCCACCCGCTTGAGGTTCTCGAGCGCGGCCACGGGGCTCGCCACGCCCTTGTGGATCGCCGAGGGCAGCTTGGCGGAGGGGAAGCCGGCCGGTCCCCAGATGAACTGGATGAGCGCCTGGCGCCTGGCGGCGATCTGGGCGGGGGCGCCGAGGGTGATGGCGTGGTCGTCCACCAGAGCGTTCGCCGGGCCGGAGAAGGCCAGCCAGAAAAGGCCGAGCAGGGCCGCACCCAAAACCGTGTTCACTCGTGTGATCGGCTGATTGGTCATTTGTATCCTCCCTTTTCATGCGTCCACTTCATGCGTCCGCTTCATGCTAGGCTTTCGCCAGTGGGTGCCGGCTTCTGACAAAAGGCATCCCGGATCAAGGAGCCACGCATGCACGTCGCCAATCCAGTCGAGGTACCCAGGAACATCTTCATGTACACCCTTCACCCGACACGGTTGGCCATGCTGACGGCAGGGGCCACCGACGCGGAAAAAGCCCTGGCCGCGCAGCATTGGGTCTATTCCCAGGACCTGCTCGCCAAAGGAATCGTGATCTTCGGAGGGCGCACCCTGGTCACGACCGAAGACAGCTTTGCGAGCGTCGTCATCCGCGCGGACTCGGAGGCGGAGGCGCGGGCGATCATGGAAGGAGATCCTGCTGTCCAAGGCGGACTGTTCCGGGCCCGTCTGTTTCCCTATCAGCCGATGCTGATGGGAGAGTGGCCTGGGGACAGGTAGGCAGCAGGGGCGGCGGCGGTTCGCAGCCCGGACTGAATTGCGGCAGCCAGGGTTCTCGGAGATTGCCGAACCCGCGCCTACTGATCGCCTGGCTTCCACGACCTTGACGAGGGTTGGAAACCCGCGTAGGAAGGTCGAGCTGCCAGGATGGCGCCCTACCCCTGAAGACGAAGAGGACTGACCATGGCCATCGACAATATCGAAGCGGTGCAAAAGAGACAGGTGGACCTCGTCCTGAACCTCGCCGCCGGCCTGGATGCGCGCCCGTGGCGGCTGCCGTTGCCTCCTACGCTGCGCTGGGTGGACGTCGACCTCCCCGGCATCCTCTACTACAAGACCG
>DATARR010000171.1:0-32825 GCA_036264085.1 Thermoanaerobaculia bacterium | reverse complement strand
TGGCACCCCATCATGCACCGAGCCCACTGACGGGCTCCTTGAGAGTGCGGATAGAAGACTCGGGGACAGACCCAACTCGCGGTCCAACAAAGGAAGGCCGCCAAGGCGGCCTTGACATCTGGGGCCTTCTCATAGAAGACGTTCCCAGCCCGCCTACGATATCCATGGCAGGCCACGGGGACGGCGGGACGTCTCGGCTGCGGAGATCTCGGTCCGATCAACACAAACGCTCGCCGGCACGGACGGCTTCATTAAATCTGGAACGATCCGATCACCCAGGGAGCAGCGGCCCACGCTCCGGAGTGGTGACGCCGGACGAAAGCGAAAGATGGATTCTCGAACCGGATTCGCCGCTCCGGAGGAGAGGAAAGAGACGTCCCGCCGTCCCCGTGGCCTGCCGTGGATATCGTGGGCGGGCTGGGAGCGTCTCTACCGGTCCGTTGGTGGCATGCAAGCGGGTATGATCGGGGCTCCATGAATCTGTCACTCGCCCTCCGCCACGACATCCCCAACGCTGGCGTCGGCTTCGTCCTTCTCGGCCTGGGGCTGGCGGCGGGGGCCGTGGCGTTCGCGCGGCGGCGGACGGGCGATCCGACTCTGCTCTACTTCGCGATCTTCGCCACTCTCTATGCCGTGCGGCTGCTCTGCGACCTGGAGGCGACGAAGCTGCTGTATGCGCCGCCTCAGCCGGCGTGGGACAAGATGATCCTGATCCTGAGCTATCTCATGCCGGTGCCGGGGGGCCTCTTCTTCGAGCGGCTGATGCCGCCCGGCCGGCGGCGGTGGGTCCGCCTCTTCTGGCAGGCCATGGCGGCGCTGGCGGCGGTCGCCATTCCCGTGGAGATCGCCGCGCCCGCCCCAGGTGCCATGCTCGGCCTCTACCACGTCCTGGTGCTGGCCGGCGTCGCGACCGTCCTCGTCAACGTCTTCCGGCCCGACCGGGAGAGGACGCCGGACCAGCCTCTCGTGCGCGCGAGCTTCCTCGTCTTCATCGCCTTCGCGATCTACGAGAACCTCCGCGGCATGGGACTGACGCCCTGGACCGGGAACGTGGAGCACTTCGGGTTCCTGTTCTTCGTCTGCGGCCTGGGGACGGTGGCGGCCCGGCGCGTCTTCGGTGAACAGGAGCGGCTGGCCGCCATCCGCCAGGAGCTGGCGACGGCGCGGCGCATTCAGGAGTCGATCCTGCCGGGGGAGCTGCCGCAAATCGCCGGCCTCGACCTCGCCTCCCGCTACGTGCCGGCGGCCGAGGTGGCGGGGGATTTCTACGAGTTCATCCCGGCCGAGGGGCGGCGGCTGGGCATCCTGGTGGCGGACGTCTCCGGCCACGGCGTGCCCGCGGCCCTGGTGGCCTCCATGCTCAAGGTGGCGGTGGCGGCTCAAGGCGCCCACGTCGCGAGCCCGGGCCGGCTGCTCTCGGAGATCAACGCCATCTTTCACGGCAAGCTCAGGAACCAGTTCATCACCGCCCTCTACGTCTACCTGGACCTGGAGGCCGGCAGCCTCACCGCGGCCAGCGCCGGCCATCCCCCGCCGCTCATCTGGCGGCGCGCCTCGGGGCAGGTCGAGGAGCTGCCACCGGGCGGCGTCGTCCTCGGCCGTCTGCGCCGCGCGGCCTATCCCGAGGTCACCGTGCCCCTGGCGCCCGGCGATCGGGTCCTGCTGTTCACGGACGGCATTCCGGAGGCATTGAGCGCCGACGGCCCGGGCGGCGAGATGTTTGGCGAGGAGCGACTCCGGGCGATCCTCGCCGGCCACGCCTCCGCCGAAGCCACGGCCGAGGCGATCGTCGCCCAAGTCGCCGCCTGGACGGGCCGCAGCTCGGCGTTCGACGACGATTTGACGCTGGTGGTGGCGGGAATCGGCGGGCCGCCGTAGGCAATGGCGACCCGCCGCGGGAGCTTTCAGCGCTGGATGGTGAAGTTCACGGTCAGCGTGAAATAGACCTTCACCGGCCGGCCGTCGAGCAGCGCGGGCTTGAAGCGCCACTCCTGGATGGCTTCCAGGGCGGCCCGGTCCAGCCCCATGGGCAGGCCGCGGATCAGCCGCTCGTTGGTCACCCGGCCCTGCTCGTCGATCACGGCCTCCACGATCACCGTCCCCTGGACTCCCGCCCGGCGCGCGATCTCCGAGTAGCGGGGCTGGACCTGGTGGACGATCTCCGGCTTGGTCATGCCGAAGGAGAGATGGATGGGCGTGGTGTCTACCGGTGGGCCGGGGTCCGCCGCCGGGCCGACCGGACCGGGGCCGTGCCCCGGGCCGGGGGGGCAGCCCGGACAGTCGCCATCCCCAGGGCCAGGCCCCAGGTTGGGATCGCTTGTAGCCGGACCCTTGGAATCGAGGGCCGGCACCGTCTCGCTGGCCGGCGCGGGCGGCTTGTCGGGAATGTCCTCCGTCTTCGGCTGCACGAGCTGTTTCACCGTCTGCGGCGCTGGCTGTTTCTTCTGCACCGTCTGGGGCTTGGGCTTCGGTCCGCCGCCGCCGCCGTCCGCGGGTGGCGGCAGGGTCACGACGAAGACGTCGGCGAGCTGAGGGTCCGGCACCGTGCCGACGTTCCAGTAGCTGGCGCAGGCGAAGGCGGTGAGGCCCACGACGTGCAGGCCGACGGCGATGGGCAGGGAGAGCCAGCGGCGCCGGGGGCTCGGCTTTGCTTCAAGGTCGATGAGAGAGTGCTCGAACATGATCCACCTCCAGGTCCCGGATTCAGTTGTCCTCGTCCTCGTCTGAGGGCAAGGGGGTCGTTCGGAGCGCTCCTGTATTGATTAGAGGGGGGAGGCGGGGAATTGGTTCCTGGGATGGGTTCCAGGAACCGGCAATGCCTGCGCCCTGCGGCGTGTTCTCTCCGAAGGGAAGCGCGCCGGGGATCGACTTATGCGGGGCTCCTGATATCTTTGCCGGACGCCGGTGCGCGGCTCCATGCCAGGCGCCCGGCGGAACGATCTTTCAATTGGAGGCTGGAATGCCCGATTCTCAACCGAGCCCGACGCACTTGCGGTCGGCGCTCTTCGTCGACTTCGACAACATCTATCTCGGCCTGCAACGGGAAGACCCGGTGGCCGCCGAGCAGTTCGCCACCGATCCCGTCCGCTGGCTGCTCTGGCTTCAGGACAAGCTCCCCACCCACAACGACGAGGGCCGCCGGCGGATGATCCTCTTCCGCCGCTGCTATCTCAACCCCTCGCAGTTCGGCCGCTTCCGCCCCTACTTCACGCGCTCGGCCTTCGAGGTGGTGGACTGCCCGCCGCTGACCAGCGGCGGCAAGACCAGCGCCGACATCCACATGGTGATGGACATCCTCGACACGCTGAGCCATCCCACGCGCTTCGACGAGTTCATCCTGCTCTCGGGCGACGCCGACTTCACGCCGGTGCTGCTGCGCCTCTCCAAGCACGACCGGCGTAGCGCCGTGCTGGCCATCGGTCCGGCGTCGGTGGCCTACAAGGCGGCCTGCGACCTGCTGATCGATCAGGACACCTTCCTGGAGGACGCCATCGGCGCGACGCCGGGCCAGGCCACGCGCGCCGCTTCGGGTCCCTCCGCCACCTCGGCGATGGGCGAGCTGCTGCGCCGCATCGCCGACAAGGTCTACGAGCGGGCGAGCGCCAGCGGCGAGTTGGTGGCGACCGAGCTGCCGCCCATCTTCCGCGAGTTCCCGGAGTTCACGGCGAGCACCAACTGGCTGGGCTTCAACAGCCTGCGCAACATGACCATGGGGGTGATCCAGACGCGGCAGGACCTGGCCATGCTGGACGGCGATCCCTGGCGGGTGGGGCTGGTGACGGAGGGCGAGGCGGCGGCCGAGCCGGGGCCCGTGCCCGCCGAGCACGGCCGCCCCGCGCCGGTGCCGCGCTTCCTCCCCCCGGCAGACCGCAACCGGCTGATCGAGGAGGTCCTCGGCCACGTCCGCTCGGTGGTGGACGCCTCGGATTCGGCGGTGCCCATGGCGCGGGCGGCGCAGATGGTGATCAGCCGCTTCGGCGAGCAGGTGCTCTCCACCCGCTGGGCGGGCGCCGGCACCTTCCGCGACCTGCTGGAGGGGCGGGAGAACCCGGGCTTCGCCATCTCGGCCCTGAAGCCGGGCTACATCTACGATCCGGCCCGGCACCAGCTCCCCATCGACGGCCGGCCCGAGGAGCTGGTGGGCGATCCGGAGCTGAACTCGCTCGCCTATCGGGTGCACCAGCTCACCGACACGCCCTACCTGACGCGCGGCGACTACGCCCGGGTCTTCCGCCTCACCGCCGAGGAGGTCAGCGAGCACAGCTACTTCCTCACCCGCACCTCGAAGGCAGTGCGCGACCGCTGCATCGAGGAGGGCTCGCCCATCGCCCGCGCCAGCGTCAACTTCATCCTGCGGGGCATCACCTTCGGCGGTCACCGCTTCGGCCAGAACGGCCCGGAGGACCCGCTGGCCCTGGCCTCCTGCTTCTTCCGCAACGTCATCAGCCTTTGCGACAGCGCCGGCATCTCCCTCGACGCCAGCGAGATGCAGACGCTCTCGGACTGGATCCTGGGCGATCTGAAGCGGGAGGCCTCGAAGAACGAGGAGGGCGAAGCCGGGGAACGGCAGCCGGTGACGGTGGGAGCGCCGGCGGAGGAGGACGACGACGAGGCCTCCGGTGGTTGATCGCCGATGAGCCGCCGATGAGCTGGGAGACCGGGGAGAACGAGCTCCGCGCGCTCCAGGCCCTGCCGGCCGCGGACCGGGCCGTCCAGCTCATGCAGCTCGTGGCCGACTGGGAGGAGGCCTGGGGGTTGAAAGACGAGCAGGGCTGGGTGGTGGCCAGGGCGACGGACGCCCTCCCCCTCTGGCCCCACCCCGAGCTGGCAGGAGCCTGCGCCCAAGGCAACTGGAAGGGCGCCGAGCCCGCGGCGGTCCCTCTCGACGACCTGCTCGACGACCTCCTCCCCCTCCTCGCCGAGGACGGCCTGCGCACGGCCCTCTTCCCCACGCCGGACGATCCCGGCCTGCTCCTCGACGCCGCCGAGTTGCGAAGGCGGCTGGAGGCGGAGCTGGAGCTGGGGGCACCCTGATACCATGTCTCCATGCACTCCGGACCCGCCGTCGAGATCCTCATCCCCGAGCGGTTGCCCTTCCTGGCAAGCATCTCGTGGTTCGATCGCGATTACCGCGACCTGCCGCCGCTGGACATGCTGCGGCGCTATGAAGCCGGCTGGCGCTACAAGGGCGTCCTCGCCGATCCCTCCGACGAGGAGTGGAGCTTCATTCGAGAGCTGGTGAAACGGTTCGGAAGCTACCTCGATGTTTAGGCGCGAGCAGCACCGCAACGTCCTGGCTCTGCTCACCGCCCTCGACTCCCGGAAGCTGACCCGCTGCAAGTTTCTTTTCGGCGGCGGCACGCGGATCGTCCTCGAGCTGGACGAATACAGAGAGTCCCGCGACGTCGATTTCCTCTGCTCCGACGCCGAGGGCTATTCCGAGCTGCGATTCGAGGCGGCGAAGGGCGGATACCCGTTTCTCTTCCATCTCAACGCCGGTGTGGACCTCGGTTTTCCGCGCGAGATGCGGATCGATCAGTATGGTATCCGTTTTCCCGTGGCCATCGCCGGAGACGTAATCCGGGTCGAGCTCATCCGCGAAGCTCGGATCAAGCTCGACGCGGGTACGAGGCCGGCCTGGTCGCCCGTCGATTGCCTTTCTCTGGTGGATTGCTACGCGGAGAAGCTCCTCGCAAACTCGGACCGCTGGGCGGACCGGCAGGTGTTGTCGCGAGACCTGATCGATCTCGGTGCCTTGCGGTATCGCACCGGGCCCATCCCGGCGGAGGCCTGGCGGAAAGTCGAAGTGGCTTATCGGACAGCGGCCCGCGACGATCTTGCCAAGGCCCTCTCCGGCTTCGACCAGGATCCATCGTATCAACGGCGATGTTTCGAGGGCTTGCAATTGGAGGATTCCGAAACGATCGCGGAAGGACTGTCCCTCCTGGGTCGAGATCTCGGCCGTGTTATCGTCCTTCCCTGATGGTCACGCAGCTCGCGATCCGCAGTCCCAGCCAAGGTCTCCACGAGATCACCGGGCAGGTGCGCCAGACAGTGCAGGAGAGCGGCGTCACCGAAGGGCTCTGCACGGTCTTCATCCAGCACACCTCGGCGAGCCTGACCATCCAGGAGAACGCCGATCCCTCGGCCCGGCGTGATCTGGAGGCCTGGCTCAACCGGCTGGTGCCCGAGCGCGATCCGCTCTACACCCACACCACCGAGGGACCGGACGACATGCCGTCGCACGTCAAGGCGGCGCTGACGGCGACCTCGCTCTCCATCCCCATCCTCGACGGCGAGCTCGGGCTCGGCGCCTGGCAGGGCATCTACCTCTGGGAGCACCGCCGGCACGCCGGCACGCGCAAGGTGCTGGTGCACGTGGGGGCGTAGACGCCTACGGGTAGTAGCCGCTGATCGTCCGGGCCTCCATGCCGGGCTTGTCCACCTGCACCCGCACGGCGCGGAAGGCTTCGGCGGACCGGGTGTTCGAGGACTGGTAGGTGATGCGGTAGCGCGCGCGCAGGTCCTTCTCGATCGCGCCGTAGATGCCGGGCAGCTCGTTCATCGACTTCACGAAGAAGCTCCGCCCACCCGTGTCAGAAGCCAGCCGGGAGAGGTGCTCGGTGGCCTCGCCCTGTGGCAGCTCGATCCCCATCACGTAGACAGCGATGCCGGCCCGCCGGGCGGATTCCAAAGCGTCGTCGAAGTGGAAGCGGCTGGTGCGGTCTTCGCCGTCGGAAAGCAGGAGGATGGCCCGCTGCCCGGGGGTGCCCCCCAGATAATTGAGGGAGAAGATCAGGCTGTCCCAGAGCGCCGTTTCGCCGTCCGCAATCAGCCCGTCGAAGCCCCCCGAGAGAGCCGCCAGATCGCCGGTGAGCCCCACGGCCACGTGCGGTGCCTTGTTGAAGGTGATGACGGCCGCCTGGTCCTTGGGACGCAGCGTCCGCCGCAGGAAATCGACGGCCGTGCGGCGGGCGGCTTCCAGCCGCGGCTGCATGGACGCCGAGGTGTCGATCAGCGTCACCAGCCGCAGGGGCGTGTCGTCGACCCGCTCCACCTGGCGCAGGGTCTGGCGTACGCCGTCCTCGAAAACCTGGAAGTCGCCGGGGCCGAGCCCCTCGAAAGGCCGGCCCGCCCGGTCGCCCACGTTTGTGTAGAGCTCGACGAGGTGGATGTCCATCTTCTCCGCCGGGGCCGAGGCGTTGAGCAGCACCAGGTCCTCGGCCGCGGTGCCGTCGTCGAGGTAGGCCACGGCGCGCACGTAGCCCTCGGCCGCCGTGCCGGGCAGGACCATGGGCTGGACGAAGGGCGGCTGGTAAAGGGTGGCGACCCGTTGATCGCCCAGGTAGAGCTCCACGCGATCGACGCGGCGGTCCTCGGGAGCGTCGACGTCGACGCGGGCCCGCAGGCTCTGGCGGTAGGTGCGGCCTGGGCGGGGCTCGGCGAGGTGCACGGCGAAGCGCTGGCCACCGGCGTTGAGCACCAGCTCGTCGCTCGCCAGCACCTGGCCGCCGCGGTCGAGCCCCTGGGCGGCGAGCCGATGGGTGCGCGGCGTCTTCCCGAGGTCGATCTGCACGGTGAAGGGGGGATGGTTGCGGGTCAGCAGGGGCTTGCCGTCGAGCGAGAAGGCGACGCGCTCGATCTGCGCCTCCTCCGCGACCCCGGCGGCACGCTCCACCCGCGCCTCGAAGCTCTGGGTGCCGGCGAGGAGCTGGCCGGACGGGGCGGCGAGCCGCAGGCCGGGGCGCGGCGCGGCGAGCTCGGCGTCGGCCTCCGCGAAGGGGCGCCGGACCCCAGGCTCGATCGCCGGTGCCCCGCCGGCCGGCACGGCGAGATCGCGCTCGCCCTCGTAGACGTTGCCGGAGGCGGGGGCCTCCATCTTCACCTCCAGCCGGTAGCTGCCGGGCTGGAGCCAGCGCTCGAAGGCCAGGGGCAGACTGGCGCTCACGGACCGCAGCCCATCGAAGCGGTAGCGAAAGGCGTCCACGGTCTGGGCACCGCGCAGCACACGGCCGCTCAGGATCATCTCCCGCGCCGTGTTGCGCGTGGAATCATCGAGCGCCACCATCACCCGCACCAGCCCGTCGCCCGGCCGGCCGGGAAAGTCGAAGTCCACACGCGCCGGAAAGGTGGTGGCGGGCCGCTGGACGGGGGCCGGAGCCGTGGCCGCGGGGTGGAATTCGGAGACCCACTCCCGCGGTCTGGCCGGGGTGAGCGCGCGTTGGGTCACGAGATTGCAGATCGCCGTGCCGGCCTGGCGGAGCCAGACGAAGGCCTCGGCGGCGCGAGGATCGCCCTCGCACTTCCTTGACCTCGCCGCGGCGACGAGGTCCGGGCCCCCCTTGCCGGGCTGCCAGAGCCGGGACGGGCCCCCCGCCGGGTCGGAAAGGAAGGCGAGCACGGTGTGGTATTGAATCTGGAAGCGGGGCTCGTAGGTCCACAGCTCCAGCGGCGTGCCGTCGCACCGCGCGGCGATGATGGAGTCCGGCTCGCCGTTGAGCAGGAAGACGCGGGACCGGTCGTCCCGGGTGCCTCCCCAGCGCCGGCGGGCTTCCGTGAGGCGCGCCTCCCAGCGCTCCCGCGCCTCGTTGCGGGGCGTCTCGGGATAGGGGTCGCGCACGTCCCAGAAGCGCTGGATGAAGGCTTCGCGGTCGGCGTCGGCGGCGAGCGCCACGAAGACCTCGCGCTCGCGCTGGGTGATCAGGGGGTCCACCTCCTCCAGCCAGGCGCGGAACCGCTCAGGCATCGGCGGGCCTTCGGCGGCGAGCAGGGAAGAGAGGGAGAGACAGGGGACGAAGAGCCAGGGGACGAGGCTGAGAAGGACTTTCCGCATCACGCGCACCTCCGCCAAGGGCGGGCCGTGATGCAGGATCCTGCTGAGCTTCCCAACCCGCCAGCGCTGGGTTTAGCAAGAGACGTGCCTTGCGGAGATGGGAGAGCCTACTTCGCCTTCCCGTCCAGCTCCTCGATCAGCGCATCCGAAGCCGGACGCTCTTTCTGCAGACGCTGCGCCACCTGCTCAGCTTGACGCAGGACGCGCAGGACGTTCCGGCCGGCGAGCTTCGAGACGTCCTCGTCCGTCCAGCCGCGGCGCAGCAGCTCGGCGAGGAGGGCCGGATAGGTGTCCACGCCTTCGAGCCCCAGGGGGACGCTGGTGATGCCGTCGAAGTCCGAGCCGATCCCCACGTGGTCGACGCCCGCCAGCCTGCGCACGTGCTCGACGTGGTCCGCCACCTGCTCCAGCGTGGCGCGGACCGCCGGATGCTGGGCGCGCCAGGCCTCCAGCCCCTTCTTCACCGCCTCCGGATCTCCCGGGTTGAGGGTCTTGAGCCGGGTCTCGGCGGCGTCCTGATCGGCGTTCCAGGCCCGCACCGCTTCGGAAGTGAAGGTTGGAACGAAGCTCACCATCACCACGCCGCCGTTGGCCGGCAGCAGCTTCAGCACGTCGTCGGGAACGTTGCGGGGGTGGGCATCCAGGGCGCGGGCCGAGGAGTGGGAAAAGATCACCGGCGCCCGGGCCACGGCGAGCGCTTTTTTCATCGTCTCCGCCGAGACGTGCGAAAGGTCGACCAGCATGCCCAGCCGGTTCATCTCGCGAATCACCTCCTCGCCGAAACGGGTGAGGCCGCCGTGCCTGGGCTCGTCGGTCGCGGAGTCCGCCCAGTCGGTGTTCTTCGCATGAGTGATCGTCATGTAGCGGGCGCCCGCCGCGTAGAGCAGGCGCAGGGCGGCGAGGGAGTTGTGGATCGAGTGCCCCCCCTCCATGCCGATCAGCGAGGCGATGCGCCCGGCGTGGTGGATGCGCTCGACGTCGGCCGCGCTCGTGGCCACCTCGAAGGTGTCGGGGTAGCGCCCGGCCAGGCGGTGGACGTCGTCGATCTGCTCCATCACCGCCTGAAGGGCGTCCGCCCCCGGGATCTCCACCGGCACGTAGACCGACCAGAACTGGCCGCCGACGCCGCCGCGGCGCAGGCGGGGAATATCGGTGTGCAGAGGCGGGTCGAGCTTCGTGGTGCCGGCGCGGAGGTCGATCTTCTCCAGGTGGTTCTGCACCCGCTTGCGATATTCCCAGGGCAGGTCGTTGTGGCCGTCGATGAGCGGCACCTGGTCGAGCAGCTTGCGCGCCCGCTCGACCAGGGCCGGATCGGGAGTCTTGTGGGCCGCCTCCTGGGCCGTCACGGCCGCCCCGAGCATCGGTTCCAGAACCAGGCCGAGCCCCAGGGCCAGCCAGCAGAGCTTTGGCATATCGTCTCCTCGCGTTGAGCTCCGGGGGCATTCTAGCGATAGAGTCCGAGGATTCTCCATCCTTCAGGAGTCGCCATGGATTCGATCCCGTTCCGCCCCGAGGACCACGCCGTTTACGACGCCGGAAAAATGGGCAAGGCGACCCTCTTCCAGTCGGACCGTCTGCTGGTGGGCCTGAACGCCTTCGAGCCCGGCCAGGAGCACCGGCTGCACGCCCACGCCGGCATGGACAAGGTCTACCACGTGCTGGCCGGTCGCGGCGTCTTCCTGCTGGAGGGGCGCGAGGAGCCGATGGAGGCGGGGATGATGCTCATCGCGCCCGAGGGGGTGCTGCACGGCGTCCGCAACACCGGCACGGAGCGCCTGCTGGTGCTGGCGATCCTGGCGCCGTCGCCGTGAGGTGGGCTAAACTCTTGAAGGATTCGGGATCCTACCGCGTCACCCCCGCCCCTGCCGCCACGATCCCCTTCCCCTCGTCCACCGTCACCACCTGGTTGCTGGGGACGTTGGTGAAGCGCTGCTTGGCGCCGCTCGGCCACTCGATCTCCAGCACCTGCACGACCTTGTCCTGGCCGAGGCCGAAGGTGGGGGCGACGTCGCTCTGCGAGCAGTAGGAGGAGCCGCTCCTCACTATGGCCCATTGCTTGCCGCCGGCGCTGGTCACCCGCACCACGGCGCCGAGGCCGTCGCGGTTGGACTTCGTGCCCACCGTCTTCACCCGCAGCCAGCGGTTGCGGTTGCCGCCATCGTTGCGGAAGACGTAGGCCGGGCCGTGGTTGGTGGTGAAGACGACGTCGAGGTCGCCGTCGTTGTCGAGGTCGCCGTAGGCCGCGCCGCGGGCCACCATGGGACGGCTGAAATCGCGGCCCACGGCGGCCCCCACCGATTCGAACTTGCCCTTGCCCAGATTGTGGAACAGCAGCGGTGGCTGCCGGTACTGAATGCGCGGCTGGACGCGGTTGATCTCCTCTTCGAGGTGGCCGTTGGCGGTCAGGATGTCCGGCAGGCCGTCGAGGTCGTAGTCGAAGAAGAAGACGCCGAAGGTGAGCGAGAGGAGGCTCGCCTGTCCCACGGTCGAGGACGGCGCCTCGTCCACGAACACGCCGCTCCCCTCGTTGTGGTAGAGGGCCAGCATCTCGTTGCTGAAGTTGCCCACCAGCAGGTGCGGCCGGCCCGAGCGGTCGTAGTCGGCGGCGTCGACACCCATGGCGCCGCGGGCCGTCCCCTCCTCGGAGAAGGCGACGCCGGCCTCCAGGGCCTCGTCCTTGAAGGTGCCGTTACCCTGGTTGCGGTAGAGTTTGTTGGGCTGCGTGTCGTTGGCCACGAAGAGGTCGGGCCAGCCGTCGCCGTTGTAGTCGAGCACGGCGACGCCCAGCGACTTGCTGGTGGGGTCCGCGACGCCGGCCTTCTGGCTGACGTCCTCGAACCTGCCGTTGCCCAGGTTGCGATAGAGCTTCGAGGAAGTCCCCTTGTAGGATTCGGGGGTGCAGTAGGACTTGGTGGCGCCGTCGAGCGAGCACCAGAGGTCCTTGTCCCGGCTCCACTGCACGTAGTTGGCCACGAACAGGTCGACCCTGCCGTCGCGGTCGTAGTCGAGCCAGGCGGCGCTGGTGCCGAAGCTGGCGTTCCTGATTCCCGACGCGGCGGTGACGTCCTTGAACCTGCCGCCACCCTCGTTGTGGAACAGCCGGTCGCCGTCGAGGGAGGTGATGTAGACGTCCTCGCGGCCGTCGTTGTCGTAATCGGCCACGGCCACCCCCATGCCATACGTCTGCACGTCCAGGCCGCTCCCCTTGGTGACGTTGGTGAAGGTGCCGTTGTGATTGTTGTGGTAGAGGGCGGGCAGCGAGGTGCGCCCCTTGGGGTCCCAGTCGCGGCCGTTGATCAGCAGGACGTCCAGCCAGCCGTCGCCGTCGGCGTCGAAGATGGCGACGCCTGAGCCCAGCGACTCGGGCAGGTACTTCTTGCCCGACCGGCCGCTGTTGTGGGTGAACTTGATTCCCGAAGAGGCGGTGACGTCGGTGAAGGTCACCTTCGACTCCGGAGCCGGCGCTTTGACGGCCGTCTTCGCCGGCGCCTTGGCCGGAGCCGCGGCGCCGAGGGCCAGCACGGCGAGCAGGACGACGACGACGACGGCAAGCAGACGCTTGGCGGCGGGCTTCAAGTCTCAACCTCCGGCATTCACGGACGACTCCGCCGTCCGCGGGATGGGGTTCAGGGGAACGCTCTCGTGCTCGTGGATCGGCTGGCGCTCGTTGTTGTCCTCGGGGCTCAGCATGCGGCGCCGGGCGGTGATGGCCTGGGACGACTCCTCGGCCTTGAAACGGAGGAAGAGCTTCGATTCCCGCTCCGCCCGCCGGGCATCGCCCAGACCGCGGGCGCAGAGCATGGCGGTGTAGTGCATCTGCACGTCCTCGGGGTCGACCGCGCAGACCTGGTCGAGCACCTGGAGAGCCTCCCTGTACTGCCGTTTGAGGAAGAGGATACGGGCCATCTGATTGAGAGCCACGCGGTCGCGCGGGTACTTGGCCGTCACTTTGCGCAGCGAGGCCAGGGCGCCGTCGTAATCCCCTTCGGCCTTCTGGATCATGGCGTTGAAGAAGTGCGCGCGCGGCAGCTCGGCGTTGATCGCCAGGGCCTTCTGGACGTAGGGCCTGGCCGCCGCCACCTCGCCCTCGCGGATGAGCGCGCGGGCGACGTTGAGCCAGCCGTCGGCATAGCCGGGCTCGGCCTCGGTGACCTTCTTGAAGGCGTACTCGGCGCCCTTGAGGTCGCCCTGGAGCAGCAGGCCGATCCCCCAGTCGTTCCAGCGCTCGCGGTCCTTCTTCTCCACCGCCGGCCGCCAGTCCGTGCCGCCCGCGAGCGGCAGCTTCGTCTCGGCGCTCGCCACGGTGACGATGGGCAGGTCGGGGATCTCGCCCTTGATCTTGCCCGAGACGTTGGCCGGGACGTTGGCCTTGTCGAACGAGTATTCGGCGTTGTTGTAATGAGGCGTGATCAATCCCGGCGGCTGGCCGGGCTTCGGCTGGCCGGCGTAGACGAACTGCGTGTAGTAGTGCGAGAACTTCCGGTAATTGAGCTTCGCCGTCAGGGTGATGGGACCCACGGCGCCGGCGGGGATCTTGACCCGGTAGTGGGCGACGTCGGCGGCTCCCGGCGGAATCAGGCGCACGTAGAGCACACTCCTCGCCTGCCAGGCGTTGCGCTTGTTGATCGGATTGCCCTCGGCGTCGAGTTGGTAGGAGCGATAGAAGTGCGCCCCCGGTTCCACCGGTCCCTTGCCGCCGTCTTCGACGCGGCCGCTCCAGAAGACGATGCGCCCGGTGGCGTCCTTGCCCTGGAGCTCCAGCCAGACGTCGAAGGCGTCCACCGTGCCGCCGGGGAAGAAGTGGCCGATGGCGCGGGTGCGGACGACGACGTCCACCCGCACCGTCGAGCCCGGCTGGAGGGGCGGTGCGGATTTGTCGATGGGCGCCGCGACCTTCCCCACGTCGCGCAGCAGCACGGCCCCGGCCTGCTCGGCCTCTTCGCCGACGGCGAAGGTGGAGTTGAGCTGGGGGGCGGTATCGGCCGCCGGGGCCGACGAGGCCGACGCCCGCCGCACCATCGTCGTCTCACCCTTGGTCTCCGTCACCGGCGAGGCGGCGAAGACGTCGACGGTGATGAAGCCCGACTTCAGGAATTTCTCCGTGACTTTCATCTGCTCTTGGTCCTGATTGACGTAGGCCAGCGCCGTGTTCGCCGCCGGGAAGCGGTGGGAGTGGACCTTGCCCCCCTTGTTTCCCGGGTCTTTGGAGTCGACCAGCGGCATGTGGCAGTTGGAGCAGGTCTTCGACTCCGCGGGGTAGTAGAAGGAGCGGGCGCCCTGGCCGGAGACGCCGCTCGCCTGCCAGTTGTCGTAGTCGTTGAAGCCGCGGGCCCAGCGGTAGGAGTTCACCGGCACGTCGAGGTGGACCTTGTGGCAGGAGGCGCAGAACTCCGCCGCGTCGTCGCGCATGAAGGGCTTCATAAAGGTTTTCTTGTGGGGCTCGGGATCGAGGTAGGTCAGGAAATGATCGACCTTGCGGACGAACGGGTTCCTGCTGCTCAGCAACTCGTGCAACGGCGGATACTCGATGGTGAAGCTGGCGTTGCCCATCGAGCTGTGGACGGCGGTGATGGCATGGCAGGAGGTGCAGGCGAGGCCGGCCTGGGCCTCCGGCGTGTCGATCTGCTCCTTGATCGGGCGGTCGAAACGGCCGTTGAAGAACACCGCGTGGTCGTGGCAGCCGGCGCACCACTTGCTCGGCCGGGTGCCCACCGTGTCCTGCATGTACTCGATGGACTTGCGGTAGAACTGGTTGTTGAACGAGCCGAAGTGGTGGGCCGAGCTGCGCCACTGCTTGTAGATGTCCTGGTGGCACTCGCCGCAGGCCGCCGAGTCCATGAAGAAATTCGACGGGATCGTGGCCTTGGTGTTGGTGTTGGCTCCCGACGGGAAAAAGGGGGACTGCGGCCCGCCCCCCTCCTCTTCCATGGAGGTGGGAACGATGAGCGGATTGCGGATGTGGTCGTCAGGGTTCGGGTTGGCTTTACGGTAGAGCGCCGTGGCCGCCGGGAAGAGCACCAGCAGGGCCACGGCCGCGGCGAAGGCCTGGCGGAAGCGCCTCCAGCCTCTCCCTTCAGCCCCGCGGCGCCAGACCCAGGCGCCGAGGGCGGCCAGCCCAAGGCCCGCGGCCACCACGTGCGCCCAGTAGACGGGCCGGTTCTGCAGCACGTTGCCATCCACCGCCAGCCACGCTCCCGCCAGCAGCGCCAGCAGGAACAGGACTGCGGCCGGCACGATCCCCGCCCGCAGCTCCGGCCGGCGGGCCAGCAGCAGGGCGAACGCCACCGCCAGCACGACCCCCAGCACCAGGTGCAGGAGGACGTTGAGCATGTAGAAGACGGTCGGCGAAGCGAACGCCGAGACGTACGCCGTGTTCACCAGCAGCCCGAGGAAAAGGAGAGCCGTCCATTTCAGAAAAGCATCAGGCCGGTTCTCCATTCTCGATCTCCTCCAAGGTTCGGGCAGCCGCCGTTTTGCAGATGATAGCCCGTTGAGGTCCCGCCGCCCACTCACCGCACACCCCAGAGCTTGTGCTGCTGGACCGAGAGGCGCCACGGCGGGTTCTCCTTGCACAAACGGACGCACCATTCGAGGGTCCGCGGGTCGAGCCCGGCGCCCTCGAAGGCAGGGGAGATGAGGTAGTGCTCGGCCTCCACCACCGTCTTCGGGATGCCCTGGCCGTGGCCGCGGACGTACTTGACCTCGTGCGCCCGGCGCTGGCGGATGGCGTGCTCGGCGACCTTGGGGCTGACGGTGATCCAGTCGATCCCTGCTCCCATCGCCGGCAGCTCGACGCTGCCGTTGGTCTCGATGGCCAGCTCATAGCCGGCGGTGTGGAGGGTCTCGATCAGCTCGGCATCCACCTGGAGGGCCGGCTCGCCGCCGGTGAGGATCACCCAGCGGCAGGTGCCGGACAGGGCCCGCAGCTCGGCGACGATCTCCGGCAGGGTCAGCCAGCGGCCGGACTCGAACTCGGTGTCGCAATCGAAGCCGTGGGTCTCCACCCGGCACTCCAGGTTGCAGCGCGAGAAGCGCAGGAAGAGGTTGGGCGTGCCCGCGCGCACCCCCTCCCCCTGCAGGCTGTAGAAGATCTCGTTGACCCGATAGCGCTCCACGGGGGTACTGTAAACCAGCGGGGCCTGCGGAGGCCCCTTCGCCGCCCGGCCGTGCTAACATAGACACGCGAGGAGTTGCGTCGCGCCGGGTTTCGTGCTTTGATCCCGCAACCCGTCGGGGAAGGCAGGCATCGATGAGCATTCTTCCGCTCGAGCAGGAGATCGAATATCCCACCTCCGACGGCCAACCCATGGCCGAAGGCCCCGAGCACATGCAGGTGATGGTCGACCTCATCGAGAGTCTCAAGGGCCGCTACGCCGAAACGCCGAACGTCTGGGTGGGGGGCAACTTCTTCTTCTACTACGAGGAAGGCAATCCAAAGGCCCGTGTGTCTCCCGACGTGATGGTGGCCAAAGGGGTGGCCCCGGGGAAACGGCGCCGGTATCTGCTCTGGCAGGAGAGGCCGCCGAGCCTGGTGGTGGAAGTCACGTCGCTGGAGACCCGGCGCAAGGACGAGAAGGTCAAGAAGCCGCTTTATGAGAGGGTGGGCGTGGAGGAGTACGTGCTCTTCGATCCTCTGGGGGAGTATCTGCGGCCGTCGCTTCAGGGGTTCCGGCGGTTGCGGGGATGGTATCAGCCCATCCCCCAGGAGTCGGACGGCTCGCTGCTGAGCCGCACCACGGGTCTGCGGCTCAAGCGGGAGGGCCAGCGTCTGCGCATGGTGGACGTCCTCACCGGCGAGCCGATCCTGTGGCGGGAGGAGCTCGAGGCCAAAGTCGCTGAAGAAGCCGCCGGACGGCAGGCTGCGGAGGCGAGGGTTGTCGAGCTTGAGGAACGACTCCGGAATCTGGAAAAAGAGCGCCGCCAGCGTCCGGAGCCCTGACCTCACGAAGGCTGCGCCGGCTGGAACCGGAGCGACGGATCGGTGCGGGCCTCGCGCAGGTATTTCACGTATTCCCGAACCGTCTGGACAGTGAGCTGCTCCTGCCGGGCGGCCTCCTGGAAAGCCGTAGCGCGGCCATCGCCTCCCGATGCACGTCCTGCGCCTGGAAGACGGGGAGGATCTCCTCCGCCAAGCGCTTCACGTCGGCCGTGCGCCCCTCCCGCAGGTAGAGGAGCGCGAGGTCCTCGATCGCCACCATCGCGGCATCGTAGCCGTGCCCGGCGGCCATGAACCCGTCCCGCGCTTCCAGGAAGAAGCGCTCCGCCGCGTCGCTCTCGCCGCGGCGGGCCGCGATCTTGCCACGCAGCCAGGTGAGCCGGAGCTGGGTCCAGTCCTCGGGAAATTCTCCCCGTGGGTCAAGCATCCCGACCCATGGATCAAGCGTCCCGACCCGCGGGTCAGATCGCACGACCTCGGGTCAAGCTCCCCGACCCATGGGTCAAGCGCCGCGACCCCCGGGTCCGGCTTCACGACCCGTGGGTCAGGTCACACGACCCTCGGGTCAAGCTCTGCGACCCGTGGGTCCTGCAGCTCAATCCCGGGGTCGCGCAGAGCAGAGAGGCTACGCCGCGACTCACAGGAGCCGCAGGTCGACGTAGGGCGGCGGCGGCTGGAGGGCCGTGAAGTCGTTCTCCAGGAGGGACACGTCCCCTGTCTTCCCGATCTCCTTGAAGCCCGCGAAGCGGTAGGTGATGAGCATCTGGCGGTTGCGGCCGGTGTCCACGAGCTCGGCCCGCAACCGGACGCCCGCCGCCTTCGCCCGGCGCAGGAGGTGGTGGATGAGGATCGTCCCCACTCCCTTGGACATCACGCGGCAGGACATGAGCAGGAGCTTCACCGTCCACAGCCCCTCGTCCTTCTCGACCAGCGACAGGCCGATCTTGCCGTAGGCGCCGTGCCGGTCCTCCAGGCTGGCGATGAGCAGCTCGTGGCGGGGCGACTGCCGCAACGCGTCCAGCTCCTCGTAGGAGTAGGTGTAGCCGGTGGTGTTGAGCTGGTGGGTGCGCACCGTCAGCTCCTCGGCGCGCTTGAGGTCCTCCTCCCGGCATGGGGCGATGGTGAAGACCATCCCCAGGGTGGCAAGGAACTCCTCCTTGGGTCCCACGTAGTCCGCCTCCTCGCGGTTGCGCCGGAAGTCGGCCTGGTACATCCGCCGCCGCAGGCGCGAGTCCTCGGTGATGAAGCGGGGATTGAATTCGGGGCGATCGAGGAGGTCGTCCAGGAGCGCGGAGTCGAGGCACAGGACGCCGGCGTGACTGAAGGCCACCTCCTCGCGCTCGAACGGCTGGTCGTCCACGAAGGCGAAGGCGTCGAGGGCGAGGTTGAGGTCCTGCGCGATGCGGGCGATCGAATCGGCCTTGGAGTTCCAGTTGACCTGGGGGTAGAGGAAGTAGTCGTCGAGGCCCAGCTCCCGCAGTTTGGCCATGGCGAGGTCGTGGTCGTTGCGGCTGGCGATCGAATGCAGGATGCCGCGTTCGTCGAGCGTTTTCAGAATGTGGACCACGTGCGGACGCAGCCGCACCTCGGGGTCTTCGAGCAGGATGCCGTCCCAGACGGTATTGTCGAGGTCCCAGACGACGCACTTGACGGCCATGGTCGCTTCAGAGCTCCTGGAAGTCGAAGAGGGGCAGCGTGATCTGCTGGATCTGCGTGCTCCCCTCGATGATCTCCGTCACCTTGGCGTCGCGCAGGTAGCGCCCCACCGGGTAGTCGTCGCTGAGGCCGTTGGCGCCATGGATCTGCACGGCGTCGCCCGCCGCGCGCACCGCCATGGTGGAGGCGAAGTACTTGGCCGCCATGGTCTCCATGAAGGCCCCGGGGTCGCGCTGGTCGCGCAGCCAGCCGGCCCGCAGACAGAGGAGGCGGGCGGCGCGGACGTCGACGATCATGTCGGTGAGCATCCTGCGGATGAGCTGGTGGTCGGCGAGCGGCACGCCGAACTGCCGCCGCTCGGCGGTGTAGCTACGGCAGGCGTCGAGGCAGGCCTGGCCGATGCCCACCGCGCCCCAGGCCACGCTGTAGCGCCCATGTTCGAGGGCGGCGGCCACGACGTGGGAGAGGCCGAAGCCGATCCGCCCCAGGAGGCTCTCGCGCGGAACGCGACAAGCGGTGAAGGTGAGCTCGGCGAGCATGGAGGCGCGGGTGCCCCAGACCCCCTGGAGAGGCCGCACCGCGAGGCCCGGGCTCTCCCGCTCCACCAGGAACGCCGTGGGTTTGCCCTCGCACTGGGCGAGGACGAGGAAGAGCCCGGCGAGTTGGCCGAAGGTCGTCCACTTCTTGTGGCCGTCGAGCCCCCAGCCGGCGCCGGAATCCACGGCCGTGGTCTCGACGCTCTTGGCGTCGCTGCCGGCGTTGGGCTCGGAGAGGGCCAGGGCGGCCAGCACCTCGCCGCGGGCCAAGGCCGGCAGCCAGCGCTGCCGCTGGGCCGGGCTCCCCCAGCGCAGGATGGCATGGGCCACCATGTCGTGCACCGTCAGCAGCGAGCGCACGGAGGAGCAGCCGCGGGCGATCTCCTCGGTGAGCAGGCCGTAGGTGATCATGTCGCGGCCCACCCCGCCATAGTCCGTGGGGACGTTGGAGCCGAGGTAGCGGCGCTCCCGCAGGGCGTCGATCACCGTGCGGGGGATGGCCGCCTCGCGGTCCCAGCGGTCGGCGTGGGGGAGGATCTCCGCCGCCGCGAAGGCGCGGAATTCGTCGCGCGCCGCGCGCTGGGGGGCCGTCAGCTCGAGCTTCACGGGGAGGCCGGTGCGCCCGTCTTGCGCGCCACGAGGCTGGAGATCGCCTGGATCGAGCGGAAGTTGTCGAGGTCGAGGTCGGCGTCCTCGACCTGGATGCCGAACTCCTTTTCGACGAAGGCGACGAGCTGCATGGCGAGCAGCGAATTGACGAAGCCGAGAGAGAAGATGTCCTCGTCCGGCTGGAGGTCGTGGCTCTTGAAGAACCGCGACAGGAACTCCTTGATCTTGACCTGGGTCGCGTCCATGGGGGTGAATCCTAGACTGCGGTGCCGTAGTCGTAGAAGCCCCGGCCGCTCTTGCGGCCCAGGAGCCCCGCGTCCACCATCTTCGCCAGCAGCGGTGAGGGGCGGTACTTGGAGTCCTTGAAGCTGTCGTACAGGACCTCGATCGAAAACAGGATGGTGTCCAGGCCGATCAGGTCGGCGGTCTCCAGGGGACCCATCTTGTGCCCGAAGCAGGTCTTGAAGAGCTGGTCCACCTGCTCGGCGGTGGCGACGCCGTCCTGCAACACGCAGACCGCCTCGTTGATGGTGAGCATCAGCACCCGGTTGGAGACGAAGCCCGGCAGGTCGCCGACGACGATGCAGTCCTTGCCCATCTGGCGCAGGAGCTGGCGGGCGGTCTCCAGGGTCCCCTCGCTCGTGTGATGGCCGCGGATGACCTCCACCATGGGCTTCAGGGGGACGGGGTTCATGAAGTGCATGCCGATCACCCGGTCCGGCCGGCCGGTGAGGCCGCCCACGCGGGTGATGGAGATGCAGGAGGTGTTGACGGCGAAGACGGCGCGCGCGGGACAGACGGCGTCGAGCCGGGGATAGACCTCGCGCTTGAGCTCCCACTTCTCGGGGACGTTCTCGATCACGAAGTCGACGTCGCCGAGGGCCGCGAGGTCGGTCGTGAAGGCGATCCTCCCCAGCACGGTCCCGGCGTCCTCCCGCTGCGCCCCCTTCTGGAACATCCCCTGAAACCGCAGCCCCTGGCGGATCTCCCCCCGGGCCTTGTCGAGGATCGCGTCCGAGACGTCGACCAGGACCGCCTCGTGCCCGGTCTGCGCCAGGCTCTGGCCCAGGCCGATCCCCATCACTCCAGCGCCGACGACGCCCACCTTCCGGATCTCCATGCGTAGGTCTCCCTGATTCACGTCGCCCTGATTCATAGGCGCCTGACTCTACCCTGGCCCGATCCTTGCTCAAAGCTTGGAGCGGCAGGGCCGGCAATCCGGCCGCCGGCGCGACACCCGAGGGACGATCCTCCGCCGCGCCGGCTTCGTCGAAGGCGGCTCCCTGGTAAGACGAACCGATAGCCCAGCGACGGGATTCCTCCTCTTCGCCGGTACCTGCCCCTTTCCTTCTGCTCTCTAGCCCGGGATCGCCGTCACGCGGACGGCGTCGAACCACGCCGCACCCCTCGCCCCCAGGCCGATCCGGGCCGGTCCCGGTGGCACCTCGACAGCGCCGAGAGGAAGTCCTTCCCAGGCGATCTCGACCTTCGTACCTGCCCTGCGAAACCGGAATTGCTGATAGATAAAGGGATCGAAGGCTGTGGAGAGATGAAAAATCTGCTCTCCCGCGAGCAGCGCCCAGCCTCCCGGAGCCTGTCGCGCGAGGAGCAGCCGCGGTCCGGTGCCGGCTGAATCGAGGGCCGGAGCGATGCCGAAACCGTCCTCCGGCGAGCCGTCGATCAGTCGCGCGTTGACGACCAGCTCATAACTCTCCAGGGCGGGACCCCGGGCGATCCAGGAAACCGTCGAGGTCATCTCGGAGAATCCCACCAGCTCGCCCTCTTCGATTCGCCAATCGCCCCCGTCCAGGACCTCCCAGCCGAGCGCCGCGGGCTCAGCGTCCTGCTCGAACCGGTCCTCCCAGCCGACGGTGAGGGCAAAGCCGGAGAACTCCACGGCCGCGCCCTCGGCGACCAGGGCCACGCCGGTGGCCGGCCCGTCGACGTTCGCCTCGAAGCGGATCAGACGGACGGACGGCTCCAGCCGGTAGGAAGTATGGAGCAGGTTCCCCTCGGCGCCGAACAGGACGACGCCGAGCCCCCCTGGCTCCCCCAGCGTCCGAGCGCTCACCTCCACGAGGAAGGTCGAAGCCCCGGCCTCGTACCGCACCTCCTCTCCCGCAGCGAGAATGATAGGCGCGACCGGGCCGGAGATCGTGGGCGGGTTCGGCGCCGGCTGCGGCGTCGTGGTGGGGCCGAGGACCAGCAGCCGCTCCCCCGCCCAGTCGAGAGGGTCGATCGCCATGACCCTCGCCTTGGCGTCCGGCGACCAGCGGTGGTAGACGCAGTAGAGCTGGCGGTCGTCCGGCCCCCGCACCACCGAGTTGTGGCCGGGGCCGACGACCTCGCCGCCGGAGCGCAGGATGGGCAGCACCCGCTCGCCGTCCGCCGCCTGCTGCCACTCCCCAGGCGTCTCCACGCTGCGGGCAGTGGCATAGCTCACGCCGTAGGTCGGGTTCTGCCAGTTGCCACCGCTGAACATCTCGTAGAGCAGGCCCTTGCGCTCGAGGACGAACGGCCCCTCGACCGTGTGCCAGCGCACGCCCCCCTTCTCCGGCCGGTTGGGGTGGTAGACGTGCCAGTCGTAACGGGGCAGGGTGACGGGCCGCGGATCGCCCGCCAGGGTGAAGGGATCGAGCAGCCGGTCGCGCACGGTCCCCGTCCCGACGTGGCTGCCGGTGAGGAAGTCCGTGGCGTAGAAGAGCCAGCGGGCGCCGTCCCGAGCGGTGAAGACGTGGGCGTCGATGGCGAACACTTCGGACGTGAGGCGCCGGCCGGAATCGGCGAACGGCCCCGCCGGATGCTCCGCCACCGCCACCCGGATCTCCATCCGCTCTTCGTCGCCGGCGCTGTAATAGAGATAGAAGCGGCCGTCGAGGTAGGACACCTCGGGCGCCCAATAGTGGGGAGGGTCCGCGGCGAGCGGCGCCATGGCGCCGGCTCGATCCTGCCAGGCGACGAGGTCGCGGGAGTGGATCACTCCGAAGACCCGCCCGTCGTGCCAGAGGCCGGTGCAGTAGCCCCAGTACTCCCCCTGGAACTTGAGGACGAAGGGATCGGGGAACGAACGGGGATAGACCGGATTCTGGTAGGCCGGCCCGGTCATGGCGCTCCGGCGGCAAGGGGACCCACCGACGCTCCGGGGTCCGCGGCATAGGACCGGAGCTGCGCCACCAGCGGGGTCGCCTGCCAGCGCCGCTGCGCGCCCTCCGGGGCCAGAGTGTAGAGCCCGAGGTCCAGGTGGTAGTCGGCCACGGGCCGCTTGCCGAAGCGGTAGCGCCAGTCGATCATGGTGAACAGGGGGAACCAGGTGTAGCCGAGGACCGGTACGCCCTCCTCGCGCAAACGACGGATGGCGGCCACCGAGGTCTCGAGCCAGCGGGAGCGGACGGCGAGCGCCCCCTTGGCGCTCGTCTCGGTGACCATGACCGGCACCTCGTAGCGCCGCCAGTAGTCCTCGATGAGGTGGACGAAGCCGGCGCCGTCCTGCTCCACCGCCCGCCAGGCCAGCCGCCCCTTGCGATTGACCGAGACCTGCTGCGTGGACCACTGGGGGTAGAAATTCATGCCGATCACGTCCAGGGGGATGGCGTGGCGGCGGATGGCGGCCAGCTCGTCCGGTCCGGCGCCATGGCGTAGCAGCCAGGTGTAGAGCGGGTGATCGGGGGTGAGCCGCCCGGTCAGCAGGTCGTAGGAGAGATAGCCCCGCCGCTGGTCCTCGACTGCCAGGGCTTCGAGGTCGGCGCGCGCGGCCCGGGCGAGGCCGGTCGCCTCGACGTGCACCATCAGGGCGCCGGAGTCGACCTCCTTGAGGGCCTCGACCGTGCGCTGGATGCCGCGCACGAGCTGGAGCATGATCCGCAGATAACCGCCGTCCCCCCGCAGATAGGGGGGCCAGAGCCCGCGCTTGCCGCAGAGCAGAGCGTTGACGATCGGCTCGTTGAGCGGCGTGTACCAGCGTACGAGCCCGGCGTAACGGCGGGCGAAGGCGCCGGCGTAGGCCGCCACGGCGCGGGGGTAGTCGTCGCTCGCGAACTCGCGACGCAGCCAGAACGGACAACCGTAGTGCATGAGGTCGACGATGGGGATGATCCCCAGCTCCTCCACCAGGTGGGGGATCACCTGGTCGGTCCAGCTCCAGTCGAATTCCCCGGGCAGCGGCTCCACCCGGTACCAGGGCACGCCCCAGCGGATGGCCCTCACCCCCAGCTCGCGGCCGAGGGCGAGGTCCTCGCGCCAGTGCTCGTAGTGGCCCATGAGCTGGTACTCGTCCAGCGCCCGCTGGCCGGGCCGGGTCTGGGGGACGAACGTGTCCTCGATGCCGGTGGCCCAGAGGAAGTCGTCGGGACGGGGCCCGGGGAGGAGAGGATGGTTCGGAGGCGTCACCAGGTGCAAACCCAGAATCGAGCGGGGGCGACGATAACACACCGCCGCCCCCGGTCAATTCACGCTCCAGCGCCCCCCTCAGGACCGCTCGTGCAGAGTCATCCACAGCCCCCCGGCAGGCCGCAGGGAGAGCATGGCCGCCGGCTCCACCCGTCTTCCGGGCAGAGCGTGGAACGAGTAGCGTTGCAGCAGGGTGGCCAGCACCAGCGTCGCCTGCATCTCCGCCAGCCGGCCGCCGATGCACACCCGCGGCCCGCCGCCCAGCGGGTAGTAGGCGAAGGGGGGCCGGGACGCCACCAGCTCCGGCCGGAAGCGCTCGGGATCGAAGGCCTCGGGATTGGGCCAGAACTCGGGCCGCCGCTGGGTGACGTAGGGCGAGAAGAGCAGGATGGCGCCGGCGGGAATGCGGTGGCCGTCCAGCTCGTCGTCCGCCAGCGGCGTGCGGGTCAGCAGCCAGAAGGGGGGGTAGAGGCGCAGGCTCTCCTTGATCACCATGGACAGGTACGGCAGCTTCGGCAGGTCCGCGAAGCCGGGGGCCCGGCCGCCCAGGACGGCCGCCAGCTCCTCCTCCACCTCGTGCGCGATCTGTGGATACCGCGAGAGGAGATAGAGAGTCCACGACAGGGTGATGCCGGTCGACTCGTGGCCTGCCACGAGCATGGTGACCACCTCGTCGCGGACCATGCGCACCGGCATAGCCTCGCCGGCTTCGTCGCGCACCGAGAGCAGCGTCGACAGCACGTCGTGACCCTCGGCGCCGCCCCGCTGCCGCTCGTCGATGATGCGGTAAACCACCTCTTCCAGGCTGGCCACGGCCCGCAGGAAGCGGACGTTGCCCGGCAGCGGCACCCACCAGGGGAAGGGCAGGGCCGCGAGGACCTTCTGGTGGAGGACGGAGAACGCCGTGCTCACCGCCCGGTTCACCGTCTCGGCGTCGCCGGCCACGGCGGAGCCGAAGAGGGTCTCCACCGAAACGCGGATGGCGAGGTCCATCATCTCCGCCTCGAGGTCGAAGGGCACGCCGGGCGGGATGCGATGTTCCCAGCCCGCCACCCGCGCCTCGGCGGCGGCGGTGATGCTCTGCGCCATCGCCATCAGACGGGGAACGTGGAAGGCCGGCTGGAGCAGGCGGCGCTGGGAGCGCCAGGACTCCCCCTCGTTGAGGAACAGCCCGTTGCCCGCCAGCGGCCGCAGGAGTTGGAAGTTGGCGCCCTTGACGTAGTTGCGGTGGTTGGTCTTCCAGACGTGCTCGATGTCGCGGGGGTGGCTGACGAGGAAGAACTTCTTGTCGCCCACCCCGCCCAGGCAGACCACGTCGCCGTACTCCCGCACCATGCGCGAGAGGAATTGCAGCGGGTCCTTCCGCACCTGCGGCAGCGCGCCCAGCACGGGCAGTCCCGGTGGACCCGGAACGGCGCTCCTCGAAGCTCCGGCTTGAGACGAGATCATGGCATGCTCCCCCCGAGGAATAGAAAGAAATACTTCACTACGATGACTTGAAGCTTCGCTGGTCTGAAGGTGGGGCCAAGGCCGAAAAGCGGGACAGACTCTCAATCAGTCAGACCGTCGGTGCCGGCGCCGCAGACCAGAGCGCAGGCCCGGCGGATGCCGGCGAGGGGGATGCGACCGCTGCGCAGCGCCGCCACCGCCGCCGCTCCCGAGAGCTCGGCGGCCACTCCGGTGTCGAACCACAGCCAGCGCGCCGCCTCCCGCATCTCCTCGTCGGTCACCAGCACGACGTCGTCGACCATGCGGCGGATGATCTCGAAGTTCAAGTCGTCGCTGCGGCGGGGGGCGAGGGTGTTGGCGGCGGTGGCGACCGCCGCCAGCTCGACGACGTGGCCCGCCCGCAGGCTGGCATGCAGGGTGGGCGCTCCCACCGGCTCGACGCCGATCACCCGGACCTGGGGGCGCAGCGCCTTGACGGCCAAGGCGACGCCGGAGATCAGTCCGCCGCCGCCGATCGCCACCACCACGAGGTCGACGTCCGGCGCGTCCTCGACGACCTCCAGCCCCACCGTGCCCTGGCCGGCGATGACCGCCGGATCGGCGAAGGGGTGAACGTACTCCAGCCCCTCCCGCCCGGCGGCGGCCAGCGCCGCGGCGTTGGCGTCGTCCCAGATCGCCCCCTCCCAGACCACCCGGGCACCCCAGCGCTCCAGCTTGGCCGCCTTGGCCGGCGGCACGTTGGCGGGCAGGTAGATCGTCGTCGGCAGGCCCGCGAGGCCGCCGGCGAAGGCCACGCCGAGCCCATGATTGCCACCGGAAGCGGTCACCAGTCCCCGAACGGCCCGTTCTCGGGGTAGGCTGAGCACCTTGTTGGTAGCACCGCGGGCTTTGAAAGAGCCCGTCACTTGCAGGCTTTCGAGCTTGAGCAGGAGCCGCGCGCCTGCTTCGCTCCCGGGCAGGGGACCGGCGTCCAGGAGCGGAGTGCGGCGAACGTGGGGGGCGATGCGGCGGGCGGCCGCCTGGAAGTCGGACAGATCGGTCATGGCGGGCGATGCTAGCAGCCGGACGCCGGGAGGGGGGCGGAAGCGAGGAATCTTCCGCCTTGCGAGCGTCTTGACTTACGCCCATGTTACGCCTAAGCTACGCAGTATGGAGAAAGAGGGCTGGAAGAGCGAACCGACCGACGACGATCCCTGGAGGGATCTCAGGAGATACACACCGTGCGCACACCCATTTTGAACGGTCTCGGCCACGCGCTGCGCTGGCTCCGCGACCGGCGCGGCAGGAAGCAGTACCAGGTGGCGGAAGACGCCGGAATCACCAAGGGCATGCTCTCGGCCTATGAGACCGGCCGGCAGCGACCGTCCCTCGATACCCTGGAGAAGATCCTCTCCACTCTCGGCTGCGACCTGAACGACCTGCACAACGCCATTCAGATCATCAACGGCAAGCCGGAGGGGATGCGGCGCCGGGGCGAGGGGGCCGGGAGCGAAGACGGCGAGGCGCCGGCGCCCGCCGGTGGCGGCTCGCTCGGCGAACGGCTCGACGTGCAGCGGATCCTCGGCCGGCGCGACTCGCTGCCGCCCGAAGAGGAGCGGGCGCTCACCGAGATGCTGGACGGCTTCCACCGCTTCCTGCGGTACCTGCACGAGACGCTGGCGCGAGCCCTGCGGCCCGACAGCCCCGCCACGGACCAGCCGGGCGAGGAATAGGGAGACGACCAGGGAGAGGCGCGGCGGTCAGCCGGCGAGCAGCCGTCCCTCGAGGACGGTGACCGCCCTGCCGCCGAGCTTCACCCGCTCGCCCGCCACCCGGACGCGGAGCACGCCACCGCGGGCCGACGCCTGGTAGGCCAGCAGCTCGGGCCTGCCCAGGCGCGGCGCCCAGTAGGGGCCCAGGGTGCAGTGGGCGGAGCCGGTAACCGGATCCTCGTCCACCCCCGAGCCGGGAGCGAAGAAGCGCGAGACGATGTCGTAGGGTCCCGCCGCCGCCCGCGCCGTGACGATGACGCCGCGCACCGGCAGGGCCGCCAGCCGCCGCGGGTCGGGGGCGGAGCTGCGCACCGCCTCTTCGTCCGGCAGCTCCAGCAGGTAGTCGTAGCGGCTCTTCCCCACGAACACGGGCGAGGAGCCGATGAGGTCCACCAGCCCCTCCGGCGGCTCCGCCTCTGGCGCCGTGCGGGCCGGGAAGTCGAGCTCAATCCACTCCCCCTGCTGCTCTGCCGTGAGCAGGCCGCTCAGGGTGTGGAAGCACGCCGTCTCGCCGGCGGCCAGCCGCCCCGACTGCCACAGGACGTGGGCGCTCGCCAGGGTGGCATGGCCGCACAGCTCCACTTCGATCGCCGGCGTGAACCAGCGCAGGCTCCAGCCACCATCCTGCGGATGCAGGAAGGCGGTCTCGGAGAGGTTCATCTCCCGCGCCACGGACTGCATCCACGCCGCGTCGCGGGGCCCTTGCAACAGACAGACCGCCGCCGGGTTGCCGGCGAAGGGGCGGTCGGCGAAGGCGTCCACCTGGTAGAGATCGAGGCTCATCGTTGGGTCTCCTTGAGCCATGAGCCTATCGCAGCCTGGTCATCGCGGGGGCGGCCGCATCGGGACCTGCCCCGGTCACATCGGGCCGTCCCTTGCTTTGCACTGCAAAGTCCTTTCATCTACAATCACGCTTGTACCCGGCAGGAACGATCTCCCGGGAGTTTTCGGTTACACTTCGACCGAGCAGAGGCAGAGACACCGGCATGGGACTATCCACCGAGGCACCCGCGACCGACCGGCCACCGGCGGTGCCTGAGAGCTTCCACAGCCTTCTCGCCGGGTTCCGCCTCCGGCTGGAGCGCGCCCTGAACGCCTGGCTGGAAGCCCGGCGCCAGGCGGCGGCGGCCGGCGAGTCGCCCGAGATGCTGGAGCTGATCGAGGGCGTGGGCCTGCTCGCCACCCACGGCGGCAAGCGGCTGCGCCCGGCCCTGGTCTACTACACCTACCGGGCCTTCCATGGTGGCGCTGACGACGAGGTCCTCCCCCTGGCCCTCGCCACCGAGCTGCTCCACACCTATCTCCTGATCCACGACGACATCATGGACCACGCCGAGGTCCGGCGCGGGCTGCCGGCGGCGCACGTGCGCTTCCGCGACGCCCACCGCGCCCACGGCCTCAAGGGCGACGCCGCGGACTTCGGGCGGTCGGTGGCCATTCTGCTGGGCGACCTGGCCCAGAGCTGGGCCGTGGAGCTGGCGGCTCCCGCCTTCCCCAAAGGCGGCGGCGAGCTCGCCCGCTGCTTCTCCGCCATGTGCCAGGAGGTGGTGGGCGGGCAGTATCTGGAGCTGCTGGTGGCCCAGCGCCGGGCGGGCACGGAAGAGGAGCTGCTGCGGGTGCTGCGCCTCAAGTCCGGGCGCTACACCTGCGAGCGGCCCATCCAGCTCGGGGCTCTGCTGGCCGGAGCGCCGGCCAGAGCGTTCGCCGACCTCTCCCGTTATGGCGCCGCGGTGGGCGAGGCCTTCCAGCTCCAGGACGACCTGCTGGGGACCTTCGGCGATGCGGGCACCGTGGGCAAGCCCGTTGACGCCGACTTGCGGGAGGGGAAGTACACCTTCCTCATCCATCGCGCCCTGCAGGCGGCCGGCCCCGGCCAGCGCCGCGCGCTGGAAGCCGCCCTGGGCAATCCGGACGCCACCGCGGCTCAGGTCGACGCTGCCGTGCGGGTGCTGGAGGAGACGGGGGCCCGCGCCGCCGTGACGGCGATGATCGCCGAACGGCTGCGCACCGCCCGCGCCGCCCTCGCCGCCCTCACGCCCTTCGACCTCGCCCCGGAGGGGCGGCTGTTCCTCGCCGGGCTGATCGACTGGCTGCGGGAGCGCGAGCGGTGAGCGCACCGCCGGTGACCCTGGCGGCCCCGCCGCTGGAGCGCGACCGCAAGCTGGAGCACATCCGGCTCGCCCTCGAAGAACGCATGCAGCTCGGACGCAACTTCTTCGACGACTACCGCTTCGATCACGCGGCGCTGCCCGAGATCGACCTCGACCTCGTCGACGCCGGCGTGGACTTCCTGGGCCGGCGCCTCGCCGCGCCGCTCCTGATCTCCAGCATGACCGGCGGCACCGAGACGGCGGGGCAGATCAACCGCAACCTGGCGGCGGGAGCCGAGCAGGCCGGCGTCGCCGTGGGGGTCGGCTCACAGCGCAAAGCGTTGGAAGATCCCACGAAAGCTGATACCTTCCGCGTCCGCGAGGTCGCCCCCTCGGCCGTCCTGCTGGCCAACTTGGGCGCCGTCCAGCTCAACTACGGCATGGGCGTCCGGGAGTGCCGGGAGGCGGTGGAGATGATCGGGGCCGACGCCCTGATCCTCCACGTCAATCCCCTGCAGGAGGCGATCCAGCCCGAAGGACAGTGCAACTTCGCCGGCCTGCTGCCGAAGATCGGAGAGGTGGTGCGGGAGGTGGGCGTGCCGGTGGTGGTCAAGGAGATCGGCTGCGGCCTCTCCGAGGCCACGGCCCGCGCCCTGGTGGCACAGGGGGTGCGGATCGTCGACACCGCCGGGGTGGGCGGCACGAGTTGGGCGCGCATCGAGGCGCAACGGGCGGGCGACCTGGAGATCGGCGAGCTCTTTGCAGGCTGGGGCATCCCGACGCCGGAGTCGATCCGCCAGCTCCACCAGGTCGAGGGCCTGACGGTGATCGGGAGCGGCGGCGTGCGCAACGGTCTCGACGTCGCCAAGGCCCTCGCGCTGGGCGCCGACCTGGTGGGGATGGCCTATCCGTTCCTGGCGCCGGCCACCGAATCCCCGGACAGGGTGGCCGACAAGGTGCGGCGCACGGTGCGGGAGCTGAAGATCTGCATGTTCTGCCTCGGGGTGAAAACCATATCGGAGCTGCGCCGCGTGCCGCTCCTGAAAAAGGTCGTGAGATGAGCAAGATCGCCAATTCAACCTCCTCCTCGGCTCCCCTCACCCGCGACGAGCTGGTCCGCTCGCTGGTCGACGGCGAGCGCCGGTTCCACGAGCTGCCCAAGGACCTCTCTCCGGAGGAGGCGGCCGAGATCCGCCGCCAGGCCCTGGAGGAGATGACCCGCACGGAGCTGTCCAACATCGGCCACCATTCGCTGGACGTCCAGCGGGCCTCGCGCCGCAACTGTGAGAACTTCATCGGCGTGGCCCAGATCCCCATGGGCGTGGTGGGTCCCCTCAAGGTGCGGGGCAAATACGCCGACGGCGACTTCTGGGTCCCCCTCGCCACCACCGAGGCCGCCCTGGTGGCGAGCACCAACCGCGGCTGCGCCGCCCTGCGCGAGGCCGGCGGCGCCGTGGTGCGGGTCGAGGACGTGGGCATGACCCGCGCCCCAGTCTTCCGCACCTCCGGCATCGTCCAGACGCAGCAGTTCCTGCACTGGATCCAGGAGCACGAGGCGGAGGTGCGCGAGATCACCGAGTCCACCAGCCGCTACCTGCGGCTGCTGGAGGTGCGTCCCTACGCCTTCGGCACCACCGTCTTCCTCCGCTTCCGCTTCGACACCGGCGATGCCATGGGCATGAACATGGCCACCATCGCCTGCGACCGGGTGGTCAACGAGCTCATCGAGCCGGCGACCGGCGTGCCGTGCATCGGCCTCTCGGGCAACTACTGCGTGGACAAGAAGGCGGCCCACGTCAACTTCCAGGAGGGGCGCGGCAAGCGCATCTACGCCGAGATCCTCCTCGACGCCCCCATCCTCCACCACATCTTGAAGACCGACGCCCGCAGCCTGGTCGAGGTGCAGTACCGCAAGAACATGCTGGGCTCGATCGCCGCCGGCTCCCTGGGCTTCAACGCTCACTATGCCAACGTGCTGGCGGCGTTCTTCATCGCCACCGGCCAGGACCCGGCGCACGTGGTCGAGGGCTCGATGGGCATCACCTGCATCGAGTCGCGGGGTCCGGACTCGGTCTTCGCCTCGATCTTCATGCCCGACGTCCCCCTGGGCGCCATCGGCGGCGGCACGGCCCTCGACACTCAGCGCGAGGCCCTGGCCGTGCTCGGCGTCTCCCCCGACCCGGAGCGCCGCGGCGACGCCGTGGCGCGGCTGGCCGAGATCCTCGGCGCCGTGGTCCTCGCCGGCGAGCTGTCGCTGATGGCCGCCTTCACCTCCAACGATCTGGCACGGGCCCACGAGAAGCTGGGGCGCGGCGAGATTCCCATCCTCCCCGTCTAGGCGCCGAGGTACGGGCTGCTCTCCCGCACCCTCCCCTCCGACCCCGCCGCGGGGCATGAGACGGCGACAGCCCCCGTCGCCGTCTCCGCTCCCGGCAAGCTGATCCTCATGGGCGAGCACGCCGTGGTCTACGGCCGCCCGGCGCTCGTCGCGGCCCTCGACCTGCGGCTCACCGTCCGCGTCGCGCCCTGCCCGGGAGGCGCCGTGCGTCTCGACCTCCCCGGCCTCGATCACGCGGAAGAGACCTCGTGGGAGGCGATCTTGGCCTATGCCCGGGCCGCCCGGGAGAGCTGGGACGCCTACTCGCGCGAGCCCGCCCCCGAGCGCTTCCGCGCGGTGCGGGGCGAGGACCCGGCCCACGTGGTGAAGGTGGCGCTGGGCGAGACGGCGGACGAGCCCTCGCCCCCTGGCCTCGCCCTGCGCATCGACTCCCAGCTCCCCATCGGCTCGGGCTTCGGCAGCTCGGCGGCCACGGCCGTGGGAGTCATCGCCGGCTATCTCGCCTGCCGCGGTGCCGCCCTCGACCCTCTCCGCGTCGAGGGGCTGGCCCTGGAGGTGGAGCGCCGCCAGCACGGCCTCCCCTCGGGGGTGGACAGCGCCACCGTGCTCTTCGGCGGCCTCCTCTGGGCGCGCCGGCTGCCGGCCGGCGGGCTGGAGATGGAGCGCCTCGCCCTTGCCTCCCCCCTCCTCCGGCGCCTGCGGGTCGTCGACACGGGTACGCCGCCCGAGCCCACGGGCGCCGTGGTGGCCGCCGTGCGCGCCCGCCGCGACCGGGATCCCGCCGGCCACGACCGCATCCTGGACCGCATCGAGGCCGCCACCCGCGCCCTCCGCGCCCAGCTCGAGCGGCCGGCGGAGGAGGCCGCCGTCACCCTGGAGCTGATCCGGGAATGCCAGGACTGCCTGGAGGAGCTGGGCGTCGTGCCCGACGCCGTCCGCTCCCTGGTCCGCCGCGTCGCGGCGGCAGGGGGCGCCGCCAAGGTTTCGGGTGCCGGCTCGCTGGCCGGGCCCGGGGCCGGGTCGCTTTTGATCTATCATCCCGCTCCGGAACAGATCGCGTCCTGGCCGTTTCTGCGGTCCTTTCCCTTTCACCCCGTTCGTCTCGGAGCCGACGGGCTCCGCCGGGAGCCCGACGCATGAGCAAGGCCACCGTATCCGCGCCGGCCAACATCGCCTTCATCAAGTACTGTGGAGCCCGCGACCTCGCCCGCGCCCTCCCTCTCAACTCGTCCATCTCCATG
>DATARR010000165.1:0-6549 GCA_036264085.1 Thermoanaerobaculia bacterium | reverse complement strand
GTCTCTGCCTTTCCACCAGACTTTCTATTTCTCTTCTTGATACGAGAGGCTGTCTCGGACGAAGGCTCGAAGCCCTTGTAGCTTGGAGTAACCGCCATAAGCGTTACCCACTCATTGCCAAAGATAATACGTTGTCAAGATCGACGTAAGTGCTGTGGGGCGATAATGCTTCTTCAAGAGTTGCGACACGCTCCCGGGCAACTCCTAATCCCAATTGCTCTCTAAGGAGCAAAAAAATTTGGGCAGCCAAAAGAGGAGGCACTGCATTCCCAAGATGCCGACGCGCAAGAGGATTGGGGCACAGCGGATAGTTATCTGGAAATGTCTGAAGCCTAGCAATTTCTCTCAATCTTAGCCGGCGATTTTCCCAATGGAATGGTCCGTTATTTGTAACACGAACAGAGGAGAGCGTAGAGGAAGGCTTGTTAGGATGAAGTTTCAGGAGAAATGACCAATATTTCCTTCTCCACTCAAAACGAGGACTGGGATGACCACGATGGCCAGTCAAGTAAAGATAGTTATCTCCTGCAGGTATTTCCTGTAGGAGATCAGAGTACTTACCGGAGAGAGTCTCATCGCACTCCGGTGGATTGTTCGTCATGGTCAGGCCTGAGAAAGCCCATGAAGAGCTGCGATATGATTCGTCAGAAAATCGCGGCAATGGAAACATGAAGGGCCGCAAAGAACCTCTAACGCCTACCACAAATAGACGGCGGCGCCTTTGAGGCACCCCATAATCCGCAGCGTTTAGTATCTGGTACGACACCTTGTAATCTAATGATTTAGTCTCGTTGATTATGGTCGTGAAAATATGGCTGTAGTTTTTAAAAAGGAGGCCAGGCACATTCTCCATCAGAAACGCTACAGGCCGAAGCTCCTGTATAAATCTAAGAAAGTCCGCGACGCGACCGACCTGAAAGTCTTCTCCATTTCTTTTTTTCTCTATCCAAAACCCCGCATGACTAAAGGCAGTGCATGGTGGCCCGCCAATTAATAGAGTATCTTCTAGCTTTTGTCCTCCCATGGCGTTTATAACATCGTCAAAAGAGAGAGTGGATATATCAGCACAGAGCGAGTTAGGCTTTAGAGCCTTGCGAGTACAAGACAAGGCATTTTCGTCGAGATCAATCGCAAGTCCTGAACTGAATCCAGCGAAATGTGCACCGAGATCGAGGCCACCTATTCCAGAAAAAAGGCTGATAGTAGGAATCATAGTATCCATTACGAACAGTAACCCTACTGCCGTCCCGGCACCCCGCTCACCGTCCGCGCCGTCAGTCCCTTCCTCCCGGCCACCTCGACCTCGATCTTGCTCCACGCCGCGGGCGGCGCCGTCTCCTTGGGGTAGAAGGCCACGGTGTACTGGCTGCGCAGCTCGGAGAGGATGCGGGCGTAGACGCTCGTCAGGTCCTGCTCGGGCTCGATGAAGTAGACCTGCCCGCCGCCGGCGTCGGCCAGGCGCTTGAACTTCACCGACGTGGGCTCGGTGAGGAAGCCGCCGTCCTCCCCCCGGCTGGCCCGGGGATTGGCGACGATCATATAGATGGGGATGCCGCTGTCGCGGGCGATGCGCAGGCATTCGCCGTAGGAGAGACGCTCGCGCTCGCTCTGGTCGATGCCGTCCGTATAGAGTACCAGGGCCTTGCGGCCGTTGATCCCCCGGAGCTGTGTCAGCGAGTAGGTGATGGCCTCCCAGAGGGCCGTGCCGCCATCGGGATTGAGGGTCGAGAGCGCCGCCGAGACCGACGAGAGGTCGCGGGTCACGGGCCGGATCAGCTTCGAGGTGTCGTCGAAGGCGATGAGCATGGCCCGGTCGCGGCCGGAGAGGCCGGTGTCGAGGAGCGAGGCCACCGCCCGGCGCACGTCGGGGAGCTTCAGGAACATGCTCGCCGAGGAGTCGATGGCGAGGGCCAGGGTGAGGGGGAGCTCGCCGGCGTTCTCGAAGGCCGCGATCTCCTGCGGCTCGCCGTCCTGGCGCACCCGGAAGACCTCCTTCGGCAGCCCGGGGACGGGCTTGCCGTTGGCGTCGGTCACCACCACGGCGAGCTGTACCAGGCGGACGTCGATGCGGTCGCCGAGGTCCGAGGCATTGAGGGCCATGGCGTCCTCGGCCGTGGAGCCGTCGTCGAGGCGGGCGGAGACCCGCAGATAGCCCACCGGCCGGTCCTTGGGGATCGTCACCTTGTGATGGAAGGGCGGGCCGTAGACCGTGCCGGCGAGCTCGTCGTTCCAGAAGAACTCCAGCTTTTCCAGCCGCTTGCCCGCCGGCGCGCGCACCTCGGCCTCCACCTCCACCGCGCCCACGCCGCGCCGGCCCGCCGGCTCCACGATGCGGACGCCGAAGCCTTCGTTGGGATCGTTCAGGCGCACGGCGTCCCGCGCCAGCTCCTTGCCGGCGGCGTCGTAGGCGATCCCCTGCACGATCTGCGGGCGGACGCGGCGCCCCAGGTCCACCTCGGCCTCACAGGGGACCGTGGCGCAGCTCGCGGCCGTGCGGTCGCCGAGGCGGAGGTCGACCCGGGCGATCCCCTGCCCTTCGCCGTGGACCCGCAGGCGCACCTTGCCGCTCAACGAGCTGCCCTGAGGCGGTACCAGCCGGATGCCGGGCCGGCCCACGGTGAGGGCCGCAGGCTCGGGCGCCGGGGCGCCCAGGTTTACCACCTGGCCCCCCCAGGGGCCGCCGCCCACCGCCTCCACCTCCACGCCCACGGCGTCCGCTCCGTCCGGGACGGAGACCGGCAGCCGGTAGACGTTGGGCTCCGGGCCCGCGAGATCGGCGGCGGCCAGGATATGGTGGGTGGCGCCCCGGCCCGCCGGCCCCGCCACGGTCACCCGCAGGGGACCCGGAGGCGGCTCGGGGGATTCGAGGCGCAGGTCGAGCACCGGGTGCCCCTCGGAGGATTGAATGCGGGCCGAGATCTCCAGGCCGATGCCGTCCTCCTCGCCGTCCAGGAGCCGGCCGGCGCGCGCGGCGGCCACGGCCTCGGGCACTCCGGCCACGTCCCAGCGCCGGGCCCGCACCGTGAGGTCGGACCGCGAGGTGCGCACCTCCAGCGCGTGAGGCCGGCCGTCCAGCTCTCGAATGGCCTGATAGCGCAGCCAGAAGCGGGAGCGCAGGTGCGCCAGCGCGGTGGCGAGAGACCCCGGCCCGAGGATCAGCTCGCCCCCCGTGGCCTCGGCCATCCAGTTGAGCGGCTGCTGGGGCGCCAGCAGAGGCGGCGGCACCGGCGGCTGGTCCTTGGCCGTCTCTTCCGGCTTCTTGCCGCCGAGGATGACCTTGCCGCCCAGCGGCACCTTCGCCGTGGGGTTGGGGCGCACCCGCCGCAGGTCCGGGAGGCTGGAGTCGCCCATGGGAAGGGGATAGGCCGTCCAGCCCAGGGCCGCGGCCGTGCGTGCGGTCTCCAGGGCCGTCTTCTCCAACGCCCCCTCGCTCGCCGCCGGCTTGTCGGCCTCATAGAACTTCGCCGGATCGACGTCGAAGCCGTCGCTCACCAGGAGCAGGGCCCGGGGGCCGCTCCCCTCCTGGGCCACCAGCCACTCGGCCAGGGCGTCCTCCTGCCGGCGCACCAGCCGCGCCTCCTCGTCCAGGGCCTCGCCGGCGCGGTCCGCCGCCTGCCCCTCGTCCTTCTTCTGGTCGCGGAACCGCTGGCGCAGGACGCGCACGTCGTCCCGCCCGTCGCCCGCCAGCCAGAGCTTGGACAGGGCCTCGTCGATGGCGCGGACGTTGCGCGTCGCCGACAGCGCCACCCTAGGGACGGGCTCCGCCACCACCACCTCGACGGGGCCGAGGGCCGCCAGCTCCGCGGCCCGTTCGGCGAGCGACCCGGCCGCGGTCCGCAGGGTGCGGGCGCCGGTGAGTACCCGGTCCACGTAGATGACGATCCGCCACGGCTTGGCGAGCGGCGCCAGCTCCGCCACCGGACGGGGCTGGTCGCCGTCCACGACCATGAGGTCGCCGGCCTGGAGCGTGCGGGGGACCTCGCCCTTGGCGTCCAGCGCCTGAAGGGAGAGCTCGATAGAGACCATGGCCGGGGCCGGCGCCACGGGGGAGGACGCGGCGTTGGGGGTCGCGGCCGGGGCCTGGATTGCGAGGAGGAACGCGGGGGCGAGAAGAGCGAGCTTGGGAGTCACCCGGCTATTGTACGGCCGGAAGCGGACAATGCTCTCCCACTGGTGCGTGACAGCGGCAGGCCGGCCTCACCGATAGTTGCGCAAGAATAAGAATTGTAATAACATTGAAACCAGTTTCTGGATAGGCCAGGGACATGCATTCAGGATGTCTGGAGAGCGCGCTCTCCTGAGTCGTCGGCCAGGGCGAGTCACAGGGTGCGCTCCTCCTCGAGAAAGGATTGAGACATGCAGAAAATCGCCAAGCTAATACTGACAACCCTGATCCTCGCCGCAACCTTCGCCGTGCCCTCCTATAGCGAATGGCCAAATTGCAGCTACTGCGAAAATTATTGCCGAACGATCGGGCCGCCGCCCTTGGCTGCTTGTCTCTGCGACAACTGCCCGGAATGCGCCATCTCCTCCTGCCCCCCTGTCTACTGCAATACGGGGTCGGTTATAGGCTGCGAGCCGTGACGGGCCTAGCTTCTACTACGCTACCGTCCCTCCCTGAAGGGGAGGGACATCGTCCCCCAGAGCAGGTTTCGCCGTTGCAGGGCGGGTCGCGCCCCTCCCATCCGTCCAGACCCGCCCCTACCCTAGACAAAGTTGGCGTCACGACCTGCTCAGCCCCGCGCTGGATCTCCTCCGCCCGTGAAAAGACGGCAATCGCATATAGAGGCACCGTCTTCCTATATAGAACCGTGACCTCTCTATACAGAGGGACGCCCGCGAAGAGGTTGGAGACGACACCGCTATATACCATAGCCACAAAGATATATAGCGGGACGACCCGCCAGCGGTCCGGAGAGACTCCTCTATATAGCCGCAGAGAATTTCTATATAGCCGGACCGTCCCGGAGCGGTCGCGGGCCTTCCGGGTATATATTCCGTCGACAAGCTTATATACGGAGACTGTCTCCAGCTTTTCGCCGGAGGCGTGATTCCAGGAGGGGATCGTGTCCACGAGCTTGGAGATCGACGCGAGAGAGATCCGGACTTGGCGCCGCTGGGATGATGCTCCAGCTCAGTCTTCCAGAAATCTCCCCGTCCTCATCAGCGACTGAATGATCGCGGCGCCGCGATGTCCCCAGAGGGGGTGGAGGTCGAAGGAGCGCTCTTCGGCAAGGTCGAGGGCGACCCTCGCCGGGGTCCGGCCCGTGCGGCGGGCCTGCTCCAGGATCGTCAGCGAGAGGTTGTAGATGCTGTTCTCCCACTCGACCCCGAGGTGGGCCTCGATCCGCGGGTCGCCGTCCACGAAGCCGAACTGCTCGTCGGCGCAGTTGACGATCCCCATGCGGTTCACCAGGAAGTCGGGCAGGTAGAGGATGCCCCGCTCCTGGAGCCGGCGGTCGTCCTGCTCCGGATCCTCGAGCTGGTTGTTGGCGGCGCCGCAGACGATGGCGGCACGGATCGTGGGAATGGTGGCCGGGCCGAGGACGCCGCCCGTGGCGCAGGGAGCGACGACGTCCGCCGGCTCGGCGAGGATCGAGAGGTCGCCCCGCGGCACGATGCGGACCTCCAGGTCGAGGCCGGGGAAACGCTCCGCCACGGCAGCCCGGGCCGGATCGACGTCCGACGCCACCACCCGGGCGACGCCCTTCTCCCGCAGGAAGCCGAGCAGCGGCTCGCCCACGTGGCCCAGCCCCTGGATTGCCACGGTCTTGCCGGCGAGGGTCCCCATTCCCAGGTGTTCCAGGGCGGCCTCCATGCCCCGCACCACACCGCGGGCCGTGGGCACGGACGGGTTGCCGCTCCCCCCCAGCTCCGGCGGAATGCAGGTGGTGAAGCGGGTGCGGGAGAAGACGGCGGCCATGTCCATGACGGCGGTGCCCACGTCCTCGGCCGTGACGTAGCACCCCTGGAGGGCGGTCATGAAGTCGCCGTACTCCTCGTAGACGCGGCGCCGGGCCGCGGGGTCGCCGGCGCGGCCGGTCTCGCGGGCCATGACGCCTTTGCCGCCGCCCCACCACAGGCCGGCGAGGGCGTTCTTGTGGGTCATGCCGCGGGCGAGGCGCAGGCCGTCGCGCAGGTAGTCCTCGACCGTGTCATAGCGCCAGAAGCGGACCCCGCCGGCTCCCTGGCCGCGGCAGGTGCGGTGGATGAAGGCGGCCTGGAGCACGCCCGTCTCCGGGGCGATCTGGCAGAAGATCCCCTCATGGCGGTCGAAGTCCCGGCCGTCGGACTCCAGCAGTCGGGCCAGAGGCTCGAGCAGGGAGTGAGAGGGAACGACCCGGAGCGCCTCCGGGTCCCAGACGAAGTAGAAACGGCGGATGCCCTCGCCGACGAGGAGGTCGCAGAGAGCGGCTGGGGAGAGGGATCGCAGGTCCAAGACGGGTCTCCTTAATGACGACCCGCGGGGGATATCACAGATCCTGGATTTTGTCCTGGGAGCGCCGGCATCCCTGCCGGCCTTCTTTAAGTTAGTTGCCGGCAGGGATG
>DATARR010000131.1:0-110618 GCA_036264085.1 Thermoanaerobaculia bacterium | reverse complement strand
CCGCTGTTGCTTGAAGCGGGACAGCAGGAAGTAGAGCTCGGTCTGGAAGGCCGCCCCGGGCCGATCGGCGTAGAAGTCGGAGAGGAAGGGGTTGTCGACGTCCTCGAGGATCTTCACGCCCTCGAAGTGGCGGGTCAGCATCTCCACCAGGGTGGTCTTGCCGACCCCGATGGGTCCGTCGACCGCCAGGTAGTGAAACCCCAGGGTGTCGGGCGCCTGGGGGCTCAAACCGCGGCAGCTGCTGGGGTGACTGGGTTGTAGAGCGTGTCGCGCTCGACCGGCGTAAAGCCTGCCTCGCGCACGATCCGCTCGAGCTCGGAACGGCTGAGCTGCTGGGCGGTGCCGGCACCAGCCATGTGGTAGATCTTCTCCTCGACGATGGTGCCGTCCATGTCGTCGGCGCCGAAGCGCAGGGCCACCTGGGCCAGCTTCGGCGTCACCATCACCCAGTACGCCTTGATGTGGGGGATGTTGTCGAGCACCAGGCGAGAGGCCGCGATGTGGCGCAGGTCGTCGTGGCCGGTGGTGTGGTACTTGAGCCCCATGTAGTTGTTCTCGGGGTGGTAGGCGAGCGGGATGAAGGCGTTGAAGCCGCCCGTCTCGTCCTGCAGCTCGCGCAGGCGCAGCAGGTGGTCCACCTTGTGCTCCGGCCGTTCGACGTGACCGTAGAGCATGGTGCAGTTGCTCTTGATCCCCATCCGGTGGGCGATGCGGTGGACCTCGATCCACTCGTCCGCGTCGAGCTTGCCGTCGCAGATGATCTCCCGCACCTCCGGATGGAAGATCTCGGCGCCGCCGCCGGGGAGCGATCCCAGGCCGGCGTCCCGCAGCCGGCGCAGCACCTCCTCGATGGACAGCTTCTCGCGCTTGGCGAACCAGCCGATCTCGATGGCGGTGAAGGCCTTGAGGTGGGCGTTGGGGAAGCGTGCTTTCAAGCCGCGCAGCATCTCCTCGTACCAGGACATCGGCAGGTCCGGATGGAGGCCGCCGACGATGTGGAACTCGGTAACGCTGTTGCCTCCCTGGTCCGCGGCATGGGCGTACACCTGCTCGTGGGTCATCTCCCAGGCGTGGGACTCGCCCGGCAGGGCCGCGAAGCTGCAGAACTTGCAGTTGTAGGTGTAGACGCAGACGTTGGTGGGGTTGATGTGCCGGTTGACGTTGAAGTAAGTGACGTTGCCGTTGATCCTCCGGCGGACGGTGTCGGCCAGCTTGCCGAGATGGAGGAGGTGGGGCGTCGATAGGCACGACAAGGCGTCGGCGGCGTCCAGGCGGACGCCATCGCGCACCTTGGCGGCGATCTCGCGCAGTTGCGCGGGGAAGGTCTCGGGGCGAATGGGAGACGTCTTGGTGCTCACGAGAGGAGTATATCAAGGGCCGTCGCGGCGAAGAGCCAGACCGACAGCGCGCCGTTGGCGTTGAAGAAGGCGGCGTTCAGCCGCGACAGGTCGCCCGGCCGCACCACCCAGTGCTGGTAGATCAGAAGGAGCAGGCAGCCGGCCCATCCCACCCAGTACCAGACTCCCAGGCCCTGCGGATAGACCCGGGGGAGGAGAGCCAGCAGGGCGAGGGTGACGGCATGGAGGAAGGCCGAGATCCAGAGCGCCCCCACCACCCCGAAGCGGGCGGGGATGGAGTAGAGGCCGGCGCCGCGGTCGAACTCGACGTCCTGGAGGGCATAGAGGACGTCGAACCCCGCCACCCAGGTCAGCACCACCCCGGCGAGGATCAGGGGAGTGGCCGCGACGTCCCCCCGCACGGCGATCCACGCTCCCAGCGGCGCCCCGGCGAGGGAGAGGCCGAGGATCAGGTGCGAAGCCCAGGTGAACCGCTTGGTGTAAGAGTAGAGGAAGAGGATGAAGAGGGCCACGGGCGAGAGAGCCAGGGCCAGGGGATTGAGCTGCCAGGCGGCGAGGACCAGGAGAGCCGAGCTGGCGACCACGAAGACCGTCACGGCGCCGGGGGTGACCAGCCCGGCCGGCAGGGCGCGCCGGGCCGTGCGCGGATTGGCGGCGTCGATCCTCCGGTCCACCAGGCGGTTGAAGCCCATGGCCGCGCTGCGCGCCCCCACCATCGCCACCACGATCCAGAGCACCGTGCGCCAAGAGGGCCACCCCTCGGCGGCAAGGAGCATGCCGAGGAAGGCGAATGGGAGAGCGAAGAGGGTGTGCTCGATCTTGATCATTTCGAGCACGGTCGAGAGGGTACGCAGGGATCGCATTGGGGAGGATTGTATGCGTGAACTGCGGGCGGCTCCAGGTGCCTTAGTACTCTGGACCGAAATTACGGAGACGTATCCTGTCGTGGGGTGTTCCCCGTGATTCAGCCTGTCAGTCCCCGACCTATGTCGAGCCCGTAGGGCGGCATACTCCTAGCCCAGTGCGTGAGCGCTGGGATCGTGCGCGATAACCACCCCGACTTGAGCCCTGCCAAGGGCGCCCTTGGCAGGGCTGGAATTGAATCTACCGTCGCCTACCCAGGGCTGACGCCCTGGGCTAGGAGTATGCCGCCCTACGGGCTTGGGTGGTGGCCTACGGAGGATTGGGTGCTCCAGGGCCGCTGGATCGCCGCGGCGTCCGCCAGCCCGCAGGTGGTTCGACCGCCGACGTCCCTATACGCCATCCTATTTATGGTAGGGAGTACTTAGTAGCCGGCCCGCCTCCTCCCCTACTAGCGGGGAGACGAAGTCTCTCCCCAGGAGGCGGGCCGCCTTCAGGCGGAACGGCGGCGTCCTTGGACTCGGCGGCCGCCATCCCTCTCAATTGTCAATGAACCAGCATCTCGCTACGTCAGCGTGAAACGAGGGGGGCCGGACGGCCCCCCTTTGCTGCATCGGGTCCTGCGGACGAACACTTACTTGGCGACAGAGGGCGGGGGCACGGCCGGCGGCTTCGGCTGCCGCGGACCGCGGGGACCGCTCTTGCGGGGGCGGACGCCGAACTTCACCAGGTCGTCGCTGGTGAAGCCGAAGCTCCCCTTCAGATGGGACTCCACCCGCCGGCGCAGGCTCTCACCCTGCTTCTCCAGCACCTGGCGCTGGTGGACGGCGTCCTGAAACTGCCCGCGCGCCACCTCCTGCACCAGGTCCAGCGACTTGCCCTGGGTGATCAGCCCGTCCAGCTCCGTGACGACGTCCTGGAGGTACGGCATCTCCGCCAGGTGGGGCTTGAGGTTGGCGCTGAGCAGCTCCCAGGCGTTGGCCCTCTTCGCGAACACGATTGCCTTTCTCATCTTCTTCTCCTTCCATGGTTGGCTTGAGGCGTCATTGCCCCGAGCAACGAAGAGGAGCGTAGGGAACCGCAGCATCGTTGTCAATAGGGCTCCGCAAGGTCGTCTGAGATTCTTTGACGGGCTGTACTGGAGACTGAAACCGTCTTAGAATGACTGAAGCGTTTTTCCAATGTTTCCTGGCTTTTTCTATTGTTTCTCCGGTTTTTTCAATGTTTCACGGCTTTTTTCATTGTTTGACGGCGGGAAACAATGGAAAAAGCCGGCAAACATTGTTTGCCGCCGTAAAACATTGTTCGAGCGGCTTTTCCATTGTTTCAGCTCGAGAAGAGGTGTTTCAGGCGGCGGCGCCTCGAATCCGGCGGGCGCATCGCGCAATACCTCTTCTCTGTACGTGCGCATAGGGTATACGCCGTGCAATACTGTGTCAAACTGTCTCTTGACGTTTTCCGCCGTTTCTGGCACCTAACGCATATCGAGGGGGTTTACACCTGGATGCGGCTCCAGCAGCTCAGGAGGAGCCGGTGGGGCGTGAGATCGCCGCGAAGAGGTGCTCTTTGACAACTGAATAGGAGTGGCGGCCGCCGAGTCCAAGGACGCCGCCGTTCCGCCTGAAGGCGGCCCGCCTCCTTGGGAGAGACTGCGTCTTCCTACCGGGGCGAGGAGGCGGGCCGAGCGCCGAAGCTATTTCGTGACGGCCGCCTACCGGGCCTTGACCTGGAGGAGCCGGATCGGCTGGACGCCGAAGCTCTCGATGTCGACCGTGCCGGCGGTGATGCTCACCTTGGCCGCGGCGATGAACTTGCCCTCCCCCTTGCCGCTGGCGTCGAGGTGGATTTCGACATAGCTGAAGGGGTAGTCCCGCGAGAGGGCGTCGGTGACCTGCTCGCGGAAGGAGATCGGCCGGTCCATCATGAGGCGGACCACACGGCCGCCGCCGTTGGCCTCCGGCCGCGAGGTGGCAACGGCGATGGGGTAGCCGAGGCCGCCGCCGATGCGGATGTACCCCGCCTCGAGGTCCCACAGGGCGTCCCGCAGGGCGTCCGGGCCCTTGTTGGCAAGGATTGCCTTCAGATTCGCGATCTGCGCGTCGGAGGAGTAGTGGTCGATGTGGATCACCACCGGGGCGGTGCCGCCGCCGGCCATGTTGGCGAGGACGGCGGTGAACTGATCGCCGTGCGACTGCGCCACGAGGGCGCCCGAGGCGAGCAGCGTGGCGACGACGGCAAGCAGGGCCGTTCTCAGAAGCGTGAGGTTCCGGCGGCTCTCTCTCTCTTGCTTGTACATTGCGGACCTCCATAGGTTGCATTGGCCTTCAGTATTCGATGATGCAAACCCTGAGCCGGGGGAAAGGTCCCCGAGGAGCCCCGGGGACCAGAGAAGGGCAGGAGGGCTAGTACCGCGGCGGCCGGTAGCCGTTGTCGCGGTTGTAGTCGCGGTCATAAGGGTTGCGGTCGTAGCGATCCCGGTCGTAGCGGTCGTCGTGCCCGTAGCGCCCCCAGCGGTCATAACCGTTGCGGCCGTAGTAGCGGGACAGCTCGGTCATCAGGTTGTAGATCCGCTCCATGCCGCGGTCGACGTACGGCCGTGGGCGGACACTCTGCATGGTGGTCCCCAACTGGTTGAAGGACTCCTCGAGCCGCGCGAAGTCGTTCGCGGTGTGCCGGGGATTCTGCCGGTTGCCCTCCACCTCGTCGTGGAAGTGGGCGGCGTTCCCGGCAAGCTGCCGGAGGTCATCCAGCATCTGGGCCTCATACTGGTCCGGCCGGCGGTTGTTGCGGGCGGCTTGGCGATAGATGTTGCGGGCGGTCTCGTCGAGCTGGTGCGCCAGGTAGGACACGCGGTCCATGTGGCCGTAATCGGGGTAGCGGTTGTTGTCGTAACGGTCGGGGCTGCGATAGCCCCCGTACTGGGCCTGCAGGGCAGGCGCCAGCAGGAGGGCGAGAAGGGCGGCGGTGATCAGGGTGGTGCGTCTCATGTCGGTGCTCCTCCTTGTTGACACCAGAGGTAAAAGCAACCTCGATGCCAGATCAAAGAAACACGGGAAACAAAAGAGTTAAGGCGATAACGGCCGAGGAAGGAAAAGCCGGGAGCGTCCTCTGCGAAGGACGCTCCGCTCCGAGTCAACCTCCCCAACGCAGTCCGGGCTCTCCGGTCTCGGGGATACCGAAGCGGTCCAGGAGGCGCAGGGTGTAGTGATCGAGGAAGCGGCCGAGATCCTCGCCGCCGATGTAGAAGGCGGGGACGGGCGGCAGGATCACCGCCCCGGAGAGGATCAGGCGGCGCATGTTCTCGATGTGGACCAGGCTGTAGGGGGTCTCGCGGAAGCCCAGGACGAGAGGCCAGCGCTCCTTCAAGGCCACGGCACCGGTGCGGTGGACCAGAGTGCGCGCCGAGCCGGTCGCGAGGGCCCCGAGAGTGCCGGAACTGCACGGCAGGACCGCGGTGCCCGTGAGGCGGTAGGATCCCGAGGCGATGGGCGCGTCGAGCTCGCCGTCGCGGTGGATCAGGACCTTGCCCCACGCCTCCGGGTCGGGGACCGCCGCCGCCAGGAGGTCGGCCGCGCCCGTCCTCTCCTCTCCGAGCTCGTGCCGCAGCACCTGGCTCGCCCCCGCCGACACCACCAGGTGGATGCGCTCGATCTCCGGATGAGCGGCCAGCCGCCCCAGCACGTGGCGGGGGAGCAGCATGCCGGAGGCGCCGGTGACGAGGAGGGCTAGGCGGTGGGGCATGGCGGGGCGATCCTATCCCGCCACACCCTCTACAGCGGAAAATCCAGGTTGTACACCCATCGCCCCCGCTGCACGGAGAGAGGAAGGCTGCCGCGGTCGAGGCCGCGGAGCACTTCGCGGCCCAGGGCCTCGGCGGAGCCGGTCGGCTGGCCGTTGGCGCCGAGGATGACGTCCCCCGGTCGCAGCCCGCGCTCGGCGGCCACGGAGCCGTTCACCACCTGGCGGATGGCGAGGCCGCCCTCGACCGGCTCGACCTTGAGGCCCACCGAGCGCTCCAGCACCTGGAGGCCCAGGCCCTGGGGAGGACGGACCGGCTTGAGGCCCACCTTCAGCGTCCGGTCGCCCCGGCGCACCTCCAGCTCCACCGGGCTGCCGGAGGGCGCCGTGTAGAGGGCCGTCCCCACGTCCTCACGGCTCACCACTGGATGGCCGCCGGCGGCGACGATCACGTCCTTCTCCCGGAGCCCGGCGGCGGCGGCCGGCGAGTCCGGATAGACCTTGAACACCAGGGCGCCCCGCCGGGAGCTGATGCCGGAACGCCGCGCCAGCTCGGGATCGACGGTGAGCAGCCGGGCCCCCGACCACAGCGGCTGCAGCTCGCCGAAGCGCAGCAGGTCGTCCACCACTCGCCGGGCCCGGTCCGCGGGGATGGCGAAGCCGATGCCCGTCGCCCCCGAGATGATGGCCGAGTTGATGCCGATGACGTCGCCGCCGACGTTGACCAGCGGACCGCCCGAGTTGCCGGGGTTGATCGAGGCGTCGGTCTGCAGGAAGTCGGTGAACAGCCGCTCCCCCCGCTCCGAGGGGATGGTTCGCCCCATCGCCGAGAGGACGCCGGTGGTCACCGTGTTGGACAGGCCGAAGGGGTTGCCGATGGCGATCACCGTCTCGCCGATCATCAGGTCGGAGCTCCGTCCCAGGGGGATGGCCGGCAGGTTGCTCGCCTTGACCTTGAGCACGGCGATGTCGGCGTCGCGATCCGACCCCAGCAGGTCGGCCTGGAGCTCCCGGCCGTCGAGGAGGGTGACGGTGACGCGCGAGGCCCCCTCGACGACGTGGGCGTTGGTGACCACGACGCCGTTGCGGTCGATGATGAAGCCGGAGCCCAGCGATTGCGCCTGGCGCTCGGTGCCGAGGCCCAAGAGGCCGAAGAAGGGATCCGCCTCGCGCACGGTCGACTGGGCGGAGATGTTCACCACCGCGGGCGAGACCTTCTCCACCACGGTCACCAGCGGCGTCCTGCGGGCCGACTGCGGCGTCTGCGCCGCCGTCACGTTGGCAAGGGCTACGAGGAGAAACAGGCAGGAAAACGTCGTGAGTCGTCGCATGGCACCTAGGGTAATATGGGAATCCCCATCCGGGGAATCTCGGTTGCTGACCTCGGGCCGCTCCGCTCGGCAGGGCCCTTGCCTATTAGAAACGCCCTGGCAGACGCAGGGTTCCGAACGAAAGGGGGTTCTCTATCGTGTCCGTCCGAATCAGATTGTTGCTGTGCGGCCTGCTGACGGTGGCCACTGCGGGCAACGCAGTCCGTGCCGCCGGCCAAGCGCCGTCCGGTGACATCTTCCCTTACAAAGTCGCCACCACCACCCTGGCCAACGGCCTGAAGGTGGTGGCCATTCCCTATGACAGCCCGGGAACCGTGGCCTATTACCTGGTGGTGCGCACCGGCTCCCGGGACGAGATCGAGGCGGGGCACAGCGGCTTCGCCCACTTCTTCGAGCACATGATGTTCCGTGGCACCGAAAAATATCCGGAGGAGAAGTACAACAACCTCCTCAAGAAGATGGGAGCCGATTCCAACGCCTCCACCGCCGATGACGCGACCATCTTCCACATCGTGGGGCCGTCGAGCGAGCTGGCCACCATGATGGACATGGAGTCCGACCGCTTCAAGAACCTGAAGTACGGCGAGGACGCCTTCCGCACCGAGTCCCTCGCCGTGCTCGGCGAGTACAACAAGGGCGTCTCGAACCCTGTCCAGCCGATGTTCGAGAAGATGCGGGACCTGGCGTACGAGAAGCACACCTACAAGCACACCACCATCGGCTTCCTGGCCGACATCAAGGCGATGCCGGGCTACTACGACTACAGCCGGCAGTTCTTCAACCGCTTCTACCGCCCGGAGAACGTCGTCCTCCTGGTGGTCGGCGACGTCCAGCCGCAGAAGGTCTTCGACCTGGCCAGGCAGTACTACGGCGACTGGAAGCCGGGGTACAAGGCCCCGGCCATCGTGGCCGAGCCGCAGCAGCAGCAGCAGAAGACGGGCCATATCGACTGGCCGAACCCCACCCACCCCTATCTGCTCATCGGCTATCACATGCCGGCCTTCTCGACCAGGACCGTGGACTCCGCGGCCCTCGAAATGATCGGCGACCTGCTGTTCAGCGAGTCGGCGCCCCTCTACCAGGAGCTGGTCGTCAACCAGCAGTGGGTGGACTTCCTCCAGGGCGGCACCAACGACAACCGGGATCCCAACCTCTTCCTGGTGCTCGCGCGGGTGAAGTCGGACGACCTGATGCCCAAGGTCAAGGAGACGGTCGACCGCTACCTGCAGCAGCTCGCCACCCAGCCGGTGGACCCGCAGCGGCTGGCGCGGACCAAGTCGCACGAGCGCTACGCCTTCGCCCTCGGGCTGGACACCCCGGGCAAGGTCGCCGCCCAGGTGGCCGAGGTCATCAGCCAGACCGGCGACGTCCAGGACATCAACCGGCGTTTCATGCAGTTCGAGAAGGTGACCCCGGCGGACGTGCAGCGGCTCGCCCGCGCCACGTTCCAGGCCCGGAACGAGACCGAAGTGACGCTCTCCCATCCGGCCGGCGCGCCGGAGAAGCCCGCGCCGGGAGGTACCCCATGAGTAACGCCAGGGTTCTCGCCGGCGGCCTGCTGCTGGCGCTGGTCCTCTCCTCGGCCACGGCCTTCGCGCAAACGGCGCAGACGGCTCCGGCGACCGCCGGCTCCGGCATCGACGTGGTCGAGCTGCCCAGCGCGAGCTCGCCGCTGGTCGCCCTCCGTCTCCAGTTCAACGTCGGGTCGATCCACGATCCCGCCGGCAAGGAGGGGCTCGCCGCCCTGACCGCCGCCATGATCTCCGACTCCGGCACCCAGAAGCGCTCCTACACGGACCTGGTCGAGGCCCTCTACCCCTTGGCGGCCGACATCAGCGGCAATACCGACCGCGAGGTGACGCTGATCTCCGGCATCGTTCACCGCGATAAGCTCGCCGACTTCACGACTCTCCTGGAGGAGGCCGTCCTTCAGCCTGGCTTCTCGCAGGCCGACTTCGACCGCAACAAGGAGCAGCTCGTGGCGGGGCTCACCAACGGCCTGCGCAGCAACGACGAGGCCCTGGGCCTCGAGCTGCTCCAGGACGAGATCTTCCAGGGCCACCCCTACGGCCATTCGCCCCTCGGCACGGTGGAGGGCCTGAAGAGCATCACCCTCGACGACGTCAAGGCCTTCTACAAGCAGCACTACACCCAGGCCCACCTGATGCTGGGCGTCGCCGGCGGCTACCCCGCAGGCTACGTCGCCAAGCTCAGGCAGGACCTCTCGGCCCTGCCCCAGGGGGCCAAGGATGCCAAGGCCCTGCCACCGGCGCCGAAGATCGAGGGGCGCAACTTCACCCTCGTCGAGAAGCAGACCGGCTCGGTCGGCATCCACTTCGGCTTCCCGCTGCCCATCAACCGCGCCGACCCCGACTACTACCCGCTGATGGTGGCCAACAGCTTTCTCGGCGAGCACCGCACGTCCAACGGCCGGCTCATGCAGCAGCTCCGCGGCAAGCGGGGGCTCAACTACGGCGACTACTCCTACGTCGAGTACTGGGCCAACCCGCCGGCCACCAACAACCCGAGCCCCAACGTGCCCCGGCGCGAGCAGTACTTCTCGGTCTGGATCCGCCCGGTGGTTCCAGCCGACGCCCAGTTCGCCCTCCGTGACGCCCTCTACGAGGTGCAGCGGCTGCGGGACCAGGGCATGACGAAGGAGGAGCTCGAGCTGGCGCGCGAATTCGTCGTCAACTACTCGAAGCTCTGGGCGCAGAGCCTGTCGCGGCGCCTCGGCTTCATGATGGACAGCCGGTATTACGGCATGCCGTACTACATCGACGAGATCGACTCCCGCCTGAAGAACCTGACGGTGGACCAGGTCAACGCGGTGATCAAGAAGTACCTGCAGACCGACGACTACGACGCCGTCTTCGTCACCGCCAACGCCCAGAAGCTCAAGGAGACCCTGGAGAAGGACGAGCCCAGCCCGAAGACCTACAACGCCAAGCCGGACCCCGACGTGGTCGAGACCGACAAGACGATCCAGGTGCTGAAGGTGAAGCCGACGTCGATCCGCATCCTGCCGGTCGACCAGGTGTTCCAGAAGTAGAGCTGTCGTTTGCAGGGGATCCTCGGGAAGGTCCCCTGCCCCATCTGCGAAAGTCGCCTCAATCCCCTCTCCATCGCCTGCTCCTTCGATGCCGTAAGCCCGTAGGGCGGCGTTCCGTAGCCCAGGGTGCCAACCCTGGGGACATGGGGGACGCCGGAGCATGGTGATGGGGCATCGTGATGAGGCATGGACGATAGGGCGGGATGGGCGGTGATGGGCCCCGGGAACGTGCGCGCTGGGAACCCGGGCGCCGCCGGGATTTGGGCGCCGGGATTGAATCGACCGACCGCCGACCACCGACCACCCAGGGTTGGCACCCTGGGCTACGGGAATGCCGCCCTGCGGGCTCGCGGTGGTGGCCTGCGGAGGACGAGGCAGATTCCGGCGACTGGGTATCAGAGCCTGAAATACCGCGGCGAGGGGCCGAGCTCCACCTCGGTCCCCGCCGCGGCCAGCTCCTCCCCATCCCGCCCGGTCACCCCGGCCGCGGGGCGCGGGAGGATCGCCTTCGCCGTTCCCGCCGCGCTCCACCCCACCACCACCTCTGTACCGTCCGGCCGGCGGAAGCGGTACAGCCGGGCCGGGGGCGGCGCCGGCAGCACCTCCTCCAGCCGGGCGCCGTCCAGCTCGCGGACCAGCGTCTTCAGCGCCAGGAACGACGGCCGTCTTCGCGGATTCGCCGGGTCGGCCGGGTCGACCAGTCCGTATCCCCGGGCCACCATCTGCCACCAGAAGACGCGCTCGACGAGGCCCGTCCCCAGAGTCAGCAGGTAGTAGCGGACGAGGTGGTCCGCCTGCGTCTCCTCGTCCACCGCGACGTCCCGGCCGGCCGGCGAGTGCGGACCCTCCCGCAAGGGCCAGTTGACCTCGGTGATCCAGCAGCGGCCGGCGGCGTTGCGGGCGGTCTCGGCAATGGCCTTGAGGAGCACCACCTTGTCGACCGTGTCCAGGCCCGCCTGGCGGTTCTCCGGCGCGCCCCGGCGGTCGACGTAGAGGAGGGCCGAGACAACGTCGAAGCGGAAGCCGGCCCGGCGCAGGTTGAGCACTCCGGCCGTGACGTGGTACTCGAAGTCGATTACCGAGGGTCCCAGCAGCTCGACCCCGGGTTGGCGCCGCAGGACCTCCCCGGCCGTCCGCGCCAGCTCCACGTACTCCCGGACGTTCCACACCCCCCACTTGCTCCGATTGATGGCCTGGCCGATCTGGAAGCGGGGGCCGTACGGCGCGAAACGGGGGCCGATCGACTCCAAGGCCCCGCGCCAGCGGGCCGGGTCGCGCACCAGCTCGCGGTTCTGGGGGAGGGCGAAGGTCAGCTCGCAGCCGCGGGCGTGGAGGGTGCGGGCCAGCTCCTCCTCGGCATCGTGGTCGTCCTCCCAGGGGTGAAGCCGCAGGAGCACGTGGCGCACCCCCAACTCCGCCACCAGGGCGACGGGAGCCTCCGGCGCCTCGGGCCATGGGCGGACGCAGACGCCGATCCCCCCGAAGTCCACTGGCGCGCCCTGGAGGTGGCCCTGGAGCTGCCGGTAGCGCCGCCAGATCCGCGGCAGTGCGGCGGCCACGACCGCGGCCTGCCCGGCGTGGGCGCGGACGTCCGCCAGCCGCACCCGCAGCTTGTCGAGGCGGCCGGCGTGCTGGTGGGGCTGGTCCGAGAGGCGGTCCCAGACCACCTTGTCGCGCGCTCCGGCGCCGGTGGGGGCCTCGGGGATGTGGGCGTGAGGCGGACGGGGGAGGACCAGGTGCTTCAGCCGGTCGCGCCAGCCGCGCACCCGCTTCTTGGACTCGTTCTTGAGCACGAAGCCGCGCTGGTAGGCGAGGTAGCGTCGGTGTCCGCGAAGGCCCCGGATACGCTCCTCCCCCCAGTAGCTCGCCAGCAGCAGCTCCTGGTGCTCGGGCCGGAACAGCGCCAGGCGGGAGAGGTCGCGCAGGCGCTCGGAGGTGCTCGGCGGCCGGCCGCTGCGGGTGCGATTGAGGTCCACGAGATAGAGATCCGTGGCCCGGCCGGCCGCCCCGAAGCGCAGGAGGACGTTGCCTCCCGACAGGTCGCGATGCCAGAAGCCGGCGTCGTGAAGGCGGCGGGCCGTCTTCCCCAAGGCTTCGACGAAGGCCGGGAAGTCCACCCCGGGGAACCTCTCGGCCTCCTCTCCCGCGTTGGCGGCGCGAAAGAGGTAGCGCGCCTCCGTGACATCGGGCAGATGGCGGCAGACGTAGAAGGCCGGCCCGCTCTCGCTCGCGGCTTCGAGGAGCATCACCGGCTCCGGCGTTTGCAGCCCGGCGGCGAGGATGGCATTGGCCACCCGCCAGCTCTTGGCCGCCTTGCTCCCCGCGAGGCGCCGCCGCAGCCGGTCGCGCAGCGAGCGGTGGCGGAACTGCTTGACCACCACCTCCAGCGGCCCGGCCGCGGTCTCCAGGCGGGAGACATAGAGATAGTTGCGCCCCCAGTGCAGCGTCCTGAGGGCCGCTCCGGGATCGGTCAACCGCTCGATCGCCGCGGCCAGGTCCGCAGGACGCAGCTCCATCGCCAGCTCGCCGTTCCAGCCGGGGAGGGAGAAGGCCTCGGTGGGGATCTCAGACCTCCACGACGTCGAAACGCTCGTGGTGCAGCTCGGGGTCGCTCTGGATCAGGATGTGGACTCCGAGGGTGCGCTCCAGCTCGTCGAGGATGGCCCTCTCCTCCTGCTGCATGGCGCGGGCGATCTCGGGGTGGACGCGCAGCAGCAGCTCCGAGTTGCCGGTGCGCCCCCGCAGGTTGAGCAGCTCCTTGCGCAGGTTGAGGCAGATGGTGGCCACCGACTTGATCCGCCCGCGGCCGGAACAATAGGGGCAGGGCTGGGTCAGCAGGCGCTCCAGGTTGGCCCGGCTGCGCTTGCGGGTGATCTCCACCAAGCCGAACTCGGAGATGTTGAGCAGCTTGGTCTTCGCCCGGTCCTTCTTGATCTCGCTCTCCAGGCTGGCGAAGACCTGCTCGCGATGGGCCGCCTCGATCATGTCGATGAGGTCGATGACGATGATCCCCCCGAGATCCCGCAGGCGGATCTGGCGCACGATCTCGGAGACCGCCTCGAGGTTGGTCTGCAGGACCGTGTCCTCGAGGTTGCTCTGGCCCACGAAGCGGCCGGTGTTGACGTCGATGGCAACCAGGGCCTCGGTGGGATTGATGACGATGTAGCCGCCGGACTTGAGCCACACCTTGGACTTGAGGGCCGCTTCGATCTGCTCCTCGATGCCGAACTGCTCGAACAGGCTCGCCCGCTGGCGGAAGAGCTTGACCTTGGAGACCAGCCCCGGCTGCACTTGGTCGAGGAACTCGACGATTCGCTCGTAGGTCTCCTCGCCGTCCACCCAGAGGACGGCGAAGTCGCTGCGCAGGAGGTCCCGCACCACCCGCAGGGCGAGGTCGAGGTCCTGGTGGAGGAGAGTGGGGGCCGAGACCCGGCTCGCCCGGTGGCGAACCTTCTCCCACAGCCGCGACAGGTAGACGAGGTCGCTCTCGAACTCCTCCCGCCCCTTGCCCTCGCCCACCGTGCGCACGATCAGCCCGCCGGCCGTCACCGGGAGCTGATGGAGGATGCTCACCAGCCGCTCCCGCTCCGCCTCGTCCTCGATGCGGCGGGAGACGCCGAAGTGCTTCACCGTGGGCAGCAGCACCAGGTAGCGCCCCGGCAGGGTGACGTGGGTGCTGATGCGCGCCCCCTTGCTGGGCAGCGGGTCCTTGACCACCTGGACGATGATCTCCTGGCCGGGCTTCAACAGCTCGTCGATCGAGGGGGAGCTCCCCTGATGCGGCCCCGGCAGCTCGTCGTGGTTGCGGGCGTCGTCGATCTCCAGGTCCTCCATCGCCTCGACATCGGCCGCTACGTCGCTGACGTAGAGGAAGGCGTCGCGCTCGAGGCCCACGTCCACGAAGGCGGCCTGCATGCCGGGCAGCACCCGGGTCACCCGCCCCTTGTAGACGTTGCCCACGAGCCCCCGATGGCGGTGCCGCTCGACGAAGATCTCCGTCAGGCGATCGTCCTCCAGGACGGCGATCCGCGTCTGATGCGGATCGCTCTCGATGAGCATCTTGAGGCTCATGGCGGGGGGATTGTATCCTGGACCCTCGCCCCCTTGGCTCCTGGCGGCAAAGAATGTGCCCCCGTGCAACGTCCGCGAGGACGACGCACCGGTGCGACGGCGTGATGTGCGGGGCGCTGGAGATGCGCTCTCGTACAGCGAGCCACTACCTTCGGCTCCCTGTTGACGCGGGGAGGGTGACGGAATAGACTTAGTCCTGCCAACTTAGTCTTTGGAGATCAATATGGTCACCGTCAATATCCATGAAGCCAAGACCCAGCTCTCGAAGCTGGTCGATCAAGCCGTCAAGGGCGAAGCGTTCGTGATCGCCAAGGCGGGCAAGCCGCTGGTGAAGGTGGCGGCGCTGGATGCTCCTCCGGAGCCGCAACGGCTGGGCTTCCTGGTAGGCGAGATCGCTGTGCCCGACGATTTCAACCACATGGGCGAAGCCGAGATCGCGGCCCTGTTCGGGACCGGAGCATGAAGCTCTTGCTGGACACCCAGCTCCTGCTCTGGGCGGCCGGCCAGCCCGAGCGGCTCTCCGCGGCGGCACGCAAGCTCGTGAACGACCCCCGAAACGAGCTTGCCTTCAGTGCCGCCAGCCTGTGGGAGGTCGCCATCAAGAGCAGCCTGGGACGGGAAGACTTCCGCGTCGAGCCTCGCCTGCTGCGCCGGGGGTTGCTCGACAACGGCTACATAGAGCTTCCCGTCACCAGCCAGCACGCGGTAAGCATCGACGTCTTGCCCCCCCTGCACAAAGATCCGTTCGATCGCCTGCTGCTGGCCCAGGCCCTCAGCGAGGGCATCACTCTCCTCACCAGCGACGCGCATCTGGCGCGGTACCCCGGGCCCGTGCGCAAGGTGTAGACGGCGGTGGCGCCGATCCGCGAAGTGCGACCCGGAGCCGGTCGGGTACCCGCCCCCGGAGGGACACCGGCTTGAGCTTTTCCGCTCACAGGGAATAGGTGTGTCCTTGACCGGCGCTTGAGTCTCCGTGAAACGACACTTCGGACGCTTAGCCGGATTTCTCAACTCCGCCTCCGGGTCGCTCCCTTCGCCACCGCCGGCGCGTTTCCCGCCAAACCATCAAGATGCAGGTTGAGAGCATTAAGCCGCTGAAGGTCGCGTAACACTTCCCGCTGATTGCGTTACCGGTTCACGTACCGCCGGATGTCCACCCCCAGGATCAGCCCCGTGGAGATGAAGTTGACCATGGTGAAGGAGCCGCCGTAGGAGAGGAAGGGGAGGGGGATGCCGGTGATGGGAGCGAAGCCCACCACCATGGAGCTGTTGTAGAGGATGTGGAAGCACAGGAACGACAGCAGCCCCACCACCAGCAGGATGCCGGCGCGGTCCCGGGCCCGCATGGCGATGCGGGCGGCGCTGGTGATGAAGAGGACGTAGAGCCCCATCACCGTCAGCACCCCCAGGAACCCCCACTCCTCCGCCAGCACGGCCAGGATGAAGTCGGTGTGGCGGGCAGGGAGGAAGCGGAGTTGGCTCTGGGTGCCCTGCATGTACCCCTTGCCCGTCAGCTCGCCCGAGCCCACGGCGATCTTGCTCTGCCGCACCTGGTAGCCCGCCCCCAGAGGGTCGGTCTGGGGGGCGAGGAAGGTCATCACCCGCTGCCGCTGGTAACCCTTCATGCCGAATGTCCAGACGCCGGAGACCAGCACCAGTCCGGTGATCACGGCGATGACCAGCAGGCGCACCCGGACCCCCGCCACCAGCAGCGTGCCGATGAGCAGGGGCGCGAACATGGCCGCGCCGCCCATGTCGGGCTCGACGGCCACCAGCACCATCGGCAGGACGACGATGAAGACGGCCGTCAGGATCTGGCGCAGGTCGAGGATGCGGGCGTTCAGGCTCGCCAGGTAGCGGGCCAGGAACAGACACGTCGCCAGCTTGGCGAACTCCGACGGCTGGAGCTGCCAGGCGCCGATCTTCAGCCAGTTGGCCGCCCCGCCGTGCTTCGCTCCGAAGGCGAGCACAGCCACCAGGGCCGCGATCCCCAGGCCGTAGAGCACCACCGAGAAGTCCAGCAGCACGTGGTAGTCGATGCTCATCGACACCACCAGCAGCACCAGCCCGATCGCCACCCAGGCGGCTTGGCGGGGGAGGTAGTCCACCGTCATCTCGGCGCTGGCGCTGTGCACCGTCGCCAGTCCGATGGCGGCGAGCAGCAGGACGGAGAGCATCAGCCCGCCGTCGATGGACGAGAGGAGCCGCAGCCGCGGCTGGTCCTCATGGAGCGGGTGGCTTCCCGTTATCGATCCCGAAATACTTTGCATAAAGGGCCTGTACGATCGGCGCCGCCACCCGGGACCCGCCGCCGCCGTGCTCGACGAAGACCGACACCACCAGCTCGGGGCTGTCGGCGGGGGCGAAGGAGGTGAACCAGGCGTGGTCGCGGTACTTGAAGGGTAGGTTCTCGGGCCGTGTGCGCTGAGCGTAGGCGATGACCTGGACGGTGCCGGACTTGCCGGCGATCTCGACCCCCTTCAGACGGGCCGACCCGTATGCTGTACCCCCCGGCTCGTTGACCACCTCCCACATGCCGCGGCGCACGGTCTCCAGGGCATTGGGGTTGATCGCCACGCGCTCGGGCGGCGGCATGTTGGCGTCCTTGAGCAAGTGCGGAATGACCCGGAAGCCGCCGTTGGCCACCAGCGCCGTCATCTCGGCCATCTGCAGAGGAGTGAGCAGCACCGGCCCCTGGCCGATGGAGACCGAGATGGTCTCGCCCGGGTACCAGGGCTGCTTGCGGGTCTTGAGGCTCCACTCGGAATCGGGCACGTTGCCGCGCTTCTCGCCCTGGATGTCGATGCCGGTCGGCGAGCCGAGCCCGAACAGACGCGCGTACTTGGCGATCTTCTCGATGCCCAGCTTCTGGCCCAGGGTGTAGAAGTAGACGTCGCAGGAGAGCTTGAGCGCCAAGTGGGCGTTGACCGAGCCGTGTCCCTCCTTGCGCCAGCAGCGGAAGGGGCGGCCATAGAAGGACTTGCTGCCGGTGCAGACGACCGTGGTGTTGTTATCGAAGGCGCCCTCGGTCAAGCCGGCGGTGGCCATGACGATCTTGAACGTCGAGCCGGGGGAGTAGGCGTTCTGGAGGGCCCGGTTCTGGAGCGGATGGTTGGGGTCCTCGATGAGGGCGTTCCAGTCGTTCTGCTGCAACCGCCGGGCGAAGAGGTTTGGATTGAAGGAGGGGGAGGAGACCAGGGTGAGGATCTCGCCGTTGCGCGGGTCCATGGCGACGATGGCCCCCACCTTCTCCGGGCCGTCGAGCCAGCGCGCCGCCTCCTGCTGCAGGTCGAGGTCGATGCCCAGGGTCAGGTTGCGGCCGGGGACGGGGTCCTTCCGCCCGTACTCCTCCAGGAGCTGGCCGCGGCTGTCCACCACCACCACCCGCTCGCCGTCCTTGCCCCGCAGGTCGGCGTCATAGGTCTGCTCGATCCCCTTTTTGCCCACCATGTCGCCCACCCCGAGGCCGCCCTTGGCGCGCGCGATGTCCTCCAGGGAGGCCTCGCCCAGGTAGCCAAGGATGTGGGCGGTCTGCTCGCGGTGGCGGTAGAGGCGCAGGTGCTGCACCTCGACCTCGAACTCCGGGTACTCATAACCCTCGACGCCCAGGCGGGCCACCTGCGACAGGCTGAGGTTCTCCGCCACCAGCACCGGCTTGAACACCGGCACCCCGGCGTAGCCGTCGACCAGCGTGCGCAGCTCCTCCACCGGCCGGTCCAGGACGCTCGCCAGGAACTCCAGGCTGCGATGGACGTCCTTCGTCCGGCTGCGGTCGATCATCAGGTTGTAGCTGGGGACGTTCTCCACCAGCAGCCGGCCCTTGCGGTCGAAGATCAGGCCGCGCGGCGCCTTGATGGGGAGCTTGCGCAGCCGGTTGTTCTCGGCCAGCTCGCGGTAGTAGTCGCCCTGGACGAGCTGCACGAACCAGAAGCCGGTGGCGATCGCCACCAGCACGCCCGTCACCACGGCGGTCAGCACGCGCACGCGGCTGACCAGATCGTCTCGATGCTCACGAACCACCTGCATGATGACTGCCTCAATTCATTCGGAGCCGGTTCATGCGGCCGCGCCGCCGGGCCTCCGACGAGCGGCGCCAGTTGCCCAGGGCGACATGGATGGCCAGCCCCAGGAGCCCGCAGGTCCCCGCCCGCACCGCCACCCAGACGGGGCTCGGCAGCTCCGGGCTGGGGAGGAGCACGAGCACCAGCCCCACCACGATGGCCTGCTGCAGGGCCGAGGCGAAGCTCACCACCGCCAGCACACCCGTCGGCCGCTGGATGACCAGCCGCTGCGCCAGGCGCGCCGTGACATAGCCGACGATGGTATCAGCGAACCCGAAAAGACCGAAGGGGCCGCTGGTCAGCGTGTCCTGAAGCAGGCCGACGACGAGCCCCACCAGCAGCGCCGACAGCGAGCTCCCCCCCAGGCCATGCAGCACCACCACCACCAGGAAGACGTCCACGACGCGGGCGAAGCCCGGCCAGAATTGCATGCCCACGAAGTGGACCAGGGCGGCCAGCGCGATGGCCGCGAACAGCTTAAGGGTGGTCACTGGGGCTGTTCTCCTTCAGTTTCGGCGGCACGGCGGCGTACTCCAGGAGATAGACCTGGTCGAGGGCGCCGAAATCCACGGCGGGGGCGAGCTGGACCTTGTGGAAGAGCTGCCCGCCCCCCTCCACCTTGACCACGGTGCCCACCGGGATCCCCCGCGGATAGACGCCGTCGATGCCGGCGGTGAGCACTTGGTCGCCCACCCGCACGTCCGTCTGCAGCGGGACGTAGTCGAGCACCAGGGCGCCGCTCCCCCGGCCGCCCCCCCGCACCACGCCCTGGCGGTGGGTGCGCAGGATCATGCCGCCCACCCCCGCGGCGCGGTCGGTGATGAGCTGCACCTTGGAGTAGGGGCCGGCGACGGCGAGCACCCGCCCCACCAGGCCGTCCGGCGAGAGCACCGGCTGGTTCTTCCGCGCCGGAGCGTCGCCGGTGTAGACCACCAGAGTGCGCAGCCAGGAGGCATAGTCCACGTAGACCACGTCGACCGCGCGGATGCGACCGGCCGGCGGCGTGCCGTAGTGCACGGCGTCGGCCAGGCGCTGCACCTCGCCCTCGACGTCGCTCAGGCGCAGCAGGCGCAGGCGCAGATCCTCCACCTCGCGCCGCAGCCGCCGGTTCTCCTCCTGCAGGCCGCCGCGCAGCTTCATGTCCTGGCGGGCGTCGGAGACGCCGCGGGGGATGGCGGCCACGGTGCGCGCCAGGGGTCCCAGCAGCCGCAGCCCCACGGTCTCCGCCCGCGTATGCCCCCCGCGCGCACCCTGCACCGCGAGGAAGACGAGCTGTCCGACCAGCACGACGATCAACACCCAGGCGGTGCGGCGCTCGTCCACGCGCTCGAGATCCCAACCCCGGGGCTACCGGATGGAGACCTTGCGCAGCAGGTCGATGTCGGAGAGCACCTTGCCGGTGCCCAGCACCACGGAGGCCAGAGGGTCCTCGGCCAGCACCACCGGCAGCCCCGTCTCGTCGCGCAGCCGCTGGTCGAGGTTGCGCAGCAGCGCGCCGCCGCCCGACAGGACGATCCCCTTGTCCATGATGTCGGCCGACAGCTCCGGCGGCGTGCGCTCGAGGGCCATGCGCACGGCCTCGACGATGGTCGCCACCGGCTCGGCCAGCGCCTCGCGGATCTCCTCGTCGGAGATGGAGAGCGTCTTGGGCACGCCCTCGACCAGGTCGCGGCCCTTGATGTCCATCTTGAGCTCTTCCTTCAGGGGATAGGCCGAGCCCAGCTCGATCTTGATCATCTCGGCCGTGCGCTCGCCGATGAGCAGGTTGTACTTGCGCTTCAGATACTGAATGATGCCGACGTCCATCTCGTTGCCGGCGATGCGCACCGAACGGCTGTAGACCGTGCCGGCGAGCGAGATCACCGCCACGTCGGTGGTGCCGCCGCCGATGTCCACGATCATGTTGCCCGACGGCTCGGTGATCGGCAGGCCGGCGCCGATCGCCGCCATCATCGCCTGCTCCACCAGGAAGACCTCCGACGCGCCGGCGCGCATCGCCGAGTCGCGCACCGCCCGCTTCTCCACTTGGGTGATCTCGGAAGGGACGCCGATGACGATCCGCGGGTGCACGTACATCTTGCGCCCGTGGGCCTTTTTGATGAAATACTCGAGCATCCGCTCGGTCACCTCGAAATCGGCGATGACGCCGTCCTTCATCGGCCGGATCGACTCGATGTTGCCCGGCGTGCGGCCGAGCATCTCCTTGGCCTCGATGCCCACGGCCTCGATCCGGTTGGTGATCTTGTTGATGACGACGACGGAGGGCTCGCGCACGACGATTCCCTGGCCGCTCGCGTACACCAGAGTGTTCGCGGTCCCGAGATCGATGGCCAGGTCTTTGGAAAAGTAACGCAGCAAAGAGGCGAACGGCATCAGCCTTCCTGATCCTTCTCTGGAAAACCCGCCGCGGAATGCGGCCGGCGGCGGGAGAGTTTACTTCATCCTGTTCAGGGATTTTCGACGAAGACGCGATGACGGCGGACGGTTTCGTTTCCCCAGGCGTCCCGCGCACGGATTTCGATGATGTTCCAGCCTTCCTTAGTTAACTGCACAGGTTTGTTGAACGAGCCATCGACGCCGGCATTGACCTGCTCGCCGTTGACCTCGATCCGCGCGCCGGGATCGCTGCGCCCCGCAACGAAGAAGATACTACCGTAGGTCTTGACGTCGTCCAGGTCAAGGGTGGGCGGCCGGGACTCCTTTTTTTCGCCGCCCGTGGCCCGCGAGGAGGCGACGCGGAACTTGCGCGCTCCGCTCCACGGCCCCAGCAGGCCGTCCGGGCCGTAGGCCGCCACCCGCCACTGGAACGTCCCCTCGCCGCGCACCCCCAGGGTGGCCCGGGTGCGCGTCCGGTTCTCGGCGTCGATCACGTTGTCGACGAACAGCAGGTTGCGCGACACCTGGAGCGCGTAGCGCGAAGCCCCCGGCACCGGCGCCCAGGCGAGGACCAACTTGCGCGTCTGATCGAGGTCGAGGGCCAGGTTGTCGTCCGGCTCGGTGGGCGCCGGCGGCGCCGGCAGCGGCTTGGCCTCGGAGAGCAGGTCGCCCGTCTGCACCACCTGCTGGAGACTCTTGATCTCGCGCGTCAGGCCGCTCTTGGAGGAGAGCTCTACGACGCCGCGGGTGGCGCCGAAGCGCCCCTGGTTGGAGCCCTTCTCCACCGCCACGAAGGCGTCGGAGTCCTCTTTCACCCGTGCCATCGCCCCCGGGGTCTTGACGTTGCTGCCCGACTTGTCCGAGGTGCTGAGGTTCACCCAGCCGTACTCCATCTCGATCGCCTGCTCGGGCGCGCCGCCGCCGGCGCTGCTGGGCGTGACGATGAACTGGGTGTTGGGGCGCACCGTATAGAGGGTGCCGTCGACGAACATGATCTGCGCCGAGCCGTTCTCGCCGGTGCGCACGTAGTCACCCGGCTGGAGGTGGGAGCGGACGCGCGCCTCCTGCCAGTCGCCGCCCTCGCCCGGCCGGAACTCCACCTCGCCCTCCACCTCGTTGAACTGCGCCTGTCCGGACGAGCCGCGCAGGGCCAGGGCGTCGAGGATCGACAGCAGCACGTTGCGGCTCTTCTTGCCGGCTTCGAGCGCGCCCGTGAAGTCGTGCCCCGCGAAGCGGGATTTCGCCTCCTCGAGGCTGGCACGGCCGGTTTCGTACTCGCCGGCGAAGCTCGTCGCCGCCCGCTTCTCCGTCCGCAACTGCTCCAGGAACCCGCCCGCCTCGGCGATCACCGCCTCCGCCTGGTGCTCGGCCGACCGCCGGTCCATCACCTGCCAGGCGAGGAGGCCCACCCCCACCAGCACCAGGATGAGCAGCAGGAACCCCCAGCTCCGGAGGGTGTCCACGGAGATGCTGTACCAGTCCTTGCCAGCTCGCGAGGCCTTGCGGGGGGGCAACTTCAATTCCCTTTCATGTCGGAACGTCAATATAACACGGGATGAGGTTGCCCGCCGGCCGCGTCGCTGCTAAAGTGACCGGCTCCTAAGGAGTCTTTCCCCATGCTCAAAGTATTTCGTGACAACCTGAAAAACCTCGCCTGGATCCTCTGGGCGATCATCGCCCTGTTCGTCCTGGCACTGGCCGTGGAGTTCGGCGGCAACGTCCGCCAGGCGGGCCAGGCCCAGGGCGTCGCCGCCACGGTCGGCGGCGAGCGGGTGACGACGGTCGAATTCCAGCGCGCCTACAAGAACCTCGACAACCGGTTCCGCCAGGTCTACGGGGAGCAGTTCACTCCCGAGATGGCCAAGCAGATGCGGCTGCCGCTGCAGGCCCTCGACCAGGTGATCGGCACCAAGATCCTCCTCGCCGAGGCGCGCCGCCTGGGGCTCACCGCCTCCGACGCCGAGGTGCGCGACCAGATCCTCGAGATCCCCGGCCTCAAGGACGAGCAGGGCAACTTCATCGGCCAGGAGGAGTACGTCAGGCGTCTCCAGGCCAACCAGATCTCGCCCGCGGAGTTCGAGCGCGAGCTGCGCGACGAGCTGCTCCTGGACAAGCTCAACACCGCTCTCGCGGCCAACCTCTACGTCGGCGAGGACGAGATCCAGAAGGCCTACCGCGATCAGGTCGAGAAGGCCAAGATCCGCTACCTCCAGGTCCCCCGTGCCCGCTTCGCCGCCGAGGTCAAGGCCTCGCCGGCCGATCTCGCCGCCTACTTCCAGGCCCACAAGGCGGAATTCCGCCTGCCCGAGCAGCGCGACGTCGCCTACCTGCTCGTCAACAGCGCCCAGGCCGCCCAGCAGGTGAAGGTGACCGACGCCGACCTGCAGAGCTTCTACGACGCGCACAAGGCCGACTTCTCGCACGAGGAGCAGGTCCACGCCCGCCATATCCTGGTCCAGGTCAACGACCAGCGCACCGACGCCCAGGCTCAAGCCCGCATCCAGGAGGCGAAGAAGAAGATCGAGGGCGGTGCCGACTTCGCCAAGGTGGCCGCCGAGTACTCCGACGACACGGCCTCCAAGGCCAGCGGCGGCGACCTCGGCACCTTCGGCCGCAACCGGATGGTCAAGGAGTTCGAGGACGCGGCGTTCAGCGCCCAGCCCCACAAGCTGGTGGGTCCGGTCAAGTCCAGCTTCGGCTACCACCTGATCGAGGTCCTCGACAAACAGCCCGCCGGCTCGCAGCCGTTCGAGCAGGTCAGGGAGATGATCCGCGCCCGCCTCACCGCCGAGCGTGCCCGCGACCTCGCCGCCGCCAAGGCCAAGGAGCTCGCCGGCCGCCTGACCAGCAACAAGCCGCACGGCGCCGAGGACCTGAAGGCTCTCGCCCAGCAGAACCCCGGCGTCACCTTCGCCGAGACCGGCAGGTTCGGCGCCGAGGACGCCATCCCCGGCATCGGCCGCAATCCCAGCTTCAGCGCCGCCGCCTCCGGCCTCAAGCAGGGGGAGGTCTCGCAGCCGGTGCAGCTTCCGCAGGGCTGGGCCATCCTCTATCTGAAGGACGTCACCGCCCCCCGCACCCCCGAGCTCAAGGACGTCGAGCCGCGGGTGAGGGCGGCGGTCGAGAGCCAGAAGCAGCAGCAGATCGCCATGCGGAAGCTCGAGGCCGCCCGCAAGGAGCTCGCCGCCGGCAAGACGCTCGATCAGGTGGCCGCGGAGCTGGGCGTGCAGGCCCGGGAGAGCGCCGAGTTCGACGGCAGCGGCTCGATCCCGGGGATCGGCTACAACCCCGAGCTGGCGAAGGCCGTCATGGCCCTGCCGGCGGGCCAGATCGGCGGTCCCGTGGCCGACGCCCAGGGCGGCGTGCTCTTCCAGGTGACCGACCACAAGGGCTGGGACCCCAAGCAGTACGCGACCAACCGCGAGCAGACCCGCTCCACCCTGCTGCAGAAGAAGCTGCGGGAATTCGAGAACGCCCTCGTCCAGCAGCGCCGCCGCGAGCTCGGCGTCGAGTACGACAAGCAGCTCCTGCAGAGCCTGGACGTGCCGGTGCCGCAGCAGAGCTAGAAAAGCCCCGAAGAGGATCTCCAGACGGTTCCGGGGGGCGGGGACCGTCTGGACTACAATCCCCGCCATGATCGGCTACCTCCAGGGCCAACTGCTGAAAGCCACGCCCGAGCGGCTCCTGCTCGACGTCCAGGGGGTCGGCTACGAGGTCCACGTCCCCCTCTCGACCTGGTACGAGATCGAGAAGCGGCGCGACGAGACCATCCGCCTGTTCATCCACACCCACATGCGGGAGGACGGCATCGCCCTCTTCGGCTTCTGGACGGAGCGGGAGAAGCTCCTCTTCGAGCGGCTGATCGCCGTCTCCGGCATCGGCCCCCGGCTGGCGCGGGTGGCGCTCTCCGGCATGGCGCCCGACGACCTGCTGGGCGCCATCGCCGCCGGCGACGTCGGCCGCCTTTCCACCATTCCCGGAGTGGGGAAGAAGACCGCCGAGCGCATGGTCCTCGAGCTCAAGGACAAGATGCGCGAGCTCGCCGCCGAGCTGCCCGAGACCCCCGCCACCGCCCCCGCCGCCGACCAGGACGTCGTCTCCGCCCTCGTCAACCTTGGCTACAAGTCGAGCCTCGCCGAGCGCGCCGTCGGCGAAGTTCGCCGCGAGCGCCCCGAAGCCGCCTTCCACGAGCTGCTGCGGGCGAGCCTGAACCGGCTCTCGCGGGCCTGAAGGGCCCGGGGGGGACCCCCGGGTACACGGACGAGCACGGACTGACACGGACCAACAAGGACGGGGAGGAGCCTCCGGGATTTCTTTGAGGTCCGTGCTCGTCCGTGTCAGTCCGTGCTCGTCCGTGTGTCCGTGTTACCCTGGAGTTACCAGGGCCTCAGCAGCCGGGCCAGCGCCTTCAGGTGGGGGACCAGCTCCTGGAGCTGGACCGGCGGCAGCGGCTCGCCGCCTCCCTGCCCCAGCCCCAGCTCCTCCAGGGGCACCGCCAGCACCTCGCTCAGCGCTGCCAGGTCCTCCAGCGATGGCGCGCGCACCCCTCTCTCCCACCTCCCCAGCCGCTCCCCGGTCACCGCCAGCCGCCTCGCCAGCTCCGTCTGTTTCCACCCTTTCTGTTGCCTCAGCGAACGACCCTCTGTCCAAATTCCCTTTTTTGCTCATTCGGTCGCCCTTGAAAGTCTCCGTGATTGACTAGTTGGTATTGCAGGGCTAAATTCACGACGACGATACGAGTTTTCCCGGGCTCCGAATCGTGCTCCGCCGGAATCGACGGCGGTGGCCGAAAAAGAGACAATCACGTCTCACCAGGGGACAAAATCCGCCCCTGTTCGCGAGACGGGAGCACTTGCTCTGCAATGGACCTCGCGGGCGTCCGGGCCATCCCGGCGCCGGGCCGTCCGCGAGCCTTTAGGAGGGTCGAATGTCTCAGCGAAATCGAATCCCCTGCGCAGTCATCACCCTGGTGGTGGCTCTCTTCATGGCGGCTCCCCTGCCCGGCTTCGAGAGGCTCACCCCCGGGATCTGGCCGACCTCCGCTGCCGCGCCTGGAGCGAGCTTGGCAACGCCTACCGCGTGGCCGACGAGCTGGACCAGGCGGACGACGCGCTGGGTCGCGCGGCGGAGCTCCTGGTCGCCGGCAGCCAGAGCATGCTCGTCGAAACCCGCTTCTTTTCGGCCCTGGCCTCTCTGCTTGCGGCCCGCCGCTACTTCGAGGTGGCGTGTTGCCTTCAGGACGGCCTGGCGGAGACCTACCTCCTGTACGGCGACCAGCACCTCGCCGGCCGTGCCCTCATCCTGAAGGGCATTTTCCTTGGTACAAGGGGGATGCCGAAGAGGCAGGCCGTGTTATCGCAGCCGGGCTGTCTTTCGTTGAGGAGAAACGTGATCCTGGACTCGTGTTTACCGCGATTCAGTCCCAGGCTCGCTTCCTATGCCGCCCTGCGGGCTCGGGGTAGTGGCCTAAGGACCCGGCGGTCCCCTACCGCCCGCCGGTCCGGCCCAGCATCTTCTCCAGCGTCGCCTTCAGCATGACCTGAAGCTGCTCTTCGGAGTAGGCCGCGGCGTGGACGGGCGGCGGCGGGGGCTGCAACTGCACGTTTTGCAGCAGGGTCCGCAGCCTGGACGAAGCGAGCGAGCCGCCAGGGTTCCGCGGATAGGCCAGCGAGAAAAATTCCGCCGGATCGATACCCGCCGCCCGGCAGATGCGGATCACGTGGTCGAGCCGCAGCTCGCTCGCCCCGGACAACAGCTTGCTGACATAGCTCGGGCTCATCCCCAGGCGGCGTGCCACCTCCCGGTTCGTGATTCCGAGGATCTTCAGACTCACCTTCAACAGGTTGACGAGCCGATCGGTCTCTGGGTCCATGCCGGACATCGTACACAAATATCTCGCCGGTTACAAGAATCTCCCCTGAAGGTCGTTGTTGACAAATGGGAACACCTGGTTAGAGCTAGAGCCGCTGGAAGATGGTCATGCGGCGTCCTGATCCGTGAATGCCTTCAGCGAGGAATATTGGGATGCGGTAAAGCAGCACGATGAGCCACCGACGTTGCTCGAAGCCGAAACTCGGGGCCCTTCTCGCTCGTCGAGCAGGAGGGGATGCTGGCAAAACTCGCGAGGCGCGGACGGAAACCGGCGAGGCCGCCGAGCAGGAAACAGCACGGACTCCACGGACAACACGGACCATCAGGGACCCACAAGGACGCGCAAGCTCATCTCGGCTGGAGTCTTTATTGTCCCTGTCTGTCCCTGCTGGTCCGTGTTGTCCGTGTCAAACCGGCTAGAATCCCCCCATGACCGCCGAGGACAGCATCCTCTCGGGTGTCCCCGATCCCGAGGACCTGGGGGTGGAGCCGTCGCTGCGGCCGCAGAAGCTCGACGAGTACATCGGCCAGACCAAGGTGCTGGAGAACCTGCGGGTGTTCATCCGGGCGGCGCGGGAGAGGCGGGAGTCGCTCGACCACGTTCTCCTCTTCGGTCCCCCGGGCCTGGGCAAGACGACGCTCGCCCACATCGTGGCCAGCGAGATGGGGGCGCCGCTGCGCATCACCTCCGGCCCGGTGCTGGAAAGGGCGGGCGACCTCGCGGCCATCCTCACCAACCTGGATGCCGGGGAGGTGCTGTTCATCGACGAGATCCACCGCCTGGGTCCGACGGTGGAGGAGATCCTCTATCCGGCGCTGGAGGACTTCCGCCTCGACCTGGTGATCGGCCAGGGTCCGGCGGCGCGGACGGTGAAGATCGACCTTCCCCGCTTCACCCTGGTGGGGGCCACCACCCGCGCCGGCCTCATCAGCGCGCCCCTGCGGGCGAGGTTCGGCATCGTCCACCGCCTCGACTTCTACCGGCCGGAGGAGCTGACGAAGATCGTGCAGCGCTCGGCCCGGCTGCTGGGCATCCCCATCGCACAGGACGGCGCCGAGGAGATCGCCCGCCGCAGCCGGGGGACCCCGCGCGTCGCCAACCGCCTGCTGCGGCGGGTGCGCGACTTCGCCCAGGTGGCGCGGGCGAAGCGGATCGACCTCGACGCCGCCAAGAAGGCCCTCGCCCTGTTGGAGGTGGACGAGTTCGGCTTCGACGACCTGGACCGCAAGATCCTCTCCACCCTGATCGAGCACTATGACGGCGGCCCGGCCGGCATCAAGTCGCTGGCCGTCGCCGTGGGCGAGGACCGGGGGACGCTCGAGGATCTCTACGAGCCCTACCTCATCCAGGAAGGCTTCCTCCAGCGCACCCCCCGCGGCCGGGTCGCCACCCGGCGCGCCTACCAGCATCTGGGGTATGCGCCTCCTCCCGGCACCACCGGGACGCTCTTCTGAAATCATCGGTAAGGTCGCCCCGATGCGCCGCGCCGCCCTGATCTACAACCCGCGGTCGGGTCGCCAGCGGCACGCCCAGGTGCTGGAGGCGATCCTTTCGTCCCTGCGCGCCGGGGGGTTCGACGTCGAGCCCACGCCCACCACTCACGCCGGGCACGCCACCGAGCTGGCGCGGGAGAAGGGGCGGGAGGTGGAGGTGGTGTTCGCCTTCGGCGGCGACGGCACCATGCGGGAGGTGGCGGCCGGCCTGCTGGGGAGCCCCGCGGCCCTGGGGGTGATCCCCGGGGGGACGGCCAACCTCCTGGGCCTCGCCCTGGGGCTGCCGCGGGAGCCGCTGGCGGCCGCGGCGATGCTGCCGGCGCTCCCCGTGCGACCGTTCGACGTCGGCCTCGCCGGCGGGAGTCCGTTCCTGATGATGGTCTCGGCCGGGCTCGACGCGGCCGTCCTGGGATCCCTGGACACCCGCCTCAAGTGGCGGTTCGGCAAGGCGGCCATCGTCGGCCACGGGTTGCGGGAGCTCTGGCGCTATCCCTTCCCCGCCTTCGGCCTGATCGCCGATGGCGAGAGGGTGGAGGCCACCTTCGCCGCCGTGGCCAACATCCCCTTCTACGGCGGCGCCTTTCGCCTCGCTCCGGACGCCCGCTCCAACGACGGCTGGCTCGACCTGGTGCTCTTCCGCGGCACGGGGCGCGCCGCTGCGCTATCTTTTGCCGCAGACGTGCTCCGCTCCGCCCATGTCCGCCGCCGCGACGTCGCCGTGAAACGCGTCCGCGAGGTGGTCTTCGAGGCGCCGGCCGGCGCGGCGGCCCAGGTGGACGGCGACCTCTGCCCGGAGCGGCTGCCCCTGTCGGTGCGGCTGGCGCCGGAGCGCTTGTCCGTGCTCGCACCCGGATAGAAAAGAATGCCGGTCTGAAAAGGAGACGGTCGAATGCTGAGAAAGCTGATGCAGACGGACGACGATGCCGGGATGCTGATCGTGCGGCTGGCTCTGGGAGTCGTGATGTTCCCTCACGGCGCCCAGAAGCTGCTGGGCTGGTTCGGCGGCCAGGGCTTCGCGGGGACGATGCACGGCATGACCGGCATAGGCTTGCCGGCAGTCGTCGTCTTCCTGGTGATCTTCTGCGAATTCTTCGGCTCGCTGGCGCTGATCTTCGGCTGTCTCGGCCGGCTCGGGGCGCTCGGTATCCTCGCCGTCATGCTGGGCGCCGTCTTCACCGTCCATCTGCACAACGGCTTCTTCATGAACTGGATGGGCAACCAGAAGGGCGAGGGGTACGAGTACCACATCCTGGCGATCGGCATGGCCCTGGCGGTGCTCGTCAAGGGGAGCGGCAGCCTGTCGGTCGACCGCGCGCGGTCGGACAAGGGGGGGTACTACTTCAGGAGGTAGGGGCGCTTACGTCTGCCGCATGAAGTGCCACCGCAAATCGCCCTCCAGCCGGCGGTAAACCTCGGGCTGGATCTGGGGGGCGAAGCGGTGGAGGAGCGAGCTGACCGGCTCGCCCTTGGCCGCCGCCTCGATGGCGTCGGCGGCGTCGCTGCCGGCTTTGCTGATGTAGGTCTGCCAGATCGCCTGGCGGACGGAGATGGAGCCCAGGGAGACGTTGGGTATGCGGGCCACCCCCCTCTTGAGGACGGCGATCTTCTCCTTGAGGCTCCGCTCGTCGTCCATGGGCTCGCGCTGCCAGGGAGTGTAGGGCTTCGGCACCAGCACGTTGGTGCCGAGATGGACGTTGCCGATCATCCCCTTCTTCGGCAGCTCCTCCAGCATGACGGCGCGGGCGCGGGCGGCGAGGTCGAGGATGCCCTGGACGTCCTCCATCGTCTCGCCCGGCAGGCCGATGAGGAAGTAGAGCTTGAGCTGGGTGAAGCCGTGGCGGAAGATGAGGCGGATCTTCTCCAGCAGGAACTGGTTGGTGATCGGCTTGCCCATCTTCACGCGCAGCTCGTCCGTGCCGGTCTCCGGGGCAAGTGTGATGGAGCGGTCGCCCGAGTCGTGGAGTGCTTCGAGCACCCCCTCGGTGACGGCGGGGATGCGGATCGAGGAGACCGAGGTGCGGAAGCCGAGGCGGTTGGCCTCGCGCAGGATGGGCTCGATGTCCGGATGGTCGCCCACGGCCGTGGCCACGAAGCCGAGCTGGTCGGTGACGGGGCGGGCCCGCTCCAGCGAGGCCAGGATCTCGTCCGTGGGGTGCCAGCGGAAGCGCCCCATGCCGAAGGTGGCCCAGCAGTAGCGGCACTTCTCGGGGCACCCGCGGGACATCTCGATGAGGAATTTCTCCGAGAACTCCGTCCTCGGAGTGACGATGGCCGTCGTCGGCAGGTTGCCCGGCTGCTTCATCTGCTCTTCAGAAAGCTCCAGCTTGTTGAGCTTGGGCAGGTCGTCCCCCTCCTCCTCGGGATGGTGGAAGGCGGGGACGTAGAAGCCGTCCAGGGCGGCCAGGCGCTCGATCACCGCCTCCCGCCCCTCCTCCTCCAGGGCGTCGAGAAGGGGGGGCAGGACGTTCTCGGCGGCGCCGAGAGCGAAGACGTCGACGAACTCGGACATCGGCAGCGGATTGATCGAGGCGCAGGAGCCGCCGAGGACGATCACCGGGTCCCACGGGCCGCGGTCCCGCCGGCGCACGGGGATGCGGGCCCGTTCCAGCATCTGCAGGAGGTTGACGTAGTCCTCCTCGAAGGAGACCGAGAAGGCGATGCAGCCGAAGTCGTTCATCGGCCGGCGGGTCTCCAGCGACACCGGCATGCCGGTCCCATCGGTGAAGAGGCGCTCGCAGGCCCACTCCGGCCGGCGGTGGACCAGCTCATAGACGCGCTGGAACCCCAGGCTCGACATGCCGATGTGGTAGCTGTTGGCATAGGCCAGCCCCAGCCGGTACCGCCCATGGGGAGAGAACCGCTCCACCGGGCGCTCGGCGGCAAGGAAGGGGGACCAGTCGTGGGCGGGCTTCTTCATCTTCATAGGGGCTCAGTAGTCTACGGCAAGCGAGGCTTGGCGCGCCAAAGCGAAAACAGATTTCGCGATGTGGGGATTCCCTGTGGGGGGAACACGGACGAACACGGACTGACACGGACGATCAAGGACGAAGAGGCGTCGGTCTCGGCGGTGTCCGTCCGTGTTCGTCGGCGCTCGTCCGTGTCAGTCCGTGTTCCCGTTCTTCTGCGTGGAAATCCGGCCCACCGCCTTCACCGTCACCCGCACCTCCTTCTCCACCCGCAGGATGAAGAAGCTCGGATCGGCGAGCCCCCAATCCAGATAGGAGAGGATGAGGGTGCCGGTACCGCTGGCCGTCTTGCCGTCGCTGCTGAAGACCGTCGCGGGCAGGGCGATGGGCCGGCGGGTGCCGTGCATCTCCAGCGTGCCGTGGAGCTCGATCTCGCTCTGGCCCAGGGGGTTGAGCTTGCCGCTCAGCCGCTCGACCTCGAACACCATCTCGGGAAAGCGCTGGCTCTCCAGGATCTTCTCGTGCATCTTGCGGTCGCGGCGGTCGTTGCCGGTCCGGGCGCTGGTGGCGTCGAGCACGATGCGGCCGCTGGCGGTGCCGGAGTCCGGGTCGATATGGATCGTCCCCTCCTTGGCGCGGAGCGTGCCGTCCACCGTGTGGAGCGTGGCGCCGAAGGTGAACTCGATCGTGGTGGCCTTGGGGTCGAGCTGGAAAGTCAGGGTCTCGGCGGAGAGGATCGGGGCGAGGCACAGCGCGGAAACGAGCAAAAAGGCGATCCTGTGGCGAACCATCGGGGTCTCCTCGGCGGCGGAGCGCCATGAGAAATTCGAAAACATCTACGCTGCGACCAATCTCCAGGCCAGCCGGAGGGCGCCCTCGAACCCCAGGCCGCGGGGCGGCAGGGTGCGGGCGTGGATCCCCAGCAGGCGGGCGAAGAGGGTGGGCTCGGCGGTCAGGGCGCGGATGGCGCGCCGGCGCAGCCGGGGACGCCGCTCGAGAGCGAGCACCAGCGACGTCATGAAGTTGGGCAGGCGGTTGATCCGCCGGTGGGCGGCGGCATAGGGGGCGAGATCCCCCGCCAGCAGCGCCGCCACCAGGGCGGCCGACTCGTGGAGGGTCACGGCCAGTCCTTCGCCAGTAATGGCATCGAGGTAGCCGGCCGCGTCTCCCACCAGGGCCACGCGATCCTTGAGCACGGCCCGCACCCGCTGCTGGAGAGGGCCCGTGCCACGGTCGCGGGAGGTCACGGTGGCGCCGGCGACCTTCTCTTGCAAAACCGGGAAGCTCTCCAGGAGGCCGTCGAAGCCGGCCTTACGCCCGCTCCAGAGCATGGCGATCCCCACCTCGCCGCCGCTCACCGGGGTGACGTAGGCCTCGCACCCCGAACCCCAGTGGACCTCCACGCAGTCGCTCCAGGGGGGCACGGCGAAGTGCCGGCGGACGCCGAAGCGGCGCAGGGGACTGGGCCCCCCGTCGAGCCCCGCCCACGTCCGCACCTGGGAGCGCAAGCCGTCCGCTCCCACGATCCAGCGGGCGGCGAAGGTCCCCTGGTCCGTCTGAATGCCTTCGGCGGTGAGGCCCTCGGCCTTCACCCCCCAGCGGAGATCGACCCCCGTCTCCTCCGCCCGCCGGACGAGGGCGGCGTGGAGCTCGGTGCGGCGCACCCCCAGGCCGCCCGGGCCGGGGAAGTGCCCCTCGGCCACCAGGTCGCCGTCGACGTAGCGGATGCCGCGCAGGGGGAGGCCCCGGGGCTCGACCCCGATCTCCCGCAGGCGCGCCACGGCGTCGGGCATCAATCCCTCGCCGCAGGCCTTGTCGATGGGCGGCCGGGCGCGGTCGACGACGCGGGCGTCGAGCCCGGCGAGGCGCGCACGGATGGCGGTCGCGAGCCCGCCGGGACCGCCGCCGACCACCAGCACGCCGGTCATGCCAGGGCTCCCGTCAGGCGCGGTGCTGGCGCCGGGTCCGGAACGGCGAGCTCGCCGGCGAGGTACAGGCGCAGGGTCTCCCCCCGGCGCAGCTTGCCCGAGGAGGTGCGGGGCAGGGCGCCGGGCGCGAGCACCACGAGGTGGTCGACGGCGAGGCCGGTGGCCCCGAGGACGGCTTCGCGGCAGGCGTCCGGCAGGGCCGCCAGCTCCTCGGCCGTGGCCTGGCGGGAGGCCTCGACGAAGAGGGAAAGCATCTCGCCGGGGGCGTCCTCCGGCAGCCAGCTCGCGGCGGCCGCGCAGCCGGCGCGCACACCGGGCACCCCCTCCACCGCCCGCTCGATCTCCTCGGGAGCGTAATTGCGGCCCCGCAGGATGACGACGTCCCTGGCGCGGCCCGTCAGGTACAGCTCGCCGCCCTCGCAGCCATAGAGGAACCCGAGATCGCCCGTGTCCAGCCAGCCGTCGCGCAGGACAGAGGCCGTGGCCTCGGGATCTCCCAGGTACCCGTCCATCAGCGAGGGACCCTGAATCCAGACCCGGCCCACCGCGCCGGCGGGGAGGTCGCGGAGGTCGCGGAGATCGGGGTCCACGATCCGCAGCCGGAACCCGGGGACGGGCCGGCCCACCGAGACGATCTCCCGTCCCTCCGCCGCTTCCCGGGCCCGGGACTCGCGGGCCAGCTTGTCGCGGTCGAAACGGGCGACGCGGGGCGGTCGATCGAAATCCGAGAAGGTGACGGCCAGGGCCGCTTCCGACAGGCCGTAGACGGGCGTCATGGCCTCGGGCCGGAAACCCCAGCGGGCGAAGCGCGCGCAGAAGGCCCGCAGCACCGCCGGCGAGATCGACTCGGCGCCGTTGAGGGCCGTCCGCCAGCCGGAGAGGTCCACCCCTTCCAGATCGGCGTCCGGCACCCGGGTCAGGCACAGCTCGTAGGCGAAGTTGGGGGCGGGCGAGATGGTGGCCCGGTAGCTCGCGATCGTCCGCAGCCAGAGGGAGGGGCGGGCCACGAACAGCTCCGGACCGAGGAGGGTCAGCGCCGCGTCCCGCGCCAGGGCGGGGAAGACGCAGCCGATCAATCCCATGTCGTGGTAGAGCGGCAGCCAGGAGACGCAGCTCTGGCGCCGCTCGGGCGAGTCGGGAAAGAAGCCGGTGAGGATCGCCGTCTGGGCGGCCAGGGCGCGGTGGCTGAGGGCCACCGGCTTGGGATCGACCGTGGTGCCGGAGGAGAACTGGATCAGGGCGAGGTCGGAAGCCTTGGTGCGGACCGGCCGCGCCGGGCCCCGCGGCAGGTCGTCCACCGTCCGGCAGCCCAGGCCGGGACGGGCTTCGGCCTCACCTAAGATGCGGCGCAGGCGGGAGTCGGCGAGGACCAGGCGGGCGCCGGACCGCTCCAGCATGCGGGCGGTGCGGCGCAGGTACTCCTCCATGCGGCCGAGGCGCGCCGGCGGATAGAGGGGCACCGGCACGGCGCCGGCGAGCAGGGCGCCGAAGAAGCCGGCGAAGAAGTCGATGCCGGTGGGGAAGACCAGGGCCACGCGGTCGCCGCGATCACCGCGCTCGATGCCCAGCGCCTGGAGACCGCCGGCCACGGCGAGAGCCCGCTCCCGGACCTCCCCCCAGCCGAACCAGGTGGCCCGCTCGGCGCGGTCGACGAAGCGCAGTCCACCGTCTGGCCGCTGGCCGGCCCGCTCCAGCCAGTCGAGGATGCCGCCGGTCTCGACGGTTCCCTCAGGCACCGATCTTCCTCCGCACCACGGCCATCAGGTCGCCCACGGTCTCGATCCCCGCCTCGTCCGCCTCGTCGAGGAGGACGCGGAAACGGTTCTCCACCTCGGCCGCCAGGGTGAGGAGGCGGATGGAGTCGAGGCGCAGGTCCTCCACCAGGCGCAGGTCCGGGGTGACGTTCCCCTCCCAGCCGAGATGGACCCGGGCCACGTCGGCGATGCCGGCGAGGATCGCCTCGTCGTTCATCATCATCCTCATCGGCTCCCCGGCACCAGGCGCGGCCGGTCGCCAAGCGCGGCGTCATAGTTGGAGACCCGGGAGAGCCCGGCCTCCTCGGAGCGGATGCGCACCCGCAGCAGCAGCGCGTCCGCCAGGCTGCAGACGATCGCCGTGAGCCAGGCGGTATGGATCATCGGCAGCGAGAAGATCTCCAGGATGACGGCGAGGTAGTTGGGGTGGCGCAGGAACCGGTACGGCCCGCCGGTGACCGGCGGCACCCCCGGCAGCACGACGATGCGCGTGGTCCAGCGGCCGTCGAGGGTCGAGATCACCCACCACCGCAGCGCCGCGGCGAGGACCAGGAGCGGCAGCATGACCGCGGCCAGCACCGGCACGAACGGCCGGCCGAGGAGCCAGACCTCGAGAGGACAGGCGATGAGGAGCGCCGTGTGGAGAGCCACCATCCAGGGATAGTGCTCCGGCGCCACCTCGACGCCCCCTCGGGCGAGGAGAGCGCGCCGGTTGCGGGCCGCGATCCGCAGCTCGCAGAGGCGGCCCAGGGCGACCAGCGCCACCAGGACGGTGTAGAGGACGCGGGTGTCCATCACCACTGGAGCAGCACCAGCTCCGAGCAGAAGCCCGGGCCCATGGCGAGCAGCACGCCCCAGCTCCCCGGCGGCGGGCGGTGGTTCTCCAGGGTCTCGGCGAGCACCATCAGCACCGAGGTCGAGGAGAGGTTCCCCACTTCCTGGAGGCTGCGCCAGGTGACGTCGAGGGCGCCCGGCGGGAGGTCCAGCGCCTCCTGCATGGCCTCCAGCACCTTCGGGCCTCCGGGGTGGCAGACCCAGGAGGAGATGTCGGGGATCGTCAGGCCGTGCTCGGCCAGGAACGAGTCGACGTCGGGGCGCAGCTTGTCGCGGGCCACCAGGGGGACGTCCGCCGAGAGGACGATCTTGAACCCGGTTTCGGAGATGTCCCAGCCCATCACCCGCTCGGAGTCGGGGTAGAAGACCGAGCGGCTGGCCACGATGCGCGGGCCGATTGATCGCCCGGTGAGCGGCCGCTCTTCGCCGGTGACCACCGCCGCGGCGGCGCCGTCGCCGAAGAGGCCCGAGGCGATGAGGTTGGGGATCGAGAGGTCCTCCGGCTGGAGGGTCAGGGAGCAGAGCTCGACCGAGAGGAGCACCGCCACCTGGTCCGGATAGGCACGGACGTAGTCGGCCGCCCGGGCGATCCCCGCCGCGCCGGCCACGCAGCCGAGGCCGAAGATGGGCATCCGCTTGACCCGTGCCGGCAAGCCCAGACGGTTCATCAGCCGGGCGTCGATCGAGGGGGTGGCGACCCCGGTGACGGTGACGAAGATCAGAGCGTCGACGTCGGCGGTGGCGAGCCCGGCCCGGGCCAGGCCGTCCAGCACCGCCTGGGCGCCGACCTCCTGGGCCACCCGGATCCAGGCGTCGTTGGCCTTGCCCCAGGTGGTGAGAGCCTCATACTCCTCGATCGGCAGGGCCAGGTGCCGGCCGCCCACCAGGACGTTCTTGTGCAGACGCTCCAGGCGCTCGGCATTGAAGTAGCGGTCTGCCCAGCGGTGCCGGAGAGCCGCAAGGAGCGTCTCCTGATCGTAGTAGTGGGGTGGGAGCGACCTCCCGACGGCGGCGATTCTCAAGTTCGCAAGGACTCGATGTCAAAGGAAGGCAAAGCCTAGCACAATGCTTGCCAGCTCTCCCCGTGAGTCCCTCGCGCGGAGCTTCTGGTTCAGGGCTGCAGGCCGGCCGCCGCGGCAGCACCGCCTAAGATGAGGCCGCAGAAGGTGTAGAGCACCAGCCAGGAGAACGCCAGCGCCCACCAGGGCCCCTGGGGCAGGCCGGCCATCCCCACCACCGTCACCACCAGGAGGGGGCCGCGGAAAACCCAGGCGATCCAGCCGGTCAGCAGACCGTTGAGCCAGCGCGTGCCGCCGCGCCCGTGGATGAGCAGGTAGAGCGCGGAGAGGGCCACGGCCTCCAGGACCCAGGTGGCGAGCATCACCCAGCCCGGCAGCGTCAGAATCTCTGCATGAGAGAGGAGCGACGGATTCGGCGCCCGGCCCACGGCTTCGAGCGCGAAGCGGTCGAGGGCCATGGCGAGGAGGAGGAGGGGCACGGAGAAGGCGAGGAAGCGTTTCAAGGTCCGCCGATCATAGCGCAAGCCGGACATCCGCCTGGAAGAGGGGCGTCGTATATCCTGTTGGGACCTGCGATGAGCATTGCCGAAGCCAATCCCATTCCCGCCGCCGCTCCCCGCGTCGAGCTGAAGAGCCTGGACACCCTCTGGTTCCAGGTGGGCGGCACGGTGTGCAACCTGGCCTGCACCCACTGCTTCGTCTCCTGCTCGCCCACCAACCACACCCACGAGCTGATGACCCTGGCCGAGGTGCGGCGGTATCTCGACGAGGCGGCGCGGCTGGGTGTGCGCGAGTACTACTTCACAGGCGGCGAGCCATTCCTCAATCCGGAGATGGAGGCGATCCTGGAGGCGACGCTGGCCGTGGGGCCCGCCACCGTGTTGACCAACGGGCTGCTCCTCGACCCGGCCCGCTGCGCCCGGCTCAAGGCCCTGGCCGACGCCGCGGACTACTCGCTCGACCTGCGCGTCTCGCTCGACGGCTACGACGCCGAGAGCAACGACCCCATCCGCGGCGACGGCACCTTCGAGCGCATCCTGGGGGGCGTGCGGAACCTCCACGCCGCAGGGCTCAACCCGATCATCACCGTCACCGAGGTCTACCGGGAGGCCACTACGGATGCGGGCAAGGAGAAGTTCTTCGCGCTGCTGCGCACCCTGGGGATCGAGCGCCCCCGGCTCAAGATCCTGCCGGTCTTCCAGATCGGCGCCGAGGCCGAGCGCGGCGGCGCCTACGAGAGCTGGCAGCGGCTGTGGGAGGGGGACGCTCCCGAGGGAGGCTGGGACCATCTCCAGTGCAGCACCTGCCGCATGGTCACCGATCAGGGCGTCTGGGTCTGCCCCATCCTGGTCAACGAGCCCGCGGCCAAAATGGGCGAGACCCTGGCGGACACCCTCGGCGCCTTCCCCCTGGAGCACCCGGCCTGCTGGACCTGCCACGTCTACGGTGTGAGCTGCCGGACCTGAGGAGCGCGCGATTTGTCGGAGAAGCTGACCGCTCAATTGACCGCCCATCGGGGACTGGCGACCTGGGGAGAGAGGCTGGTCCCCCTGGCCGCGTTCCGCCAGGCGGCGGCCGAGGCCGGCCTGAGGCTCACGCCGAGAGAACGGGAGGCTGCCCTGCGGGCCTACCGGGGAGCGGCCGCCGACCCCACGCCCGTCGAAGGGCCCTACTCCCGCATCGCCGTCTTCGGCGGTGTCTACAGCAACCATCTCGCCCTCGCTGAAGTGCTGGAGGAGGCTGGCAGGCGCGGCGCCGAGGCCATCTACTGCCTGGGCGACCTGGGAGCCTTCGGTCCCAATCCCGAGAAGGTGCGCCCCCTGCTGGCGGAAGGGAGCGTGCTCGCCATCCAGGGCAACTACGAGGAGTCGCTCGCCTCCGGCCGCGAGGACTGCAACTGCGGCTACACCGACCCGCGGGACAACCACTTCGCGGAGATCTCCTACCGCTACACGGCGCAGAGCTGCTCGCCGGATTTCAAGGCCTGGATGGGGACGCTCCCCCGCCGGCGTCGGGTGCGGGTGGGGGACCGCGAGCTGCTCCTCGTCCACGGCTCGCCGCGGCGGGTCAACGAATTCCTCTTCCACAGCACGTCGCCGGAGCCGTTCCTGGAGGTCCTCCTGGACCAGAACCATTGCGACGGCGTCCTCTGCACCCACACCGGTCTGCACTGGCACCGCCGCCTCCCCTCCGGCCGGGACGTGGTCAACGCCGGCGTGATCGGCCGGCCCGCCAACGACGGCAACACCCACGTCTGGTTCGCCCTGCTGGAGGCCCGAAAGGACGGTCTTGGCGTCGAGCTCCTGCCCCTGCGCTACGACCACCCGGGGCTGGCCGCCGAGATGCGCCGCGAGGGGCTGCCCGAAGAGTTCGTCGAGACCATCCTCACCGGCTGGTGGACCACCTGTCTGGAGATCCTTCCCGCCCGCGAGCGGGCGGCTTCACGCTTCTAGAATGAGGAATGAGGAGAGATGACATGAGTGCCCAGCAGCCCCGCGTCGCCATCCTGGGAGCCGGTCCCACGGGCCTCGAAGCCGCCCTCGAAGCCGCCGACAGGGGCTTCCCGTTCACCATCTACGAAGCGGCGCCTGCCGTCGCCGGCAACGTCCGCGCCTGGGGGCACGTGCGGCTGTTCACCCCCTGGGAGATAAACGTCTCCCCCCGCATGCGCCGCCATCTCTCTGCGTCGGGGGTCGAGGCGCCGGACGGCGCCGGCTGCCCCACCGGTCGCGAGCTCGCCGAGCGGCTCTTCGCGCCTCTGGCAAAGCTCCCGGAGATCGCCCCGCACCTGCGGCTCGGCACCCGCGTGCTGGGGATCGGCCGCGAGGGTCTGCTCAAGCACGAGGAGATCGCGACGCCTGAGCGCGGGCGCCGCCCCTTCCGCCTGCTCCTCACGGACGACGGCGGTCGCGAGTGGACGGAGACCGCGGACCTGGTGATCGACGCCACCGGCACCTGGGGCCATCCCAACACCCTCGGCGACGCCGGCATCCCCGCCCCCGGCGAGCGCAGCTTCGACGGCGAGATCCGGCGCGACATCCCCGACTTCGCGCGCGAGGCGGCCGACTGGGCCGGCAAGACCGTGCTCCTCGCCGGCGCCGGCCACTCGGCGCAGACCGCTGCCCGCGACCTCGCCCGGCTGGCGCAGGAGGCGCCGGACACGGAGGTGATCTGGCTGCTGCGCAATCCGGAGCCGGGCTGGGGCACCCACCCCGGCGATCCGCTGCCGGAACGGGCGGGCCTCGCCGCCACCGCCGCCGAGCTCGCCGGCGGCGCCTCGCCTGTCGTCGCGGCCCGGCGCGGCGCCGTGGTCGAAGAGATCTCGAAGCCGAACGGCCGGTTCCACGTCGTCCTGAGGAACGGCGCAGGCCCTGAAACCGTGGAGGTGGACCGCATCCTCTCCCTGACCGGCGCGGTGGGCGACCACAGCCTCTACCGCCAGCTCCAGGTCCACGAGTGCTACGCCACCTGCGGGCCCATCAAGCTCTCCGGCGCCCTGCTCGGGGCCGGCAACTCCGACTGCCTGACCCAGACCACCCACGGCGCCGACACCCTCACCAACCCCGAGCCCGGCTTCTTCATCCTGGGAGCCAAGTCTTACGGCCGGAACAACACCTTCCTGATGCGGATCGGTTGGGAGCAGGTGGGGGAGGTGTTCGGGTTGCTGGAGAACAGGCAGTAGAGGGTAAACTGACCCCCATCATGAAGTACTTCGGTCAACCCGACTTCCAGCACGGGGAGGTGCCGGCGGTGGGCGTCCTCCTGGCCAACCTGGGGACGCCCGACGCGCCGGAGGCGCCGGCGCTGCGGCGCTATCTCCGCGAGTTCCTCCTCGATCCGCGGGTCATCGAGATGCCGCGGGCGCTCTGGTGGACGATCCTCCATCTCTTCGTCCTCCCCTTCCGGCCGGCCAAGTCGGCGGCGCTCTACAAGAAGGTCTGGACTCCCGAGGGCTCGCCCCTCCTCGTCATCAGCAATCGCCAGGCGGCGGCGCTCCAGGAGGTCCTGCAACGGGAGATCGGCACGCCGGTCCACGTGGCGGTCGGCATGCGCTACGGCAACCCCTCGGTCAAGTCGGCGCTGCGCGAGCTCGCAGATAAAGGCTGCCGCCGCCTCCTGGTGCTGCCGCTCTACCCGCAGTACGCGGCGGTGACGACCGGCTCGACGATCGACGCCGTGGCCGCCGAGCTGACGACCTGGCGGTGGGTGCCGGAGATCCGCACCATCCACCACTACCACGACGACCCCGCCTACATCCGGGCGCTCGCGGCCAGCATCCGCGAGCTCTGGGAGCGCGAGGGCCCGCCGGAGAAGCTCCTCTTCTCCTTCCACGGCATCCCGGAACGCTACTTCCGGGCGGGCGACCCCTACTTCTGCGAATGCCAGAAGCTCGCCCGCCTCGCCGCCGAGGAGCTGCGGCTCCCCCGCGAGCGGTGGCAGGTCTCCTTCCAGTCGCTCTTCGGCAAGGAGGAGTGGCTGAAGCCGTACACCGACAAGACGATCACGGCGCTGGCGAAGTCCGGGATCCGCAATCTCGACGTCGTCTGCCCCGGCTTCTCGGCCGACTGCCTGGAGACGATCGAGGAGATCGACGAGCAGAACCGCGAGATCTTCCTCCACGCCGGCGGCGAGCGCTACCGCTATATCCCCGCCCTGAACGACCGGCCGGACCACGTCCGGGTCATCGCCGACCTGGTCCAGCGCAACCTCCAGGGCTGGGTGCAGTCGCCCGCCGAGTGGGACGCGGAGGCCGCGCGCCGGGAGGCCGCCGAGTCCCGGCGGCGGGCGGAGGCGATGAAGGCCGAGCCGGTACTCCAGAACGCCGGGGCCTGAACGACGCCAACAGCGGCGAGCCTTCCGCCAACAGCGGCGAGCCTTCCGCCGACAGCGGCGGGCCTTCCGCCGACAGCGGCGGGCCTTCCGCCAACAGCGGCAAGCCTTCTGCTGACAGCGGCGAGCCTTCCGCCGGCAGTGGCGAGCCTTCCGCCAACGCTGGCGAGCCTTCCGCCGACAGTGGCGAGCCCTCCGCCGGCAGCGGCGGGCCTTCCGCCAACAGCAGCGAGCCTTCCGCCGACAGCGGCGGTCCTTCCGCCAACAGCGGCGAGGCCTTCACCCTTCGAGGGCGCTTTTACAGGTTGGTTACCCCCTGCGGCGGCTCCCTCTGGTAGATTCCTGCCGAGAACGAACACCTCTCTTGGAACCTCGAAAGGAGAAGCAGATGAGAACCTCCGGATTCCGCGCCCTGGCCGGCCTCGCCGGTGCCGTGGCGCTCCACCTCGCGGCCGGCGCCGCCTTCGCGCAGCAGCAGCTCGACATGCCCCGGCCCAGCCCCAACGCCTGGGTCTCCCAGATGGTGGGGGTGACCAAGATCACCATCACCTACAGCCGTCCGGGAGTGAAGGGGCGCAAGATCTGGGGCGGTCTGGTGCCTTACGGCGAAGTCTGGCGCTCGGGTGCCAACGAGAACACCACCATCAGCTTCTCCACCCCGGTGAAGGTCGAAGGTCACGAGCTGCCCGCGGGCACCTACGGCTTTCAGACCATCCCCACGGAGGGCGACTGGACCATCATCTTCAGCAAGGACGCCAACGAGTGGGGCGCCTTCAGCTACAAACAGGCGGACGACGCGCTGCGCGTCCAGGCCAAGCCCCAGCCGGCCGAGCTCCGCGAGCGCATGGCCTTCGAATTCGATGACGTCACGGACACCTCGGCCAAGGTCGTGCTCCATTGGGAGAAGCTCAAGGTCCCCTTCACCGTCGAGGCGGACACGGCGAAGCTGGTGGTGAGCAAAGCGAACGCGGACGCCCGCGGTCAGCTCCAGGCGGCCAACTGGTGCATCCAGAACGACACCTGCCTGGACGACGCCGGGCGCTGGATCGACGCCTCGCTCGCCCAGCAGGAGACCTTCGGCAACCTGCGCGCCAAGGCGCTGCTCCTCGCGAAGAAGAAGGACACCAAGGGCGCCGTTTCCTATGGCGACAAGGCGCTGGCGGCGGCGAAAACGGCGAAGCAGCCGCCGCCTCCCCAGCAGGTCAAGGACCTTGAGGGGATGGTGGCGGACTGGAAGAAGGGAAAGTAGGCCGGGTAGCAGGCGGGCGGCGAGGGCCTACGCCGGCACCACGCTGCCCCGCTCGGCCAGCCAGGGCACCAGCTCCACGACCTGCTCCAAGCAGGCGATGGGCTCGAAGCGCAGCAGCTCCTCCCGGCCGTGACCACCGGAGCAGACGCCGACCGCGTGCGTCCGCGCGCTCCGCGCCATCTCCAGGTCGTAGGTGGTGTCGCCGATCATCACCGCATCCGCGGGGCGCACGCCCAGCTCGTCCAGGATGTCGAGGAGCATCTGCGGATGGGGTTTCGAGAACGTTTCGTCGGCCGTGCGGGTGGCATGGAACAGCTCGCCGAGACCCGTCTGCTCCAGGGCATAGTCGAGCCCCCGGCGGCTCTTGCCGGTGGCGACCGCCAGGAGATATCCGGCCGCCGCCAGCTCGCGCAGCATCTCCTGGACCCCCGCGAACAGGAGCGGCGCGTCGCGATAGGTGGAGACCCAGTGCTTCCGGTAGCACTCGAGGATACGGCCGAAGAGCTCCTCGCCACAGCCGGGGCTCAAGATCTCGATCGTCTCCCGCAGGCCGAGGCCGATGGTGCCGCGGATGGTCGCCTCGGGCAGCGCTCCCAGGTCCAGCTCACGGATGGTGCTCTGGGTGCAGGCCACGATGGTGCCGATGGAGTCCATCAACGTTCCGTCCCAGTCGAAGACCAGGAGTCGGAAGGGCGTGGTGTCAGACGTCATGGTGGAGAGTCCAGACGGAACGTCCGGTGAGGGTCATGATGACAGAGGGTGCCTTCTCATTCAACCTTCCCCTTCGTGGCCGAATGGCGTGTAGACCGCGCCGCCCACCACGGAGTCGTCGAGCCCCGGAGAGAACCCGGCGAGCTGGGGCATGATGATCCGCCGTTCGACCCAGGTGCCCGGCGGCACCGCGGCACCGAAGCCCAGGATGGACTCGCGGACGACGCACCCCTTGCCGATGCGCGCCCCCGGCAGCAGGATCGACCGCTCGACCCGCGCCCTCTCCCCCACCCGCGCACCGGCCTCGATGGAGGCGCTCCGCACCTGCGCGCCCGCTCCCAGGCCCGCCTCGGGCGAGATCCACGAGCGCCGCCAGAGCCGCTCAGGCCCCTCGGCCCGCGCCCAGTCGAGCGTGGCGTCGAGGAACCGCTGCGGCGTTCCCAGGTCGTGCCAGCGGCCGGCGAACACCACCGAGGCGATCCTCTCCCCCGCTGCCAGCATCGGGACGTAGAGGTCGCGCACGGTGTCCGCCTTGCCTGGACCGACGCGGACCAGCAGGTCCGGGGAGAAGACGTGGGCGCCGGCGAAGACGTGCCGCTGGATCACCTCTCCCCGCTCGGGATCCCCTGGCCGGAACGACAGGATGCGCCCGGACCGATCCACCCCCACACCGCCGCCGAAGGCGGCCGGGTCCGCTCGCGAGGAGAGGAGGAGCGTCGCCGGCGCTCCTGCCGCCAGGTGCCGGCGGACGAGCTTGCGCAACGGCCACCGGCAGAGGCTGTCGCCGTTGATGAGCAGCACCAGGTCCGCGGGCGCGAAGAATTCCTTCAGGGGATGGAGGGCTCCCAACGTGCCGAGCAGCTCCGGCTCCTCCGACCAGGTGAGGGGCATGCCGGCGTGCGCGTCGCCGAAGCGCTGGCGGATCTGCTCCCCCAGATGGTGGAGGTTGACCGCCGCCGCCTCACAGCCGAGGGCGGCGAGCTGCGTCAGGGTGTGACCCAGAATGGGCACGCCGCGCACCGGCAGCAACGGCTTGGGGAGCTGCTCCGTCAACGGCCGCAGCCGCGTCCCCAAGCCCGCCGCGAGCACCAGCGCGCGGATACGACGAACCGGCATGATTTCTTCGGGGGTGCGGCGAGCCGCGCTTACCGGAACACCATCTCCGGCGGCGCGTCCGGATGTTTCTTGAGGTGGTCCTCGTACAGGCGTAGATAAGAGCGGCGCTCGGCCTTGTCGGGATCGAAACCGCAGCGCTTGGCCACGGTCTCCGCGCCGTCGCCCTCGAACTCGGCGAAGTCGCCGATTGGCGTGTGGTCGAGGGCGATGGTGACGCCGCCCAGGTGCCACTCCTCCCGCATCTTCTGATAGCGGCGCACGACGTTGTAGCCCAGGTTCTCGAACAGTGCCCGGGCCTCCTCCGCGCTCCCCACCTCGATCTCCCGCTCCTCGCGCACCTTGACGTTGCCCTCGATGTGCATGGGGCCCTTGAAGGTCAGCCGGGCGCGCCCGCCGTCGGTGCGCAGGCGGAGGATGCGGCCGGTGGAGAGCAGCTCCTCGCTGCGGTCCAGAATCCAGTTGTCCTCGAAGGCCGAGGGGCCGGCGCGCTCCGCCTCGAGCTCGATCAGGCGGTCGCGCAGCTTGTCCAGCTCGACGTGGGGGAACTTGATCTCGCGTTCGAAATTGTCCCTGCTCCTCACTTGTCCCTCATAGGTCGCCCAGGCGATCCAGCAGCCGTGCCACGGATCGGACTCCTTTGTAGAAGTGGCTGATGTTGAACTTTTCGTTGGGCGAGTGCAGCCCGTCGTCGTTGAGCCCGAAGCCCAGCAGCAGGACCGGGCACTTCAGGACGGCGGCGAAGGTCGAGACGATGGGGATGGAGCCCCCCTCCCGGACGCGCACCGGCCGCGCTCCCCAGATCTCCTCCATGGCGTTCAGGGCCGCGTCGACGATCGGTCCCTCGGCCTCGACCACCACCGGGGGAGCGCCGTGCAGGCTCATCACCTCGACGGTCACCCCCTTGGGGGCGATGGCCTGGACGTGCCGGGCGAACAGCTTGCCGATCTTCTCCGGGTCCTGGTCGGGCACCAGACGCATGGAGATCTTGGCGCCGCCCCAGGAGGGGAGCACCGTCTTCGCCCCCTTCCCCATGTAGCCGCCGAAAAGGCCGTGGACGTCGCAGGTCGGCCGGCCCCAGGTGCGCTCGCGGGTGGTGTAGCCCTCCTCGCCGAACAGCTCGGGCACGCCCAGGTCCGCGCGGTAGGCCTCCTCGTCGAAGGGTAGCCTCGCCCACTCCTGCCGCTCCCAGTCCTCCAGTGGCCGCACGTCGTCGTAGAAACCGGGGATGAGGATCTTCCCCGTCTTCGGGTCCCGCAGGCCGGCGATGATGTGGCCGAGGGCGTTGAGCGGATTCCACACCGCGCCGCCGTAGGTGCCGGAGTGCAGGTCCCGGTTCGGGCCGGTGACCTTGATCTCCGTATAGCAGAGGCCCTTCAAGCCGTAGATCAGCGACGGCTGGCCCGGGGCGAAGAGCGAGGAGTCGGAGATGACCACGGCGTCGGCCTTCAGCCGCTTGCCGCCATCCTGCTTCACGTACTCGTCGATCGCCTGGCCCCCGGCCTCCTCCTCGCCCTCGACCAGGAACTTGACGTTCACCGGCAGCCTGCCGCGCTCGGCGAGCAGGGCCGCCACGGCCTTGGCGTGGGCGAAGGACTGCCCCTTGTCGTCGGTGGCGCCGCGGGCCACCAGCTTGTCGCCCTCCACCGTCGGCTCGAACGGCGGATGGCGCCACAGCTCGATGGGGTCGACCGGCTGCACGTCATAGTGCCCGTAGAAGAGGACCGTGGGCTTGCCCGGCGCTCCCAGCCACTCGGCGTAGACCAGCGGATGGCCGGCCGTGTCGATCCTCTCCGCCTGGAGGCCCGCCTCGCGCAGCTTGCCCACCAGGAACTCGCTCGCCCGCAGGACCTCGGCCTTGAAGTCGGGGTCCGTCGAGATCGAAGGGATGCGGATGTAGTCCTTCAGCTCCTCGAGATACCGCTCCTTCTCGGAGTCGATGCGCGCGAGCACGTCCCGTGAATCGGTAGCCATGCCGTTCAGGTCTCCTTTTCGTTCTGGGCCTCGCCCGAAGCCAGTCTAGCAGAGTCCCCAGCCCGGCTGGCCAGGCGCCGCAGGTTGACCGCGTTCACCAGGAAGTGGCCGGCGACCGGTCCCAGCAGGTTGCCGCGCCACTGCATCAGGAGGCCGAGGACGGCCCCGGCCAGCAGGGCGAACAGCGTCCACAGCCGGAACGCCTTGCCCGGTCCGCTGTGCAGCAGGCCGAAGAGGAGCGTGGCCGCCACCCAGCCCAGGGTCCCCTGGAGAGCGCCGCGGAAGAACAACTCCTCCGCGAAGCCCGAGAGCAGGGCCAGGGCGACGGCCTCGCCGGCGGAGAGGGCTCCCATCGCCTGGGCGAGCCGCGCCTCCAGCTCCCTGGCGAGCGGGAAGATCCGCTCGGCCGCCGACCAGAGGCCCAGGAGCAGCAGGCCCGCGCCCAGTCCCAGGCCGAGGTCGAGCCACCAGCGGCGCGTGTCCAGGAACAGCGAGAGGGGGATGACCCCTCGCTGGAGGCCGATCCAGATCGCCCCGGCCAGAGCCAGGAACAGGTAGAGCCCCCAGGCGAAGCGGTACAGCCGGCCGGGCTCCACCTCTACGACTCGTCGAAGTTTTTGCCGGTCTTCTTCCAATCGGCGAGGAAGCGGTCGAGCCCCGCGTCCGTCAACGGATGCTTGTAGAGCTGCTCCAGCACCTTGAAGGGAATCGTGGCCACGTCCGCGCCCAGGGTGGCCGCCTGGATGACGTGGATGGGGCTGCGCACGGAAGCCACCAGCACCTTCGTGTCGAAGCCGTAGTTGTGGTAGATCGTGACCACCTGCTCGATGAGCTCCATCCCCTCTTCGCCAACGTCGTCCAGCCGGCCGATGAAGGGGGAGATGTAGGCCGCTCCGGCCTTGGCCGCGAGCAGCGCCTGGGCGGCGGAGAAGCAGAGCGTCACGTTGGTGCGGATGCCCTCCTTCTTCAAGGTGGCCACGGCGCGCAGGCCGGCGGGCGTCAGCGGCACCTTCACCACCACGTTGTCGGCCAGGCCCGCGAGGCGGTGCCCCTGGGTGAGGATCTCGTCGTACTCCGTCGCCAGCACTTCGCCGGAGACCGGCCCCGGCACCAGCTTGGCAATGGCCTGCACGGTCGGCAGGTACGGCCGGCCGGACTTGGCGATCAGCGACGGGTTGGTGGTGATGCCGTCGACCATGCCCCATTCGAGGCCGGTCTGGATCTCCTGAATTTCGGCGGTGTCGAGAAAGAACTGCATGGGTCTCCCCTCCTCACGTGCGTTGAGCCCCTCGGGTGGCCTGACTAGGTTAGCACTCCGAATCAGTGCACGGTCTCGTCGGGCCCACCTTCCCCCTCGTCGTCGTCAGCCTCGAAGCCGGAGACGTCGAGAACCTCGAGGTCGTCCGCGTCGTCGGTCTCGGCCGCTTCGAGCTCCAGCTCGGCGGGCATGGGGCCGCCGTCACTCTTGGCGAGCTCGATCTCCGTCTCCTCGTCTTTCTCGGCGAGCTTGGCCACGGCCACGATGCGGTCGCCCTCGTCCAGGTTCATCAACCTGACGCCCTGCGCCGAGCGGCCCACCTCGCGGACGCCGGAGACGTTGAGCCGGATGATCATCCCCTCCTGAGTGATGAGCATCAGGCCCTCGTCCGGGGTCACGTAGCGCACACCCACGACCTCGCCCGTCTTCGGGGTTACTTTGAGGTTGATGATGCCGAGGCCGCCACGGCCCTGCAGCCGGTAGTCCTCGACCGGCGTCCGCTTGCCGTAGCCCCGCTCGGTGACGGTGAGCACCTGGCCGTGGGGGTCCAGCTCCTCCATGGCCACCACCCGGTCGCCCTGGCGCAGCATGAGGCCCCGGACGCCGTAGGTGGCGCGGCCCATGGACCGCACGTCGCTCTCGGGGAAGCGCACGGAGAAGCCCTTGGCGGTGGCGAAGAGGATGTCCTTCCTGCCGTCCGTCTCGCGCACGGCGAGCAGCTTGTCCCCCTCGTCGATGTTGATGCCGATGATGCCGCCCACCCGCGGGTTGGCGTAGGCCGACAGCTCGGTCTTCTTCACCGTGCCGTTGGCGGTGGCGAACACCAGGTAGCGGTCCTCGCGGAACTCGCGCACCGCCACCGTCGTCGCCAGCCGCTCGCTCGGCTCCAGGTTGAGCAGGTTGACGATCGCCTTGCCCTTGGCCGCCGGCCCCGTCTCCGGGATCGCGTGCACCTTCAGCCAGTGCACCCGGCCGCTCTCGGTGAAGACCAGGATGTAGCTGTGGGCCGTGGCGACGTAGAGGTGCTCCACGAAGTCGTCGTCCTTGGTGACCATCCCCGTCCGCCCCTTGCCGCCCCGGCCCTGTGCCCGGTAGAGCGAGAGCGGCGAGCGCTTGACGTAGCCGGACTGGGTGACGGTGATCACCATCGGCTCGTCGGCGATCATGTCCTCGATGGAGATTTCGTTCGTTTCGGGGATGATCTCGGTGCGCCGCTTGTCGCCGTAGGCACTGCGCAGCTCGCCGAGCTCGCGCTTGATCTCCTCCAGCACGAGCTGGTCCGAGCCGAGGATGGCGCGCAGGCGCTCGATGAGAAGCATCAGCTCCTTGTATTCTTCGACCACCTTCTCCCGCTCGAGGCCCGTCAGGCGCTGCAGCCGCATGTCGAGGATCGCCTGGGCCTGAACCTCGGTGAATTCAAACCGCGCGATCAGGTTTTCGCGCGCCTCGCCAGGCGTCTGGCTGGCGCGGATGGTCGCGATCACCTCGTCCAGATGATCGAGGGCCTTGAGGATGCCCTCCAGGATGTGGGCCCGCTCCTCCGCTTTGCGCAGGTCGTAGCGGGTGCGCCGGATGATCACCGTCTTGCGATGGTTGAGGAAGTGATAGAGGATCTCCTTGAGCGTCATCACCTTCGGCTGGTTGTCCACGATCGCCAGCATGATGATGCCGAAGGTGGTCTGCAATCCCGTCATCTTGTACAGCGAGTTCAGGATGATCTCGGGGATGGCGTCCTTCTTCACTTCCACGACGATGCGGATGCCGTCGCGGTCCGACTCGTCACGCAGGTCGGAAACCCCTTCGATTCGCTTCTCGCGGATCAGCTCGGCTATGTGCTCGATGAGCTTCTTCTTGTTGACCTGATAGGGGATCTCCGTGACGATGATCGATTGCCGGTCGCTCTTGGCGTGGACCTCGATCTCTGAACGGGCGCGAAGCTGGATGATGCCGCGGCCGGTGGTGTAGGCCGAGCGGATGCCCTCCAGGCCGTGGATGAAGCCGGCGGTGGGGAAGTCCGGTCCGGGGAGCCTGGTCATCAGCTCGGCGACGCTCACGTCCGGATTTTCGATCAGCATCAGCAGGGCGTCGATCACCTCGCCGAGGTTGTGCGGCGGGATGTTGGTGGCCATGCCGACGGCGATGCCGGAGGTGCCGTTGACCAGGAGGTTGGGGACGCGGGCCGGCAGCACCAGCGGCTCGGTCTCGGAGCCGTCGTAGTTCGGACCCCAGTCCACCGTCTCCTTGTCGATGTCCTCACGGATCATCTCCTCGGCGAGCTTGGTGAGGCGGACCTCGGTGTACCGCATGGCCGCCGGGTTGTCGCCGTCGAGCGAGCCGAAGTTGCCCTGGCCGTCGACCAGCGGATAGCGCATGGCGAAGTCCTGGGCCATGCGCACCACCGTGTCGTAGATTGCCGAGTCGCCGTGGGGGTGATATTTACCCATGACGTCGCCGACGATGCGCGCCGACTTCTTGTACGGCCGGTCCGAGCGGTTACCGCTCTCCCACATGCCGTACAGCACCCGGCGATGCACGGGCTTCAAACCGTCGCGCACGTCCGGCAGCGCGCGGCCGATGATCACGCTCATCGCGTAATCGAGATAGCTGCGCTTCATCTCGTCTTCGATGCCGACCGGAATCGGCTGCTCGAAGGGAAGTGTCTGGTCGTTGTTGTCGCTCATTGAGTCCTATTCTCTGAAGATTACTTCCTACACATCCAGGTTCCGCACATCCAGCGCATTCTCCTGGATGAACGCCCGGCGCGGCTCGACCTCGTCGCCCATGAGGACGGTGAAGATGGCGTCCGCGTCGACGTCGTCCTCGACCTGCACTCGGAGCAGGCGGCGCTTGGTAGGGTCCATGGTGGTTTCCCAGAGCTGGGTCGGGTTCATCTCGCCGAGGCCCTTGTAGCGCTGGATCGAGAGACCCTTCTTGGCGCCGTCGTAAAGGGTTCCGAGCGCCTCTTCGAGCGTACCGTGCGTCGTCACGTTCTCGCCCTTGATCAGGGTGAAGCTCCTGGCCGCGATGGCTTCCAGACCGAGCTGGTTGTTCGCCATCGCCCGGTACTCGGCACTGGTGACCAGGTTCCAGTCGATCCGCACCTCGCGATCGACGCCGTCGCGCTTCGAGAAGAAGCGGACGTAGAGCGTGCTGTGCTCCGCGTCCTCCCCAACGGTCACGTTGTGAAAGCCCGAGGCTTCGATGATGTGGGCGATCTGCTCCACTTTGACCGGGTCCTGCAGCGAGGTCTTGTCCTTGACACCGTGGGTCAAGGCGATCTTGAGGGCGTCCGACGGGTAGCCACGGGAGACGAGCTTGTCCAGGTTCTGCCGGAACTGATCGATCTTCTCCAGGAAGTGGACCAGCCGCGGACCGGTGAGACGGTTGCCATCGCCGTTCGTGCCGTTGCCGCCGTCGCGCCCGTCGCGATGATCGATCTCCAGCTCCCAGGCATCCTTGATGCGATCGACCAGGAAGGACTGATACTCGCGGTCGTCCTTGAGGTACGCCTCGCTCTTGCCGTGGCTCACCTTGTAGAGCGGCGGCTGCGCAATGTAAAGGTAGCCGCGGTTGATGATCTCCGGCATCTGGCGATAGAAGAAAGTCAGGATCAGCGTCCGGATGTGGCTGCCGTCCACGTCCGCGTCGCACATGATGATCAGCTTGTGGTAGCGCAGCTTCGCGACGTCGAAGTCGTCCTTGCCGATCGAGGTGCCGAGCGCGGTGATCATGGTCTTGATCTCGTCCGACGACAGCATCTTGTCGAAGCGCGCCTTCTCGACGTTCAGGATCTTGCCCTTGAGCGGCAGGATGGCCTGGAACTTCCGGTCGCGCCCCTGCTTGGCCGAGCCGCCGGCGGAGTCGCCCTCGACAAGGAACAGCTCGGCGAATTCGGGGTTGCGCTCCGAGCAGTCGGCGAGCTTGCCGGGGAGGTTCGAGGCGTCGAGCGCGCCCTTGCGTCGGGTGAGGTCGCGTGCCTTGCGCGCCGCCTCCCGGGCATGGGCCGCCTCGACGCACTTCTCGACGATCCGCCGGGCCTCGCGCGGGTTCTCTCCCAGATACTCGGAGAGCTTCTCGAAGACGACCTGCTCGACCCAGCCCTTGATGTCCGAGGAGACCAGCTTGTCCTTGGTCTGCGAGGAGAACTTCGGGTCCTTGATCTTGACCGAGATGACGGCCGTCAACCCCTCGCGCACGTCGTCGCCAGTCAGGTTCTCCTTGAGGTTCTTCGAGAGACCCGACTCCGTGGCATAGGCGTTGATGGCCCGCGTGAGGGCGGCCTTGAAGCCCGCGAGATGGGTGCCGCCGTCGCGGTTGTTGATGGTGTTGGTGAAGGCGTAGATCAGCTCCTGGTAACCGTCGTTCCACTGCAGGGCCACCTCGATGACCTCAGGGCCGGTGCCGTCGTCGCGCAGGTCGGTGAGGAAGATCGGTTGCGGGTGGATCGGCGTCTTGTTGCGGTTCAGGTGCTCCACGAACGAGGCGATGCCGCCAGCATAGGCGAAGTCCGCCTCCTTGTCCGTCCGCTCGTCCTTGAGGTGAATGTGGATGCCGCGGTTGAGGAACGATTGCTCGCGCAGGCGCGTGGCCAGCGTCTCGTAGCTCATCTCGAGGATGGCGAAGATCTCCCCGTCAGGCCAGAAGCGGACCTTCGTGCCGGTGCGGTCGCTATGGCCAATGGGCTTGATGGGCCCGTCAGGGAAGCCCCGATGGTAAGTCTGGAACCAAGTTTGGCCGTCGCGGTTGATCTCCAGCTCCAGTGTCTCCGAAAGTGCATTGACCACCGAGACGCCGACGCCGTGGAGACCGCCCGAGACCTTGTAGGAGTTCTTGTCGAACTTACCGCCCGAATGGAGCTCGGTCATGATGACCTCGGCCGCGGACCGCCCCTCCTCCCGGTGGAGGTCCACCGGAATGCCGCGGCCGTCGTCCTCCACCGTCACCGAGTTGTCGGTGTGGATGGTGACGTCGATCCGCGAGCAGTAACCGGCCTGCGCCTCGTCGACCGAGTTGTCGACCACCTCGAAGACCATGTGGTGGAGGCCGGAGGCGTCATCGGTGTCACCAATGTACATGCCCGGGCGCTTGCGCACCGCCTCCAGCCCCTTCAGTACCTGGATATTTTCAGCCGTATAGGTCGACTCTGGATTCACCAAAACCGGATCTCCGTTCTGTCCTTGGAAGCTTGCCGGGACCCCGCGAGAGGAAGGGGTCCAAGGATGTACAAATTATACCACAAACGGTGGGATCTTGCGAGCCTTCTAGCGCTGAAATATCAATGGCTTAGCCGCGATTTTCCAGCCTCCTGCCCGCGTAACGATTTCAACGCTGAAAGACGACTCTGAATTCCCGAATAGACCCTAAGAAACGAGCTGCAGGACTCCCTTCTCCATCTCCCAGACGCGGCCGATTTCCAGCGTCAGCCAGACCTGGGGGCGGTTCGACGTGGCCACGAGCTGGCCAGTGTCGCCGGCATTGCGAAAGACCCCCCAGACGGCGGCCACGGTCGGCGGCGCCAGCTCGGCGTCCGCGTCGTCCAGCAGGTAGACGGGGCTCCTTCCCGACTCCTCCATGACCCGGCCGTGAGCGGCCAGCAGCAGGAGCGACAGGCTCTTGCGCTCGCCGGCGGAGGCGACGCGGCGGATCTCGTGGCCACCCCAGAGGATCTCGAGCTCGTCGCGGTGCGGGCCCAGGAGGGGGAGCTGGCGCCGGCGCTCGCGGTCGGCGATGCGGTCCAGGGCGTCGGCGATGGCCACTTGCCCTTCCAGCCCGTTGGTGGGCGAGGGGCGGTAGCGGATCTCGATGGGGGGGAACGGCAGGCCCGAGGCCCCGACCACCCCGGCGAGTTGGACCTTCAGGAGCTCGACGTAGCGGTGGCGCTGGGCGATGACGTCCGCCGCCGTGGCGCCCAGCAGCTCGTTCCAGATCTCAATCCCGGCGCCTTCCGCCAGCAGCAGCCCGCGCTTTTGCCGCAGGGCCTCGCGATAGCGGCCCAGCAGGTCGAGCGCCGCCGGGTGGATCCCCACCACGCCGCGGTCCAGGAAGCGCCGGCGGGCCTTGGGCGCGCCCACCAGCACCTCGGCCTCGGCCGCTGCCGTCCAGGCGACCACGGGGAGGACGGAAAGGTGCTCGGAGAGCGGCGTAACCTTGCCGTTGAGGAGGCGCAGCCGCTGGCCGTCCATCCAGCCCACCTCCAGGGTGGCGCGGCGGTCGGTCTCGACGTCGGCCTGGACGTGGAAGGAGCCGGCGCCGTGGCGCACGCAGTCGGCGATCTGAGCGGCGCGGAAGCTGCGGGTGGTGGCGGCGACGTAGATCGCCTCGAGCAGGCTCGTCTTGCCGGCGCCGTTGCCCCCCAGAAGGAGGTGCGAGCCGGCGCCGGGCTCCCAGGTGAGGGGCTCGAGGTTCCGGAAGTCGCGGGCGGAGAGCCGGGTGAGCAGCGGTCGAGTCCGGTCAGATCCGGTTAAATCCGCATGGGCATGATCACGCAGAGGTACCGGGTGTCCGGTCCATCCTGCGGATAGCCGACGCACTGGGTGTTCTCGTCTTTGAGCTCCAGGCGCACCTTCTCGGTCTCCACGGCGGCCAGGAACTGGGTGAGGTAGTCCGGGTTGATCCCCACCCGGAACTCCGGCCCGTCGTAGTCGCAGGGCACCTCCTCGACGGCCTCGCCGAGGTCGGAGTTGACGGCCGAGATAACCATCTGCTCCGGGGCGAACTGGAGGCGCACGGCCCGCGCCCGGTCACCCGTCATGAGGGCGGCACGCTGCACGGCGTCCACCAGGTTCTTGCGGTCGAAGAGGACCTTCTTGTCGTTGTCCTTGGCGATGACCCGCTCGTAGTCCGGGAAGGTGCCTTCGAGGATGCGGCAGATCAGCTCGCGCCGGCCGAGGCCGAAGGAGAGGTGGTGCTCGCCGCGGCCATAGAGGAGATTGCCGTCACCCTCCAGGCGTTGCAGCTCCTGCAGGGCCTTGCGGGGCACCAGGACCGAGTCCTCGGCACCGCGGTCCCCTCCCAGCCCCCCCTCCACGAGGGCGAGGCGATGCCCGTCCGTGGCCACCATCTCCAGCGAGCCGTCCTTGAGCTTCAGCAGGGCGCCGTTCAACTGGAAGCGCGATTCCTCTGCGGAGACGGCGAAGAGGATCTTGGTGATCATGCGCCGGAAGTCCATGAAGGGAATCTCGACCCGGCTGGCGTCGTCGACGGCGGGGAGGGTCGGGAAGTCGTCCGGCGACAGGCCATGGATCTTGAATCGGGACTTGCCGGCCCGGATGGTGAGGACACGGGGCTCCTCCTGGACGATCAGGACCTCCTCGCCGGTGAGCGAGCGGATGATCTCCATCAGCTTCTTGGCCTGGACGGCGATCCCCCCCTCGCGCTTGACGTCGGCGTCGCACCAGGAGGTGAGGGAGACGTCCAGGTCGGTGGCAGCCAGGTGAAGCCTGTCCTCCCGGGCGGTGAGCAGCAGGTGGGAAAGGACCGGGATGGTCGTCTTGCGCTCGACGATGCCCTGCATGGGGGCCAGCTCGCCCAGGAACTCGCTACGGGTGACACGGATTTCCATTCACTCTTCTCCGTCTAGAAGACACCTGAATATAGCATAACCGTAGTAGTAGATAGGGGCTGTGGAAACGAGGAAAAGGAGTCTAAGTCCCAGATGGGAGGAACTTTAGGTCCCCTACCCCGGGCTGCGGAGATCCTGTGGAGGACTTGAGGAGGCGGGGGAAAACGTCGAAGGCCGGAAAAAATTCCGCAGACCCTCCACAGTTCCTCCGGAGCGGTCTCCACAGGCTTTCCCCAGGCAGGCGAGAAGCCCGCAAGGCTGGCCTGCTCTTTAAGCAAAAGGTATGCCTGCGAAGCCCTCACCACCCGGCCATCCTCTCTGCCTCACGCGAAATGCGCCTCAAGGCTCTTCAGGGTGCGGTCGAAGTCCGGATCGGCTTCGCGCTTCTTCTCGACCATTTCGACGGAGTACATGACCGTCGAGTGGTGCTTGTCGTTGAAAAGTTTGCCGATCTCCGGGTAGGAGAGGTCCGTCAGCCGCTTGCAGAGGTACATCGCCACCTGCCGCGGGATGACGATCTGCCGCGAGTTGCTCTTGCTCTTGATCTCCGACACCTTGAGGTCGTAGTGCCGGGCCACGAACTTGACGATCTCGGCCGCGGCGGGCTTCTTCCCCTCCTCGGGCAGGATGTCCTTCAAGGTCTCCCGCGCCAGGGCCAGGGAGAGGGGCTTGCCGGTCAACGACTCGAAGGCGAGCACCCGGTTGAGGTGGCCTTCGAGCTCGCGGACGTTGGACTTCACCTGCTGGGCGATGAACTCCGCCACCTCTTCGGGAAGGTGCGACCCTTCGAGGGCGGCCTTGCGCTGCAGGATGGCCATCTTGGTCTCGAGATCCGGCGGCTGGATGTCGGCGATCAACCCCCACTCGAAGCGGCTGCGCAGCCGCTCTTCCACGGTCGGGATGCTGCGTGGCGGCGCGTCGGAGGAGAGGATGATCTGCTTCTGGCTGGTGTAGAGCGTGTTGAAGGTGTGGAAGAACTCCTCCTGGGTCCGTTCCTTGTTGGCGATGAACTGCACGTCGTCGATCATCAGGACGTCGATCGTGCGGTAGCGCTCCCGGAAGGCGGGCATGCGGTCGAAACGGATCGAGTTGACGAGCTCGTTGACGAACTGCTCGGCCACCAGGTAGAGGACCTTGAGCTGCGGCCGGCTGCGCTGGATCTCGTGCCCGATGGCGTGCAGGAGGTGGGTCTTGCCCAGCCCCACCCCACCGTAGAGGAACAGCGGGTTGTAGGAGAGGGACGGGTTCTCGCCCACCCGTCGCGCCGCCGCCAGGGCGAACTCGTTCGACTTTCCCTCGACGAAGTTGGCGAACAGGTACTTCGGGTTGAAGTGCGACGGCGTGATCGGCAGCTCGTCGACGGCCACCAACTCGTCTTCGAGGGAGAACAGGACCTCGAAGCCCGGACCGGCGAGACCGGCGACCGCCCGGTCCACGGCCGGCCGGTAGCTCTCCTCCAGGGTGTGCAGGAACCGGGAGTTCGGCGCCAGCAGCACGAGCCGTTCGTCGTCTTCGTCGCCCACCTTCAGGGGGCGGAACCAAGTGGCGAATTCCTCGGGATCGAGTTGCTGCTGCAACTGCCTTTGGAGAAGAGACCAGAAGGATTGCGGCGGCATGCGACCTCAGGTGGAGCGATACTCTTTTTCCACAGAATTTCCACAGACTGTGGAAATCCCTTAGACTGGGAGGAGTGCTTCCGAAGCGGCTAAGATGACTACGACGAGGACCATCATAGCACACCCGAAACGCCCTGCAAGCCCCACCTCGCCAAGTTTCGGTTCAAATCTTCTAACCTCAATTTCATCAAAGAGTTGTGATCCTACCCTCGGATCAGAACGGCCGGCTCAGCCGGACGAGCTCGGGGGGTAATTCAAGCAGGCGGGGCGGATGGGTTTCAAGCCCCTTGACAACCGCCACGAGAGCTCCGGGGAGGCGCGGCTCGCGTTTCGCGAGGAAGACTTCGAGCCAGGTCGGCGGCGCGGGGTAGAAGTCGACGGCCACCGTCTCGCGGGGGCCGATCCCAGCCTCCGTCCGAGCCAGCTCAAGGGCGCGGTCGAGGCCGCCCAGCTCGTCGACGAGCCCGATCCTGCGCGCCTCCGCGCCGATCCAGACGCGGCCGCTCGCCACCCCCTCGACGGCCTGCCGGCTCATCCTGCGGCCGGCGGCGACGTGGCCGACGAAGGCGGCGTAGGTGCGGTCCATGAGCTGCTGCACCAGGGCCTCCTGCCGGGGGGAGTAGGGCTGCAGCTCGGAGTAGAGGTCGGCGTTGGCCCCCCGCTTCTGGGAGTCGTGGCCGATCCCCAGGACCTCCTCCTCGAAGCGGCGGGTGACGAACTTGCCGCCGAAGACGCCGATCGAGCCGGTGAGCGTCGCCGGCTCGGCGACGATCTTGCTGGCCCTGGCGGCGATGTAGTAGCCGCCCGAGGCGGCCGTGTCGGACATCGAGACCACCACGGGCTTCTTCTGCTTGAGCCTCTCCACCTGCCGCAGGATGAGGTCCGAAGCCAGGGCCGAGCCGCCGGGGCTGTCGATGCGCAGTACGACGGCGGCCACGGAGCCGTCCTCGCGCAGGTCGCGGAGCACCTCCGCCATCTTGTCCGAGCCCAGGTAGGACTCCTCCGTCCAGGGCGCCGTGCCGCCACCGCCGCGCACGATGGTGCCGAGCGCGAAGACGACGGCGACCTGCCTGGCGGCGAAGACCGGCTCCGGCCGGTACTCCTCGATGGGCAGCAGCGCCGGCTTACGGCCCAGGCGCTGGCGCAGGTGGTCGAGGAACTCGTCCGGATAGGCGAGGTCGTCGACCAGGCCACGCTTGCGGGCCGTCTCCGCGTCGTAGGGAGCGCCGTCGATCAGCTCGCGGACCTCGGTCTCGCTCTTCCTGCGGGCCTCCGCCACCGCCGACACGATCTGGGAGTAGTAGCCGTCGAGCAGCGCCGCGATGGCCTCCTGGGCCTCGGGGGTGAGCCGGCTCTGGGTGTAGGTCTCGACGGCGCTCTTGTAGCGGCCCACGCGGTTGAACTGGGGGTCGATCTTCAGCTTGTCCAGGGTGCCGCGCAGCAGGCGGCTCTCCCAGGAGAGGCCCAGCAGATTGAGGTCGCCGGCCGGCGAGAGGTGGATGCGCTCGCAGGCCGTGGCCAAGTAGTAGGCCAGGGTGCCGTTCGACCCCTCGCCGGCGGTCTCCAGGTAGCACTCGACGAATTTGCCGGCCCGCCGCAGGGCCATCATCTGGCGGCGCAGCTCCTGTGCCTTGGCGAGGCCGAGCTCGGCGTCCTGGACGTAGACGGCGAGGCCCTTGATCCCGGGATCCTCCCGGGCGGCGCGGAACGCCGGATAGAGCTGCGCGATGCTGTCCGGCTCGCCGCCGCCGGAGAAGGGGAGGCGCGGCACCTCCTGCTCCAGCACCGGGCCGTCCACCTTCCAGACCAGGACCGTGGCGCCGTCTCCCGTGGCCCGCCGGCCGTGGCGGCTCATCAGGATGCCGGCCACGGTGGCGAGGACCGCGATTCCCAGCAGCGCGACGAAGATCAGCAGCAGCTTCTTCATGGGCGAATCCTACCGTTCTGCCGCCAGTAGTCCCCCCAGGCGTCGACGACTCTCGGGTCGACGCGGGCGACGTTGCAGATCGCGTCGCCGGGATGGACGAGGGGGAGCTGGGTCAGGCCGAGGACGACCCCCGCGTAGGGCGCCTTGAGCTGGCTCCTCTCTCGTCCGAAGGGATTGGTGTTGACGGAGATGGGCTGGCCCCGGCGCAGCGGTTGGCCGAGGTCCACCTTGAGGTCCAGGATGCCGCCGGCGCGGGAGCGGATCCAGTGCGTGCGCTCCACCGTCAGCCGCAGGGGGGGACGGCCGGGCTCGCCCGGCATCATCCCGAGATGGCGCAGGACGTTGAGCACCCCGGCGATCCCCACCTCGATGAACGGACGCTCCAGCCGCTGGGCGCTCCCGGCCTCGTAGACGACGGTGGGCACGCCGGCAGCCACGGCCGTGCGGCGCAGCGATTTCTCGGGGCCGGCGCCGTCGACGATCAGCGGGCAGCCGAAGGCCTTCGCCAACTCGGCGACCGCCGGCTGGGAGAGGTCGGCGCGGACCTGGGGATAGTTGGTCCGCTCGCCGCCGGCCGTGTGCAGGTCGATGCCGAAGTCGCTCTTGCGCACCACCTCGCGGAACAGCGTCTCGGCGAGGCGGGCGGTCAGGGAGCCGCGGCGGCTGCCGGGAAAGCTGCGATTGAGGTCCCGCCGGTCGGGCAGGCGCCGGTCGCGGTTGAGGAAGCCGGGGACGTTGGCCACGGGGACGGCGATGAGCGTCCCGCGCAGCGCCGAGAAGTCGGTGTCGTTGAGCAGGCCGCGGAGGATGCCCACGCCGTTGAGCTCGTCGCCGTGCACCGTGGCGGTGACGAACAGGGTGGGACCGGGAGCCCCCCGCACCACCGTCACGGGCACGGTCACCGGCTCGGCGGTGTAGGACTCCGCCACCTTGAGGCGCAACTCGGCCGTCTGTCCCAACGCCACCGGCGAGCCGGCGAAGGTGAGGGGCTCGCCACGGCCCGGCGTCCTCATCCTCGTCCCCGGGTGGTGGGATGGCCGTGCGGCGCCCGGGCGAGGACGAAGTCGATGATCCGGCCCGCCACGTCGACGCCGGTGGCCCCCTCGATGCCTTCCAGGCCCGGGGAGCTGTTGACCTCGAGGACCATGGGGCCGTCCTTCGAGGGGATCATGTCCACGCCGGCGATGTTCAGGCCCAGCACCTCGGCGGCGTGGAGGGCCGTGGCCACGTAGCCGGGGGGGAGCTCGACGCCCTCCGCCGTGCCGCCGCGGTGGAGGTTGCTGCGGAACTCCCCCTCGCCGGCCCGGCGCGACATGGCCGCCACCACCTCGCCGCCGACGACGATGGCGCGGTAGTCCGTCCCTTCAGCCTCCTCGATGAAGGCCTGGATGAGGATGTTCTGGCGCAGGGAGCTCATGGCGTCGAGGACCGACTCGGCCGATTTGGCCGACTCGGCCAGAATGACGCCCTTTCCCTGCGTCCCCTCCAGCAGCTTCAGGATGACCGGCGCGCCGCCCACCCGGCGGATGGCCGAGCGGACGTCCTCGCGGCGCCAGGCGAAGGCCGTGGGCGGAATGCCGATGTCGTGGCGCGACAGGAGCTGCAGACTGCGCAGCTTGTCGCGGCTGCGGGAGATGGCCTGGCTCTCGTTGGCCGGGAAGACCCCCATCATCTCGAACTGGCGGAGCACGGCGAGCCCATAGAAGGTGATCGAGGCGCCGATCCGGGGCACCACGCCGTCGAGCCCCGTCACCCGCTCGTTGCCATGGAAAACCTCCGGCCGCTTCTTCGACAGCTTGACCACGCACTGCAGCGGATCGAGCACCAGGACGTCCGCGGCGCGCTGGCGGCAGGCCTCGACGAGGCGCCGGGTCGAGTACAGCGTCGCCTTGCGCGACAGGATGGCGATCTTCATCGGGTGGCTCAGCTCTCTTGCGGCGTCTCCTGCGGCGGCCTGCGGCGGCCGGGCGCCCGTCCCGAGGGCGGCCGCCGGTGCCAGCGGCGAAACCGGTACTTGCTCGCGACGTCGACGCGGAAGTCCCCTTCCAGGGCCTTACGCCCGAGGATCATACGAAAGAGCATGCCGGAGCGGTCGGCCAGGGTGACGAGGATACGCTTGTGCACCGGTCCGAGCACCATCTCGGTCTCGATCACCGGCCGCACTTGCCGGTGGCCGCCGGAGTCGGTGACGCGCAGCCGCCGCAGCACCCGCACCCGCGTGGTCACCCAGTGCTCGGGCCGGCGGCGGTCGGGGCGCAGCGAGATCTCCACCCATTCCGAGCCGTCGGGCAGGATTTCCAGCACCTCCAGGCGGTCGACGTGCAGAGTTGACGTGCGGGCGCCCGTGTCCACCTTGGCCTTGAGGCGGAAGATTCCCAGCTCCGGGAGGTCCAGGTACTCCTTCCAGCCCACCAGCCGGTTCTCGCGGAATTCCGACACTCTCAGGCCTCCCCGCCGGAGGGGGCACGCTGTAGAAATGCCAATTGCAGAGGAGCGCATTTGTACGAATGAAACGACCTCGCTCCGAACGGAGCCGTCCCGAAACCGGCCCTCCCGGGCGCAAAGCCCCATTCCACCGGCTTCCTGGGCTCGTCGGTCAGAGTGGGCATGACGATTGCAGATAGAAAGGGCACCAATTAGTGACGTACACGAGGGGGAGGTTCCATCCAGCCAAACGTTTTATCCAGCCTTCAATGGAGATCCTAACGCGATCTCATCCTTGAAAGCCCTTCCTCATCCCCTGGACAGGGGTAGATCCTACCAAGACTCCCATCCCAGACACGAGGAACCTCCCCCCTGAGCCCCCCCTGATGGGGGCTTCATTTTTTATGGGGCGCGCCCGGAATGTCCATTCCGGCGGCAGGGTTTGAAAAAGCGGACGGGGTGGGGTGAGGGGAAGACGGTCTCAATCCCGTTTTTTCCTTCGTCCGCTCCGGGGCGCTCCGGGGGAAGATCTCCCAGCTCCCCTCTGCCGGCCCGGCGGACCGGGAATCAGAAACCGGGCACGGCTGTTGCAGATAGACGAGGCAGGACACAACGAGGGGGAGGTTCCACACCAACCAACTTTGTCCTACCTACTTGGAGATCGTGAGATCTCAACCTCTTAAGACCCTACCTGATCCCCCTAACTACAGGGGTACAGCCACAACAGCCAACCGGAGAGATGGGGCCTCCCCCCCTGCCTCTCTCCTCCTCGGAGGAGAGGCGGCTCCCGTCGAAAGACGGGAGCCGTTTTCATTTTGGGGCCGCTTTTCATTCGGGCATAGCTCTCTGCCAATTTGACCGCCGCTTCGGCGCGCCGTGGATAGAATGACGCGGTGCGGCGCCCCGAGGACCTTCTCGCCTGGTTCGACCTCCACCGCCGGAACCTCCCCTGGCGCCGGACCCGCGACCCCTACCGCATCTGGCTCTCCGAGGTGATGCTGCAACAGACCCGTGTAGAAACGGTCCTCCCTTTCTACAATCGCTTCCTGGAGAGGTTCCCCACCGTCGAGGACCTGGCAGCGGCCGGCACCGACGAGGTCCTGGCCCTGTGGTCGGGCCTCGGCTACTACCGCCGGGCCCGGCAGCTCCACGCGGCGGCCCGGCGGATCGCGGAGCTGGGGACCTTCCCCTCCACCCTCGAAGGCCTGCTGGCCCTCCCCGGCGTCGGCGCTTACACAGCGGCGGCGGTGGCGAGCATCGCCTTCGGCGTCGCGACGCCGGTGATGGACGGCAACGTCGAGCGTGTCCTCTCGCGCTGCCTGGCCCTGGACGAGGACCCGAAGTCCGGCAGCGCCCGCCGGCAGCTCCTGGCCGCGGCCGCCGGGCTGCTGGATCCGGAGCGGCCGGGGGACGGCAACCAGGCCCTCATGGAGCTGGGGGCGACCCTCTGCTCGCCGCGCCGTCCCAAATGCCTCCTCTGCCCCCTGCGCCCCGGCTGCCGGGCAGCGCGCGAGGGCGATCCCGAGCGCTACCCCGTGGCACGGGCGAAGCGGCAGGGAGAGCGCCATCGCCTGGTGGCGGCGGTGGTGGAGAAGGGGGGCCGCGTGCTCCTCTTCCGCCGTCCCGAGGACAGCGTCCTCCTGGCCGGCACCTGGGAGCTGCCGTGGGTGACGGTCGAGGTCGACGGCGTACCCGCGGTGGAGGCGCCCGAGGCGGCCCTCGCCAGCCGCTATGGCGGCCGGTGGACCCTCGGCCCTCGCGCCGCGGGTGTCCGCCACGGCATCACCTACCGGGACCTGGAGGTGGACGTCCACCGCGCGACGCTCGCCTGGGGAGGCGAGGTGCGCGAGGGCTGGGCCGCCGATTGGTTCGACGCCGCCGGACGGTCAGACCTGCCGCTGTCGTCCCTGGTGGGAAAGGTGCTGGCGGCGCTCAGCCCGGAGGCACCGGCCAGGAGATCCCGGAGCCGCCGGCGATGATGAACCAGCCGATGATCTTGTCGTCCAGCTCCCGCAGCCGGCTCGCCACCAGGTTGCAGAGGATGGTGAGCAGGCGGATGGACGACACCTTGTGGATGTCCAGGATCCCCTCCAGCACCTCGCGGGGAATGACCAGCACCACGGCGCCCCCCTCGTGGGCCTTGGCGTCGGCCGAGCGGGGCTCGTTGTCGATCAGGGCCATCTCGCCGAAGTAGCCACCGCGTTCGAGGAAGGCGAGCGCCTCCTCGCCGGCGCCGGGGATGTACTTGCTGATCATCACCCGCCCCTCGAGCACCACGTACATCTCGTTGCCCAGCTCCCCTTCGCGGAAGATGACCTGGTTGGGGCCGTACTTCCGCTCCTTGGAGAGCGAGGTGAGGAAGTTGATCTCCAGGTTTGACAGCTTCTGCTCCTGGAAGAGCTTGCGCTTCGAGGCGAGGTCGACGTGGAACTCCCCCGCGGACTCCTGCGGCGTGGCCGCCGCGGTGCTGGGCGGCTTGCCGGTCTCGGAGAAGAACTGGGTCAGGTTCTCGTTGGTCTGCCGGAGCTTGGAGGAGAGGCTCTTCCAGAAGGCCCAGTAGAGGGCCAGCTTGAAGCGCGGGTCCTGCTCCATCAGGGCGGCGAGCGCCTCGGGGTTCAGGGAGACGAGCTCGGTGGCGCCGGAGGTCACGGCGCTCCCCGAGCGGGGGATGCGGTCCACGAAGGCCGTCTCGCCGAACAGCGTGCCGGGCTGGAGCGCCGCCAGGCTGAACAGGCCGTAGGGCGTCTTGCGCTGGATGCGCACGCCGCCGCGCTCGATGAGGTAGGCCTCCTGGCTCGGCTCCCCCTCCTGGACGATGGTGGTGCTGTCCGGATACTCGAGACGCGTGGCGCAGGCGGCGAGCTGCGCAAGCTGCTCGCCGGTGAAGTGGGCGAAGATGTCCCACCGCCGGAGGATGTCTTCCATGTTCAAGGCGGACTCATTGTAGCGGAGGTTGGGCTCCCGCGCCCGGTTCCAGGGCGGCAAGCCGGCTTTCGGGGGCCGAGGCCCGACCTTCACGCCTCGCCCACGCCGCCCGTTCCTCGTCGCCGGCGTCGGCCCAGAGGTCGGCCGCTTGGAGGAACCACTCGGCGAACAGCGGCTCGCCGCTCCCCAGGTCGGAGCGGAGCTTGTTCTCGAGCGGCGCCTCGACCTCGCTGAACAGCCGCCGTGCGCCCTGGCGGTCCCCTCGGCGCAGAGCCAGCCAGGCGCGATGGAGGGTGAGCGACTCCAGCAGGTCCGAGCGCAGGGCGCCGGCCTGCTGAAAGGCCCGCTCGGCGCCGTCGAAGTCGCCGGCCCAGGCCGTCGTCAGGCCCCGCTCCAGCCAGGCCTCGCCGTCCACGGGGTCGCGGTCGAGGAGGCGGTCGAGGAGCTCCCGGGCGCGGTCCAGCGCCAGCAGATGCCGGGCGGCCACGGCTGCGGCGTAGAGGTCGTCGCGGCTCGCCCGGGCGTCCGTGCGGGCCGCGGCCAGAGCCGCCGCGAACCGCCCCTCGCCCAGGGCCCGCTGCGCCACATTGTCCGACGGCTGGCGCAGAGTGGCCCAGAGGCCCACGGCCCCGGCCGCCAGGAGCACGAGGAGACCGGGGAGGAGCAGTCCTTCGAGGGATGGCATGGCGCGGGCTCTCTCGCTCTCTTCTATAAGGACAGGGGGAGCTGGGCCGGACGCAGGCGCTCCCAGACGGTTCTCTCCACCGTGTCCAGCCACGAGGGCCGCGCTCCGGGGTCGAGGTGGAGGGCTGCGAGCCCCCGCTCGGCCAGCTCGCGGCAGAGCTTCTCCTCGACGGCGTACTGAAACCCCGGGTTGGCCGAGCGGACGCCGTCCGGGCTGGGCTGGTCGACGATGGGGACGTGGACCAGCAGGTCGTAGCCCCGGAGCCAGTACTCGACCAGCCCCTCGGGTCCCTCCTGCCGGCCGGCGGCGAGGAGGAGGTAGACGTAGTTGTCGAGCACGCTGCGGTCGCAGACCACCACCGGATACCGCGCCTGGGCGACCAGCTCCTCGGCGATCTGGGTGTGGAGGATCCACGATTGAGCGGCGACCGACGTCTCCTCGTTGATCGGCAGCGGGCACCGCCGCGCCACCTCGTGTACCACCTCGACCCCCACGTCCCGCCGCTTGAGCCGCGCCGCCAGTCCATAGCACAGCGTCGTCTTCCCCACGCCATGCGAGCCGATGAAGGCGATTTTGAGGCGGGAGGCGGGAAGCATGGAAGGGATTGTAAGGGCAGCTACTCCCTGAGCGAGGGGCAGATTTCATGCAGAGGGTCCCACCAGAGGACGATGAGGACCCCGTTTTCGAGATAACCGTAGACCCTCTCCCGGCCTGACAGGCGCAGGGAGACCACGCTGTCGAGAAGCAGTCCCAGGGTATCGAGGCGCTGCTGAGCCGCAGAGCAGATGTCCTCGACCCTGATGGAGTGGTTCTGCTTCTTGGCCTGAACGAGGATCTCCGCCCAGGTCATCGTCTCGAAATGAGCCAGTCGCGACCGGACGTACAGGATGGTGGGACCGTCGACTCGATGCCAGCCGAAGGGCTCGATCAGCTCCATCCTGCCGACCCGCCACGAAGGCCGGAGGCTGTGGTAGCTCGTGCCGCCGACGGCCCTGGGCACCCTCTGCTCCTCGGGAACCTGGGCTCTCTGGGGAATTTTGTCGGCAGGCTGAAAGCGGCGGGGTTTCTTACCCAAGGCGTCTTAGTACGGATTGCTGTAATATTCGGCCATGGAGGCATGGGAGATGGCCCGCTGCCCCGGATCACCGGGATCGAGCCCCTTGCGGGCTTCGAGCCATGGCGCTTCCCGATGGGTGAGGTCGCTCAGCCACTGAGACGGCTTGTCGCCGTAGTAGCCAAGCACCGCGTCGACGGTCTGACGCTGCTCCTCAGACAGTCGCCCGGCATTCCCTTGCGGCCATTCACGAATTCTGAACAGGCCGCGATGGACCTTGTACAGCTCCGGCACGACAGGTCCGTTCGTCCACGCCTGGATCTCCTCGGGAAACAGAGGCTCCTCGTCCCAGACCAAGGACCAAGCCTGGGAGTAGTAGACCAGCTTCTGGAGCTTCATGGCCGTCATCTCGCCGTGATTCTGCAAAATGTAGGCTGCCACGTCGTGCACGGTCGCCATACAGTGAACAATACCCTGAACACGCGCCGGAGTCAACTGCAGTTCCTGGGATAGGGAACCGCCAGAATCGCATCAAGCTGTCTTCTCATGCTTGGCCAATCCCCTCCAGAATCCCCACCGCCCCCGCCAGCAGCTCCTCCCGGATCGTCAACGGCGGCGCAATCTGCGCCACTCTCCCTTCCGGCCCCCCCACCAGCAGCAGGACTCCCCGGCACCAGGCGTCCAGCATCCAGGACTTCGCGGCTTCGGCGCTCCGGAACTGTATCCCCCAGAGGAGACCCCGGCCTCGGACCTCTTCCACAGCGGGGAAGCGCCGGGGCCAGCCGGCGAGGCGGCGGCCGAGACCCTGTCCCAGGCGGGCAGCGCGGGCGGGGAGGTCGTCCTCCTGGATCACCGCCACCGCGGCCAGCGCGGCGGCACAAGCGAGGGGGTTGGCGATGAAGGTCGACGTGTGCCGCGCCTCTCCGGGCGTCTCCCAGCAGCGGAAGAGATCCCGCCGGGCGATCACGGCGGCGATGGGCAGTCCGCCGCCCAGGGCCTTGCCACAGCAGAGGACGTCCGGCCTCACCCCCTCGTGGTCCACGGCGAACAGGCGGCCGGTGCGGCCGAAGCCGGTGAAGATCTCATCCGCGATCAGCAGCGCGCCATGGCGCCGGCAGAGCTCGGACAGTCCGGCCAGCCAGCCGGAGGGGGGGATCAGCACCCCTTCGCGGCCCACAATGGGCTCCACGATCACCGCGCCGACTTCACCGCCGGTCAGGACCGCGTCCACCTGGTCGAGGCCGGCGCCGAAGGGGAGGCGGCGGACGTGCGTGTGGAGATGGGCCGCGAAGGGGGCGCGGAACTCGGGGCGCGAGGTCACCGCCAGCGCTCCCAGGGTCATGCCGTGGTAGGAGGGGTCGAAGGCGAGGATGCCGGGCCGGCCCGTGGCCCCGAGCGCCGTCTTGAGGGCGATCTCCACGGCCTCGGAGCCCGAGATCGCGAAGAACACCTGGGCGTCGTCCACCGGCGCCAGGGCCACCAGCAGCCGCGCCAGCTCCACCCGCCGGGGATGGGCGTGGACGTCTCCCAGGCCGTGGAGGAGCTGCCCGGCCTGCTCGCGCACCGCCGCGACCACCCGCGGATGGCGGTGGCCCACGGCGGCGACGCCGAAACCCGCGGTGAGGTCTATATAGACGTTGCCGTCGACGTCCCGGACGTTCGCTCCCAGCGCCTCCTCCCAGAGGATCGAGGGCTGGAGAGGATCGCCGGCCGCCAGGGTGTTGACCCCCGGCGCCTCCAGCTCGCGCAGGTCGGCCGACAGCTCGCGGGAGCGCGGCCCGGGCGGCGGGGCGACGATGCGCGGGAGCTGGTCGCCGAAGCTCACATCTCCCGCCGGCCGGCCAGCGACCGGCCGAGCGTCACCTCGTCGGTGTACTCGATGTCGCCGCCCACCGGCATGCCGAAGGCGAGGCGGGTGACCCTCACCCCCCGGGGCTTCAGCAGGCGGGCGAGGTAGAGGGCGGTCGCCTCCCCTTCGACGTTGGGGTTGGTGGCGAGGACGATCTCCTCGATCCCCTCCAGCCGCTCCAGGAGCCCGGGGATGGCCAGGCGGTCGGGGCCGATGCCGCGGTGTGGCGAGAGGGCGCCCATCAGCACGTGATAGAGGCCGTGGTATTCGCCCGTGCGCTCGATGGGCTCGAGGTTGAAGGCCTCCTCGATGACGCAGATGCGGGCGCGGTCCCGCCGCGGATCGGAGCAGTACCGGCAGGGATCGACGGCGGTGATGGAGTTGCAGACCGAGCAGTGGAAGAGCTTGGCCTTGATCTCCATGATGGCCTCGGCGAGCGCCTCGGCCTCCGCGGCGGGCACCTTGAGGAGGTAGTGGGCGAGCCGCGTCGCGGTCTTGGGGCCGATGCCCGGCAGCCGGGAGAGCTCGCCGATCAGGCGGGCCAGGGGTTCGGACATCGTCTCCGGCGGGCCTCTAGAACAGCCCCGGCATGCTGGACATCATGGCTCCGGCTTTGCCCTGCATCGTCTCTTCGAGCTTCTTGCCCGCCTGGTTGACGGCGGCGACGATCAGGTCCTCCAGCATCGTGGGGTCTTTGGGGTCCATGGCCTCGGGGTCGATCTTCACCGAGACGAGCTGCTTGTGGCCGCTCAGCCGCACGGTCACCATGCCGCCGCCGACGCTGGCCTCGACGATCGTCTCGGCGAGCTCGCGCTGGAGGCGCTCCTGCATCTCCTGGGCTTGCTTCATCAACTGGCGCATGCTGCTCATATCGTCAATCCTCCGTGTAGGTTCCGTGCTCTTGGATGGTCTCGACCCGACCGCCGAAGATCTCGAGGACCGTCTGGACCGCGGGATTCTCGGCGGGTGCCTCGCTCCTGGGCGCGGCCGTCGCCGGAGCGGCGGGAGCCTTGCCCGGCCCTTCGGCCAGCCGCCAGGCCGTGCCGGGGCCCCAGACCGCGGCGAGCGACTCCTCGACCGCCTGCCGGTTCGCGTCCTGCTGCAACCGGGAGCGCAGGATGTTATCTCCCGGCAGCGCCAGAATGGTCAACCGGCCGTCGTCGAAGCGCAGGTTCTCCGCCCCTTCGAGATAGCCGGCCAGGTGCGGACGCCGCTTGCTGACCTCGTCGAGGAAGGCGCGCATCGGATCGCTCGACCGGGCGGGAGCCGCGACGGGCGCCGCCTGCCGGCTCGGCGCGGATGTCGCGGGCGTCGTGGATACCGCAGGCGGCGGGGCCGGCGAGGGCGGCTCCTGGACCGGCGCCGGACGTGCTGGCGCCGGCGGAGTCGCGGACCGGGGAGCGGGATCGGGGGCCGCACTCCTGGGCGCCGGCGCTGGGGCGGGCCGGGGCGCGGCGGCCGCCGGCCTTGCGACCGCCGGAGCGGCTCCCGGCTGCCAGGTGCCGGCGAGGATCTCCTCGACCCGGGTCAGCTTCGGCAGCTCGGCGGCGCGCAGCCAGGCGATCTCCACGGCCAGGGCGCCGGTGTCGCTGCGCCGCACGACGTTCTCGCTGGTGAGGAGCTGGTTCAGCAGCCGCAGCAGGTTCTCGTAGCCGCTCGCCTTCGCCGTGGCGGCCAGGAGCTGCGCCTCCTCCAGTGGCAGGTCCACCTGCTCGGGCGAGCCGCCCATGGCGAGGTGCAGGGCGTCGCGGGCGAAGGCCAGAAACTGCCCGTAGACGTGCCGCGGGTCCCACCCCTCCTCCTCCACCCGGTGCACGGCGGCGGCCACGGCCTGGGCATCGCCCGCCAGGATGCCCGCGAGGAGCGTCTGGAAGAGGGCCGTGTCCAGCCCGCCCAGCAGCCGCACCGTGTCCTCGTCGGCGATCGACCCCGAGCCGAAGGTGGCGAGCTGGTCGAGCAGGGCGACGGAATCGCGCACGCTCCCCTCGCCGGCGCGGGCGATGAGCCGCAGCGCCGTGTCGCTCGCCTGGATCCCCTCGGCCTCGGTGATCGTCCGCAGGTAGGCGGCGAGCTGGTGTGAGGGCACCCGCCGGAAGTTGAACTCCTGGCAGCGCGACAGGATGGTGGCCGGCACGGCGTCGATCTCGGTGGTGGCGAAGATGAAGACCAGGTGACGCGGCGGCTCCTCGACGATCTTCAGCAGGGCGTCGAAGGCCTGGCGGGAGAGGCGATGGATCTCGTCCAGCACCACCACCTTGTAGCGGTCGCGGGCCGGGCCGTACTTCAGGCTCTCGGTGAGCTCGCGGACCTGCTCCACCTTGGAGTAGGTGGCGGCGTCCACCTCGATGACGTCGAGGTCCGAGCCGCGGGTGATCTCGATGCAGGACGTGCACTCGTTGCAGGGATCGGAGGCGGGGCCGCGCTCGCAGTTGAGCGCCTTGGCGAGGACGCGCGCCGCCGTCGTCTTGCCAACGCCGCGGATACCCGAGAAGAGGTAGGCCTGCGCGATCCTCCCCTCCTGCAATGCATTGCGCAGGGCAGTGACGATCGATTCCTGGCCGACGAGGCTGGAAAAGCTCTGCGGGCGCCACTTGCGCGCGAGGACTTGATACGCCATGGCTTTATTGGCAGTGGTCAACGAAGGGTTCCGGTGAATCTGCGGCACTCGACCGGATACCTTATCGCTGCTCCCTTCCGGGCCTGACGAGGTTCGGTAACGGCCGATGCACAGGACCCGAACCCTTCGTGGGCCACTGTCAGGCTCCCCATGCTACGTCGTGAGGTCGGGGAAGTAAAGAACGAGACCCAGGCTCCGGGACCTGGAACAACAGGCGGCGGCGGTCCGGCATTCCGGGCCGGGGTTCAGGAGGCAGCATGGCATCGGCTTCCAGGAGCAGGATGGGCAACCTCGATCCTTGAAGACGCCTTCCCGGGATTTTTCGAGAAGATAGTGGCAAAGACCCCAGGTGTGCAGGCCATTGTTCTCTCCGGTCATCCGTGTCTGCTCCTAGGCATCCCCTTCTCTCCCAAGAGAACTCTACACGCGAAGACGGCCCTGTCAAAGAGTATAGTGTTATCCAAGGGGAGAATTGGGGATACGCGTACACGGAAAAGGCTGAGCCGCGGAACTGAGCACCACGGAGGCGTCAAGGCTCTGACCGCCGGGGGATGGCGCCCTTCTCCCCTTTGGGGCTCCGGGGGGGACAGTCGCGGCGGGCTCCCAGTCAGGGGCGGGTCTCGGCCGGCGGAAGAGCCGGAGGAGACCGCCGCGTCTATATAGAGGATGCACCGGGTGGGGAAGGAGGACTCGCGGTCGGGTGAACGCAGTCTCGGAAAACCCCCGTCCCCGCACCCTGAAGGGGAGGCCGCCGACTTGAAGAGAGCGGAATCTAGGCGTAAGGTGTCTAGAAGCCAGAGAGGCTACGTCGAGAAGGGAGCGGAACGGCGATTGAATGACCTGGTGCGAAGGGCCATGAAGGCGGGGGTAACTCCTGGAGGCTCTAGGAGATCTCGCCCATGCTAGGATTGGAAGGGCGCAACAGCCATGGATAAACTTCTAGAGATAAAAATCGGGGGCGGTTCCGTCCATTCCGGTTGGCTGCCGCTCTCCGCCCTCGCGATGGTGAGAGATCTCTTGGACGCCATCGCGGCAGAGGGAACCGACGAAGACATCTGGAAATCCACGGACCCACAAGTCGAGGTTATTGGCAGGAGCTCCACCCTTCTTGCCGTGCACACCAACTTCGCCCGTAAGTTGCGGCCTCAGGTGAGGTCTTTCCGCGAAAAAGCCAAGCGTCTGACTCTTGGGCCCAAGGGCCGTGTTTTCGTACGGAAGCACATCGCGACTCCCAGTGCTGATTGGACCTACGTCGACGTCATCGAAGTTCCAACCCAAAGGGAGAAGGAGGCGGTCCCCGAGAAATCTCGCGTCCTCCGATTTGACGCCCACTACAAAGAGCGTCTGCTTGAGAAGCAGCCCGAGCCCATTCACGGGTTTGACGAGGTCTACGCCGTTGTGATGCGCGTAGGAGGAGCAGCTACGCCGACGGTAACGCTCGATTTCCTCGTCGGGGACAAAGGGGGCACCTACTCCGTCGCCAGCAAGGACCTCGCCAAGCGCATCGCTGCGCATCTATATGAGACGGTTAAGCTTAGAGTCGAAGCCTCGTGGAATGCCAAGACCTTCGAGATCGAGAAGCTGACCGTTCACGACCTTCTGGAGTGGAGAGACGTTCACCTCGCGGAGGTCTATCGCGAGCACGGCAACCGCCTCCCCATCAGGCTTACCGTGGACAGCGTAGAGGAGTTGGTGGCAGACCGGGAAGACGATAGGAGCGATTAAGTGCCGCGACTCTTCGCGCTGGACTCCACCATCGTGATCATCCTGGGAGGCGGCGAATCCGCCGAGCCAAGGGCAAAGGAGAAAGCCGAAAGCATTCTTGTGGAACACGAGGATGCCGGTGAAATCGTGGGCATCCCCGCCGCTGCCTATGCGGAGTGCTGTCATTGTGAAGTCGAGGGGGATTTCACGATCTGGCCTCTCAACCCTCCGGCGGCCATCCTCGCAAATCGCCTCACGGCACCCATGATCGAAGCGGCAAGGAAGAATGGCTGCACCAAGCGCGCGGCCAAGATCGATGCCTTGATCCTGGCGACGGCGGAGATTACGGGTTGCGCGGGTCTCTACACGACCGATGGATGGTTTGCGGAGATTGCCAAGCGAGAGGGCTTGCGGGTGCAGATTCGCTCTTTGCCGCCCGTCCGTCCCGTACAAGTTCCCATTCCTGAAGCTCCGCAGGTTCACCACGACCCGGCAAAGCACCGGGGAAAGAAGGACTCTTAGAGTCTCCGTCGGTGACTGGCACGCCCCGCCGTACACTGTCCAATCAGCACGCGTACACAAAACCGGGGAGGTTTGGTGTATTTCCTCGGCGGCGGAGCGTTCCGGAGCCGAGGATGAGCATTCCGCGGCCGCGGTCGAGCGTTCCGCAGGTGAGGATGAACGCGCCGGAGCCGAGGATGAGCGTTCCGGGAGTGAGGACGAGCGCTCCGCGAGCGAGGATGAACACTCCGCGGCCGAGGACGAGAGTTCCGGCGGCGAGGATGAGCACTCCGGGAGCGAGGATGAACGCTCCGGCGGCGAGGATGAGCGTTCCGGAGCCGAGGACGAGCGCTCCGGCGGCTAGGAGGAGCGCTCCGCCGCCGCGGTCGAGCAGGCCGCGGGCTTTGCGGTCAGCGCCTTCTCGGGTAACATACGCGTTCCGCTCGGGCGGGGGCTTGTCTTGGAGACTCAGGAAGATCGTCTCTGGATGTTGGAGGCCCTCGCCGAGGCGAGGCGCGCCGGCGAGTTGGGGGAGGTCCCCATCGGAGCGGTGGTGGTCCGGGAGGGGGAGGTGGTGGGCAGGGGCCACAACCGCCGCGAGGTCGACGGCGATCCGCTGGCGCATGCCGAGATCCTGGCCATCCGGGAGGCGGCGCGGCGGCTGGGCGGATGGCGGCTGTCGGGTTGCACGCTGTACGCGACCCTGGAGCCGTGCCCGATGTGCGCCGGGGCCCTCGTGAACAGCCGCATCGAACGGCTGGTCTACGCGGCGCCCGATCCGAAGGCCGGGTACTGCGGCAGCCTGGGGAATATCGTCCAGGACCCGCGGTTGAATCACCGGCTGAAGGTGACGGCCGGCGTGCTGGAAGGCGAGAGCGCCGCGCTGTTGCGCGGTTTCTTTGCGTCGCTGCGGCAGAAGCCCTGGCGATAACGTTCTTTGCAGGATCGGGAGAGATGTCCGAGTGGCTTAAGGAGCACGCTTGGAAAGCGTGTGTAGGGGAAACTCTACCGTGGGTTCGAATCCCACTCTCTCCGCCACGATCTCGAAAGACAATACTGGAGAGGTGCCAGAGCGGTCGAATGGGGCGGTCTCGAAAACCGTTGACCGGGCAACCGGTCCGTGGGTTCGAATCCCACCCTCTCCGCCATTCACTGTCGTCGCGTGCGGAGCGGGCGGTCCTTGACGCCCAGGCTCCAGGTGATCTACCTTACGGGTTTCGTTCGATGCGGCGGGTGGTCCCCGGAGGACCTGCGGTCCCGCGACTCATGACCCATACTCGGAAGAAGGCGGTTCCACGTGAAACGGACTTTTCAGCCCAACAATCGTCGCCGGAAGCGGACGCACGGATTCCTGGTGCGGATGCGCACCCGCCATGGCCAGGCAGTGATCGCCCGGCGGCGGCGGAAGGGACGCAAGCGCCTGAGCGTCTGATGCCGGGCGAAGAGCGCCGGACACGCCCGACGGCGGGCGCGCCGGGCCAGCGCCTGCCATCCGAGGAGAGGCTGCGGCGGCGGGCGGACTACCTCAGGTGTTACCGGACGGGACGCCGGCGGCACGGCTCGCTGGCGATCCTCTACTTCGTACCGAACCAGCTCGAGGGCCCGCGCCTCGGTATCACCGCCAGCCGCAAGGTGGGCAAGGCCGTCATCCGCCACCGGCTCAAGCGCAGGATCAAAGAGATCTACCGGCGATGGCAGCACCGCAGCCAGCTCCCTGCCCTGGATTTGGTGGTCCACCTCAAGCCCGAGGCTGGGGGGAGCGACTTCCCGGCCCTGAGCACGGAGCTGCTGCGGCTGCTCTCCGGCCTGCGCGAAGATCCGCGCGAACGGCGGGGGCCGGCGGCATGACCCGTCTCCTCGTGTACCTGCTCGGCGTCTACAAGCGCCGCCTCTCTCCCCTGCTCCCCCGCGCCTGCCGCTTCACTCCGACCTGCTCCGAGTATGCCCGGCTGGCGCTTCTCAAATACGGCTTCTGGCGCGGGGGCCTGCGGGCCGCCGGCCGCCTCCTGCGCTGCCAGCCGTTTCATCCGGGCGGGATCGATCTGCCCTAGAACGGGCCACGCTCCCCTTTCCGAGACCGACTCGAGAGGATTCAAAGCTCCGTGGACAATCGCCGGCTGCTCATCGCCTTTCTTCTTTCCATGATCGTCATCGGCGTGTGGTTCTGGCTGTTCCCGCCGCCGAAGCCCGCCACGCCGCCGCCTGTGCTCCCGACGTCGCAGACAGCGCAGACGTCTCAGACCCCGGCCCCGGGCCAACCCACTCCCGGCCCCGCGGCAACGCCCGCTCCCGGGGCGGCGGCCTCTGCGGCCACCCCCACCGCTCCCGCGGCTCCCGCGGAGGCGATTCAGGCCGCGGCCGAGGAGCGCGTGACGCTTTCTGACGGCCGCACCCGCGCCGTCTTCACCAACCGCGGCGCGCAGCTCGTGTCCATGGTCGTGCCCGAGAAGGAGAGCCTGAAGAGCGGCACTCTGGAGCTGGTGCGCTCGCGGGCGGGAGGCAGCTATCCCTACGCGCTGGTGACCAGGGCCCTGAAGCCCCACCCCCTCGACGACGCGTTGTTCCGGGCCGAGAAGAGCCCGGACGGCCGCTCCGTCCTCTTCCGCTACAGCGGCCCTCTGGGAGTGGCGGAGAAGCGCTTCGGCTTCGATCCGCGCGGCCTGCTGGAGGTCGACGTCCGGCTCGCCGGCCCCGCCGACTGGGGCGTGTTCCTGGGCCCGGGCCTCCGCAACCTCACCACGGAGGAGATGAAGAGCCGGTTCGAGCACCGCCGGGCGGTCTACAAGCGGGGCGAGGCCGTGACCGTGCTCGATGCCTCCGGCGCCTTCGACCCGGTGGAGGTCCCCGGCCAGGGCCTCGCCTGGGTCGGCCTCGCGGACACCTACTTCCTCTCCGCCGAGGTGCCCCAGAACGGTCTCGGCCGGGCGGTGCTCCAGCCGGTGCTGGTGCAGGAGGCGAAGGGCGAGGGCGCGACCTTCGTCCCCGTGCCGCCCAAGGACGTGATCACCAAGGAGCAGAAGGACCTGCCGCGGGAATTCACGCTGGTGCTGGAGCCGGCGGGCGACCGGCTGTCGCTGGCCTCCTACTGGGGCTCCAAGGAGTACGAGCGCCTGAAGGCCCTGCCCTATGGCCTGGAAGGGTCGGTGGAGATGGGGAAGTTCGGCTTCCTCGCCCGGCCGCTCCTCGCCGGGCTGCACTGGATCTATGACCACGTGGTGCAGAACTACGGCTGGGCCATCATCCTGATGACGGTGCTCATCAAGCTGGTGCTGCTGCCCGTCACCCACAAGAGCACCCTGTCGATGCGGAAGATGCAGGAGCTCAACCCCAAGGTGCAGGCGATCCGCGACAAGTACCGTACGAAGCTCAAGGACAAGCAGGGACGGCCGAACCTGGAATCGCAGCGCAAGATGAACGAGGAGGTGATGGCCGTCTACAAGGAGAACGGGGTGAATCCGGCGGGCGGCTGCTTCCCGCTGCTGCTGCAGATGCCGATCCTGTTCGCCTTCTACGGCCTGCTGGGCTCGGCTGTGGAGCTGCGCAAGGCGCCCTGGATCCTGTGGATCCACGACCTGTCGGTGCACGACCCCTACTACGTGCTGCCCATCATCATGGGAATCACGCAGTTCCTCCAAGTGCGGATGGGGCCGCAGGGGGGCGATCCCATGCAGCGCAAGATGTTCCAGCTCATGCCTCTCGTCATGACCTTCCTGTTCCTCGGCTTTCCCAGCGGCCTGGTGCTCTACTGGCTGACCAACAACATCTTGACCATCCTGCAACTCCAGGTTTACAACCGTCAGCAGAAGGCGGCAGCATGACGGGACCCGGAGCGGAGGACCCAGAGACGATCCTTATGAACGACGCCAAGCGACGCTTCTTCTCGGGCGACAGCCTGCAGCAGGCGATCATCCAGGCTGCCAACTACTTCAACCTCGACCCCGACTGGGTGGCCTACAAGAGCCTGGAGAAGCGGCACGGGTTCCTGAAGACCCGCCGCAAGGTGGTCATCGAGGTCGACCCCGACAATCCCAAGCGGGACGCGCCCGTGTCCGCCCCGGCGACCACCCGGACGGTCCCCCCTCCCCCCCCCTCCGCGTACCTGACGCGGGAGCCCACCGCTGCCGGCGTGATGGCGGAGCGTCCGCCCGCGTCGGCGCGGCCGGAGGGGGACCGGCCGCGGTTGCCGCCGGGGGCTCCCCGGGAGCGTCGCCCTGGTCGCCCTGAGGGTGGCGGCCGCGACCGCGGCCCCCGCGGCGACGACCGCGGGAACCGCGACGACCGGGGGAACCGTGCTCCCCGGGGGGGGCGCGGCGAGCGTCCCCCGCGGCGGGAAGGCGACCGGCGCCCGACCCGGCCGGCGGAGCGATCCGCCTCGGGAATCGAGCCCTTCCGGCTGGAGAGCGGGCCGGGCGAGGGCCTGGTGACCCTGCCGGAGAAGCCCCGGCAGGTCTCCGATCGCTACCCGGTGGCCACCGGGCCGGTGGCGGAGGCGGCGGCGAAGTCGGCCGAGCTGCTGATCCGCATCGCCGGCCTGGACCTGAAGCCCCAGGTCTTCCAGGGCGAAGAGCGGCTGGAGGTCGATCTCTCCGGCGCGGACGTGGACTGGTGCTTCGCGGACGACGGCGAGCTCATCCAGGCCGTCGAGCACCTGCTGCCGCGGATGATCCGCAGCCTGTCGGGCGAGGCCGTGCCGGTGCGGGTGGACTGCGACAACTTCCACGAGATCCGCGAGGAGCGGCTGCGCAGCCTGGCCCAGAAGGTGGCGGAAGAGGTCCGGCGGCAGGGCAAGCCGCGCATCCTGGAGCCCATGAACCCCGGCGACCGGCGGATCATCCACGTCACCCTGGCGGACGACCCCGGCGTGGTCACCGAGAGCGAGGGGGACGGGTACTTCAAGCGGGTGATGGTGCGGCCGGCATAGATCGGCGGCGGGGCGACGTTTCACGTGAAACAGTGGTTGAAGAGCACGGACGAGCAGAGACGAACACGGACGAAGAGGACCAGAAAAAAGCACCCGTCTTCTTCGAGTCCGTGCCAGTCTATGTTCGTCCGTGTCCGTCCCTGCTCGTCCACCCATGGCCTTCCCCCTCCCCCGCTTCTCCCTGGCCCGCTTCGCCGCGGAGCTGGCTCCTCTCTCCCCCGAGCCCCTGGGCGAGCCGGCGGTCGCGGCCCTCTTCTCCTATTACCAGGAGCTGGCGCGGTGGAACGAGAAGCTGAACCTGATCGGACCGGGAACGGCCGGGGAGCTGCTGGCCCGCCACTTCGGCGAGTCGCTGGCCGCCCTGCCGCTGGTGCCGTCCGGAGCGCGGGTGGGGCTCGATCTCGGGTCGGGCGCGGGGTTCCCCGGACTGGTGCTCGCGGCCGTGCGGCCGGAGCTGGAGATCACCCTGGTGGAGGCCCGGGAGAAGAAGTGGGCGTTCCTCCTGGCCGCCGCCCGACGGGCCGCGTTGTCCTGCCGGTGCCTCAATGCTAGAGTGCGAGCTCCGTTGCCTCCCGGCCTGCCCGAAGGCATCGACGTGATCACCTCGCGGGCCCTCCGGCTCGACCCTGAAACGTGGGGGGCTCTCGCGCACCGCCTGGGAGCCGGGGGCCGCGTCCTCCTCTGGGTGGGCGAACAGGATCCCGATCTGCCGCCGGAGCTCGTCTCCTGCGGCGGCATCAAGCTCGCAGGAAGCGAGCGGCGGCGCATCCTGGCGCTACGCCTCGCCTCCTCCGGGCGCTGAGCACCCTGAGAATCGCTGACCGAGCCATCGAGCCATCGAGCATGATCATCGCCATTGCGAACCAGAAGGGTGGAGTGGGCAAGACCACCACCGCCATCAACCTGGGGGCCGGCCTCGGCGCCCTCGAGCGGAAGGTCCTGCTGGTGGACTGCGATCCCCAGGGCAACGCCACCCGCGGGCTGGGTGGCAAGGCCGCCTCGCCCCACCTCTACCACGCCCTCACCGGCGACGTCCTCCTCCAGGAGGCGATCCGCCCGTCCGGCTTCCCCAACCTCGACCTCGTCCCCTCCCAGCGCGACCTGGTGGGCGTCGAGGTGGAGTTCGTGGGCGAGCCCGGATGGGAGGTGCGCCTCAAGGGGATCCTCGCCTCGGTGGCCGGCCGCTACGACACCGTCCTGCTCGACTGTCCGCCCTCGCTCGGCCACCTCACGGTGAGCGCGCTGACGGCGGCGGACGGTGTCCTCGTTCCTCTGCAGTGCGAATACTTCGCTCTCGAAGGGATCAGCGAGCTGATGTCGACCGTCCGGCGCATCCAGGGGGGCTTGAACCCGCGCCTCGTGATCGCGGGGATCCTGCTGACCATGTACGACGACCGCACCAACCTGTCGAAGGACGTGGCCGAGGACATCCGCTCCCATTTCGCCGGCAAGGTGTTCGAGACGGTGGTGCCGCGCAACATCCGGCTGGCGGAGGCGCCGAGCCACGGCCTGCCGATCTTCCAGTACGACATCAAGTCGCGGGGCGCCGAGGCCTACCTGGCCGTGGCCCGCGAGCTGTTGCGGAGGGCGGCGTGAACCCTAAGAAGCGCGGCCTTGGCCGCGGCCTCGACGCGCTGATCGAGACGGCTCCCGAGAAGCCGGAGCCGGTCCGTACCCTGCCCATCGACAGCCTGAAGCCGAACCGTTTCCAGCCGCGCACCCAGTTCGCCGACGCGGCGCTCGCAGAGCTGGCGGAGTCGATCCGCGCGCAGGGGATCGTCCAGCCCCTGGTCGTCACCCCCGAGGGGGAGGGGTGGGCCATCATCGCCGGCGAGCGCCGCTGGCGGGCGGCCCGCCTGGCGGGGCTGGAAACCGTGCCGGTGGTGGTGCGCGAGGTGGCGGACGACCGCGAGCTGCTGGAGCTGGCGCTGGTCGAGAACCTCCAGCGCAGCGACCTGAACCCGGTCGAAGAGGCCGAAGCCTACGCCGCCCTGCAGGAGAAGTTCGGCCTGTCCCACGAGGCGGTCGCCGTCCGGGTGGGCAAGGCCCGCACCACGGTCACCAACGCCCTGCGCCTGCTGCGCCTGCCGGAGGAGGTGCGGGACCTGCTGCGCGAGGGGCAGCTCACGGCCGGCCAGGCCCGTCCCCTGCTGGGGATGGAGAGCGCCGACGAGCAGGTCCTCCTCGCCGAGCGCGCGGTGCGGGAGGGGCTCTCCGCCCGCGACCTCGAACGGCTGGCCACCGCGCCCAGGGAGCCGCCGAAGCCGAAGAAGAAGCCGGACCGTCCGGTCGAGGTCCACACCGTCGCCGCGGAGGAGAAGCTCACCCGCCGCCTCCAGACCCGGGTGGAGATCAAGCGCCAGGGCAAGGGGGGCTACGTGCGGATCCACTTCCATTCGGAAGAGGAGCTGATGCGGCTTTACGACGTCCTGACCGAGCGCGGAGATACCCGATGATCTTCAAAGCGGAGGGCAAGCACGCCGATCTCAACGGTTTCCTCGACAATGGCAGCCACCTCCACGGCGAGCTGCGCTTCGACGCCTCCTTCCGGGTCGACGGCAAGCTCACGGGGACGGTGGAGTCCGAAGGCGACCTGATCGTGGGCGAGAGCGGCGAGATCGACGGCGAGGTGAGGGTGGGCCAGATCTTCGTCTCCGGCACGGTCCGCGGCACGGTCCGGGCCAGTCGCAAGGTGCAGATCGCCCCCCACGGCAAGCTCTTCGCAGAGATCGACACTCCCTCCCTGGTGATCGAGGACGGAGCCGTCTTCGAAGGGACCTGCTCGATGAGCCGCGACGGCGGCAAGGCCTCCCCGGGGCCGAAGCTGGTGGCGCAGAAGGCGTAAAAAGCAGGGACTCCAGGGACGGCAGGGACTTCAGGGACGAAGAAAGAGCTCCTTGCCGTGTCCCTGAAGTCCCTCTCACGGCGCTCGCTTCTCCCCTGCCGGCGCCAGCCCCTCATACGACGGAAAAAACGTCAGCGGATTCCGCGCCAGGAACCCCTTGTCGAACGCCGAGGTGAGCACCTGGCCGTCGAAATCCCGGGCCACCGGGAAACCGAGGCCATAGAGCAGGGTGGGAGCGACGTCCTCGAGCTGCGCGCCGGTCACCAGGGCGCCCGGCCGGATCCCCTCGCCGTAGAGCAGCAGCACGCCGTCGGGCGCATCTGCGAAGCTTCCCGCCAGCGCCGTTTCCGGGGCGACTCCCTGCCAGAGCCGGGGCCAGCCGGCGCCCTTGGGGTTGGCGCCGTAGGCCGAGACCACGGCGAGGAGGTGCGGACCCTTCTCGTGCGCCCACACCTCCGCCAGGAAGGCGTCGAGCTGGACGTAGTACGCCGTCACCCGGTCGGCCGCCGCCCGCGCCGCGCTCCCCTTCGCGCCGTCGAACTGCACCCGGCTGAAGCCGCCGAAGGACTCGCGGGACACCTCGAGCAGCCCGGGGAGGACGAGGAACACCGCCTCCACCGGCGGCGACGGATCGGCGAGGGAGAGGGTGAGGGCCTCCCGCCAGGCGTCGCCGGCGAGGGATTCGAGCACGCTCCGGGAGGGGTGCGGCCCGAAGCGGCCTCGCAGCGAGGCTTCGAGGTCCCGGGCGTTGGGGCGGAAGAGCAGCCCGCGGTCGAAGAGGTCGGCGGGCCAGGCGCTTCCCGGCTCGGGCTTGGGCTGGAAGTAGCGGTCCGCCAAGGCGAAGACGGCCTCGCCATGGGCGGGTTCCGCCGCCGGCCAGCCCGCGACGCCCGCCGGCACGCCCAGCCGCGGCAGGATCTCCCAGAGGGCGAGGGTCTTGCGGGGATGGGGAGGCGCCGGCAGGGACCCCTGGCCGAGGGTGCCCCAGCGGCGGAACGAGAGGCCCGTGGGCAGGAGCCGCAGCTCGCCGCCCGGGGCGAGGAACCCCGCCGGATAAGGGCGCTGACCGGTGACCCCATGCTTGAACGGGTACTTGCCCGTGGCGAGCGTCGTCCACAGCGCGTCGCGGCGGGCCGGCGACAGGGATTCGAGCCGTCCGTAGGCCCCGTTCTGCAGCACCGAGGCGAGGAACGGCAGCCGCCCCTGGCCGGCCAGCGGCAGGATGGCGTCGAGGGTCGCCGAGTCGATGCCGATCACCCACAGCCGTGGCCGCCGGCCGGTCTCCACCGCCGCCGGCCGTGGGGCGGGCGCCGGCCGGGGGTGGAAGGCCTCCCGGCGCTCCACCATGGCATAGATCGAGAGCAGCGCCACCAGGGCCAGGCCCCAGCGGCTGCGCCGGCCGTAGCGTCGCCGGTGAAGGGAATGCAACAGGGCGGTGTAGAAGGCGATGAGCGCGCCGAGCGAGAGCCAGAGCGCCGTCTTGATCAGCCGGTCGTTGATGCCCGGCGGGAGGTAGTAGGCATAATAGGAGGCATGGGTCCAGTCGAGGAGGGCGGCGGCGGCGAGGGCGACGGTGAGGCCCCAGGGGAGGGCCCGCAGGGCGCGGCGTGGGTGGCGGTGGGTGAAGGGGAAGTGGAGGACGAGGCTCGCGAGGCCGAGCAGCGTGCCATAGACCGCGACACCACGCAGCACCGGCCCCGCCGCGAAAGGGAGCCCGGGGTTGAGGAAGAAGATGAGGCCGGCGAGGTGGATGCCCGCCAGCGCCCCGGGGACGAAACCGCCCCCGAGGATCGCCAGCCACCGCCGCATCAGACGATGAAGATCGGTCTGTCCAGCTTCTGGTGGAAGTGCCACTGGTACGTGAATCCGATGAGGTCCAGCGGAACCGTGTACTCGACCTCGATGTAGATCCGGTCGCCGTTGCGCTCGACCTTGACGTCGTTGCGCTGCAGCGGGATCCCGAGCTGGCGGGACCGGTCCATGATCATCTTGCCCAGCTCGTCCGGCGGCGTGCGGGCGGAATGGAACTTCGCCAGCTCGTCCATGTAGTCGTACAGCTCGCTGCTCTGGATCTTGACCGGCACGGCTTTCCAGGCGATCAGGCACACCAGGCCGAGTGCGAGCACCCAGAGGATACACCCCAGATTCCCCTCGCCCCGTTCGGCTCTCCGTCGTGGCATGGCTCCCTCCTTGAAGGACTGTTGGAGGGTAGTTTATCGCACGATACGAAAGGTTCGATCCCAGCGCGTGAGAGTGAAGAAGTGGAGGGCGAGGCGGCTCAACTGCTGCAGCTTGCTCTGCATGCCCGGCGACTCGCCGAAATCCTGGTCGCTCTCGACCGACCAGTAGACCATGAGGGCCCGCCCCTTGAGGTAGCTCTCGGGCACCGTGCCCCAGAAGCGCGAGTCGTTCGAGTTGTCGCGGTTGTCGCCCATGCAGAAGTAGCTGGCGGGCGGCACCGTCTGGGGGCCGAAGTTGTCGCGCACCCGCCTGGGGTGGAAGTAGAGCTGGCGGGGGTAGGACTCGGAGTCGGCGTACCAGGTGAACTTCGAGTCGTCCACGTGCCGGCCGTTGATGAACAGGTCCTTGTCGATGAGCTTCAGGGTGTCGCCCGGTAGCCCCATGCAGCGCTTGATGAAGTCGCGGGTGGGGTCCTGGGGGAACTTGAACACCACGACGTCGCCCCGCCGCACCTTGCGCACCGGCAGTAGCTTCTCCTCCAGGGAGGACAGGGTGGGTCCGTAGATGAACTTGTTGACCAGGATGTGGTCGCCGATCAGCAGGTTCTTCTCCATCGAGCCCGAGGGGATCTTGAACGCCTGCACCACCCAGGTACGGGCGAAGGTCGCGAAAATGACCGCGATCAGCAGGGCCTCCAGGTACTCCCGGAGCAGCGATTTCTCGTGCATGGACCCGGCGGGCTGCCGGCGGGCTGCCGGATCGGCAGGACGGTCCTCCTCTGCCGGCGGGTCCGCGAGGAGGACTCCGGCGACGCCCCCGAGAGGCTCCTGGCCTTCTTCTGGTTCCTCTTGCATGGGTGCGGCGGGACCGGCGGGCTACCGGATCAGGCGGAAGGTCCTTTCCCAACGGGTCTTCGAGAAGAACCCCAGCGCCGTCTCCACGAGGTCCTTGACCTTCTCTCCCGGGCTCTGGGGGCCGGCCGCGGTCTTGCCGCCGTAGGACCAGTAGATGAAGAGCGCCCGCCCCTTGAGCAGGTGGGCCGGCAGCGGCCCCCAGAACCGCGAGTCGTAGGAGTTGTCGCGGTTGTCGCCCATGCAGAAGTAGTGGCCGGCGGGCACGATGTAGGGCCCGAAGTTGTCGCGCTGAGCAATGAAGCTGCCCAGGGGCGCGGGAGTGCCCTTGTGCAGCGCGTAGCTGGAATCGTTGACCGCCTTGCCGTTGACGTAGAGCTTCTGGTCGATGACCTCGATCTTGTCGCCGCCCACGCCGATGCAGCGCTTCACCAGGTCCAGCTTGGGGCTCTCGGGCGACCGGAACACCACGATGTCGCCGCGGCGCACGGTGCGCAGGGGGAGCACCTTGCGTCCCAGGTCGAAGGCCGCGGGCCCGTAGATGAAGCGGTTGACGAAGAGGTGGTCGCCGATGAGGAGCGTGTCCTCCATCGAGCCGCTCGGGATGTAGAAGGTCTGGACGACGAAGGTATTGGTGAACAGCAGGAACACGGCGGCGATGATCAGCGCCTCCGTGTACTCCCGCCAGATCGATCGTTCTTCCGCCATGGCGCGGCTACTGTACCCGAAAGCGTCCCGGCCCGCAAAAGATCGCGCGGACCGCTGAATCCTCTGACAAGCCGCCGCCGCGCTCCGAATGCCCGTCCCGCGGGCTTTTCGGCATCCCCTCGCCTGCGAGGCCGCCGAGCCGTATGCGGCCGGCCGTGCCGTCCAGATTCGGCTACCCCTTTATTTTCAGCGATTTACCTCGCGCCATCCCCTGGCAGGAAGCTTGATCTCTCCGGGCCGCGTCAACCACGGAGAGGAGGTGGCGACGAGAGAGACGGCGAGCCAACAGCACGGAAAGGGGAAAACCGCAGGCCTGTCGAAGCTTTTCAAACCCAATGCAGGATTCAATGAAAGGGAACGAACCATGAAGCATGCACATCGCTCTGTCGCCGGACTGGTCATCGCGCTCCTCCTCGCCGCCGCCCCGGGGCAGGCCCAGGCAAAGCCGGAGACGACGAAGAAGGTCAACATCAACAGCGCCGACTCGTCGCAGCTCTCGATGCTGCCGCGGGTGGGGCCCAGCGTCGCCGACCGCATCGTCGAGTACCGCAAGGAGAACGGTCCTTTCAAGAAGCCGGAGGACCTGATGCTGGTGCAGGGGATCGGCGAGAAGACCTTCCAGCTCATCAAGCCCTACCTCGCGACCTCGGGGGAGACGACGCTCAACGAGAAGGTGGGAAACAGTCGTGGGGGCTCCGGCAAGGCCGGGAAGGGGAAGAGCGGCCGCTCCAAGTCCGGCAAGCCGGCGAAGGCCGCGAAGGAGAAGAGCGCTCCTGATGGCTCCATCGCCAGAGGAGGAAGGGCCGCGCATGCCGCTCGTGCCGCCGCGGGCAGGAGCGTGAAGAAGGCCGCGAAGCCGAGGAGCACCCGCCGCAAGTCCGGAGCGGGTGTCCGGTAGCGGGCGCCGAGGGCGGGGAGGCCTGGTCTCCCCGCCCTCGCCTTCCACTTTCCAGAGATGACGGCCATGACTCCCGCCCAGAAGGGTTTCCAGTTGATCGAGCTGCTCGTCGTGCTGGCGGTGCTGGGCTCGCTCCTCACCGTCGGCGTGCCGCCGCTCCTGCGCAGCACGGACGACCTGCGGCTGCACATGGCGGCCGGCGAGGTGGCCGGGGTGCTGCGGGCGTCGCGCAGCTTCGCCCTGCGGTACGGGGCCAACGTGGCGGTGAAGTTCAACACGGGGAAGAACGGCGTCGTCACCTTCGCGCTCTACCGCGACGGCAACGGCAACGGCGTCCTCAGCCGCGAGATCACCAGCGGCAAGGATCCCCAGGTGATGCCGCCGCAGAGCCTCAAGTTCCTGGGCCGCGACGTGGTCTTCGGCTTTCCGCCGGGACCGCCGCCGCTGGACCCCGGCACGGGCAGGCCGATGGACCGCCTGGATGATCCCATCCGTTTCAACGGCTCGGACCTGGCCTCGTTCGGCCACCTCGGCACCTCGACGCCCGGCTCGGTCTACCTCCGCAACGGCAGCGGCCACCTGATGGTGGTGCGGGTGTTCGATCGCACGGGCAAGGTGAGCGTGCTCGCCTACGACGCGAAGGCGCGGGTCTGGCGCGATTGACCCGCAATTGCCCCGCAATTGACTCGTTCGGAACGAGTGCTGTAACGTGGTTGTCATGCGCGCGATCGTCGTCGTCACCACCGTTGGAACCGAAGAGCAGGCCTATCTCATCGCGCGTGAGATCGTCGCCCGACGTCAGGCCGCATGCGTCAACATCATGCCGGGGATCCGCTCGATCTACCGCTGGAAGGGGAAGATCTGCAAGGACGGCGAGCTGCTCCTGCTGATCAAGACCCTGGAAGGGGAGTTCGAGGCGGTCGCGGCCACCATCCGCGAGCTGCACAGCTACGAGGTCCCCGAGATCCTCTCCTTCGCCGTCGCCCGTGGCGAGCAGACCTTCCTCGACTGGATCGCCGGCAGCGTCGACAAAGATGCCGACTTCGCCGACGAGGACGAGGAAGAAGAAATCGCCTACGAGGACTGAAGCCCTCGCCCCCCCTCGCCCCTATACCGCCGCCAGCGCCTGCTTCAGGTCCGCCAGCAGGTCTTCCACGTCCTCGATCCCCACCGACAGCCGCACCATGCCGTCCGTCAGGCCGAGCTCAGCCCGGCGCTCGGGCGGGACGGAGGCGTGGGTCATGCTGGCGGGATGGGAGATGAGGCTCTCGACGCCGCCCAGGCTCTCGGCGAAGCTCATCACCCGCATGCGGCCGAGCATGGCCTTGGCCGCATCGAAGCTGCCCATCTCGATGGTGATCATGGAGCCGAAGCCGTGGGCCTGCCGCTTCTGGATTTCGTGCCCCGGGTGGTCCGGCAGACCGGGGTAGAGCACCCGCTGCACCTTGGGGTGCCGGACCAGGAAGTCGACGATGCGGCGGGCGTTCTCCTCATGACGCGCCTGGCGCACGGCGAGCGTCTTGATCCCCCGCATGGTCAGGAAGGAGTCGAAGGGGGAGAGGATGGCGCCGATCGACTTCTGGACGAAGGCGAACCACTCTGCGTCCTCCGCCGTCGAGGAGATGAGGACGCCGCCGATCGAATCGCTGTGGCCGTTGAGGAACTTGGTCGTCGAGTGGACGACGAAGTCCGCTCCCAGCTCCAGGGGGCGCTGCAGATAGGGTGAGAGGAAGGTGTTGTCCACCGCCACCCGGGCGCCGCGCGCGTGGGCCAGCTTCGCCGCGGCGGCGATGTCGGTGACGTCCATCACCGGATTGCTGGGGGTCTCCAGATAGACCATCTTCGTCTCGGGGCGGAACGCGGCCTCCACGGCGCCGAGGTCGGTGGTGTCGACCCAGGTGAAGGAGAGGCCCCAGCGCTCCAGCAGGCGGGTGAAGTAGCGGAAGGTGCCGCCATAGACGTTGCGCGAGGCCACGGTGTGGTCGCCGGCCTTGAGCACGGTCATCAGCGCCTCGATGGCCGACATGCCGGAGGCGAAGGCGTGGCCGGCGTGCCCGCCTTCGAGTTGCGCCACCTGCTCTTCGAGGGCGCTGCGGGTGGGGTTCTGGACGCGGGCGTACTCGTACTGCGCCGGCTCGCCGAGCTGGTGCTGCACGTAGGTGGACGTCTGGTAGATGGGAACGGCCACCGCCCCGGTGCGGGGATCCGGCTGCTGGCCGGCATGGATGGCGCGGGTGGAAAAGCCAAGGTTCTTCGGATCGCCTTTCACAGGGGCTCCCTCGCTTGGACTGTCATGGGAAGGGGTGGCGCTGGAAGAGCCGCCACCGGGTAGGCTGGCATTGTATCGAGGATAAGATAGCCGCGCCATGACCGAGCCCCAGCCCGCCGCCCCGACCGGAATCGAGCCCGAGACCTTCTCCCCCCTGCGCTGGGAGGGACCGGGGCTGCGCCTCCTCGACCAGACGCGCCTTCCCGTCGAAGAGGTCTGGATGGACTGCGAGACCCCCGAGCAGGTGGCGGACGCCATCCGCAGGCTGGCGGTGCGGGGCGCTCCGGCCATCGGGGTGGCCGCGGCGTACGGACTGGTCCTGGGGATGCGCACGGTCCGCGATCCCGAGCGCCTCGCCGGCCGTTTCGAGGAGGTCTCGGAGCTGCTGGGGAGCACCCGGCCCACGGCGGTGAACCTGCGCTGGGCCCTGGAGCGGGGGCGGAAGGTCTTCGCGGCGAGCACGGCGGGAGGTTCCGAACAGGTCGCGGCTGCGCTCCTCGCCTGGGCTCGCGAGCTGCACGCCGACGACGTGCGGATCAACCGCCGCATGGGCGAGCACGGCGCGGCGCTCTTCGCCGCAGGGTCGCGCGTCCTCACCCACTGCAATGCCGGCGCCCTGGCCACGGCCGGCTACGGCACGGCGCTGGGGGTGATCCAGTCCGCCTGGAGGCAGGGGAGAGTCGGGCAGGTCTGGGTGGACGAGACGCGCCCCCTCCTTCAGGGCGCGCGCCTCACCGCCTGGGAGCTCAAGCGCCTGGGCATCCCCTTCCGGCTGGTGACCGACAACAGCGCCGGCGCCCTCCTGTCGCAGGGGTTGGTGGACGGCATCGTCGTGGGCGCCGACCGCATCGCGGCCAACGGCGACACCGCCAACAAGATCGGCACCTACACCGTGGCCGTCCTGGCCCATCGCCATCAGGTGCCCTTCTATGTGGCGGCGCCTCTCTCCACGATCGACCGCGCGACGCCGAACGGCGCCGCCATTCCCATCGAGGAGCGCAAGTCCCTGGAGGTCACCGAGGTCTTCGGCACCCGCGTGGCCCCCGAGGACACGCAGGCCCTCAACTTCGCCTTCGACGTCACGCCGGCCGAGCTGATCACGGCGATCATCACCGAGATGGGAGTGCTCCGGGCGCCGTACGAGCGCAGCATCGCCGCGACGTTCGAGTAATGCGCGCCTATTCCGGCTCGCCGTCCGTCTCGTCCTCGGCGGCCGCCGCGAGATCCCTGGCGAGGGCGCCGAAGACGCGGCTGAGCGACCGCCGGAAGGCGCTCGCCATCTCGTCCATGAGCTGGGCCTGGGCCTCGTTGCGGGACGTGATCGTGCCGGCGGGCGCCCTGCCCCCGACCCGCCGCCACAGCTCGACCGCCGACTCGCTGGGAGGGTCCTGGAGGTTCGGATAGACGAAGGCGAGGAGCTCCTCCGGCATCATGTCCAGCGCATTCGCGATGTCCAGGATGTGCTCCATCTTGAGCTCGATGGTGCCCGCGAACACCCGGCTCAGGTAGCCGAAGCTGTAGCCCAGCTTCTTCTCGATATCGCGGACGGAGAACCCCAGGAGACGGATCGCGGACTTCAAAGTGTCGAGGACGTGCTTCACGTCGGTGCGGGCGGTGGGATTGGCCTTGGTCATGAGGGTAATTTAGCGCAGATGGGGAGAGCCCGCATGAATCGACAGGAGCGATCCGGAATGCCGATCCTTCTTGCCAAAGGTCTCAAACAAGGCGCAAAATCTTTCCAGAGCTACTGGACCAGCAGAGGAGGAGGAGAGATGCCCGGCTGGAAAGGAATCGTGGGAGCGAGCTTCAACCCGGACGAGTTCGACGCCTACTGCCACACGCTGCAGTGGCTGGCGTGGCGGCCGTCGTTCATCGTCCTGCACAACACCGGAGCGCCCTCCCTGGCGCAGCGCCCGAACGGGCTGAGCAAGAAGAACATCCAGAGCCTGGAGGCGTTCTACCGCGACGAGCAGAAGTGGAGCGCCGGTCCGCATCTGTTCGTCGACGACAAGCAGATCTGGGTCTTCACGCCGCTCACCGTCTCCGGCGTCCACTCCCCGTCCTGGAACCAGGTGGCGCTCGGGGTCGAGATGCTGGGCGATTATGAGAAGGAGTCGTTCGACAGCGGCCGGGGGCTGAAGGTGCGGAAGAACGCCGTGGCGGCCCTGGCGACCCTGAGCGCCGTCCTGGGGTTCGACAGCCAGACGCTGCGGCTCCACCGCGAAGATCCCCTGACCACGCACGCCTGCCCGGGCAAGAACGTCCGCAAACTGGAGGTGATCCAGGAGGTGCAGGACCTGATCCTCGCCCGGCACCCCGGCGAGCACGCCCTCTAGCCCGTCACTCCTCCGGGCGCGATTCCCCGGCGGGCAGCACCGCGCGCAGCACGGCGTTGAGCAGGATGCCGAGCGTGATGGCGATGACCACGCCGTTGCCCAGGAACAGCCGGGCCGAGGGGGGCAGCGCCGCGTACCACTCCTTGTGAGCGGTGGCGGCGAGCGGCAGCGTGAGAGCGGCCATCAGCGAGATGGCCGTGGTCAGGAGCCAGGCCTCGTCCTTCCTGCCGCAGCCGAGCAGGCGCAGGCCGACGGTGGCGATCATGCCGCAGATCACCAGGAACACGGCGCCGACGATCGGCCGCGGGATCAGCACCAGCAGCGCCCCGAGCTTCGGCGACAGGCCGTAGATCAGCAGCAGGACGGCAGCCACCTGCACCACCCGCCGGCTGGCGACCCGCGTGGTGGCGATCACTCCGGTGTTCTGGGCGTACGTCGTCAGCGGCAGCGCGCCGAACAGGGGACCGACGGCCGAGGCGATCCCCTCGACCGTGATACCGCGGCGGATGTGCCGGACGGTGTAGGTGATCCCGGAGACGGCACAGGTCCCCGCATAGTCGCCGATCGACTCGGCGATCGAGCCCACGAAGCCGACGATGACGCCGACCATCGCGCCGCCCGCGAGCTGCCACCCGAGACCGGGGCCGCCGAACGCGAACAGCCGGGGGAGACCGAACCAGCGCGCCCGCTCCAGGGCGGAGAAATCCGCGACGCCGAGGAGACCGGCGGCCCCCACGCCGAAGATCATCAGGCTGAAAAAAATGGCGCCGCGAGCGAGCACCCCGAGCCGGAACCGATAACCGATCACCGTCAGCACGACCACCGAGAGCACGGCGGCCCCGGCGAGGCCGAGCATCGTCGGACTGGAATCGGCGAACACCCAGCCGCCGGCCACCCGCGCCAGTGAGACGCCGATGGTGAGCACCACGATGCCGCAGACGTAGGGCGGCAGGAACCGGCGTAGCGGTGCCAGCACGCCGCTCGCGCCCACCACGGTCTCGAAGATCCCGGCGACGAACCCGGCCATCCACATCGCCGGCGCGCCGTAGATCGATCCCGCCGTGGCCATGGCCCCCGTATCCGTGGCCGAGGGTCCGAGCACCGACGGCAAGCGGTTGCCCCACGTCACGTTGACGAAGGTGGCGATCCCCATCAGCGTGAGGCATGCGGAGATCATCGCCGCCGCCTGCTCCGCGCCATACCCCACCGCAGCCGCCACCATCAGGGGCAGCACGTACGGCGACACGTCGACCAGCGTGTGCTGCCAGGCATAGAGCAGCGTCTCGAGAGGCGGTGGCACGTCGTCGACGCCATAGTAGGGCGGGAGGATCTCGAGGTCCTCGGCCCAGACGCGCTCGTCGCCGGGTGCGGCGGCGGGGGCCGGCTCGGCAGTCGTGCGCAGGCTCTCCGTACTCATCAGGACCTCCAGGTGTCAGCGTTCAGGCGGTCTGATCATAGTCCGAGAAGGCCCTTCTCGTGTTGACGAGGGTGCCGAAGTGAAGTACGCTCCATTGAAATCGGCTTAAAAGGGCAGATTGGACAATGAGGACCCCGTGCCGGTATCCGTTCGAGAGAGCGAAGAATTGGCGGCCCTCTTGTAAGAGACCGGTCGTTTATACATAGTTGATGCGGCGGAGGGCAACACGAATGTCCGGCATTATGATGCTTGCAGACCCTAATTGGTTTGCCTACCACGAGCGAAACTCGGTCGGCAAGCTTGCCATCTTCTATGCGAGCCCGCACAAGCGGACGGATCGAAAACACCGCGACCCGTTGTTTTGTGTCCGTCCTGGCAAGAGGCCGAGGAGCATTGTTGGCGTTGGACGAATTCAAGAGCAGCTAATTCTGGATCAAGACGCTGCTTGGAGCAAGTACGGAAAAACGCTGGGAGCTGACACTGAGTCTGAATGGCGTGCCCAGGCTTCGGCGGTCTTGGAGAACAGCCGGAAGACCTACGGCGGGCAGATGTTGGCAATCGAATTGGATGATTTCCGTGCCTTTACATTCCCGCTAAGCTTAGAGGCCGTGGGGATTGAGGATAAAGGCTGGAGTGACAAAAAGACGACGAATGATGAGGCCACTACTGTCTTGCTTCGATCGCTCAATCTCGAACCCAGCGAGGTGTCTCCAGACGAGCAATTCCCCGAGGGTGCCGTCCGGCAGATTTTTGTCAACCGTTACGAGCGCGATTCCCGTGCGCGGAAGATCTGCATCGCGCGCTACGGCCCCACATGCGTAGTATGCAAGTTTGACTTCGGTGCCGTGTATGGCCCAATTGCAGATGGATTCATCCATGTCCACCATATAAAGCCCCTCTCGGAGATCGGTCGAGAATATTTTGTCGATCCAGTCGAGGACCTGCGTCCGGTCTGCCCGAATTGCCACGCAGTCTTGCATTTTGGCGGGAAGGTACGGAGTATCAACGAGGTCATACAGCTTCTGCGAACGTGACCGAAGCCCTTTTCTCGGAATTAGGACTTAAACTGATCTGAGACGTGAACGATGTCCTCGACCGAAGGCAGGAGATGACCAGCATCCAGACTTCGGTTCGGCTCTGGAGGATTTGGGGCGCGGGTTCCTGGGGCTGCGCCCCAGGCTACATGCCATTGCCCCTTCGGGACACAAAGAACTTGGACTTGCAGGTCGTCTAGCCTGAGCCAAAAAGGCGGGAGAACGCCCCAGGCCCGCTCACTCCGCCTTCGGGTCGTACTGCATGGCGCCCGCGACGTTCCCCTCGGAATCCTCGAAGAAGATGAGATGGCCGACGGTGACGATCGTGGTCCTCTCCATGAGGATGCGGCCGCCGTTGGCGCGCACCGCCGCCGCAACCTGGTCGACGTCGTCCACCGCGATCGAGCACTCGTAGCCGATCATCGGTTTCCCGGGAATGAGCTCGCGCCGGCCTTGGAGCGCGCCCTGGATTCCCGTCTCCTTGTCGGTCCCGGTCTTGATGAGGAAAAAGCCGGGCGGGCCCCACGGCTCGAACTTCCAGCCGAAGACCCCCTCGTAGAAGCGGCGCGCCCGCGCCAGGTCGTCCGCGTTGATGGCGAAGTGCCGGATGTCGTTGGCCACCTTTTCGTCCTCCTTCGGGTTGGGAGTTTGCCGGGCTCGATCTGCACCTCATGGTAATGGTAGCGATCGGCCGCTTCGTTGTCCTGCGCTACAATGCCATCCGATGTCGAAAAAGCGACAGCCGTTGGAGCCCGGAGACGGCATCCTGGTGCGGAGCTGGGCGACGACGCACCTGAGCGGTTCGGAGATCCCCTCGCGGTCCTACGACTGGGACCAGCTCGCCTATGCGTCGCAAGGGGTGATGACCGTCCACACCTCCCAGGGGACCTGGGTGGTGCCGCCGCACCGCGCGGTCTGGATTCCCGCCGACGTCGTGTACCGCGTCGAGATGTCCGGCAGGGTCTCGGTGCGCACGCTCTTCTTCGTCGCCGGATTCGCCCGCCGGCTGCCGGGCCGGTGCCAGGCGGTCAACGTCTCACCGCTGATGCGGGAGCTCGTGCTCCACGCCGTGCGGCTTGGGATGCTCCGGCGCAGCGTGCCGTCCGAGGCGCGGCTGGCGCGAGTGGTCGTCGATCAGCTCGAGACCCTGCCGACGGTGCCGCTCCAGCTCCCCATGCCGCGCGATGCGCGGGCGCGGAGAGCGGCGGAGCGGCTCCGCCGCGGCCCGGGAGAGCCGGAATCCCTCGACGAGGCGGCGCGGGTGGCGGGCGCCAGCAAGCGCACCCTGGAGCGGCTCTTCCGCAGCGAGACGTCGATGACGCTCGGCCGCTGGCGCCAGCGTCTGCGGCTGATCGAGGCCCTGCGACTCCTCGCCGCCGGTCAGCCGGTCACCCGCGTCGCCCTCGACGTGGGCTACGACAGCCCGAGCGCCTTCATCACCGCCTTCCGGCGTGAGCTGGGCACGACCCCGGGCCGTTATTTCGAGAGCTCGACGCCGCTCTGACTTCACGGACAGGTCGCGAAGGCCGAGCTGTCCAGCATGGGCGGGAACGGCCGGCTCTGCGGGTTGTTGTAGGTCTTGACGACCCCGGTCTGAGTGTCGGTGACGGTCATCGTCACCTGCACGTCCGTCAGGCCGGCGGAGTAGACCCAGTACCGGTTATTGAAGCTGCAGGCGTTCAGCACCTTGACCACCACCTCGACGTTGGTCGAGCTGAAGAACCACAGATAACCGGTCTCGTCCGTGAGCTTGACGACCTGCGCCTGGCCGCTCAGACCGCCGGTGGTGCTGAAGGTCGCCTCCACCCGGAAACGGTTGTTGTTGAGGCAGAGGGCGGTCGCGCTGGGTGTGCAGCCCGTCGTGCTGGACGTCGGATCGAGACGGATGCCCAGGGCGCGTGGTGGGACGCTGGAGGCATACAGCGTCTGCGTGTTGGTCCAGGAGGCCCCGCTGTTGCCGCTGCCGTAGCTCGTGCGCTGCGTCGTCGACGCGCTGTCGCCGCAGAGCGCGATGGGGCCACCCGGCCAGCGCACGCCGACGTACACGACGTTGTCGGGCAGCACGATGCCGGAGCCGGCGAAATTGACCGAGTAGAACTGGAACCCCCCGGCGACCGGGATGGCGCTGGCGGTCGCGGGCACGGAGCCCAGGAACGTCCCCGGCCCTCCTCCAGGGCCATCGTCGTTGTAGACGACGGCCTCGAAGCTCATGCTCGAAGGAGCGGAAGAATTCGCGCGGGTGAAGCAGGCGCAGACCTGGTCGAGCCGGTTCGTTCCCGGAGGCAGGGTGAACTTCATCACCAGCGTGGCATCCCCGGGATTGCCACTGCCGATGGTGTAGCCGGCGGTGAAGGAGCCGCTGTCGTAGACCACCCCGCCGCTGCACTGCGGAGTAACCGCTTTCTGCTCCGCCGGCATCGCAATGACATGGGGATCTATGAGCTGCGCCGCGCACGGGACTGCTGCCAGGGCCGCGAGGGCCAAGGCGTTGAAGAAGTATTTCTTGAGCATGATTTTCTCCTGGCCCGTCAGGGCAAACGTATCGGGAGGAGTGCTCACCTGAGGAGCAAGTCACGAGAGCTTCGCGCACTCCACCCCTGATTTCATCCGGAGTGCACGTTGTGGGCCAGGCAGGTTTCTAAAGGTCGATTCCCGACCGCCGGATCAGCTCCGCGAGATGCCGCTCGGACTGACGGTAGATCTCGGCGAGATCGAGCCGGGTGAGGCGGCCGTCCTCCACCTCCAGGCGTCCTTCGATCAGGACGTGGCGGACGGTGGCGCGAGAGGCGCCGAAAGCGACGAGGTCGTGCGGATCGGCCTGGGGAGCGGCCCAGAGCTCGGGCCGGCCGGCGGCGAGCACCACGAGGTCGGCGCGCTTGCCGGGCTCGATCGTGCCGATCTCGTCCTGGAGATTGAGGGCGCGGGCGCCTTCGCTGGTGGCGAGGCGGAGGGCGTCGAGACCGGAGAAGGCGTCCGGCCCGTGCTTGACCTTCTGGAGGAGAGCGGCCAGGCGGACCTCGGCGAAGTTGTCGAGCTGGTTGCTGCAGGCGGTGGCGTCGGTGCCGATGCCCACCGGCACGCCGGTGCGGCGGATGGCGAGGAGATCGGCGATGCCGGAGCCGAGCTTGAGGTTCGAGCTGGGGCAGTGGACGACGCTGAAGCGCCCCCTGCGCACGCGGTTGAGGTGCGCGCCGGTGATCCACACGCCGTGGGCGATGCGCAGGTCGGTCGCCAGCACGCCCTGGTCGGCGAAGTACTCGATCTCGTCCCGCCCCCCCTTCAGCCTGCGCACGGCGAGCGTCTCGTCCCGCTGCTCCAGGGCGTGGGTGTGGACGGGCCAGCCGCGGCGGGATGCCAACTCGCGAATTCCCACCCAGAGCGCGTCCGAGCAGGTGAGGACGAAGCGGGGGTTGAGCACGTAGCGCAGCCGTCCGTCCGGCCCGTCCTCGAAATGATCGCCCAGGGCCTCGGTCGCGGCGAGCGCCGCGTCGGTGTCCAGGCGCATGGCCACGGGCAAGCCGTCGCCGCTGTCCATCAGGCACTGGCCGGCGAAGGCGCGCAGGCCGGACTCGGCGATGGCCTGGAGCAGACCCCGCGCGCCGGGGCCGAGGCCGATGTCCTGGATGGTGGTGGTGCCGCTCAGCAGGCACTCGGCGGCGCCGAGCAGGCTGCACCAGTAGGCGCTCTCGTCGTCATGGGCGGCCTCCAGCGGCCAGATACGGTCGCGCAGCCAGGGAAGCAGCCGCCGCTCCTCGGCCAATCCCCGGAAGAAGGTCTGGCCGAGGTGGATGTGACCCTGGATCAGCCCCGGCAGGACCAGGCAGCCGGAGACGTCGAGCACCCGCGCGTCCGGCGGAGCCTCGGGCGCGCCGAACGAGGCGATCCGGCCCTCCCGGACCAGGAGGTCCGCGCCACGCAGGACGGTGGCACCGGCGTCCAGGGTGAGGAGGGTGCCTCCCCGGAGGAGGAGGGGGGGAGCGCCGACCGAAGGATCGGGTTGATGGAATTGCACGGGAATGCCTAATTCACAGCCTTGCGAACGCGTGCGATGAGGTTGAAGTGTGCGTCGCGGTGGAGTATCTCCAGATCGTGATACTCGGCGCAGGCCGCGATGAGGACGTCGGTCGCAGGGGCCGAGACTCCTGCCCTACGGCAGGTCCTGGCCAGCTCAGAGGCCGCCTCCCAGATAGCAGGAGGAGTAGGCACCTTGTCGATCGTCGACTCGAGCTCTCTGAGGATGCGGTGCTCGTCGGACCCTTGGGCTCCGTTCCACAACTCGAGGAGCACCAGATCGCAAAGCACGGCTCGGCCCTCTCGGGTCGCGGCGCGCACCGAAGCACGGATCTCTGGATCTCCATTGCGGCGCAACGTCTCGATCCAGGCTGAAGTATCCACGAGAACCCGACCTGTCACGATCAGGTCTCCTCGCGCATCCGACGAAGCTCCTCCTGGGTCATGAAGCCGTCGAACGTGCCAAACTGCTCGACCAGACGCTCCAGGCGTTGGCGACGGTTGAAATCAGCGAGCGCGGTCACCACCGCTTCCCGTTTGCTGCGGGCGCCGGTGAACTCCATGGCATCCTGCAGCTCCTTATCAGGAATGTCGATCGTCGTCTTCATGCACCCCATCCTAGCTTAAGGAGGAATCCCCAGCAAGCCTGGGAGGGATTCCCGATTGGACGGCGACTCGCATCTTGACAGAGGGTGGAGGGGACGGCATACCTTCCCCTCTGCATGCGTTACCCGGATCTCCTCCTCATGGGCCAACGGGTGGTCACTTCCCGCGGTGTACGGCCGGCCACGGTGTGGGTTCGCCAGGGCCGGATCCAGCGCGTCGATCTCGATACGGACCTCCTCACGCGGTGGCCGGTGATCGACTGCGGCGACTCGGTGCTCATGCCGGGGATCGTGGACACCCACGTCCACGTCAACGAGCCGGGGCGGACGGAGTGGGAGGGGTTCGCGACGGCCACCCGGGCCGCCGCCGCCGGGGGCGTCACGACGCTCGTGGACATGCCCCTCAACAGCATCCCCGCCACGACCACCCGGGAGGGCCTGCGCGCCAAGGTCAAGGCGGCGGCAGGAAAGCTCTGGATCGACGTGGGGCTCTGGGGCGGGGTGGTGCCCGGCAATGCAGGCGAGCTCGACGGCCTCCTGGGCAGCGACGGCCTCCTGGGCAGCGGCGGCGTCCTGGGGTTCAAGGCGTTCCTGGTTCCCTCCGGCGTCGACGAATTTCCCCACGTCGGAGAAACCGACCTGCGCGCCGCCCTGCCGATCCTCGCCCGGCGCGGGGCCGTGCTCCTGGCCCACGCCGAGCTGCCGGGCCCGATCGCGGCCGCGGCCGGAGTCTGGGGGGGCGGCGATCGATCTGAGCTGCGCGACTACGGCCGTTATCTGCAATCCCGCCCCGACGCGGCCGAAGTCGAGGCGGTCGAGCTGCTGGTCCGGCTCAGCCGCGAGCTGGGGTGCCGGATCCACGTCGTCCACGTCTCCTCGGCGGAGGTGCTGCCAATCCTGAAACGCGCTCGCGAGGAGGGGCTCCCGGTCACCGCCGAGACCTGCCCGCACTACCTCACCTTCGCCGCCGAGGAGGTCCCTGACGGTGGCGACGGCGGCGTGACCTTCAAGTGCGCGCCGCCCATCCGCTCGCGCGACAACCGGGAGCGCCTCTGGGAGGCTCTGCGCGAAGGGGTGATCGACCTCGTCGCCACCGATCACTCGCCCTGCCCGCCGGAGATGAAGAAGATCGAGTCCGGCGATTTCCGCGGCGCCTGGGGCGGCATCTCGTCCCTCCAGCTCGCGCTGCCGGCCGTCTGGACCGGAGCGCGGGAGCGCGGCTTCACGGTCGCGGACCTGGCTGGCTGGATGTGCGCCGCGCCCGCCCGGCTGGCGGGGCTGGAGGGGCGCAAGGGAGCGATCGAGCCGGGGTGCGACGCCGATCTGGTGATCTGGGACCCCGAGGCGAGCTTCGCGGTCGACCCCGAGCGGCTCCACCACCGCCACCAGCTCACCCCCTACGCCGGGCGCACGCTTCACGGCGTCGTGCGGCGGACCTTGCTGCGGGGAGAGACGATCTACGAGAACGGGAAGCTCGTGAGAACACCCGGCGGCCGGCTGCTCAGCAGGAGAGGGAAATGACCGACTTCACCGCTCTCGTGGACCTCGCCGCCGAGCGGCTGGGCGGCGCGGTGCTGGCGGCGAACGACGAATTCTTCGCGCCCAAGGAAAACCTCCTGAAGGCCGGCGAGGCGGTCTGGATCGAGGACGAGTACACCGACGTCGGCAAGTGGATGGACGGCTGGGAGACCCGCCGGCGGCGCGAGCCGGGCCACGACTGGTGCCTCGTCCGGCTGGGGCTGCCGGGACTGCTCCGGGGCGTGATCGTCGACACCGCTCACTTCCGCGGCAACTATCCCGAATCCTGCTCGCTCGAAGCCTGCGCCGTCGACGGTTATCCTGGACTCGAGGAATTGGAGGAGGCGGCATGGACCGAGGTCCTCCCCCGCTCGCCGCTCCAGGGAGATTCCAAGAATCGTTTTCCCATCGACGGGGAGAGCGTGCGGGTGACCCACCTCCGCTTCAATATTTATCCGGACGGCGGCGTGGCCCGGCTGCGGGTGTACGGCGACGTGATTCCGGACTGGGCGCGGCTCGTCCGGCTCGGCGGCGAGATCGACCTCGCGGCGGTGGAGAACGGCGGGCTCGTCCTCACCTGCAGCGACATGTTCTTCGGCAACCGGCACAACCTCATCCTGCCTGGACCGCCGCTCGGCATGCACGACGGCTGGGAGACGCGCCGCCGGCGGGGGCCGGGCCACGACTGGGCGATCGTGAAGCTCGGGGCGCGGGGCGCCATCCACCGGGTGGAGGTGGACACCTCGCATTTCAAGGGCAACGCTCCCGGGAGCTGCTCGATCGAAGGTTGCGACGGGAACCTTGAAGATTGGCGGGAGATCCTGCCGCTCACGCCGCTGCGCCCTCACACCCGGCACCGTTTCGATCAGGTTGCTGCCGCCGGACCGATCACCCACGCCCGGCTCAACATCCACCCCGACGGCGGTGTGGCGCGGCTACGGCTGTTCGGAGCTCTGGCCGGATGAGCGAGGATCTCGAAAGGTTCAACGCCCTGCCTCTCGACGAGGCCGAGGAGTTGCTCCTGCCGTGCTGCGGCTCCCGCGCCTGGGCCCGCCGGTTGGCGGAGAGCCGCCCGTTCCGGGGCCTGCACGAGCTGCGGGAAAAATCCGACCGGATATGGCTCGGCCTCGACGGCGCGGATTGGCGCGAAGCCTTCGCCGCCCATCCGCGGATCGGCGAGAAAGGGAGCCGCTGGTCCGAGGCTGAGCAGGCCGGAGCGCGCGGCGCGGACGCGCAGACCCTCGCCGCGCTGATTACGGCGAATCGTGACTACGAGAGCCGTTTCGATCACATCTTCATCGTCTGCGCCACAGGGAGGACCGCCGCCGAGATGCTCGGCCTGCTGCGCGCGCGGCTTGGCAACGATCCCGAAACCGAGCTGCGCATCGCCGCCGAAGAGCAGCGGAAGATCACCAACCTGCGCCTGGAGAAATTGTTCTTGAAGGGGATCAATCCATGAGCGGCATCACCACCCACGTCCTGGACACCTCGCGGGGGCGGCCGGCGAGCGGCGTGCCCGTCGTGCTCGAAATCCGCTCGGGAGAAGGCTGGCGGGAGCTGGCGCGGGCCGCGACGGACGACGACGGCCGGGTCCGGCAGCTCCTGCCCGCGGGATCTTCGCTGCTCCCGGGCGTCTACCGCCTCACGTTCGATCTCGACCGATACTTCGCTTCACGGGAGATCGAAGGTTTCTATCCCGAAGCCGCGATCGTCTTCCACGTGCGGGACGCGGCCCAGCACCACCACGTGCCGCTGCTGCTGAGCCCGTTCGGATACTCGACCTACCGGGGGAGCTGAGCATGCCCGTCACACTGGCCGAAAACAGTTATGGCAAGCAGGCCGTCCGCCTGGTCACCGTCCGCCGCCACGCGGACCGCCACGAGCTGCAGGACGTCACCGTGGCGATCCGCTTCGCAGGGGATTTCGCGGCGGCCTACACGGACGGCGACAACCAGGGCGTCCTCCCCACGGACACGATGAAGAACACCGTCTACGCCCTGGCCGCCGAGCATCCCTTCGACAATATAGAAGATTTCGGCCTCGCGCTGACCGATCACTTTTTGCACCACAGCCCGCGGGCGGCGAGCGTGCGTGTCGACCTCACCGAGCACCTCTGGGAGCCGATCCTGATCGGCACCGCGGCCCACCCCCACGCCTTCCGCCAGGCGGGAAGCGAGCGGCGCATCGCGGAGGTGACGCGCGATCGTCAAAGCGCCCGGGTCCGGGCCGGCATCGAGGACCTGGTGGTGATGAAGACCGCGAAGTCCGCCTTCGCGGGTTTTCCCCGCGACCGCTACACGACGCTGAAGGAGACCGCGGACCGCATCCTCGCCACGGCAGTGCGAGCGACCTGGCGCTATTCGCGGCCCTACGTCGCCTTCGGCCCGCTCTGGCACGAGGTGCGGCGCGTGCTGCTGGAGACCTTCGCCAATCATGACAGCCGCTCCGTGCAGCAGACCCTCCACGCCATGGGCGAGGCGGTGCTGGAGACCCTCGACGTCGAGGAGATCCACCTCGTCATGCCGAACCGGCACCACCTCCCCGTGGACCTCACGCCGTTCGGGCTGGAAAACCGCAATGAGATCTTCGTGGCGACGGCGGAGCCATACGGGTTGATCGAGGGGACGGTGCGGCGGAGGTGAGCTTGACCTGGTGACCGGGCCATCCAGGTCACGCTTCGCCGTCGCCCTACTCGCCGCTGCGGACGCTCGGCTCCTCGGTGCCGTCGTCGCTGAGGGCGACCAGGCGTATGACTTTCCCGCTGGCGTCGCGCTCGAAGCGGATGCGGAAGTCTTCGAGGTCGCCTATCAGGAAGCGGTCGTGGCCTACCGGCTGGAGCCGCAGCCGGGGCCTCTTTCCCCGCTGATACCAGAGCACTCCGTCTTCCACTTTGACCGTGCGCGGACCATAGGTGCCGGCGTAGGCCTGGAGCTCGGCGGCGGAGAGGGTGGCTGGCTTGCGGCGGTCCTCCAGCACGCCGCGCACGAATTCCACCGCCGCCTTTTGCGCGGGGTCGGTGGCCTTCCCGGCCACGGCGGCGAGGGCGCGCTCGTGTGCCACCGCCAGCGCCTCCGACGCCTGCACCTTGACGTCCGGCTCGACGCCGGTCCCCTCCCAGTTGGTGCCGCTGATCGGGTTGATCGCCCGCCCGAACGGCAGGCTCACGGCCACGGGATAGCCCTTGACCCGGTGGAGGTTCACCGGGTGGGCGCCGCCGCCGGTGGTCTCGCCGACCAGCGTCGCGCGCTTCAGGTTCTTCAGGTTGTAGGTGAACTCCTCGGCGGCCGAGAAGGTGCGGCCGCTGGTGAGGACGAAGACCGGCACGTCGGGCAGGCGCGCGCCGGGCACCCAGGCCTGCGTCCAGAACTGCTCCGTCTTGTCTTCCTTGCGGATGTAGAAGTCGTTGAGGTGGGTCGGCTTGGCGCCCATCAAGTAACTGGTGAGGAGCTGGATCATGCTCGGGCTGCCGCCGCCGTTGTCGCGCAGGTCGAAGATCAATGCGTCGCTGCCGGACAGGAAGCCCATGGCCGCCACCGCGGCACCGCCGCCGAATTCGGCCGGCGCGAAGCAGTCGAGCTTGAGGTAGCCGACGTTGCCGGACAGATGCTCGACCTTGTGGAAGCAGTAGTTGTCGCGGCGCATCTGGGCCGCGAAGCGCGCCTCCTCCTCGGGAGTCGGTCCTCCCGCCGGTCCTCCCGTCTCGGCGGGCGCCTCGGGGTCCCACGACACGCGCAGGTGCAGGTCGTGGCTGACTGACTGGAGGTCCTCGGTCAAATTTTGGGTGAAGGTGTCCAGGGTCCCGAGACGGTCGTAGGCGCCGCTCTTGAGCTGGCGCCGCAGGTGCTCTTCCATCTTCCTGGCGGTCTCGGGGAAGACGTAGATCTCGTTCAGCGCGGCCGCGACGTCGTCGACGATCGCGGCGCGGTCCTGCGCGTTGACGGCGGGCGGCACCCGCGTGGCGGCCATGGCCGGGGCGGCGACGGCGGCGGCGAGGGCGAAGACGAGGAGGCGATGACGGAGCGACGTTCTCACTGCGGGGTCTCCTTTTCGGGATCGAATTCCATGGCGATTCGGGCGCGCAGGCGGTCGCCCATCGGGCGTACGGCGAGCCGCTCCTCGACGGCGGCGACGGCGGCGAGGAGGTCGTGACCGGACTCGGCGACCAGCTCGGCGGTGGCGGCGCGGATCTCCTTCAACAGGGGCTGCAGGCGCGCCATCGTCGCCTCCCCCTCCGCGGTCAGGACGAGCAGACGGCGCCGGCCGTCCCGGGGGTCCTGCTGCGACCCGAGCAGCCCCTGCTCCTCCATCTCCTGCGCGATCTGGTTGATGGCGGTGTGGGTGAGGCCGAGGGTCGCGGCGAGCTGCACGATGGAGAGGGGCGAGGTGCGGGAGAGCGCGATGAGCACCGGGAACCAGCGCGCCCGGAAGCTCACGGCCTGCTCGGCGTAGACCTCAGAGACCTGGGACTGAAGGAGCTCGCCAAGCCGCTTCAGGCGCGAGGCGAGGGCGAGGTGTCCGAGCTCTCCAAAGAGGTCCATGGAGAGGAGGTACGGGGAGATGTGAAAGAGGTTTCAGATCTCCGCTGCCCTCTTCATCCGCCCCCGCCCGGCCTCCGCGTGTACAGCGCTTCGTGGGAGGCCTTGCCCTTGCGGACGAGCTCGAGCTCCCCTTCGGCGAGCATCCGCCGCAGGACGTCCGAGGCGGCCCGGGGACCGACAGGCTCCGGCAGACGGTGGTGGAAGCGGCGGTTGACCTCCGCGGCGACGGCCGTCGGACCGAAGGGCTCTTCCAGGTCCGGGCTCTCGGCGACCAGTCGCAGCAGCCGGCTCACCATCAGCCGGTTGGGGGGTGGAAGCGTCGCCTCGTCCAAGGTGGTGGGAACGGATTCCGGCGCCGGCGGCAGGGCGAGGTCCGCCGTCGACGCGATGGCCGTGCGGAAGGCCTCCACGTTCTGTAGCACGCTCTCCAACTCGGCGGCGTAAGAGGCACGCTGCTCGCGGTGATGGACCTCCTGCTGCGCGTGGAAGGCCTGCCGTTCGCGCAGGAAGACCGCGCGCGCCTCCAGGTTGGCCAGAACCTCGTCGACCGTAAGCTTCGAGCTCATTCCACGATGATATCAGCAGAGATTGCGGTGTATGACGCGCAGTTGCGGCGTAGCCCGAGAGATTGCGGCGTCGTCGGAGAACTTGCAGTGTGCATGGAATCTTCGCGGTGTAGACTGAGAGATCGCGGCCGATCTGCGGATTTTGCGGTGTACCTGTAGAAATCGCAGTGTAGCCGGAAACTTTGCGGTGTAGCTGAAGGTAATGCGGCGTAGGCGCTGAAGTCGCGCCATGGCTCCAGATGTTGCGGCCGATCTGGGGACTTTGCGGTGTCGCTGGAGACGATGCAGGGTGCGGGGCGCTCAGGGCACCCGCCCATCCAGGATCGCGCACAGCTTGGCGGCGTCGAGGTTGCCGCCGGAGATGACGCAGACCACCTTGCGCGCTGCCGGCACGCCGGCCAGGGCCGCGGCGACGGAGGCGGCTCCGGCTCCCTCGGCGATGACGCGGTGGCGCTCGGCGAGGAGGCGGACGGCGGCGGCCACCGCTGCGAGCGAGACGACGCGGGCGCCGGCAAGGAGCGAGCTCGCGAGGGGCCACATCTCGGGGAGGAGGCTCTTGCCGCCGATGCCGTCGACGAAGCTCGGCCGGTAGTCCACGGTCTGCGGCGAGCCGGCGGCGAGGGAGGCGGAGAGCGGCGCGGCGGTCTCCACCTCGCAGCCGAAGACGCGGGCTTCCGGCCGCAGAGCGGCGAGCGCCGAGGCGATGCCGCAGGAGAGCCCGCCGCCGCCGAAGGGGACGAGGACGGTGTCGACATCCGGGAGGTCTTCGAGGATCTCGAGGGCGACGGTGCCGTTGCCGGCCATCACCGCCCGGTCGGCCACCGGGTGGATGAAGAGGCCGTCGAGCCCCGGGAAGGAGTGCTCCATGATCACCTGCCACCAGCGGTCGAAGGGCACCTTCACGATGCGGCCGCCCAGCCGCTCGATGGCCGCCAGCTTGGTGGCCGGCGCGTGGTCGGGCACGACGACCGCGGCCGGCACCCCGAGCTCGCGGGCGCTCCACGCCACCCCCTGGGCCATGTTGCCGGCGCTCGCGGTGTAGACGCCGTCCCGCAGCCCCGCGGGCCCGGCGAGGCGCATGGCGTTGGCGGCGCCGCGCAGCTTGAAGGAGCCGATGGGCTGCAGGTTCTCCAGCTTGATCCAGACCTCCGCCGGCGCTCCTTCGGCATTCAGCCGCAGCAGGGGCGTGCGCACGGTGACTCCGGCCAGACGCTCGCGGGCGGCGCGGATCTCGTCGATCGAGGGAGCGGTCAGGGGGCGCATTTCGGCGGAGCGTATCGCAATCTTCAGCAGGGAGCGAGGCCTTGCCTTTTGATATGCTCTAATCGCATCGCCGAAGTTCCTCCGGGAGGCGCAATGAATCCAGAAGCCATCGGCAGAGTCCGCAGGGTCCGAACGCTCGCTCCAATTTTCTGGGTCCTGGCGCTCCTCGCCGCCGCTCTGGTGACTCCTGCGGCTCTGGAAGAGGGACCGGAGCTCGCCGGCGGCGACGATCCCGGAGCGGCTCAGGCGTGGTTCCTCGCCCGCCGCCTGCCGGCGGCGAAGGCGTCCAGACCGTCATCTCTGGCCTCGCGATACCTGGCGGCGCAGGCGCACGTGCGCCGCATGGCCCACCATGCACTGGCATGGAAATCCCTCGGTCCGGGGAACCTCGGGGGGCGGACGCGGGCCCTCGTCTTCGATCCGGTCGATCCCCGCACGCTCTACGCCGCCGGAGTCGACGGCGGGATCTGGAAGACGGTCGACGGCGGCGCGAGCTGGCGTCCACTCGACGATCTGATGCCGAGCCTCGCCGTGACCTCCCTCGCTCTCGATCCCGGCAACCGGAAGGTGCTCTATGCCGGGACGGGGGAGGGCTTCTTCAATACCGACGCCGTGCGCGGCGCCGGCATTTTCAAGACGACCGACAGCGGCCGCCGCTGGCGCCAACTGGCGGCCACCGCGACGCCGGACTTCTTCGCCGTCAACCGCCTCCTGGTCAGCGCCCGCAGCCGCACGGTCTATGCCGCGACCGGCACCGGGGTCTGGCGCTCGCGGGATGCCGGGGTTTCCTGGGAGCGCGTGCTCGATCCCCAGGCGCAGGGCGGCTGTCTGGACCTGGCGCTGCGCAATGACGGACAAGACGACGTGGTCTTCGCCGCCTGTGGCACCCTGCAGCAGGCCACCGTGTTCCAGACCCTGCAAGGCCAGAAGGACGGGCCGTGGGTGGCGGTGCTGCAGGAGCCGGGCATGGGACGGACCTCGCTCGCCATCGCGCCCTCCGACCCGCAAGTGATCTATGCCCTGGCGGCGAGCAACCTGGCCGGCCCCAACGGCCACTACTTCCAGGGGCTGCTCGCCGTCTTCCGCTCCACCACCGGCGGCGGCCCGGGGAGTTGGGTGGCGCAGGTCCGCAATACCGACCCCGTGCCGCTCAACACGGCCCTGCTCTCCAGCACCCACTTCGCCTTTCAGCACGAGTGCGGCTCGCCCTTTCCCGACGGCTGGAGCGGGCGGGGATGGTACGACAACGTCATCGCCGTCGATCCCAAAGACCCTGACCGCGTCTGGGCAGGGGGAGTCGACCTCTTCCGCTCCGACGACGGCGGCCATACCTGGGGGCTGGCCAGCTACTGGTGGGCTGGGGAGCAGGGGATCACCTCCGGCTTCGCCCATGCGGACCAGCATGCCCTCGTCTTCGATCCGCGTTACGACGGCGTCCGCAACCAGACCCTGCTGGTGGCCGGCGACGGCGGCGTCTACCGCACCGCCAACGCTCGCGCCGCCGTGGCCCGGGGGGACTCGGCGCCGTGCGATGCCACGGGCACGGCCGTGCGGTGGACGAGCCTCGATCACGGCTACGGCGTCACCCAGTTCTATCAGGGCGCCGTCTTCCCCGGCGGCCGGACCTACCTGGGAGGCGCCCAGGACCTCGGCACGATCGTGGGCGGGGACGCCGCGGGGCCGGAGGGCTGGCGGCAGGTCCTGGGGCGCGACGGCGGCAACGTGGCCATCGATCCGATCCATCCCCAGATCGTGTATGCGGAGTCGGACCACCTGTCGTTCGTCAAGTCGACCGATGGCGGCAGGACGTTCACCTCGGCCATCGACGGCATCGACGGCGGCTCCTTCCCGTACATCTCGCCCTTCGCCCTCGACCCTGGAGATCCCCAGCGCCTCTGGCTCGGCGGCGACTCGCTGTGGACTTCCGACGACGGCGCCGCCCATTGGCACCGTGCCAGCTCGGCCGTCGGCGGCAACGCCCTCGACCTCGTGAGCGCTGTGGCCGTTTCGCCGCACGACGGCCAGCACGTCCTCGCCGGCACCAGCCAGGGCTTCATCGCCCGCAACGACGCCGCCTTCACCGCGGCTCCCGGGATTCCCTGGCTGACGGCCCGCCCGCGCGACGGCTTCGTCTCGTCTCTCGTCTTCGATCCGCAGGACCCCGCCGTGGTCTATGCGACCTATGCCACCTTCGGCGGCACTCACGTCTGGAAGAGCCTCGACGGCGGCACCGCCTGGCAGAGCCTGGACGGCGGCGGCGTCAGCGCCACGACCCTGCCGGACCTGCCCGTCCATTGCCTCGCCATCGACCCCCGCCATCCCCAGCGCCTCTACGTGGGCACCGACCTGGGCGTCTTCGTCTCGCTCGACGGCGGCGCCACCTGGGCGGTCGAGGACGCCGGCTTCGCCAACGTCGTCACCGAGTCGCTCGTCCTCCAGCCGCCGTTCCTCTTCGCCTTCACCCATGGGCGTGGTGCCTGGAAGGCAAGGCTGACGGACTGACTCATCGCCAGTGATAACCTCCGGCCATGTCCCGCTACGACTTCCTGATCGAGACCTACGACACCGAGCGTCTGAAGACCCTCTCCGTCTGGTCGCAATTCCGGGACGAGGACCTGCGCTTCCGTCCGGAGCCGCGGGCGCGGACGCCGCACGAGCACATGGTCCACCAGTGCGTCAGCGAGGACACCTGGATGAAGAACATGCTGGGGATCGACCTCGGCGAGCCGCCGCTGCCTGCCGAGGAGACCCGCCTCGCCTTCCTCCACAAGTACGCCGGCGCCTCCGGCCAGCGACTGGAGCGGCTGCGCGGGATGGCGGACGAGTGGTTCGAGGGCGTCACCCGTTTCTTCGACGTCGAGCGCTCCCGGGCCTGGGTGATGACGCGGCGGATCGCCCACTCGGCCCATCACCGAGGTCAGCTCACCGCCTACCTGCGCCTGCTGGGCCGGAGCCTCTATTCGACCTACGGCCCCACGGCGGACACGGGTGGGCTGGCGCTGAATGGCGCGCCGACACTCTACCGCTACCCGGATCTCGAGCACCTGCTGGCAGCCGAGGCCCGTGGCGGCGACTCCCCGCCCCTGCCTGGCCCGGGTGCCAAGAGCCCCACCGAGCGACGGGACTGAAAGAGGCCCCCATGAACGCGACGACGCAACGCCCTCCGGAGGAGCGCGGCAAGTGGCGGCACGTCTCGCTGCTCGCCCTGGCGGCGCTGCTCGGAATGTCCGTCTGGTTCTCGGCGTCGGCGGTGGTGCCTCAGCTCACCGTGGAGTGGAAGCTCTCCGGCGCCTTGCAGTCCTGGCTGACGACGAGCGTGCAAATCGGCTTCGTGGCCGGGGCCCTGCTCAGCTCCCTCCTCACCCTCTCGGACCGCCTGCCGGCCCAGCGTCTCCTGGCGGTGAGCGCCCTCGCCGCCGCGGCGTTCAACGCCGCCATCCCGCTGCTCGATCCGGGTCCCGGGCCCGCCCTCGTCTTTCGTTTCCTCACCGGCTTCGCCCTGGCCGGCGTCTATCCGCCGGGAATGAAGCTCGTGACTTCCTGGTGCCGGGAGGATCGCGGCCTCGGCATCGGGTTGCTGGTGGGCGCCATCACGCTGGGCACGGCGATCCCCCACCTCCTCAATGCGTCGCCCAGCGGCATGCCGCCCTGGCGCAGCGTGCTCCTGCTGACCTCCGGGCTGGCGGTGGTGGCGGCGCTGATCGGCGGCCTCCTCGTGCGGCCCGGCCCCTATCTCGGCAAGTCGCCGCCGTTCGACTGGCGCGCCGCCGGCCGGGTGCTGGCGGAGCGGCCGGCGCGCCTCGCGAACTACGGCTACCTCGGCCACATGTGGGAGCTCTATGCGATGTGGGCCTGGGTTCCTCTCTGTCTGCTCGCAAGCTACCAGGAGGCGGGCTGGAGCGTCCGCGCCGCCCGGCTGGCAGGCGCCGCCGCCATCGCCGCCGGCGGTCTCGGGAGCCTGCTGGCCGGCAAGCTGGCGGACCGGCTGGGGCGCACGCGGATCACCGTCGTGAGCCTGGCCGCCTCCGGCGCCTGCGCCCTGGCCGCCGGCTTCGTCTTCCACCACCCGGCCCTGCTGACGATCCTCTGCCTCGTGTGGGGGTTCGCCGTGGTGGCGGACAGCGCGCAGTTCAGCGCCGCCGTCTCCGAGCTGGCGGATCCGCGCTACGTGGGCACCGCCCTCACCGTGCAGACCAGCCTCGGCTTCCTGCTCACCACGGTGACCCTGCGCATCATCCCGCCGCTGCGAGATCTCCTGGGTTGGGAGCGGGCCTTCATCCTCCTGGCCCTCGGTCCGGCGTTCGGCATCTGGAGCATGCTCCGTCTGCGCCGCCTGCCGGAGGCGGCGCGGATGGCGGGGGGGCGGCGGTGAACGAGCGCCTGTTTCCAGCCGGCCGCAAATAGTTGTTCCCGTGACGCCTCGAGTCTGTCTAACCGGAAAGCAACCATCCTCCGGAGGAGGAGCTTCCGGGTAGAGATCAACACCAGAAGGAGAAGCAGATGGACTCGAGTCACCGCCAGCCCGCCCTCGTCACCGCACTGTCTCTCGCCCTGCTCGCCGCACCGATCGCGGCACGGGCGCAGACGGCCACCATCTCCGGTTTCTTAAGCAACTTCGACGTCGTCAACGAGACCGGGCAGGACGCTCACGGCTTCGAGATCCAGCTCGAAGGCGCGGTACAGAACGACCTTTACTACACGGTGGCCGGGCAGCAGTACGGCATGCCGGCCGTGGTCCCCTACGCCACCGGCGTCTATGTCCGCTGGGAGAGCCCGTATGATGCCAACGCTCACCAGTACACCAAGCGGACGCCGCAGCACACTCCGGGCGTCCCCTACAGTTGGAACGACTGCTACGCGGCGGGGAGCACCTATGCCTACGCCGGCTGCGAGGCCCTGGGCCAGGGGCTGCGCCCCACTCCGGGCAAGACCATCACGGCCACCGGCTACTGGCTGGTCGAAGATCCGCAGAACCCGGGCACGTTGATCCACGCCCAGCCCAACGTCGCCATCCCGTTCCCGAGCTGGACGATCGCGCCCGTGGTGACGGCGGGTGCGGCGCCGGTGGTGGTGGCCGAGGTCGAGGCTCCCGAGCCGCCGGAATCTCCCGAGCTGTACGGCGACGCGCAGTGGGTGAAGGTCTACAAGACTCAGTTGACGCGCGAGGCGACGCCTGCGGACCTGACCAGCGACAATCCCACCGTCCCTCAGGACGCCTCCCAGCTCGAGGTCGCCTGGGACATCCTGCAGGCTTCGCCGCCCTCCAACGGCAACCAGAAGCGGAATCGCAACCAGGGGGGCATCAACGCCGACACTCGCGCGATCATCCGCCGCTACGAGACCTACAAGTACACGGGCGCCTATGACTCCGTGAGCCACAAGGTGGTCTGCGCCGACGGCGTGTGCGCCGCCCCGTCGGCCGGCGAGCTGGGCGATTTCATCGCGGCGCAGAACTCGGCCGTGAACGTGGTTCCTGACGCGCTCACCGTGACGAAGACGGGAAGCGGCACGGTCACCGGCGGCAAGATCAGTTGCGGCAACGCGTGCTCGGCGTTCACCACCAACGGCACGACGCTGTCGCTGACCGCCAACCCGGGTGGCAACGTGTTCATCGGCTGGGACGGCGCCTGCACCGGCAATCAGCTCACCTGCACGGTCGCCGTCAACGGCCCCATGCAGGTGACCGCGACCTTCCTGCCGCAGTACACGCTGTCGATCGGCCGCAGCAATTCGGGAACGGTGACCGGCGCTCCGACGGGAAACGACCGGCGCATCGACTGCGGCAGCGGCTGCTCCGCCAAGTTCACCCAGGGGACCACGGTGTCCCTGACCGCGACCCCGCCGGCCGGCAAGCAGTTCGTCAACTGGAGCGGCGCCTGCTCGGGCACGGCTCCGACCTGCACCGTCTTCATCACCAAGAACACGTCGGTCCAGGCAGTCTTCAGCAAGTAGCCCAGGTCCCGGGTGGATCGGGAGCCCCGCGCCGCGGGGGGGGGGGGGGGGGG